>JARBUI010000002.1 GCA_029239755.1 Clostridia bacterium | reverse complement strand
TTTGTAAGCCAAGGTGCAACCACCTGGCATATATATTAAATTTAAGAATTAAGGCTCAATTTAGAATCGTAAGGGTTGCATTTCGATTTACAATTGAGGAATTAGGATTTGAATTCGAATTCGAAGTCTAAAGATAGTAAAGCCGTCCTATTAAAAGAACCCATTTACTTGAATAAGGGGTAAAATCATTAAGTGAATAGGATTAGGAGGATTTTTAAAAGGTAGGCTTCTTAATAAAAAAGTCGATGGCAGTGATTGCTTTTCAGATGCATTCATTGAAAATGAAAACTAGTTAAATAAAACCAAGCTATGTATATAGACAAAATAAAGAATAGAGAAAAGTCTTTTTAAGGGTTTTCTCTATTCTTTATTTTTGAAAATTATAAACTACTTTAGAGTATTATCAGGGTGAGAAATATTGTTTAGAGCTTCTTCGGCACTATCTTGAAGGGATGGCTCAAGAGAGATGTCCCCTAGGGCAACTATGCCGACAAGATTATTGTTTTCAACGATAGGTAATCTTCTAATTTGGCTTTCACTCATGAGCCTTGCAGCATCTTCAACCCTCATATCAGGACTGCCTACAATAGTGTGGGGGGTCATAATATTACCAACTGTCTGATCCCTTAAATTCTGGCCAGTTGCTACAGATCTTAATGTAATATCCCTGTCAGTGACAATGCCGATGACCTTCTCACCACTCAGTACAGGCAAGGAACCTACATCATACGTTTTCATTAGCTGTGCTGCTTTTGTGATAGAATCCTCGGATTTTAAATATGCTACATCTTTTGACATAATGTCTTTTACTTTCATGATATTCACCTCCAGATTTATATTGCCCTATGAATGTGTTTTTTATAAGAATTATTTAGATATATCAATCTAATAGGAAGATACAAAATCATATACTTGCTAATAAGGGATATATTGGAATATAATAAAATAAGAGTTGGAATATTTAGAATATAGGGGGAGATTGAAGTGGAAAAAGTATTTCAAAGAATACAAATATTTATGATTATCGTGGTAGTTTTTTGCACTGTAGTTTTAAAAGGTAACACAGCTTATGGGGCTTCACTTAGTCCTAAAGCAGGGGACTATATCACTTTAGGGAATATTAAAGAACCTATTATTTGGGAAGTTGTTAGCGTTAAGGGGAAGGTGCTTACCTTAATGAGTTATTCAAGCGTAGGAGAAATAGCTTTTAATTCTAAGGAAGTTAAGCCGTGCGGAGATTGGAGTACGTCTAAAGTTAAAGAATATCTTAATACTAGTTTTTATGAAAATAATTTTACCACTGATGAAAAGAAAATTATAATGCAATACAATCCTAAGGATGAGAATAAAGTATATATTCCTTCACTAAAAGAATTAGGGTTGAATGATTCAAAGACAACTAGTACACTAGATAAAACTTATAAAGAAAAAACAAATCTTTATCAGGGAGAAAAGTTTCAAAAGATTACTTTAAACATGTATCAGAAAGAAAGTGGTTGGGGAGCAAGCTTTGCAACTAGAAATAGCGATAATAGCTCAAATAGAGTTATCACTGTAGAGCAAAAAGGGACCAGTAAACCTAAACTTAGCTATAGCGCTGGTTTTATGAAAATGAATGTAAGGCCAGTTATAAAGATTACCACTGATTTTAAAACAGATAATCTTCAGTTTACTAAGGGAACAAAAAAAATAAATAATAAATCAGTGACACTCTATAGCGTTGAAAATAAAATACAGAAAGTTTACGTGAATGGTGCAGAAGTTGATATGGGACTCGAGACGCCCAAATTAATCAATAATGCTGTCTTAGTTCCTCTTAGTATAATTGCTGATAGTTTTAAGGCATCAGTAGATTTAAATACTTTTACCCAGACAATTACGCTGTCTAAAGATTTGAATACTGTTAAACTAACCATTAATAGTAATCAAGCAACTGTTAATGGTAAACTGCAGACATTAGAAGCTTCAGTGCTCCAAGAAGGAAATGTGTTTTATATCCCAGCCAAGTCTGTGGCAGAAGCACTAGGCGGCGAGAGCATTTACAAAGATAATCAGCTTAATATTAAAACAAAATAGCCTTTAGAGTATGATAGTGTAGAAAAGACACTTAGTAGACAGATAAGCATTTATGCCCAGCTGTTTATTAAGTGTCTTTATTTTGAAATAGGAAAGAAACAGGACAAAAAAGTAGCCGCCTGCTTATATAGAAGAATAAACAATCGGCTACTTTCCATACCCTATTCGATTTAACACTACATATAATTTAATTACTCATTCATTCCTTTCAATTGTAAACCTAACGCTTTCATGTTAATATAAATGATAAAAACGAAACTTACAACACTTAAACTTTTTGATTCTCAAAAACTTATCATTCACTTACTTAATATTGTGTACTTAAAACTACTTCATAAATATTAAAAAAACCCAACTTCACAACAAACTACTGAATACCAAGTACATGATAAAACTGTAATAGCTGAATAGGGTATGTGGGAAGATTGCTTGCTTCCTTAAATATATTATAGCATATACTGCTATAAAGTAAAGAGAAAAAACAATTTTTTTGTAGATTTTTTATAAATGTTAATGGGTACAATTAGATTTAGCTATGGAATGCTATGGAAGGATTGAAATCTTTTCAGCTAAAGTATATGATTAAGAGAGAATTATATGATCTTATAAAAATGACAAGTTGAAGAAAGCAGGTAATTATGGCTAATCATTTTCGTGACTTAGGGGTTTTACCTTCGATTGTAGATGCAATAAAAGAGATGGGCTTTACTGAACCAACAGAAGTTCAGCAGCAAGTAATTCCTTATATTTTAGAACATAAGGATCTTATTGTCATGTCAAAAACTGGTAGTGGCAAGACTGGTGCTTTCGGCATCCCAGTCCTTCAATCTATTACACCAAATAAGGGAGGCCCCAGAGGATTAATTTTAACACCAACCAGAGAACTGGCAGTTCAAGTGGATCAAGATCTTAAAAAAATGTCTAAGTACCTAGATATTCGTACAACTGCTGTTTATGGGCAGCACGATATAAAAAGTGAAATGCGATCATTAAAAAGCGGTACTGATGTTGTAACAGGAACACCAGGAAGAGTGTTTGATCATATTAAAAGACGAACTTTAGAGACAAAGAATATTCAATTTTTTGTCCTTGATGAGGCTGACCGCATGCTGGATATGGGATTCATCGATCAGATGGTTCACATTATTAAAGAACTGCCTGCTAAACGTGTGACACTGTTGTTTTCAGCCACAATGCCTACAGAAATCCAAAGAATTTGCAAAGGCTATATGCATCAGCCTATTACCATAGAATTAAAATCTGAAACTAAGACAGTAGATACTATTAAACAGGTTTACTATCGGATGCAAACAGGTGAAAAGAGAATGCAGCTAAATAGGCTGCTGAAGGTGGAACAGCCCGACCGCTGCATCATTTTTTGCAATACAAGAGATGAAGTGGACCGCGTTCAAGCTTATTTATCAAAAAAAGGCTATGCAGCAGAAGCCTTGCATGGAGCCAATTCTCAGAATCATCGCATGAAGACGATTCAAAAAATTAAGAACGGTGATCTGTCTATTGTAGTAGCGACAGACATTGCAGCCAGAGGTATACATATTGATGACTTATCTTTGGTTATTAACTATGATGTGCCAAAAGATAAAGATAGTTATGTACACCGTATTGGACGTACAGCGAGGGCTGGCAACAGCGGCAAGGCCATTACCTTAGTAACAAGTGATGATATCATGTCTTTATATGAGATAGAAGAACATGTTGGAGTCTTAGTTGATGAAGAGGAGCTGCCTACGGATGCAGATGTTAAGGAATGCATAGAAAAAGCTCAATATTCTAGAAAGTATGCTAATAAGGAACCTCATCCTAAAGAGACGAAACAGGAAATGAAAATTCAGGAGGCTAAGGTGCCTGAAGAGGCAGTAAAAAAAGATGAAGAAGTCACTATTATGGTTAAAAATATTGGACCGGTAAAAGTGACCTACCGTGAGGAACCTAAAGAGAAAAAATCACTTTTCAAGAATTTAAAAATTGCAAACTATTTTTCTCGATTATTTAAAAAAGAAAAGTAATATAAGAAATAGACATCAGGGAGGAAAATAAATGAAAACAGTAATTGTTATAAATGGGGAGACTTTTGGGAAAGGTGATGATGAGCTGGGAAAGAAGTTATTAGGGGCATTTTTAAGAAAACTATGGGGAGGAGAAGAGCTGCCGGAGGTCATTATATGTTATAACGCTGGAGTAAAGCTGCTGGCTAAAGGGTCTCTTGTTTTAGATGCTCTTGATGGTTTGTCTTTAAAAGGTGTTGAAATTATTGCATGCGGAACTTGTATTGATCATTATGATCTTAGAAATAGTATGGAAGTTGGACGAATATCTGATATGGCAGAAATTGTTTCGATCATGATGAGCTCAGATAAAGTCATTACTGTTTAGGAGTAGTACAAAATGTTCTACTAATTAAAAAATATGGAGGATCGTTTTATGAAAGATATTAAGTTAACAGAATATAGTCATGGTGCCGGATGCGGATGTAAAATATCTCCGGCTGTATTAGAATCAATATTAAAGACAACCAAGGATAAAGTGAACTATCCCAATCTTCTGGTGGGCTATAGTAATAAGGATGATGCAGCGGCATATGATTTAGGAAATGGGACCTCTATTTTAAGTACCACAGATTTTTTTATGCCGATTGTAGATGATCCTTTTACTTTTGGAAAGATTGCGGCTACGAATGCGATTAGTGACATTTATGCTATGGGCGGAAAGCCGCTAATGGCTATTTCAATACTAGGGTGGCCTGTGAATGTTCTTTCACCTGAAATTGCAAGAGAGGTTATTGAAGGCGGACGTGCAATTTGTGATGAAGCCGGTATTCCACTAGCAGGAGGGCACTCCATAGATTCTCCGGAGCCGATATTTGGGCTAGCGGTAACAGGGATTGTAAACAGCAGCCTTTTGAAACAGAACAACCAAGCCGTTCCAGGGTGTGAAATATTCCTTACTAAACCTTTGGGAATTGGTATCTTAACAACGGCGCAAAAAAGGAAAAAGATTGAGCCAGGACATATTGATGCCGCTATCCATGCAATGACTACTTTGAACAAAATTGGAGCAGAGCTCTCAGAGTTAACTGGTGTTGCTGCTTTAACGGATATTACGGGATTTGGACTTCTTGGGCATTTGGGTGAAATCTGTGAAAGCAGTGGCATTTCGGCTGTGATAAACTTCGATAAGGTTCCTTTACTTCCTAATACCAAAAAATATCTTGAAATGGATTGTGTACCTGGAGGGACTAAAAATAACTTTAAAAGTTATGGACATACTATTACAGAGATGACAGAAGAACAAAGGCATATTTTATGTGATGCGCAAACTTCTGGAGGGCTTCTTGTGATGGTTAGAAAAGAAGGAATTTCAGAGTTTTTAAAAGTGACTGCTGCAAAAGGATTGGCTCTTCAATCAATTGGAGAGACATGTGAACGATTTGAAAAATTGATCAGGGTGAGATAAATGAGAATGCTTACATGCAATGATTTTGAGAAGATTGTTATAGAGGAAACGCCTCTTATAGATGTACGAGCCCCTATTGAGTTTGAAAAAGGAAGTTTTAAAAATGCAGTTAATCTGCCGCTCATGAATGATGAGGAGAGACGGTTAGTGGGGATATGTTATAAGGAAAAAGGAAACGAAGAAGCTGTTAAACTAGGGCATCACTTAGTGTCAGGGGAAATAAGGCAGGCGCGTATCGATGCTTGGTTAAATCATCTTAGAGAATATCCAGATAGCATGGTCTGTTGTTTTAGAGGCGGACTCCGCTCTCAAATTTCGCAGCAGTGGATTACTGAGGCAGCTGGGCGAGAAATTGTAAGACTTGAAGGAGGGTACAAGGCTTTTAGAAATTATCTAATAGAAGAACTTGATCCATCGCGTCAAAGGAGTAAGCCTATTTTAATTGGGGGATGCACTGGTTCAGGGAAAACTATTCTGCTTAAAAAGCTTCAAAATGCCATCGATCTTGAAGGTCTTGCTAATCATCGCGGATCTTCATTTGGCAGACAGGTGACATCGCAGCCAACTCAAATCAACTTTGAGAATAATCTTGCCTATGCCCTTATAGTGCATCGCAGTAAGGCTTACCCCTATATGATTCTAGAAGACGAAGGGGCCAATATTGGGAAATGCTTTATACCCAAACCATTAGCAGCCTATTTCAACAGTGGAGACCGTGTGATTGTTAAAGTTCCTTTAGAAGAACGGGTTCAAATCACCATGGATGAGTATGTCTATGAGTCTCAAAAGGCCTATGTAGAGATGTATTCAAAGGATCTAGGGCTTTCAGAATGGGCTGATTATATACGAGCCAGTCTTAGAAAAATTGAAAAAAGACTTGGAGGCGATCGCTGTAAAAAAGTCATAGATTTATTTGAAAAGGCTTATGAGGAGCAAATAAATTCAGGAACATACGCGCTCCATAAAAGCTGGATAGAGACTCTTTTGAGGGATTATTATGATCCCATGTATGAGTATCAAATACAAAAAGCTGCATATAAAGTTATATGTGAGGGAGACACTAAGGAGGTTTTAGCCTACCTTGAAGATAAATGTTCTGTGAATGCAGCACTTTAGCTTTTGAGTGAACTCTAAGATGCCATACAGGGGGGCTTTAGAAAAAATAGTATGAGGGGATAATTTATTCTAAGCAGTGAAGGTTTAGATTATCATATAAATAAGGAAAGTTATATTTAAGGAGGTTAAGATGCTGGATTTAAATGAGATAATAGAAAAGTTACGACATTGGACCTATGAAGCAGGTCAATACCAATTAGAGAAACAGGAAAAAGGATTTTCTTATGAAATTAAAAGTACTGAAACAGATATTGTAACAGAAGTTGATAAGTGGTCTGATAAATTTATTACGGATCATATTCGAAAAGATTATCCTGATCACTCTATTTTATCTGAAGAACAGGGTAAAATGAATGAGGGGGATGTTTATGAGTGGATTATTGATCCAATAGATGGTACAACGAACTATTTGCATGGCTTTCCTATACATTCTATTTCTATAGCTTTAGAGAAAAATGGACAAACTATTCTCGGAGCAGTTTATATACCAAGACTTAGGGAATTTTTTTATGCCATTAAAGGGCAAGGGGCTTTTTTAAATGATAAGCCAATACATATAGCCTGCAATAATAAGCTTAATCAGTGTTTATTGTCAACGGGTTTTCCTTATGATAAACATATCTCACAGCATAATAATTTAGCTATCAGTAACAGTTTAATTCCTAAGGTTCAAGATATACGCAGGATGGGGAGTGCAGCTGTTGATTTGTGCTATACTGCTTGTGGCAGACTAGATGGCTATTGGGAATTTAAAATTAGCAAATGGGATATAGCAGCAGGCAAACTTATAGTTGAAGAAGCTGGAGGAAGGGTTGATACGTCTCTTTTAAAAAAAGAAAATGGAGAATGGGGCATTAATCTTGTGAGTGGGAATGAAGAGGTTGTAAGGCTGATTAAAGAAGAAATTAACAAGGTTTATCCTTATTTTGAAGCGCAGTAAATAAAGTATTGAAATAAATGGGTATGTGTATTATAATAAATATAAAATTAAATATAAGAAGTTAATCTAATTCTTCAGGGCAGGGTGAAATTCCCGACCGGCGGTAAAGTCCGCGACTGCATTTTATTAATGCATTGACTTGGTGAGATTCCAAGACCGACAGTAAAGTCTGGATGGCAGAAGAGTTGCGTTTTGCATAATGTTTATAATGCAAGTAACTATAACAATGTGAGCAACCCTAAGAATAATTTGGGTTGCTTTTTATATGTGAAAAAGGAGAATATAAACTATGCAAAAAGAAAACAAATTATTTAGTACTCAAAATCTCATCAAAATGGCAATGATGAGTGTAGTGGCAGTTATATTAATGCAATTTGGAGCAATAAAACTGCCTGCTTTATTTCCTAGCTTTTTAGAAATTGATTTTAGTGAAGTACCGGCTATTGTGGGGATCATAGCTATTCACCCGGTGGCAGGAGTTGTTATTGTTATCATTAAAAATCTTCTTAAAGCACTGCTTTTTGGAACAACCAGCGCTTATGTAGGGGAACTCGCAAATCTTATTGTATCTTTAGGGTATATTATTCCGCTTACACTTATGATTAGAAAAAGAAAAGATATTAAGACAATTACTATAGGCATCGTACTAGGTATAGCTGGGATTACACTTTCAGGAGCTCTTATTAATTATTTTATAACAATACCTATGTATGCAAAACTTTTTATGCCTTTAGAAGCTATTATTGGTATGGGAAGCGCCGTTAATCCTGCTATAACAGATAAGCTAACTTTAGTATTGTATGCTATTACTCCATTTAACATATTAAAAGGAACAATTGTAGCACTGACAAGTGTAGCATTTGTAAAATCAATACAACCAGTGATGAGATATTTAGCACATAGATAATATGATTTTATGATAAGGAAAGGCTATCCTATTGAAAGGTAAGGAGAATTCAATAAGATAGTCTTTTGCTGTGTATGAAATATAAAGCATTATTAGCCTGTAATAGGATTTTGCGCAACATAGAAAAAGCCTTGAGGATGTTTGCAAACAGGACATATGCTAGGAGCATTAGTAGCTTCGTGAACGTGTCCACAATTTTGACATTTAAAGTATACCTTTTGATCTTTTTTATAAAGCATGCCATTTTTAATATCATTTGCGAACTGCATAAAACGTGCCTCGTGATGAGCTTCGATTTCTGCAATCATTTTAAAAGAGTTTGCAATATCTTTGAACCCTTCCTCATCAGCTGCTTTGGCAAAGGCTGGATAAACATTAGTAGCTTCATCCTGTTCGCCTGCAGCAGCATAAAGCAGGTTTTCTAATGTATGATACATACCAATAGGGTATTCTGTATTTACAGGAAATACACCGTTTTTTAAATCATCAGTAAGATAATCAAAAAAGATTTTAGCATGGGCAATTTCGTTTTTAGCGGTTTCTTCAAAGATACTGTGAAGATATTGATAGCCCTCATTATAAGCTATTTCGGCATATAAATCATATCGGGTTCTAGCTTGTGACTCTCCTGCAAATCCATGCATAAGGTTTTGCAGCGTTTTAGTTCCTTGTAATCTGCTCATTATTGACCTCCTTAAAATACTTTGTGGCTATTATTTGTTTTTACACGTATTATTATGCATAAGTGGTTAATATATGGTAATATTTTAAAGTACAGAGCGCAAAATCGGTTGAAAGTTTTATAAGCTAGTATTAAAATGAGTTAATAGGTAAAAAAATGACTGAGAGGATTAGTAGATGATTCATTATGAAAGTACGTCTGAAGAGCAAACATTAGAAATAGGTTATCAAATAGGCAGAAATGCTGAAGTGGGAGAAATCTATTGTCTAATTGGAGACTTGGGAGTAGGTAAAACTATATTTTCTAAAGGCTTCGCAAAAGGGCTAGGAATAGAAGAACCTATTACAAGCCCAACCTTTACAATTATACAAGAATATGATGGTCACATGCCGCTTTATCATTTTGATATGTATAGAATAGAAGATAGTGATGAACTAGAAATGATTGGATATGAAGATTATTTTTTTGGTCAGGGTGTTTGTCTTGTTGAGTGGGCGAATAATGTCAGTGAGGTAATACCTAAAGAAGCTAAATGGATTTTTATAGAAAAGGATTTAACAAAAGGATTTGATTATAGACAAATAGTCGTTAAGGAGGCATTGGTATGAATATTCTAGGAATAGATGCATCTGGAATAGCAGGAAGTATTGCTTACATGAAGGATAATAAATTAGTAGGTGAATATTATATTTGTGATAAGCTTACTCATTCAGAAACCATTATGCCTATGATGGAGCATATGAAACAGTTGATAGGACTGGACTTAAGTACTTTAGATGCTATTGCAGTTACAAGCGGACCTGGGTCTTTTACAGGACTTAGAATCGGCGTTACAACGGCTAAGGCGTTAGCTCTAGCATTAGACAAACCCATTATAGGCATTCCGACGCTTGATGCCATTGCAAATAATATAACTCATACTGAGCATGTTATTTGCCCTATGATGGATGCCCGTCGTAATCAAGTTTATACGGCTCTTTATCAGTGGAGAGGTAAGGAACTTTTGCGGCTTACAGATTATTTAGCTATAGATATAGATGAGTATTTATGCCAGATAGCAGAACGCAATGAAAAAGTAATTTTTTTAGGAGACGGAGTATGGCAGTACAGAGATAAAATTGAAGAAAAGCTGGAGTATAAAGCTGAGTTTGCAGCAAGTTATCTAACTCTTCAGAGAGCTAGTACACTTGTTCAGATTGCCAGCATAGAATATGATAAAGGCAATAGTGTTAGTGCATCGGAATTTGTACCTATGTATCTTAGAAAATCGCAAGCTGAGAGAGAACGTGAGGCCAGAGAAAAAGATGATCATTAGGCCTATGTTAATGGAGGATGTTGAAGCGGTATTTCAAATTGAATGTGCCTCATTTAGTATGCCTTGGTCTATAGAATCTTTGCAACAAGAAGTAAGTAGTCTATTTGCTGTTTATAATGTAGTTACAATTGATGAAAGGATAGTTGCATATGGCGGAATGAGAATTATTCTGGATGAAGGTGAAATAACAAATATTGCAGTAGATTCAAGCTATAGGGGAAGAGGCATAGGAAGAAAGTTGTTTGAAAGTCTTTTAGTTCAGGCAAAACAAAAAGATGTGAGGCGTATAACACTTGAAGTGAGAAGCAGTAATGAAGCAGCCAAAAGACTCTATTTGGTATTTGGATTTAGACCAGTAGCGATAAGAAAAGGGTATTACCAAAAACCAACAGAGGATGCAGTTATTATGCAACTACAATTAGATTTTTAATAGTTAAAAAAGTACTTTACTGAAGCAACAGGCCAAAGGGCCTGTTGCTTTTTAATATTTTTTTCTTGTTTAAGCATACTTAAAGCCATAATTTTAAGGTTAATGTTACAAATAGATTACTATTTACCCACAAAATAGGAGAAAAATGCTATTTTCTGTATAAATATGGTATAATGAAATGCCCAAACAAGTTTTTAATAAATGATATAAGGAGTGACTTATGAAAAGAAGATTGATCGCTGGATTACTATTTGCTTCTCTCATGTTAGGCAACTGTAATGTATTTGCTGAAGAAGTATTAGATAATCCTATACAAAATATTAATGAACAATCATATGAAGTGAATGAAACAATTGATGGAACAGAGCAAGAGAATGTAACAGATAAAGAAGATGTAATTGTTGAAAATAAAGAAGTTATTCTAACATTAGGTTCAAATAAAGCACAGGTGAATGGACAGGAATACATATTGTTAAGTTCTCCTAAAGTTATAGGAGGCAGAACTTTTTTACCTTTAAGATTTGTCGCAGATCAGGTTTTGGGATCTAGTGTTGTTTGGAATAATGATACAAGAGAGGTTACAGTAACAAGAGAAGAAAATACGGTTGTAGTTAAGATAGGAGAAAAGACAGCTTTTATCAATGGAGAAAAGGTAGAAATAGACGTGCCTCCAGTTATTGCAAATAGTGTTACACTTCTTCCTATAAGATTTATGAGTGAAGCTTTTGGTATAACTGCAAATTACAATGAGCAAGATAAAACCATTACACTGATTCAAGAGGCAGAATCGGGCAGCGGGAATTCTAGTCCAAAGCCAGTTGCAGAGTTTAGCTTTGATAAGGAGTTATACATAGCAGGACAAGAAGTACAAACGATTGACAAAAGTTATGACATAGATGGCAGTCAAATAATAGAAAAGCTTTGGATGATTAATAATGATCCAAAACTCACGACCCCTAAGCTAGACAATATCTTTAAAACCCCAAGACAAGGAAATTATAAGATTTCTCTTAAGGTTAGAAACAGCAAAGGCATTTGGAGTGATTGGACGGACCAGGAACTTATTATAATGGCAAATGAGAAACCTGTTATTACAAATATAGATCCTGATAAAAATGCTTATGCACAAGGACAGGACATGAACTTTACATACACTTATAATAATGAAGACTGGGAGAATATTAAATCTGAAAAGTGGACCTATAGACGTATGGGTGAAGCAGAAAGTAAAGCTATTATTGATAAGCCAAGAGCTTTATTTGCAGAAGGGGATTACATTATTACCCTTCAGATTCAAGATACATATGGCAATTTGAGTGATAAGACAGAAATAATTATTCATATAACAGATGAAGTTTTAAAAACTGAACTTACCTATAGGTTTACAGAAGGACAGATTGGAGACACAATTGATAATTTTCAAAGAGTAAATTATCAAAGTTATAGTGAAGTGTTTCCCTATGAAACCGGAACAGTAGACGGGACACTTATTATGAGTGATTCACCCGAGGTAGTAAAAAGAGAAGGTGTTTTATATAAAGAAAGTATTAATGGAATTGGCCGAATACTTTTACACCATATTAATAATTTAGAGCTTCCAGAAAATGATCTAGGTAACAGAAGATTAGTACTCATGGCTGAGAATACAACAAATCAGCCAGTTCGTATATTTGTTAATAAAAAGACAATAAAAGGTCCAACAGAAGATACACTTTATATAGGACAGCTCCTTCTTTATGATTATCTTAAATCATCTGCTTACGAGGAATATGTACTTCAGCCAGGAGAAAAGAAATATGTCTATGACTCAGTAAAGAAGAAATGGCTAAAAGGACAGTGTATTTCTGGACTTATGGATGTTATAACAGAAGGTAAGATCGATTTTACAGTTGCAGCAGTAGGAGAAAATGCAACCATTGAAGCTATTAATAAGATGTCATTACTTGATAAGGATATACATCCAAGGGGAACATTTAATACAACTGACATTTATTATAGTGTGAATTTAGAACAAAACGAACCTCAAAAGCTTATTATTGGCAAAGGAACTGCCGAATGGGCTAATGGTTATGATGCTATAACCGGAGAAAGTGTGCAAAATAGAGGCAACTTTGGTATTTCCTATCATATTAAGCTGACAGCCAAAGAAGATATGGGAATTATATTAAATCCTAGAGGCAATATATTTAGAGGGGCAGTTAAATGGAAAGATGGGGGCACCTATCTTACACCTACAAAAGGATTTTTTGCTGGTGATACTACAAAATCTGTTGTTTTAGGCACTATAAAAGCAGGTGAGACAAGAGAGTTAGAGTATATGCTTCCAAATGGATCCTCTGCCCCTGTTCTTATTGGATTCATTCCACAAAGTCACTGGAGTAAATAGCGTGTTAAAATAGTCTAGTTTATAAACTAGGCTATTTTTTGTTGTGGGATTATGTAAAAAAAATGGTCTATTTATAATAAAATGTAATATTTTGTGAAATTATTTCAACGTATTTGAATATAGTAGTAGTGGGGGGGAACCATATGAACAATCATACTAAGCTCAAATGGAATGAACTTAAGCTTTCATATCAACCTTCTGATTTCTCCTTTACTACAACGGAAGAACTTAATGGTAGTAATGGAATAATTGGGCAGGAAAGCGCGCAGGATGCGCTAGAATTAGGATTAAAAGTAAATGCCAAAGGTTATAATATATATATTTGCGGAGAATGTGGTGTGGGGAAACAAAGTTCAATTATGAGGATACTAAAACAACAAGCGCATAATAGGAATACTCCCCAGGATATTTGTTATGTTTATAATTTTATAAATCCAGAAGCCCCTCGGCTTATATTATTGCGACCTGGAGATGGAAAAAAATTAAAACAAGACATGGATGAATTTATACAATTTATTATAAATGAGTTACCCTTAAAATTAGAAAGTACAGAAGCTAATAAAAAGAGGCAAACCATATTAGATGAACTAGACAGTGAAAAAGAAAAACTTCTTATGGAACTAAGTGAAACGGCTGAAGCAGTAGATATTCTAGTAAAGCCAACGAAAGAAGGCATAGGATTCGCGCCGCTAGGGGCAAATGGAGATATTATCTCAAAAGAAGAATACAGTAATCTGTCTAAGAAACAAAAGGCTGTACTAGATAACCATTTAAGTGAGCTTTATACTCTGGCAGATGAAATTATAGAGCGTGTTACTGCAAAAGAGAAGGTGTGTTTACAGGAGCTGGATGATCTGGATAAGGAAATTTGTTTAAATGAAATCGGATGGGCATTTAAAAGACTAAAAGAAAAATATCAAATGTATACAAAGATTGTAGTTCATCTGGATGAAGTATGTGAGGATATACTAGAACATTTAAGTTTATTCGCAGCAGACAGTGAACAAAATAATAAAGAAATGAAACAAATGTTCCCATGGGCAAGCGTAAATGAGCTGCAGAGATTAGTTAAAAAATACCGGGTTAACCTGATAGTTGATCATACTGAGACTAAAGGTGCACCTATTGTTACAGATAATCAGCTGGAAAATTATAATTTGTCAGGAAAGGTGCTACTAGATAGTGAACTCAATATGCTTCATAGTGATTTTACGAATATCAGGCCAGGATTATTCCATAAAGCAAATGGCGGATATCTTGTGCTAAGGGTTCAAAGTATCTTAGAAAATTTCGGGGATTGGCTTGCTATTAAAAAAATGCTCAAGACAGGTTATATCTATGTTGAAAATCCAGAAGATATGAATCTTGCGACAGTCTCTGCTGTTAGACCTGAACCTTTAGAAGCAGACATTAAAATTATACTATTAGGTAACTATGATTTCTATCAGCCGCTTTACGAGCATGATGAAGATTTTAGGAAGCTATTCAAGATCAGAATAAATTTTGATGATCAAATTGATAATAGTAAAGATCATGTCAATAATCTCGCAAAGGCCATCAAGCAAATATGCGATGAAGAAGATTTACCACATGTCAGTTTAAATGGGATCATAAAAATTACAGAGTATGGTAATAGAATAGCTCAGAATCCTAAAAAGTTACCTGCTAATATCGGTACTTTATTAGATTTAGTGAGAGAAGCAAGTATTTATTCAAAAGACATTATTGACGAAAAGTGCATTGGCATGGCAATTAAACAAAGGCAAAATTTTAAACTTAATCTGGAGAGTAAAATAGATGAAAAAATTATGGATAATGTCTATCTTATTGACACAGAAGGAGAAAAAGTAGGGCAGGTAAATGGGCTCGCGGTATATAGTATAGATGAGTTTATGTTTGGAAGGCCAGTTAAAATTACTGCTACAACCTATAAAGGAAAGCTTGGGATTATTGATATAGAAAAAGAATCAGGACTAGGCGGGGATATTCATACCAAAGGCATTCAAATTATAACAGGGTTTCTAGGACATCATTTTGCTCAGGATATGCCTCTTTCATTAAACTGTAATATTTGTTTTGAGCAGAGTTATTCAGGAATAGATGGAGACAGTGCTTCTAGTGTTGAATTGTATGCTATATTATCAAGTTTATCTCAAGTTCCTATTAAACAAGGCATCGCAGCTACCGGTTCTGTTAACCAGTATGGACAAATACAGCCAATAGGCGGAGTAAATGAAAAAATAGAAGGGTTTTTTAAGATTTGTAAAGAGAGAGGTCTTAGGGGAGATGAGGGTGTTATTATTCCGATTCAAAACAAGAAAGAATTGATTTTGGAAGATGAGATCGTAGATGCCGTTAAAATGCAGCTGTTCCATATTTATGCTGTTACAACGATTCAAGAAGGGATGGAAATTATTACAGGACATTCTTATGAAGAGATAGAAAGACGTGTGCGGGAGAAGTTAATGAAATTTAATACCCAGAGAGATCTAAAGTAATAAGGGTATGCATATTTGGCAAAGAGTTTCTTAAAAAATAAATAAGAAACTCTTTTTTTGCATTATTTTAAATAATGAATTGACAAAACAAAATAAATAAAGATATTTATAAAATATTTATTTATGATATAATATTCCATATGATGCATAAAAACGTTAAATTATCGATTCTCGTGCGTATAATGAATGAATAAATGGTATAATAGGTGATATATGATAAGGTGGGAAGCAGTATGACTAATAGGATATTATCAGTACTCGTTGAAAACAATTATGGAGTAGTTGCTAGAATTGCAGGATTATTTACTAGAAGAGGCTTTAACATGAATAGTTTTGCAGGTGAAGAAACACATGACCCAGGTATATCAAGAATCACTATTTCAGTTACTGAAAACGAAGATTCTATTCATCAGATCCAAAAACAAGTAGAAAAGCTAGTAGATATTAAAAAAGTTGAATTGCTAGATGTAAGAAGTGATATTATAAGAGAACTAGCCTTAATAAAGGTTGCTGCTCAAAAAGAACTTTTTGCTCGTATTAAAGAGCTCACAGGACAATTTAATGTAAAAATCATTGATATGGATACGCAAGTTGTGGTTTTTGAGATATGTAATACAAAGGAAAAAATTGATGAGTTTATAGATACTGTAAGACAATATGGGATTATAGAAAGTGTTAGAACAGGGGTTATTGCACTTCAAGCAGGTAATAAACACATATAAGGCCATAAACATGTACGGGTTTACACTTAAGGAGGCAGAGTATGCTAATAGCTGAAGAAATTAGCAAATACAAATTACTAGATGTACTAGAAAAAATAATTGATGAGATGGAAGATTGGCTTATCATTGGAGATCAGCATGGTAAAATAGTATATGCAAATGAAAAAGTGTATCTATCTTGTGGATGTACTAAAGCTAATATACTTGGCCAGGATATGTGTATGTTTGTTGGAGTGGATTTAGCAGACGATATTATTCTTGAAAAGATTAGGAAATTTGTCTTAAAAGGGGAAAAATTTGAATTTGTAACTAATCGTTTTATAAAAAATAACAAAAGAATTTATTTAACTAATTCTTTTAGTGCATTATGGGATGGTAAGCAATTAGAATATTATGTTTGTATTTCAAAAGATATTACCAGAACACAGAGACTAAAAGATGAGATTTATAGAGCCAGTTATATTGATAGGTTAACGAACTTTCCTAACCAAAAAGTTTTTTTGGAGAGTTTATATAAGCAAGTAAAAAGAAGCAAAAAAAATGATACTAAATTTGCAGTTGTTTTAATAGATATAAAGAAGATCGGAGAAATTAATCATACCTATGGACTAAGTGTCGGAGACAGAATTATTAAGGAAGTAGGTAGTAGAATTAAGAAAATATTAGATCATGATAAAGAGATATTTTTATATGATGGCAATGTATTTGCAATCATTCAGCAGAACATCATTAATGCTGAAGAAACAAAAGAATTTTTAGAAACACTCAATCATATTGTTGAGGAACCTATTAAAATACATAATAGCTACATGTATGTTACATTTAAGGCTGGGGTAACATTATACCCAGATGATTCGGTTATTCCAAGTGATCTCGTCAAAAATGTTAAAATTGCTCTTGCTAAGGTAAAGCAAGAAGCTCATTATATTTCTTATATGTTTTATTCAAAAGGTATACAAGAAGAAGTTCAAAATACAATACTTCTTGAATCAGAAATGCGAATAGCTGTTGAGAATAATGAATTTATAGTGTATTATCAGCCATTCGTTGATCTTAATAATCATAAGCTGGTGGGGATGGAAGCACTGGTTAGAAGAGTAAAGCATAATGGAGAGATGGTGCTTCCGGGAACTTTTATTAATCTCTTAGAACAGATGAACTTAATAGAAAAAGTAGATATTATGGTTATAGAAAAAGTATGTGATCAGTTAAGAAAATGGATTGACTTAGGGTACAAGGTCGTTCCTGTTTCAGTTAACCTATCTGCACTGCAATTTAAAAATCCTAGGCTTGCTAAGAATATTATTGGTATTCTTAATAAATATGATATAGACCCAAGATATGTGGTGTTAGAGATTACTGAGTCAACAGTTATGGAAGATGTGGGCATTGCAAAGCTTATCATGAAGGAACTTAAAGAATATGGATTTACAATATCTATTGATGATTTTGGAACAGGTTATGCATCTATTGGTTACCTCAAAAAATTTATGTTTGATCACCTTAAAATAGATATATCTTTTGTCAAAGAAATTGTAAGAAATCCTCAGGATAGGGCAATAGTAGAGGCTATTATTTCTATTGCTAAGACCTTAAATCTTAAAACGATTGCAGAAGGAATTGAAAGTAAAGAGCAGCTGCAAATGATGAGTTTGTTAGGCTGCGAAATGGGGCAAGGTTTTCTTTGGGACAAGCCTATAAGCGGAGTAGAAATAGAAGATAAGTATCTTAAGGGCCTGCTTTAAACATAATGCTAACAGGTGATTATTAATCTTAGCTTGAAATAAATGATTGTTATATGATAAACTAATTAATAAAAATAGAGAATCTAAAGGAGTTATTGGTTAATGAGTAATTTAGAAGAATTAACTTTAGTTCAGCTAAGGCAGAAGGCTAAGGAATTAGGCATAAAAAACATTAATAAAATGCGAAAAAGTGAGCTGATAACTAATATTGAAGAAAATAATAACTCCTCAATTGCATTAGAACCCTGCATTGAAAATGAAGAAGATATACTAGCTGAAGATACTACCCATCAAAGTTTAGAGACCAAGAGCGACAGGATGACAGGCGCCGGTATTTTAGAAATTATGGCAGATGGGTATGGATTTTTAAGATCTCAAAACTTTATGCGAGGTGAAAATGATATTTATCTTTCGATCTCTCAAATCCGAAGATTCAATCTTAAGACAGGAGACTGGATTGAAGGAGATATGAGAAAACCTAAAGAGGGAGAGAAGGCAGGCGCACTTTTGTATGTGCATAAGGTTAATGGAGATAGACCGGAGAGAGCAAAATATAGGCCGAATTTTGAAACATTAATCCCGGTATTTCCTAATGAAAGACTTCATTTAGAATATGAAAGAGACATTCTCTCTACAAGGATTATAGATATTATAGCCCCTATAGGAAAAGGACAGAGAGGACTTATTGTAGCACCTCCTAAAGCAGGCAAGACTGTTCTTCTTAAGCATATTGCAAATGCTATTACGTATAACCATAGTGAAGTGTCACTTATTGTACTTCTTATAGATGAAAGACCGGAAGAGGTAACAGATATAAGGCGCTCAATAAAGGGGAAAGATGTTCAGGTCATTGCTTCAACTTTTGATGAGCCTCCGGAACATCATAAACAAGTAGCGGAAATGGTATTAGAACGAGCTAAAAGAATGGTAGAGCAAGGCAAGGATCTCGTTATATTATTAGATAGTATTACGCGAATGGCAAGAGCTTATAATCTTACTATTCCTCCAAGTGGCAGAACATTATCAGGAGGATTAGATCCGGCAGCTCTTCATATGCCAAAGAAGTTTTTTGGTGCAGCAAGAAAAATTGAAAGTGGGGGCAGCCTTACAATATTAGGGACAGCATTAGTGGATACAGGAAGTAAAATGGATGAAGTTATTTTTGAAGAATTCAAAGGGACTGGCAATATGGAACTTGTTTTAGACAGGTACTTATCAGAAAGAAGGATTTTCCCTGCTATCGATCTTTATAAATCAGGAACCAGAAGGGATGATCTTTTATTACTTCCTGAAGAAGCAAGTGTTGCCTATAGCATTAGAAAAGAGCTAAGCCGCAATAATACTTCAGAGGTTACAGAAAAGTTAATTAATATGATGTTAGTCTGTGGTAACAATAAAGAATTTGTAGAACGCATGAAAAAAACTTTGTAATTTTTGGCTGAAACGACGGAGTAGATACTTGCAAAAGAAGCTAAGGCATGCTATAATACTAACGTTGTCACAAAATCGTTAGATCGAAAATTAATATAGAAAAAGGTCATGAAAGAGGTGAATGTAAATGAATAAAGAAATCCAACCAAAATATGAAGCAGTATCAGTAACTTGTAATGGATGTGGGAATACTATTGAAACATCTTCAACAAAAGCAACAATTAACGTAGAAGTATGTTCAAAGTGTCATCCTTTTTATACAGGTAAACAAAGAGCAGCCTCAGCAAAAGGAAGAATTGATAAATTTAATAAAAAATATGAAATGTAACAAGTTACAAAAGGGGTTGAGAGGATGGTCTCAACCTTTTTTTTGCAAAAATTGGAGGTGAGCAAATGGCGAAAGTAAGTATAGGTGGTCAAGCTGTTATTGAAGGAGTCATGATGAAAGGACGATCTGTTTATGCTGTTTCGGTAAGAAAGTCGAACGGGACAATTGAAACAGATGTGCAGCATTCTACAAGTGTTATGGACCGTATTAAGGTACTTAGATGGCCTATTTTGAGAGGAATAGCTACTTTTGCAGAGTCACTTGTTCTTGGGGTAAAAACACTTAGTTTTTCAGCAGAATTATATGGGATGGAAGATGAAGAAGAGAAGCCAAGCAAATTTGAAATTTGGTTACAAAATAAGCTTGGTGATAAGGGCGAGAAGATCATAATGGCAATTACTATGTTTTTTTCATTTGTATTTGCTATAGCTCTGTTTATGGTACTTCCTATGCTTATCAGCAGACTCTTTAGGCATCAAGTATCGAGCTCTTTTGTTCAAAACCTTATAGAAGGTATCATACGTATTTCTATTTTCTTAATGTATATGAAGCTTATTACTAAGATGAAAGATATAGAGCGCACTTTTCAATATCATGGGGCAGAACATAAAACAATTAATTGTCTGGAAACAGATAAAGAGTTAACTGTAGAGAATGTTAAAGCATGCAGCAGACTTCATAAAAGCTGTGGGACAAGTTTTTTGTTTATTGTTATGATTATGAGTATTTTAGTCTTTACATTATTTACAACTCAAATTTTATGGCAAAGAACTCTTATACGTATTTTGATGGTTCCTATTATAGCAGGACTATCTTACGAGTTTATTAGATGGGCGAGGAAATCACCAGATAATAAAATTGCTGACTTTTTAAGTAAACCAGGTATGTGGTTACAAAAAGAATTTACAACGATAGAACCAGACGATATGCAAATTCAAGTTGCTATTGAAGCCGTAAAAGGAGTCTTAGAGAATGAGCCTACTATCAAATAGTACCCTAGAGATTACCTTGCATCAATTAATGACTAAGGGAGAGCAAATACTTAAAGCCTACAATAAACATGATGCATCAATTGATGCGAGACTGCTTTTGTGTCATTTGTTAGGATGTAATCATATGTCGCTTGTATTAAATAAAAATGAAATTATATCAAGACAGCTGGAAGAAACCTATATGTATCTTATTGCTAAAAGAACTCAAGGGATGCCGCTGCAATATATTACGAAGAGTCAGGAATTTATGGGACTTGATTTTTATGTAGATGAGCGGGTGCTTATACCAAGGCAAGATACTGAGACCTTAGTTGAGACTGTTATCGATATTATAAGAAAAGAGAAGCTTAAAGAGATTATTGAGATAGGTTCAGGCTCAGGATGTATAAGTGTTTCTCTGGCACATTTTCTAGAAGATGTTAAAATAACTGCTATTGATATATCCCAGGAGGCATTGGATGTAACATTCAAAAATGCAGTATTTCACGGAGTAAATGATAGAATAAACTGTGTTAAAAGTAATTTATTAGATGATTATACTGGTGAGCCGAATAGTATTGATTTAATTATTTCAAATCCACCTTATATTTCTAAAGATGAGATGAGTTCTTTAATGGAAGAGGTAAATGATTATGAACCAAAGCTTGCCCTTACAGATGGTCTCGATGGTCTTACCTTCTATAGGAAAATATCTAAGCAGGCAAAACAATTCTTAAAATTAAATGGTATATTGGCCTATGAGATAGGCTATAATCAATCAGAAGCTGTAACCGAGATCATGATAAACGAAGGATTTAAAGATATAAAAGTAATAAAGGATTTAGCTGGGAAAGACAGAGTTATCGTAGCTAGAAACTGAATGCAAGAATAAGTTAGCATATTTATAGTAAATGATTGTATTTAAATTTGTTAAGAAAGAGGTGAACTATGTTTGCACAGTTAGATGATTTAGTTGAAAAGTTTAATGTTATAGGCGAACAAATTAGTCAGCCTGAGGTCATAGCCGATCAAGATAAATGGCAAAAGTTAATGAAAGAACATAGTGACTTAAAAGATATTGTTGAAAAGTATCAAGAGTATAAAAATACTTTAGCATCTATTGATGAAGCACTTATCATGTTAAATGACAACTTAGATGAGGACTTTAAAGAACTTGTAAAAGAAGAATTATCTGAGAATAAAAAAAGAGTAGAACCTCTTCAAAACGAAATCAAGTTGCTTCTTCTACCTAAAGATCCTAATGATGATAAAAATGTTATTGTGGAAATAAGAGGGGGAGCAGGCGGAGATGAAGCTGCGCTTTTTGCATCTGACTTGTACCGCATGTATACCATGTATGCAGAACGCAACCGTTGGAAAACGGAACTTATGTCTCTTAATGAAAATGGGATAGGTGGATTTAAAGAAGTTATATTTATGATAAAAGGGCAAGGGGCTTATTCAAAACTCAAGTATGAGAGCGGAGTACACCGTGTACAACGTATTCCAGCGACTGAATCTGGTGGGCGTATTCACACGTCAACTGTAACAGTAGCAGTTTTGCCGGAAGCAGAAGAAGTAGATGTAGAACTTAATATGAATGACGTCAGAATCGATGTATTTAGATCTTCTGGAAATGGAGGACAAAGTGTTAATACAACTGACTCTGCTGTACGTGTAACACACATGCCGACAGGTATCGTTATTTCATGTCAAGATGAGAAATCACAGCTTAAAAATAAAGATAAGGCCCTCAAAGTACTAAGAGCCAGACTTTATGAAATGGAACTTGAAAAGCAGCATGCAGAGCTTGCGGCAGAAAAGAAAAGTCAAGTGGGTACTGGAGATCGAAGTGAACGTATAAGAACTTATAATTTTCCACAAGGACGTGTAACAGACCATAGAGTAGGACTTACACTTCATAGATTGGATCAGATACTTAATGGGGATATTGAAGAAGTTATATCGACACTTACAACAGTAGATCAAACTGAAAAATTAAAATATGTAACGAATATGTAAGCTCATCCTTAGGATGAGCTTTTTTGGTTCTAAACTATCAATTTGTCCATACATATTTATAGTAGGGGGGATAGGTATGAGCATATGGCTTATAGGGTTTATTGCACTTGTTGCTGAGGGAATGGGACTTGCAATCGGTATAGTCCTTTTATATGTATTTAAAGTTAGGAGTAAACGCGTCATTGGTATGCTATTTGGTGGAACATCAGGTCTAATGATTGCATTAATATGTTTTGATGTACTTCCACAAGCTCTATCTAAAGAGAGAATGGATTTGATCATTATAGGAATTATGATAGGGGTAACAATTGGGCTATTATTAGATGATATTACACCAGCTTTTGAAAAGATGATTAGAGTGGAAAACTCCCGAATGATTAGAACTGCTTTTACACTTGTTATAGGAATAGCTCTCCATAATATACCAGAAGGATTTGCGTTAGGAGCATTATCAAATGCTTCAGCTGATATTATACAAAAGTTTGCGGTCATATTAGCACTGCATAGTATACCAGAAGGTATTGCATTAGCTATTCCTTTTAAACAAGCAAAAGTTAAATTACTCGGTGTACTTGTTATTCCCATTATATTAGGGAGTATTATGGGGGTTGGAGGATTGTTAGGTTATGTGCTTAGCAGCATGAGTCAAACATTTATTATAATTGCCTTAGGACTAGCGGCTGGGATTATTCTCTATATTGTATGTGATGAGCTTATTCCGGAATCCAGAAAAATATGGAATGGAAGGATGACGACAGTTGCAACAATACTAGGTATTGTTTTAGGTCTGTTACTACTCAAATAATATTAATAAGCAAAGAGAGGCAGAAAGGCAAGTGACTTACATTATTTAGAAAATTATGGTATAATAATATTTTGGGGCAAAAGACAATAATGAGTACAATAGGAGACTAATGATGAATAAAAAAATAATAAGTATGGCGATGACAGTTATAGTAGCCTGTTATCCTATCCATTCAGTAAAAGCTGAAGAGTCTTTCGATACAGGGGTTGCTAATGAAACACTAATAAGTAAACTGTATATTGAGCCAGACGTCAAAAACATTTCTCTAAGGATAAATAGTCCTTATGCAACGATCAATCAAAAAAAGTATAAACTAAGCGGTTCACCAACAGTTATTAATGGGAAATTATTTGTTCCTTTTACTTTTATACAAGAGGAAGTGCTTGATGCTAACGGAAGTTTTGATGTTAAAAATAAAAGAGTTACTTTAAATAAACACAACAAAAAAATAGTACTTACTGAGGGAAAAAAGACAGCAATGATCAATGGGGTCTTAGTTTCTATAGATGCCCCGCCCATAATTAAAAAAGGTTCTTTTTTAATTCCTTTTAAATTTATTTGTGAACAATTTAATATAAGCTACATATTTAATAAGGCAGCAAATACTATTCAGTTTGTTGTAGCAGATGATTTAAGCAGAGAAGTTGAGGGGAATAGACCTACTGCCAAATTTAATTTTGAAAAAGATGTCTATATAGCTGGACAAGCCATTACGGTGAACGACAAAAGCTATGATAGTAACGGAGATGCTATTATTGAAAAAGAATGGCAAATCGATCAAGATAAAGAACATAGAATGGCAGTACTTGATGGGTTTTTGAGCAGACCCCCAGCAGGTATTCACAATGTATCCCTAAGAGTAAAAGACAGTAAACGAAACTGGAGTGAGTGGCATACGCAAACCATTACTATTAAACCCAATGAATCACCAGTTATCTCTGAAATAAAATTATCAAAAGATAGTTATGCGCAAGGTGAAAAGATAGATATTAAGTATGAGTATATAAATGAAGACTGGGAAAAAGCAACGGAGGAATTATGGAGCTATAAATATATTGATCCTAAAAACACTAAAAATGAAATAACTAGTGGGAAACCAACAGCCTTTTTTTATCCAGGGAAATTTGTCATTGAACTTCAGATAAAAGATACCTATGGTAACCTCAGTGAAAAAAAGCAAGTAACAGTAACTGTTACAGACCATATTAAGCAAAGTGAGTTAGATTACAAATTTGAAGAAGGTATAATAGGGAGTGTAGTAGATAATTTTAGGTGCTTTAATTATGCAGATTACACGTTAGTAGATGACTATACAGTAACGGATACAGGAACCAAGCTCTTAATGAGTAATTCACCAGAGTCGGTCAAGCAAAAGGGAATACTTTATAAAGATGCAGTACAAGGACCTGGAAGAATCCTATATCATCATAGGAATATGATTAATAATCAGACTGAGAATATGCGTTTTGTTATTATTATGGAGAATAAAAATTCATTTCCTATTCAAGTTACAAAGCGAAGAGAAGGGGTAAAAGGTCCTACACAAGATATTTTATATGCAGGAGCGCAGGTATTAAAAGACTTTCTGGGCAGAGAATTTTATGAAGACTATACCCTTGCAAAAGGCGAGAAAAAATATTTGTTTGATACAGGAATAAAGCAGTGGAATACAGGTGATACTGTTTCAGGAATGATAGAATTTTATAGCGATGAACAAGTACATATTACCATTGCAATGGTAGGAGAAGATACTAAGCTTAAACATATTGAAGAACTACCTATACTTAAGCGGGATGGAGTACATTCGAGAGGAACTTTTGAGAATGCAGACAGATATTATAATTTAACCTTAGATAATGATAAGCCTTATAAAATTATGCTTGGCAAACCGGCTAATGACATGGAGTCCTGGATGCAAGGCTATGATGCCTTAACAGGTGAAAAAGTTATGGATAAGGGTAATTATGGAATGGTCTATAGGCTAAGACTCAATGTTAAAGAAGATACGGGAATTCTCTTAAATGTAAGAAGTAACATTTTTAAGGGAGCCATTGGATTTACTGGTAAAGGATCCTATGCAATGCCGGAAATGGGACTTGTGAAAAACACTCAGCAAGCACTTGTAGCGGGGATAGTGACGCCGGAAAAAGTGAGTGAACTCCTATATGTACTGCCTAATGGTTCGGCTGCTCCTGTTTTATTCTGCTTTATACCAAAGAGTCTATGGAATAAACAATAAAGTGAGCGAAAGGAATGATAGGGCATGAATCAATTTAAGATTGTTTCAGAATTTGAGCCAACTGGTGACCAGCCTCAAGCTATAGAGAAATTATGTATGAGTCTAAAGGAAAGAAATAAATATCAAACATTACTTGGAGTAACAGGATCAGGAAAAACATTTACAATGGCTAATGTCATAGAAAAAGTACAAAAACCAACACTCATCATAGCACATAATAAAACTTTGGCAGCCCAGCTCTATAGCGAGTTTAAAGAGTTTTTTCCGAATAATGCAGTAGAATATTTTGTATCCTATTACGATTACTATCAGCCTGAGGCTTATGTTCCTCACAGTGATACATATATTGAAAAGGATTCAAGTATTAATGAGGAAATAGATAAACTTCGTCACTCTGCTACTGCAGCATTATGCGAAAGGAAGGATGTCATAGTTATTGCCAGCGTGTCCTGTATTTATGGTTTAGGAGATCCTATTGATTATACGAATCAAGTTCTTTCACTTCGTGTTAATGCTCAAATGGATAGAGATGATGTGCTGAGAAAGCTAATTCAAATTCAATATACCAGAAATGATATGGATTTTGCGAGGGCAACCTTTAGAGTACGGGGGGATACAGTTGAGATTATTCCGGCTAATATGTCAGAAAAGGCCATACGGGTTGAATTTTTCGGCGATGAAATAGATAGGATCTCAGAAATAGATCCTCTAACCGGAGTCGTTTTGGGATACAGAGAGCATGCAGCTATTTTCCCAGCCTCTTTTTATGCTATTTCTTCTGATAAAATGGAGCAGGCTATTAAAAGAATTGAGGAAGAGTTAGATGACAGAGTTAAAGAACTTAAAGCAGAAGACAAACTCTTAGAAGCACAGAGAATATCACAAAGAACTCATTTTGACATTGAAATGCTCAAAGAAATGGGTTATTGTTCAGGCGTAGAAAATTATTCAAGACATTTAGCTGGCAGAGAAGAAGGGAGTACACCTTTTACACTGTTAGATTATTTTCCAGATGATTTTCTTATGATTATAGATGAGTCTCACATGACAATGCCTCAGATCAGAGCCATGTATAATGGAGACAGAGCAAGGAAGACTGTACTTGTAGATTACGGCTTTAGGCTGCCTTCTGCATTAGATAACAGACCCCTTAAATTTGATGAATTTGAATCTAAGATTAATCAGATTTTATTTGTATCAGCAACACCAGCCCAATATGAATTAGAACATTCATTACTAATTACTGAACAGCTTATAAGACCGACAGGACTTTTAGATCCCATTATAGAAGTAAGGCCTGTAAAAGGGCAAATTGATGATTTGCTGGGAGAAATTAATAAAATTACAGCAAAAGATGAAAAAGTGCTCGTTACAACGCTAACAAAAAGGATGTCAGAAGATCTTACTGATTATTTAAAAGAAATGGGAGTAAAGGTCAAGTATCTTCACTCAGACATAGATACATTAGAGCGCATTGAAATTATCAGAGACCTTAGGCTAGGGGTATTTGATGTGCTAGTTGGTATAAATTTATTAAGAGAAGGACTTGATATTCCGGAGGTTTCTTTAGTAGCTATATTAGATGCAGATAAGGAGGGGTTCCTGCGCTCAGAGACATCTCTTATACAAACAATAGGAAGGGCAGCTAGAAATGCTAATGGCAGAGTCATTATGTATGCTGATATCGTTACAAAATCTATGAGACATGCTATTTCAGAAACTATTAGGCGTAGAGGAATACAAGAGGCATATAATACGGAACATCATATTGTGCCGCAGACAATTAAAAAGAAGATAAGAGACCTTATAGTTGCAACAAAAGCTGTAAAAGAAGAGTCTGGGGTATTTAAAGATAAAGATGCAGAGAGCATGACAAAAGAAGAATTAGAAAAAGCAATGAAAAAGGTAGAAAAGGATATGAAAAAAGCAGCCACTGAACTTCAGTTTGAAAAAGCCGCAGAGCTAAGAGACACACTTCTTCAATTGAAAAAAGTCTATATAAGCAGATAAAAAGCTATTAATAATAATAAATGCCATACTAGGGGGTTATGCCAGTATGGCATTTATTATTTCGTGATACTAAATGATAAATGCAAATTATAATAAAACAAATACTTTTAAGTCTTAAAACATAGAAAAATACAGTATGCTGTGATATCATTATTATGATTACTCATAAATGTTACTAAAATGAAAATAAAGGCTAACAGCGTGGAGGATAGTGTGGATAATATTATAATAATTGGGATAGCAGGTGGAACGGGTTCAGGAAAAACAACGTTGACCCAGCGCATACAAGAAGAATTTGATAAAGATGTAGTTATATTATCACATGACTACTACTACAAAGCTAATAAACATCTTACATTTAGTGAACGAATGAACCTTAACTACGATCATCCTAATGCTTTTGATACAGATCTCTTAATAGAGCATCTTCAGATGTTAAAACAATGGAAATCTATAAAACATCCTGTATATTCTTTTGTGGAACATACTAGATTAGATCAGACCATTGAGGTTAAGCCAACAAAAGTAATTGTTATAGAGGGGATTCTTATTTTTGAGAGTCAAGAGTTATGTGATCTAATGGATATAAAAGTATTTGTAGATGCTGACGCAGATGTTAGGATTATAAGGCGATTGCTAAGGGATGTTAAAGAAAGAGGCAGATCAATAGATTCTGTTATTAGCCAATATCTTAATACGGTTAAGCCCATGCATGAGCAGTTTGTAGATCCAAGTAAAAAGCGCGCAGATATTATTATTCCAGAAGGCGGGTTTAACTCAGTTGCCCTCTCGATGATGCTTGAGCGTATTCGAAATTTCATAAATAGTTAATAAAAGCAGCTCACATAGTTGACAATAAAAATGCAGGGAGGGTGTAGAATGAAGAACAAATATAAGGTGTTGGGCATAGTATCGGTACTTATTGTAGTTATCATTGGAAGTATGTATCTGGTATTGATTCAAAACAGACAAGCAGAAAATGGACAAAAAGCATCTCCAATAACAGATATTGAGCAGCCAGAAGTTATAAAGCAGCCAGAGGATAATAAAGGCGTAGAGGAGCCAAAAGAATCTGAAATAAAAGAAGTAGATGAGGCAGATTTAAAGACGTTAACGCTATTTACAGCTGATATTGATACGTACGATATAAAAGAATCAGAGAGTATTGAAATAACTGAGGACTTAAGCATAGAAAAGCAATTAACTCTTATAGCAAATGAGTTATCTCAAACCCAATTTGATAACCTCCCTATTGAACTAAAAGGCATTGAAGAAATAGATGGGCAAAAAATAGCTGTTATCAATCTTCGTGAAAAGGGACAACTTAATGATCAAGATAAAAATTGGATGCAGTACTTAAATGGAGGAAGTACTGGTTCGAGAATTACACTTATTACTTTGGAAGAATCCTTCCTGCAGCGAGACTTGGCAGGGGAGTGGGTTGACGGTATTAAAATAATATATGAAGGAGAAAATATTGAGGAAATGGATCATTTCCCAAGTACTCATATTATTTATCGTACAAAATAGAAATGAAAGATAATGAACTATTTATTAAAGAGTGCCAGTCTAGCAGGCACTCTTTAATATTGACTCTAAGTATAGACTACACAATAGGAAGTTCTGTTAAGAATATCAGAAATTCTAGTCCCACTGCTAGAAGAGGAGATTTTTTTAGATTATTATCACGCAAGGAGGAAGTTTTTTCTAACAGAAGTTCAATGAATTGTTTAAAGGTATAAATTTCCAATGGTTCAATATGACTCGCTTTTGCCAGCACTTCTAGTAAAGCAATGATAATATCTTCATAACTGCAGTATACTTCTAGTTTTAATAATCGGCTTAGTTTAGGAAGGAGCTTTTCAAATAGTAAGCGAGTCGGTTCCATTTCAGAAAAGGAAGAAAGAGAAAGATAGTTACACAGACGTGTAATCTGCTCTGTACTAAGAAGTAACAAAGACTTTAAAAAAAAGTCGTTGCCTACAGGGGTGATATAATACTTTCTTCCCTTTAGGCCATAAAGAGCTCTTTTAGCATCGTAATACCCCATTTTCAAGTTGTGCTGAATGAGCGCATTATCGAATATTAGAACTTTTCCTAAATCTTCAGAAGGGATAATGGACAAAATTGGTATGTGACTAGAGATAGTTTTTTGTGATAAACCTATGCCGAAGGTTCTTATGGCTATGATTTTAGTACACTCTTTTTTTACAAGTAAATTGATGGGACAATTATCGTAAAGTCCTCCATCGATAAAATATTTTCCTGCGAGAGGTTCCATTTTAAAGAGAGGAAAGTTAGCACTTGCCATTAAGTAGGAAGTAATCTTTCCATAAGGAATGTCTTCTTTAAAAAGTTCGAGGGGCTTAAAATCAGACAAAGATACAGTAATGATCCCTAAGTCTACTTGTGAAGTTCTTAATTTATCTTCATCTATATAGTCATCTAAAAGTTGTTTGATTTTTATGGTATCTAGACCTTTGTTAGCAACAAATTCTTTAAGTTTATTAGATAGATAGGAAAGAGTAACAAGATCAATCTTTTTATTTAAGATATTTTCTAACTTAGTATCCTCGATATCAAATAGCAGTGAAGTGGTCATGTTTTGCCAAAGGCTGTAGCCCAGTTCAAAATCACCTTGAGCAATAATAGCAGCATTAAATGCCCCAATAGATGTACCTGCTATGATATCAAAGTTATAACCTTCTTCCAGAAGTGCTTTAACTGCCCCCATATGAAAGGCCCCTTTAGCACCACCGCCTTCTAGTGCTAATCCAAGCATAACACTCCCCCTTAAAAAATTCTTATATTAATAGTATACACTTAAAGTTTTTTGTTAATACAAAATTTTATAAATATACATACAATGATTAGTAAGTACACATTCAGCGACTGGATGCCCAAGGTTTCGAACATAAAAATGATAAAGTAAGGGATAATACCAATAAATAGTGAGAATCTAATAAGCTTTAGAAAAATCCGCACTATAGTATGATTATAGAATGACATCATAAAAGGTTTCGGGGTGTAAAAGATGATTATTGGCGTTGTAAAATTGAAATTATATGCAGATTGGGTACATTCGCTAAAAGAAAAGCGGATGATTGTCCAAAGTATTATTGGAAAAACAAGAAATAAATTTAATGTTTCTATTCAGCAAGTAGAAGCTCTTGATGTACACCAGACTATTATCCTCGGTATAAGTATGGTCTCACATTCAAAAACAGAGGTTGAAAATCGTTTAGATAAGGTAATTGGTTTTATAGAAAGTCATACTGAAGCAGAAGTATTAGATGTAGAAATAGAAGTAATGTAATAAATCTAGTATTGAGATATAAATAATACCCCCCTGCTTATAGTTCAAAGTGAGGGGGGATTAGAACCTACATTGATTTCTTCACTTTCATGTATGTTATCCTCTTCCCGATTGCTAAGTATATGCCATTAATGTATTTGGAAATTATTACATATGTGTTACGAAAATACTATATAATAATTAAGTTACTTATGCAGTACATAAAGTATAATGACCAGGGGATACCTAGTTAAGTACGTATAAAGGGTAGAAAGATAAAGGTGTGATACGGGAAGTCTCATATAAGAAACTTATAAAAAATATCGAACATACGTTTGAAAAAATAATATATTATGATATAATGAGCTTATAATATTTGTAAATTAAGAAGGAGCACATATGAAAAATAAGATTATTATAAAAGGTGCAAAAGAGCATAACCTTAAAAATATAGATTTAGAATTAGAGCGGGATCAATTTATTGTTTTTACGGGTCTGAGCGGATCAGGTAAATCTTCCCTTGCGTTTGATACTATTTATGCGGAAGGGCAGAGACGATATGTAGAGTCTCTGTCTGCGTATGCTAGGCAGTTTCTTGGACAAATGGAGAAACCCAATGTGGAAAGTATATCAGGCTTATCCCCTGCAATCTCTATCGATCAAAAAACTACAAGTAAAAACCCTCGTTCTACAGTAGGAACTGTAACGGAGATATATGATTATATAAGGCTTTTATTTGCAAGAGTAGGGATTCCTCATTGTCCAAAGTGCGGAAAAGAGATTAAAAAACAAACCATTGATCAAATGGTAGATAGTCTCATGGAGCTTGAGACAAGAACGAGAATACAATTATTAGCTCCTGTAGTTAGGGGCAGAAAAGGTATTCACGAAAAGGTTTTAGAAAGCGCTAAAAAACAAGGTTATATCAGAGCGCGTATTGATGGGGAAGTATACGATTTATCTGAAGAAGAAGTAGTGCTGGATAAAAATAAAAAACATACTATTGAAATAGTGGTTGATAGACTAAGTATCAAGGAAGGTATAGAAAAGCGTCTTACTGATTCTATTGAGTCGATCATGAAACTAACTGGAGGATTACTTGTTGTAGATGTGATAGGACAGGAGGAAATAAGATTCAGCCAAAGTTTTTCATGTCCAGATTGCAATATTAGTATAGATGAGATAGAACCTAGACTTTTCTCTTTTAATAATCCTCATGGGGCATGTCCGGTCTGTACTGGACTTGGAGAAAGATTAGAGGTAGACCCAGAACTCGTTATTCCAAATCCTAATCTTACATTAAGACAAGGAGCCATAGCCGTAATAGGATGGGGCTCTATAGGGAATCCAGAGAGTTACGCTTATGCACTGTTTAATGCACTTATGGCAAAATATAAATTTGACTTAGATACTCCCTATAAAGATTTACCACAAAAGATTAAAGAGATTATACTTTTTGGAACAGGTAAAGATACTGTTAAATTTACTTTTAACGGAGAATATGGGACAAGAAATTATGAGTATGCTTTTGAAGGTGTAGTTGCGAATACAGAAAGGCGATATAAAGAAACAAATTCTGAGGGCATGAAACAGGAATATGAAACCTTTATGACAAGCATTCCATGCAGTACGTGTGGGGGAGCAAGGTTGAAACCAGAAGCCTTAGCTGTTACAGTTGGTGATAAAAATATTCATCAAATAACGCATCTTGCTATTGGAGAGTTAAAAAGCTTCTTTGATAACGTGTCTCTTAATAAAAGACAGATACAAATTGGTGAACAGATACTTAATGAAATCCATGCAAGACTTGGATTTTTAGTAGATGTGGGTCTCGATTATCTTACCCTATCAAGGTCTGCAGGAACATTATCCGGCGGAGAAGCTCAAAGAATACGACTTGCTACACAAATAGGCTCAGGGCTTGTAGGTGTGCTTTATATTTTAGATGAACCTAGTATTGGGCTCCATCAAAGAGATAATGATAAACTCATACAAACGCTTATAAGACTAAGAGATTTGGGGAATACACTTATTGTTGTAGAACATGATGAGGATACAATGCATGCAGCAGATTGGATAGTAGATATCGGACCAGGTGCTGGAGAGCATGGGGGAGAAATTATAGCATCAGGGCCCATTGATACCATTTTAGCATGTGAGGCCTCAGAAACAGGAGCCTACCTTAGCGGTAAAAAGGAAATAGAAATCCCTCATATAAGAAGAAAAGGAAATGGAGAACACCTTACTGTTAAAGGGGCGAAAGAAAATAACCTTAAGAATGTTAATCTTCGTCTGCCGCTTGGAACCTTTACTTGTATTACCGGGGTATCTGGATCAGGCAAAAGTACCTTAATTAATGACATACTGCTTAAGAGACTAGCAAGAGACTTAAACGGGGCGAAACTGAAACCAGGCAGGCATGATGAGATTAAAGGAATAGAAAACCTCGATAAAGTCATCAGCATAGATCAATCTCCAATTGGAAGAACCCCTAGGTCAAATCCTGCAACTTATACAGGATTATTTGATCCAATAAGGGACTTGTTTGCGCAGACACAAGAGTCTAAAATGAAGGGATATCAAAAAGGAAGATTCAGCTTCAATGTTAGAGGCGGAAGATGTGAAGCTTGTCAAGGAGACGGTGTAATCAAAATAGAGATGCACTTTTTACCAGATGTCTATGTTCCTTGTGAAGTATGTAAAGGTAAACGATATAATAGAGAAACGCTGGAGGTTAAGTACAAAGATAGATCCATATCAGATGTACTTAATATGACAGTTGAGGAAGCACTTCATTTCTTCGAAAATATTCCTAATATCGCTCGTAAACTTCAAACGCTGTATGATGTAGGTCTATCTTATATCAGATTAGGACAGCCTTCTACGACCTTATCAGGAGGAGAAGCACAAAGAGTAAAGCTGGCAACAGAGTTAAGCAAACGTAGTACAGGTAAGACGATGTATATTTTAGATGAACCTACAACAGGACTTCATTTTGCAGATGTACACAAGCTCATTGGTATACTGGACAGATTAGTTGAGGGCGGTAACACAGTAGTCGTTATAGAACACAACTTAGATGTCATTAAAACATCAGATTACATTGTAGATTTAGGACCAGAAGGAGGCCTACGAGGAGGAACAATTATTGCCTCAGGCACGCCTGAACAAGTTGCTAAAAATGAAAAATCTTATACAGGGCAATTTTTGAAGAAATATTTAAATAAACCATAGGCAATATAAAGAGCTGTAATCAAGCAACCTTATCAAGGTATCTTATTACAGCTCTTTATATTAAAATAAGAATTTAATTAATAATCAAGATCAAGGTCACCATCTTCGTAAGAAGCTATTAGGTCATTGTCATTATCTCTTAAAACACCTACTATTTCGTCGTAAGATTTGTATTCATATTCTAAATCATTAATAATATCATCGAAGAATTCTTCTAATCTTCTTTGATGAGTAGTACTTAAGCGGTCCCATTCATCTATCTCATCTATCTTTTCTATATCTTCTAAACTAAGATCAGTTGTGACTGTGAAAGTCAGCGTATCATTTCTTTCACTAAGTTCTATGGAATCAATATTAAGACTAACAGAATCACTCAGTTTTATAGACCTATAACTTCTTTCGAGATCATCTTCAAAATCACTAAGGGAAGTAGAACTCTCTTCCTCATAGTCGAGACTTCCTGTTTTGCTATAGCTAAATTCAGCTATCTCAGTGTCTTCACGGCTATCTTCTAATGTTCCATAAATTTCAACATCTTTATGAGCAGTTGAAATGTCATAGCAAATTTCTTTGATAAATTGTTTGCGTTTTGATTCTGTTGTATCATCGAAATCATCGTCATCATATCTGCTGTCATAAGATACAGTTAATTCTAATTTGCTTGATACAAGACGAAGGTCAAACTCCCAGTCTACATCATAATCTTCATCATATGTATCTACAATTTTATTTAAAGTATTATTAATAGCAGTAGTAGTTAAATTACTGCCTGCTGTTCCAGTGCCTTTGTAAGTTTCAAGTTCTTTTTTTGCCAGGTCTAATTGCTGCTTAAGAGATGCAATCTCAAAGTTTTTGGCTGCAATTTCTTGTTCAGATGAAACATTTGAACTGCTTTGTCCAGTAATATAAACGGTATTATTTGCCCAGCTTACACTAGTTCCCATAATTTCACCTACTGTACGTAGTGGCACATAAACACTTCCGTTGATTAAAAAAGGTTCACTGCTTAAAACTTTTGTTTGTCCATTGTAAGACACGGCTATATTATTATACACAGCCTTAAGCGTTTTTGTAAGACTGGCTGCATTTAAAACAGTACCAGACATAACAATACCAACACCTAAAGTTAAACATAATAGCTTATAAGGTTTAAATTTTTTCATAACATCCTCCTTCATAGTAAAATTGAATTCTATAGCTTATTCAATTATATATTCTATTTAAGTATATATAAACTTTCTATGAATTTCAATCAATTATTCCAAGATATACTAATTTAATACAATTGAAACAATATAGCAATACTAAAGAATATGATATAATAGAACCAATAAAGATATGTTACTAATAAAGGAGCGGGGTATGTTTAACATTGAAGAAGAACTAAAAAAACTGCCGGATAAACCTGGTGTGTATTTAATGAAAGATGAACATAACCAAATTATATATGTAGGAAAGGCTATTAATCTAAAAAATCGTGTCAGACAGTACTTTCAAAGTTCAAAAAACCATTCTATCAAGGTTATGAAAATGGTACAGCATATTGAGTCATTTGAATACATTATCACAAGATCAGAGATGGAAGCTTTAGTTTTAGAATGTAATTTTATCAAAAAATATGACCCTAAGTATAATATACGACTTAAAGATGACAAACATTATCCTTATATTAAACTTAATATGGGAGATGCATTTCCTAAACTTACTATTGTGCGCCATATGAAAAAAGATAAGGCGAAGTATTTTGGACCATACACTGATGTACAAGCTATGTGGGAGCTTGTAGACATTATTAAGCAAACATGGGAACTTAGAACGTGTTCAAGAAATTTACCAAAAGATATAGGCAAGGAAAGGCCATGTTTAAACCATCACATTGGTAAGTGTAAAGCTCCTTGTGCAGGGTATATTAATGAAGAGGACTATTTGGCAATGGTAAGCGAGGTCCAAGATTTTCTAAATGGAAAATATAACGAAGTCATTAAGAAACTGCAAAGTGATATGGCAGCAGAATCTGAACTGCTGAATTTTGAAAAGGCTGCGGTGCTGAGGGATCAAATACAGGCAATCAAAAAAGTAGAACAAAAACAGAGTGCTATAACAAGCAGCATGGCAGATCAGGATATTATTGCTTTTGCTAAAAATGCTGAGGATACCTTGATGCAGATTTATTTTGTACGGCAAGGGAAATTAGTAGGGAGAGAGCACTTTTATCTAAAAGATACAGAAGATGAAATGATTGAATCTATTTTCAGAGACTTTTTAGTACAATTTTATGCAGATGCTACGTTTATACCTAAAGAAATTATTGTAGAACGAACACCGGAAGAACAGGAGGTTCTTGAAGGGTATTTAACGGCTAAAAAAGGATCTAAAGTAAAGCTTATTACGCCGCAAAAAGGAACAAAACACGGGCTCTTGGAGTTAGCAAGTAAAAATGCTGAGCTTACATTTGGACAATTCGGTGAACATATCAAACAAGAAGAGCAAAAAACTACAGGGGCAATACTAGAGCTTAAAGAAGCTCTAGGTTTTGACAAAATGCCGAATCGTATAGAAGCTTATGATATATCTAATACACAAGGTATACAGTCTGTTGGAGGAATGGTCGTCTTCGAAAGGGGAAAACCTAAAAAAAGTGATTATCGGAAGTTCAAAATTAAAAGCATTATTGGAGCCAATGATTATGGAAGTATTGAAGAAGTTATTGAAAGGCGTATCACAAGACTTCTTAGTGAACAAAGTGAAAATAGTTTTACTAAGGTACCAGACGTTCTTTTTATTGATGGGGGAAAAGGGCAAGTCAGTATAGCTGAAAAGGTTATTGCTAAATATAAGCTTGCGATACCTGTTTGTGGGATGGTAAAAGATGATAGGCATAGAACAAGGGGACTTTTATATAAAGGTAACGAAGTTTTACTGCCTTCACACTCGGAAGCTTTTAAGCTTATTACAAGAATTCAGGATGAAGTTCATAGATTTTCAATAGAATATCATAAAAAGCTGCGTAGTAAGGCTCAAGTTCAGTCGATGCTGGATGAGATTAAAGGCGTAGGAAAAGAACGTAAAAAGATTCTAATTCATCATTTTGGGAGCATGGATAAGCTAAGTTTAGCACCCCTTGAGGAGATTGAGTGTATACCAGGTATTCCGAAGGATACTGCCCAGCATATTTATGATTATTTTCATAAACATTAGATCATAAAGACAGTATCAAAAAAAACAGATAAATGCTATAATAAATACACTATAGTGAAAGAAAAGGAGGAGATTAGATGTATTCTGTAACAGTAAGTCAATTAAGAGAACATTTTAAACTTGAAATATTAACTCCCGATGTTGAGTATAATGATAGAAAAATTACGGAAAGTGATGTGAATAGGCCAGCTCTTCAATTAGCAGGTTTTTTTGATTATTTTGATACGAGCAGACTTCAAATTATTGGGAAGGTGGAGCATACTTATCTCGAGAAAATAAGTGAAAAAGAAAGAAATAGAAAAATTAAAAGACTTATGTCCTATAAAGAAATTCCTTGTATTATTATATGCAGAGAAGAAATTGAACCTTTTGAGATTATGTTAGAGTGTGCAAGGAAAAATGGCATTCCAATTTTTAAAACTGACCTACCGACAACTAGTTTTTTAGCAGAGGCCAATAGATGGTTACATGTAGAACTTGCACCTAGAATTTCTATGCACGGAGTGCTTGTAGATATTTATGGTGAAGGTGTGCTAATAACAGGGGAAAGCGGAATTGGTAAAAGTGAAACAGCACTTGAACTTGTAAGACGAGGTCATAGGTTAGTAGCGGATGATGCTGTAGAGATTAAACAAGTTTCAGCACATACCCTTTTAGGGTCTGCTCCAGAAGTAATCAGGCACTTTATTGAAGTTAGAGGGATAGGTATTGTTGATATTAAGCAAATTTTTGGGGTAGGGTCTGTAAAAGAGATGAAGAATATAGATCTTATCATTAAATTGGAACTATGGGACCAAAATAAACAATATGACAGATTAGGACTTGTAAATGAATATACAGATATTTTAGGGATTAAAGTCGTTACAAATGCAATTCCAATAAGACCAGGAAGAAATATTGCTATTATATGTGAAACAGCTGCAATTAACTTCAGACAAAAGAAAATGGGTTATAATGCGGCAGAAGCCCTTAATGACAGGGTAATGAATAATTTACAGAAAACCAAATTTAATTAGAAGGAAGTAAATATAAGGCATTTTAAGAAAGATATGTATATTATAGAAAAGAGTTATTATACTATTAAGATATAGAGATCATGTTGTAAAGGAAATCTACTATGTCACATCAACTACTGCTAGAAATAGAACAGCTGAGAAATGAATTAAATAATGCATTAGACCAAGATGTCTTAAGGCTGGACAAGGATAAGATACTTGATTTAAGTACACGGCTTGACATACTTATACTGGAGTTTATCAAGCAAGCATAAATAAGTAAGGTTTAATAGGCTGGAGAAATCTTTAGGCTATTAAACCTTGTTTTATTCTGAATAAAATACATAATAAATGACATGAAAAAGAGATAGGCAGATAAGCTATTATAAATTAAGAGGAGAAAGATGTAAATGGATTATGGACAAGACAAAGAGCTGGTAGTGGATGTAAAGTTTAAAATAAGAGATGTACTGCGCTATAATATGTCCGTCATGCTTAAGCGCAATATGAATAAAGTAATCCTTTTGATAGGATTGCTGCTTATGGGTTTTTACATTTATAAATTAATAAATAGAGAGGTCACATTAGATTTGTTTATTGCGCAGAATATAGTGCTTCTTCTTGTACCAATACTAATATTTTTACTTATTCCTTGGAAGGTTTGGAAAATTACAATTTCACAAATGCAAGTGCCTGCTTTTGCATATGGAGTAACCTATATTTTTTCAAAAGATAAGATCATTCTTGATTTGGGAGAGGTAAAAGATGAAATAGCATGGGATACTTTTATTAAAATTATTGAGACAAAGAAAGATATTCGATTTTTTGTAGATGAATATCAGGCACAGCTTATCCCAAAACATAACCTCACGAAAGAGCAAATGAACTTATTTAGAACACTTGCGGCTAAGGCTGCAAATAAGGACGTGTATCAACTTAAAAAAATGTAAAATAGAAAGAAGGACTTTATGAAAAGATTATTTCACCTATCTACAGTTCCCACGCAGCTTCAGTGGTTTGAAGATGATTGGGAGAATATAACAGATTATATAAATAAAAATAACATGGATGGCATTGAGCTTGGACTGACAGCTGACTATGACATTTCTAAAATCCCGCCTAATATCGTAGAAGGAGTACACTTATCTTTTTACCCTATGTGGCTTGATTTTTGGAATGATAACTTAGGCAAGGTTATTGATATTTTAGGAAGTAAAGAGGCTGTTTGTGATTACTATGGGAGCTGTGATAAACAAACGATCATAGATTCCTACGCATTACAGTATCAAAGAGCTAAGCAGATAGGCGCGAAGTATATGGTGTTTCATATTAGTCATGTACTTATAGAGGATTCGTTTACGTTCTCTTATAACTACTCTGATGAAGACGTCATTAAAGCAAGTATTGAACTTATTAATGAGGTGTTTAAAGAAGAAGATGGGCCTTTATTATTATTTGAAAATCTTTGGTGGCCAGGACTTACCTATTTAAATCCTGACTTAACTAAATACTTAATGGAACAAGTGCACTATCCAAATAAGGGGTACTTACTTGATATATCTCATCTTATTTTAACAAATCCAAAAATAGGTACAGAGCTCCAGGCGTTTAATTATATTGAAAAAGTTATAGGTGATTTGGGAGATATGAAACACAGCATAAAAGGAATACATCTTAATAAGACACTTCCTAAATACTATATGCAAAGAGATCATAGCTATACTTTAGAAAAGTATAAAACGGCAAAAGACAAGTATACCAAAAATAAGATTTTGAAAAACCATATTAAAGAGATGGATGGACATAAGCCGTTTGATCATGAAATAGCTCAAAAAATTATTTCTTTAATTAATCCGGAATTTTGTGTTTATGAAACATCTCCAACTTCAAGACATGAACTTTCTTACTTCATAAAAAAACAAAATATTGCATTAGGTATTCAGCTATAAAAGATCCTTTTTCATTCGTAATGAATGAAAAAGGACTTTTTATTTGTTTTTCTTGGGCAATGCTTAATAATTCTTAATTATAATTAAAAACTTGACACAATTATCCATTTTATATATAATAATTTTGTAACAATTAGTTAATAATTTTTGTTATGTTTGATCTTACTACTTATTAGTAGTGTAACAAACCATTTTTGAGGAGGACGTATTCATGCGATTACAGAAAATATTACTAAGTACATTTATAATGGCTGTGACAGCAATTATTCCAAACTTAGCATATGGACAAGCATATGGAACAGTAGCAACAGGGACATTAAACGTGAGAGAGAGAGCGACAACAGATTCCAGGATTCTTCAACAAGTAGGGGTAGGGGTACCAGTAGAGATTGTAGCAGAACAAGATGATTGGCTAAAGCTTATATTAAAAGATGATTCCAGAGCTTATGTAAAATCAGATTTTATATCTGTGCACAGAGTTGTTGCAACAGTTAATGTACAAGGTGGACTTAATGTAAGAGATTATCCATCAACAGAAAAAGGAGAAATTATAGGGAAGTTTTATCAGGGAGATGAGATTTCGGTTCATTATAAAGTAGGAGATTGGTGTAAGATAAGCCAAGAAGGATTTGAAGGTTTTGTACATAAGGATTTTGTAAAAGACAGCTTTTTAAAATATTTACCGACTAAACAACTTGCAGAAGTCAAAAGAATTACTATAACCCAAGAACAGGTTAATAAGCCTGTTAAGCCGCAAAGTGCAAGACCCCAAAATCAAGTATCTTCGAGCTCCGGCGGCCTAGGAAGTTCTATTGTAGCTTATGCAAAACAATTTTTAGGGAATCCATATGTATATGGAGGAAGCAGTTTGACAAGAGGAACAGACTGTTCAGGATTTTCACAGCAGGTTATGAGACACTTTGGCATAGGTATTCAAAGAAGTTCAAGAGCTCAGTATGCTAATAACGGATATGCTGTAAGTACTGATAATCTCCAAAAGGGTGATTTGTTATTCTATGGTTATGGTGGCAGTGTATCACACGTAGCTATTTATATTGGCGGCGGAAAAATTATTCATGCTAATGATGAAAGAACGGGAATTATTATCAGTAATGCTTTTTCAAGTGGAAGCAAGCCATTTATTGGAGCAAAACGTGTTATATAAGTAAATTATTATTTCATACTAAAATGAATATATTTATGACAAAAGAGATATCTGCTAAGAAAGGCAGATATCTCTTTTGTCGTAAATAATAATCGAATGAAACAATAGAGGAAAGGTTATATTAGCATTCTATTGATGAATTTAATTCTTCACTATGTTTTCGAACCTCACTTACAGCAGATACAATTTCAGAGGTCTTCTGATTTTGATGTTCCATATTCGTAAGAATCTCTTCAGCTGAAGCAGAATGTTCCATAGAAATACTTGCAATACTTTCAAGCATTTCTTCGATTTTCGTGAAAGAGGTACTCATTGTATCGATCATCACATCTTCTTGCTTAATTTGGGAATATACAGTTTTAAAAGACTGTTCCATGTTTTGAAAACGATTGTGTATAGACTGTACAATGATATTTCCATTTTGAACTGCTTCATTACCCTGCTCTACTTTATCATAAGCGGCCTTTGCTTGGATACGTATATTTTGGATAATTGAATAGATTTCATCAGTGGTTTTAGCACTTTGTTCTGCTAATTTTCGTACTTCATCAGCAACAACCGCAAAACCCTTGCCTGATTCACCAGCCCGTGCTGCTTCGATTGCAGCATTCAAAGCCAGCAAATTGGTTTGTTCTGCAATTTGTGTGATGCTTGACAAAAAGGAATCAATGGAATCCATATTTTGATGTAAATTTTTTACCGTAGAGAGAGCAGCTCCAACTGCAGTATCTACCGTCTGCATATGCACTTGCATTTCTTTTAGCTGCTCGGTTCCATCTGCGACATCTTTTACAGTTGTACTAGTAATATCAGAGACAGATAGAGAAAGCTTTTGTGCAGCTTCAACTGTATCACCTATTTGACGCATCATATTGCTAATGTGATTAACATTGTGGGATTCTTGTTCCACGCCTAAAGCAATTTCTTTAGTAGCCACCGTAATAGACTGACTCATGGCTTGTACACTATGCAAGTTCTCATTAATGCTGATGATACTGCTATTTTGCTGCCTTGTACTGCATTCGATCTGCTCCATGGCATTCTGCAGCTTATTTAATAGTTCATGACTTTGATTTTCTTTTTGAATAGCAGATTGAAGAAGTGCATTTCCCCAACTGGTAAGCATATATAAAGTGGCGATACTAGCATCTAAAATGATTAGCCTTGAAAGAAATTCTCTTAAACTCACATGTTCACCTAATAATGAGGAAGGTAAGAAAATAAAATACAGTATTAAGGCAAGATTTTGAAATAGAGCATATAGCAGCAGTAATTGTTTATCGAAGTATAAAGTGGCCATAGTCACACAAGTAAAAAGGACCATGAAGACACGTGGCTCTCCCATTTCTATATGAAGCAGCCATAAAGCTCCTAGAGTAGGAACACTAGTAATAATCAAACATTTCCATTTTTGATTTATATGTAAAAAACTTACTGTAGTTATAAAAATCGCAGATCCAATAGTTGCTATGCCAACATATAGTCCGCCTTGTACTCCTGAGGTTATTGTAATTTGTAAAGTAAGTAAAATAGATACACACCATACAAAGATTACATTAAATCGATTAGCTTTTTTATGAGTATTCCTTATGTTAACGCCAGCTTCCATATAACACGCTCCTCTTAAGTCATAGAATATACCACATTTTTCAGGAGTATATCCTTCATAACTTTATTATAGCTTGTGATAAGATCCCCTACAAGTAAAGATTGTGTTAGATTTATAGCCGCATGTGCAGATATACCATATGCAAACAGTAACACAAATGAAAAGCAAGTTATAAGTATCTTACTTAACTATTTTTGCTTGACAGATAGATTGTAAATATGTAACAATAAGAGAAATTTATTCATATTATTATAGCATAACTAATTAGCAAAGATTTTCGTTAGGGAGGTATTCAAAATGGATAGAGATAAACTATTAGCAGCCAAAGCCTATTTACAATCTCAAGATAAGATATTACCAGAGTATGTTAAACAAGATTGTTATCACTGGAATTCGAGAATATACATGGCGAAACTCTTACATAACATAGGTGATACTAAAGAAGCGTATACTATTTTGAGAGATATTTATGAAGATAATTCATTTAGATTTGATAAAGACATACATGGAACCTATGAGGATTATATTGTAGATAAGGTTAAATTTTTTGAGCAGCTTGCACAGCTTAGTATGGAAGTTACTAAAGAGCCTGCCCAAAGTATTCCCTATTTAGATGAAGCACTTATTATGCTTGATGGAGCGGAAAGCGTTTATCCATATGTTAATCCTAAGGATATCGTTTCATTAAAAAAATCCTATATAAATATGCAAGCATAGAAAATGCAACATAAAAACAATGCAAGCATAGAAGGTCCTCTATATCTGTATTTCGATAGAGGACTTTTTATATGGCTGCACTTAAATAATAGCTGTAATAATAGGATAAAAGTATGTTACAATAACTGGTAGATGTTAGAACTCTAGGAGATAAGTCAAAAAGATACAGGGGGAGAGTGTGTGATGCAAGTTGAATTTGTTTTGGGAAGAGCCGGAAGTGGTAAAACTACGTATTGCTATCAACAAATAGAAAGTGAGCTAGAAAAACAAGACTATTCAGACCTTATTATGTTGGTTCCGGAACAGTTTAACCTTCAGACTCAAATTGACTTATCAAAGAGATTATATTCGGGGCTGCTTAGAGTAGAAGTAGCAAGTTTTAATACATTAGCCAGAGAGGTTTTTAATGAAGTTGGGAAAGAGGAGACACCAGTTATTGACGATTTAGAGCGAATAATGATTTTGAAAAAGGTAATAGAAGATCATAAAGATGAATTGGTTTTTTTTAAGAAAAGCATTTATAGAAATGGATTTATTGAATCAATTAACCGCTTAATAACAGTACTGGAGCAATCCTCAATTGAGGAAATTACTTTAAAGGAAATTATAGCAGATAAAGAAACCACGACTTTATTCAAAAGTAAATTGCAGGACATTAGGATAATTTATAAATATTTTCAGGACTATATTGCAGGGAAGTTTATAACAGCTGAAAAAACTCTAAAGAGAGTCGCACAAAGTATTTGTAAAAGTCATAAGTTAAGAAGTGCAATCATTTGGATTGATGGATTTTATGGTTTTACCAGCGCTCAAGTCGATATTATAGAAGAGCTTATAAAAAAATCTCAAGGAGTAAAAATAACTTTACCCTCAGATAAAGTATATAATATGAATGATCAAATAAAGGAAGTAAACCCCTTTTATGAAAGTATAAAAACTTATCAGAAGCTTGTAGGATTATGTGAAAGTAAATCTATAACGTATAAAACCCAGTATCTTTTTGTGAATACACTAGAGGATTCAGGGGTTTCAAAAGAAATAAGGTATATAGAACAAAATTATTTTAATGCCTATGCAGTACCCTTTAATGAGGAGATAAAAGATTTAAGTTTATGTACTTATCCTAATAAAAATGATGAAATAGAGCGAACAGCAAAAATTATCGTGGAACTTATTAGGAATAGTGGCCTGAGGTATCGGGATCTAGCCATAATGGTTGGGGATTTAGCTGCTTACAAATCAAGTATAGAAAGTATTTTTAAGGAATATGAAATTCCTTATTTTTTAGATATGAAAAGGAATATTCATACTAATAGTTTGGTAGCGGCTATTGAAGGCGTATTAGAGGTTATTACTTCAAATTATTCTTATAGAAGTATGATGTCTCTTCTTCGAACCTATATGTTAAACATTGCCATAGAAGATATTGACCTTTTGGAAAATTATATTTTGGCATATGGTATAAAGGGGAAGAAGAAATGGTACGAAACTTGGGAATTTAATAAAGAGGACTTATTGATTCAGGCACATATTAATGTTATAAGAGAGAAAATTTTAGAGCCTATTCGGAAATTTGAAGAATATATTTATAAATTAAAAACAAGTGGATCTATTAAAATGATAGATTTAACAAAAGGACTTTACTACTTTTTAGAAGATATTAAAGCCTATGAGGTCCTTCAAGAATGTGTGAAGCGTCATCAAAAAGATCAAAATAGACTTTTAGAACTTGAAAATTCTCAGATTTGGTCTGAGGTCATAGAGGTGTTTGAAAGACTAGTTGCTATTTTAGGTGAAGAGTATACGACAGTAGCCGGCTATAAAAGAATGATTAGTACGAGTTTTTCTTATCTGAAAATGGGAACTATTCCTCCAGCGCAGGATCAGGTCATAATTGGTACAATAGACAGAACGAGACTTCCAAGAATAAAGGCAGAGTTTATCTTAGGGACAAACGAAGGGATTATTCCCAAGATAAGCAATCCTATTGAATTATTTTCAGATATGGATAAAGTTACATTAAGCAGAATATGTAAAGAAAGAGATAGTGCAAAGGATAGATTTTGTGACAGAGTTATCAATGAATCCATATATACTTCAAACTTTGAGGTATATACTGCGCTTACAAGAGCAACAGATAAACTTTATATAAGTGCAGTACTTGCTGATGAAAACGGAAAACCTTTAAGACCCTCTTTAGTTTACTATAAGATTAAAAAGATGTTTAGAGGCGTACAGAAACAAGCAGAAGATCATTTACTGGATCATGTACAAAGGCCTCTTCCAACCTTTGGATATGTAGGGCACTTGCTGCGGGAATATATTGAAGGGCGTATGGAGGAAGATGCTTGGAAGGATATTATAAGCTGGTATTTTGAAAATGAAAAATGGCAGGATAGATTACTAGATTTATCATCCTATCTTTTTTATACGAACCAGCAGCATTATTTGAATGAAGAGACGACTAAGCTGCTCTATGAGCCGACGTTAAATACAAGTATTTCTAAACTGGAAACCTTTAGAAACTGTGCATGCTGTTATTTCATAAGATACGGGATTAAAGCTGAAGAAAGAAAAATATTTACATGGGATCAGGCCAAAATAGGAACATTATTTCATGCGGCACTTGAGGAATACCCTAAAGAATTAGAGGTATTAGGAACAACCTGGACAAGCGCTAGTAACGAGCAAATAGATTTAGCTGTTAAAAAGGCGACAGTGCATGCACTCGAGAAGCATAATGCAGCTTATAAGGATATAGGTAAATTTAAATATATTGCCTCAAAACTAGAAAAAATGGCAAGGAGAGCTATTCGTGCATTAACAGCACACCTTCAAAATGGAGATTTTATGCCTGCAAGTTATGAGGTTAATTTTGCCGAAGGCAAAGCACTTCCGCCTATTGAAATATCAATTGATAAGGACAGAAAGATTATTATCACAGGCCAAATAGACAGAGTAGATATTTACTATAAAGATTCAGAATCACAATATATTAAAATATTAGATTACAAGACAGGAAACAAAACCTTTAATCTAGCGGAAGTTTACTATGGTCTGCAATTGCAGCTGCTGTTGTATTTAGATGCTTATTTGAAACTGGATACTAGATATCAACCAGGGGGGGTATTTTATTTTCACATCAATAATCCTTACATCAATTATGAGGCAGGGATGAGTGAGGAAGAGATACAAGGCAGAAACTTAAAGCAATTTAAGCTATCGGGTTTAGCTTTAGAAGCATTAGACGTTATCCATGCACTAGATAAGACAAATTTAGGGGACACCATTCCTGTCAGCATTAATAAAGATGGTACAATAAAAAAAGGTTCATCAGTGGCAAGTCTTCAGCAATTTGAAGTTTTAGAAAATCATATTATAGATACAATAAAAGATTTAGGGAAGCAAATATTAGAAGGTAAGGTAAGCGCTAGGCCTTTTAAACTAGGAGATAAAAGTTCTTGCCTATATTGTCAATATCGTACGATTTGTCAATTTGATGAAAGTATGCCTGATAATATTTATGAAAAACTGGATTATATTAATAAGGAAGCTATATGGGAAAAACTATGTATGAGAAAGGAGATAGAGTAGATGGGATGGACTAAGCCGCAGCAGGCGGCAATTGATAAAAGAGATGCCCATATATTAGTTTCTGCAGCAGCAGGATCTGGGAAAACAGCTGTGCTGACCGAAAGAGTTATTAATAGGATTACTGGGTCAGATACTGAAGATCCTATAGAAATCGATCGCTTTCTTATTGTCACTTTTACAAGTGCAGCTGCAAACGAGATGAAAGAACGTATAACAAGTAAATTATCTGATAGGATTTCAACCCTGCAAAACAGTGATTTAACAGAAGATAATGAGCATAGTATGACTAAAAAAATAAGTTACTTAGAAAGACAAATAGCACTTATTCAAACCTCTTCAATTTCTACAATTCACTCATTTTGTCTTAAAGTTATTAAAGCGTATTTTAACAAATTAGATATAGATCCTAATATTAAAGTTGCAGGTGAAGCTGAACTAACTATTATGAAAATGGACATTTTACAAGAGATAATAGAGGAAAAGTTTGAAAATGAAGAGGAAGGCTTTCTAAAAATAGCTGAGATATATGGAAATGTCCAAAGCATGGCACCCCTTGCGGATCTTATTTTAAATATATACAGTTTTTCGAAAAGCACACCATTCCCAGAGATGTGGCTGGATGAAAAAGTACAGGCCCTATGCATGACGTATGACAGCTTGGATGAAATGCCTTGGAGCCAAACTATTAAAATGAATATTTTAAATCAAGTTAACGATATGAAGGTACTGTATAATGACGCCATAGGACTTTGCAACCTCCCAAACGGACCTGAATTATATAAAAATATACTGGAAGATGATATGAGGCAAATTGACAGAATAGAGTATGAAAGTAATCTAAGTGAAATAATAAGTATCATAAATAGTATTGTATTTACAAGTCTACCTCGTAAAAAGCAAGAATGTGATGAGCTGCTTAAAGAAAGAGTTAAGGAATATCGTAATTTAGGAAAAGAAGTTATCAAAGCAATGCAAGAAGATTTAGCCTATATAAGTGACAAAAAAGTCATTGCACACTTACCCAAAGTTGGTGAGCTGATGCGAGAATTGACAGCACTTATAAAGGAGTTTGAATCTAGGTATCAGGAAGCCAAACAAAATGCAGGTATCGTAGATTATAATGACTTAGAACATTTATGCATGCAAGTATTAGTGGAGCCTCACTTTAATGAAAAAGGCGAGCTTATGAGGATAACTTATACGGATACAGCTAAAGAACTCAGTCGATTTTATAGAGAAGTCTATATTGATGAATATCAAGATAGTAATACGGTACAAGAAACTATCCTAGGGGCTGTAACCGAAGCTGGGGAAGCAGGTGGCCCTACGCGTTTTATGGTTGGAGATATGAAACAAAGTATATACAGGTTTAGGCTGGCAAATCCTCTTATTTTTGCAGATAAATACGAAAAATGGGATAAATATTCAGCGGTAAAAGATAGTTCTTCAAAAGAGATCTGCATAGATTTATCCCAGAACTTTAGGAGCAGAGAAAATATACTGCAGGGAGTTAATGACATCTTTGAGCAGCTGATGAGTAAACAAGTAGGAGAACTTGAGTATGATGACTATGCAAAATTAAAGGTTGGTAATCATTATCAGGAGGGAGATATCTCAGCTATTGGAAATAGCGCACTTGCAAATGATATAGAAGTTCATATCTTAGAAACTAAGGCTAAGGAGGAAGAAGCTTCCGAAGATGAGTCTCAGCTAGAGGAACTTAAAAATGTTGAGTTAGAAGCCCTGATGGTTGCAGCACTTATTGACAAGATTCTTAAGGGAGAAGGAAATCCTACTCATTTATTTGACAAAGATACACAAAGCTATAGAAGAGTGGAGCCAAGAGATATTGTTATTCTTTTAAGAGCCACAAAGAATAAAGCTGCACTGTTTGAAAATGCCCTTATAACTAAAGGGATAGGTGCTTATGCAGATGTAAACAGCAGTTTTTTTGAAGCCATAGAAGTACAGACAATGATTGCATTTATTCAAATTATAGACAACCCGCTTCAGGACATCCCACTTATCACCGTTCTGCGTTCACCTATTGTAGGAGCTAGCCTGGATGATTTAGTGGTTATTAGAAGAGAACTGGATAAAGGATGTTTTTATGAAGCTTTAAAGGTCTATCTTCAAAGAGAAGATGCAAAAAGTAATATTAAGCATTTTATGTTGCAGCTGCAGGATTATCGCATACAAAATAGCCAGTTAACCATTGAGGAGCTTTTAGCAAAAATCTATGTAGAAACAGGCTATTACAGATATGTCTCTATGCTGCCGACAGGAGCAAAAAAGAAGGCAAATTTAGGGATGCTTAGAAAGTATGCGGGAGAATTTGAAAATAACCATCATGGTAAACTGTTTAGCTTTATACAATATCTTGACAAGCTAAAAGAAACATCGGATGGGCTTGGGGAAGCCAAGCTTATGGGAGATAATGAAAACTTAGTAAGGATTATGAGTATTCATAAAAGTAAAGGATTAGAATTTGGTATTGTATTTTTATGCGATACAGGTAAAAAATTTAATAATAAGGATATTTCAAATACCATACTGCTGCATAGTAAACTGGGGCTGGCTCCAGAGTATATCGACCAAGAAGAGCATGTGAAGTATCCTACTATTCCTAAGTTAGCCGTCAAAACCCAAATCATTTCTGAGAATATCTCAGAGGAAATGAGGGTGCTTTACGTTGCTTTGACAAGAGCAAAGGAAAAGCTTTTTATAACAGGAACTGTTTCTGACTTTACAAAAAAAGCTAAGAAATGGAGTCTCTATGCAGTAAGAAATAACAAACAAATACTCTCTTTAGGAGTCAAAAGAGCTGGTTCTTACCTTAACTGGATTGGAATGAGTTTATTCGCCCATAGTTACCTTCCGGATATTCGTAAAATGGCGGGAAGAGATGCATCTTATATTTTTAAAGGGCAATCAAAGTGGCAATTAACCCTATGGGATAAAGCGAATTTATCAGAAGAAGTAAAAGAGGCAAAAACACTTAGCGAAGGCAAAAAAGAGTTGTTAATTAATTGGAACCCCGCAAAAGACTATGGGGCATACAAAGAGGAAATCTATAAAAGGCTGTCCTATAGATATCCATATGAGAAGGCTATTGTGCTGCCTACCAAGCTTTCCGTATCTGAAATTAAAAATAGTACAATAAGGTACCAGATTGTTTCGAGTTCTGCTGCTGTACAAGATGAACGCCGCATCCCCACATTCATTAAAGAAGAAGCACAGTTAAAAGGAGCCAGAAGAGGGACGCTTATCCATAGTATTTTTGAACATTTAGATTTTCTTCATCTTACGACTGAAACTGAGATAAAGAGTGCATTACACAAGCTAGTATCAGAAAACAAAATATTAAAAGAGGCTGTAGAAGTTATAGATATAAATAGGCTCATGCAAATTTCGGGGTCTGATATGGTAGCGCGTATGAGAAAGGCTGAGCATGTATGGAAAGAAAAACAATTTGTTTATTTAGCAGATGTCAAAACTATTGATAGTCATTATCCGGATAATGAGAAAATTCTTATTCAAGGCATCATAGATACGTTTTTTATAGAACAAGATGGCGTTGTAATGATTGATTATAAGACGGATCATGTTGATCAAAACAATTTAAAGGATAGTATACAGACTATCAAAGACAGATATCAAAGACAGCTGGATTTATATGCACAGGCTATTGAGGGGATCACTAAAGTGCGTGTTAAAGAAAAGGTAATGTATTTATATACTATTAACGAATGGGTGCAGCTTTAGAGGACTAAATAAGCGGAGGACAGAATATGATCAAACTTATTGCATCTGACATGGATGGGACACTTCTTAATAATAAAGGGGAGCTTTCGCCAGAGTTTTATGAATTATTTAAGGTGCTTAGAAAAAAAAATATACTTTTTGTAGCTGCAAGCGGCAGACAATATTTTACGCTTGTAAAAACACTAGAGGCTATTAGGGATGATGTTTTATTTATTGCAGAAAATGGAACCTTAATCATTTATCAAGGAAAAGAGCTAGCTTTAAACGCTCTAGATAACAATATAGCTAAAAAGCTTATTCAAAAGGGGCGTACTATTGATGGAGTTGATATTGTTGTATGTACTAAGGCAGGAGCGTATGTTGAAAGAACGAGTGAAAAATTTATTAATGAAGTTGAAAAGTATTATGTTAAATACCAAGTAATTGAAGACTTAATGACAGTTCAAGGAGATATTTTAAAGGTAACTTTGTGTGATTTTAAAGGGGCAGAAACAAACAGCAATCAATATTTTGATGATTTAAGGGATGAGTTACACATTTGTATTGCTGGAGAACATTGGCTTGATATGATGGCCAAAGGAGTTAACAAAGGCTCGGCTATTAAGCATCTGCAGCAATTATTAAACATAAAATATGAAGAAACTGCGGCATTTGGGGATTATCTTAATGACCTGGAGATGCTCCAAAATGCTTATTATAGCTATGCAATGGATAATGCACATTCAGACCTTAAAAAAATAGCTCGCTATACAGCAAAGTCCAATGAACAAAATGGGGTTATAGAAAAGATAAAAGAATTACTCAAATAATAAATCAGAGGGAGAATTTCCCTCTGATTTATTATTTGAAATTATGGAGTGAATGAATACTCTGTTATCAATGTTTCTCTGAGGCCATCAAGGTCTCTTACGGCATCTGACATTGCTGCAGCAAGTATATTGGCTGTATCCATGCCTGCCTGCCAAGAAAATAATCCACCCAGACATTCATCAGCTGCATAGACGCCTTTATAATAAATAGAAATTGGATTATCATATGAATACGCAAAGTTGCCAGTTGGTCCAACGATATAGGCAGCTTTAGCAACATCATCCCAGCGTACTGTATAGCCGTTAGTATTAATAAAGTTTCGTCTTAAATCATCAAAGGTTCTTGTACTGGTAGCTCCATATCTGCCATAGAAAGGTATCCCCATCAAAATTTTACGGGCAGGCATACCAGCTGCTGTCAGGTTTGTGATTTGCCCATCTACACTTGTAGTGCCAAGAGAAAGATCGGATGGGAATAGATTAGCTTGATGTTTGCCTGCAGTTTCACCTGTTTCACCGGCATTGAAATCATAAGCCATGAGATTAAAATAATTAATAAGCGGAGCAATCTTGCTAATTTCAACATTTCTGATATAAAGAGGATCACCGGTTCCTGCTACAGTAATCCATTTGTTTGGGCCGAGAACATCCCTAAGAGCAGTTATGAGCAGAGTAAAGTTTTCTCTGTCTGCGGGTCTCGATTTAATACCAGCTACACTATTACCTGGATATTCCCAGTCTAGGTCTACGCCATCTAAATTATATTCATCTACCCAACGCTTAGCTTCTCTTGCAAAAGCGTACCTTGAAGTAGGAGTTAGTGCAGCATCTGAAAAACCTTCAGCACCCCAGCCACCTATAGCCATAAGTACTTTTAAATTTGGATTAACACTTCTAAGTGCAGCAAGTTCTGTAAGATATCTAGTTGAATAAGCTTCAAAAGTACCATCAGGTTTTATCTGTACAAAAGCATAAATAACAAAATCTAATAAGCGAGGATCTACATTTTCGGGGTTCCCAAGGACATATTCTCCAACAATAGGCTTCACATTGCATCCAGGAGCAACACCAGAAACACGATTTGCTGTTTTATTTTCATTAGTATCATAAGTTGTACGCAATGAATTAAGTTTCTTGAAAATTTCACTTATTTGTATAGAAGATAACGAAACATAATTTGATGAAGAGACTAAAGTTTGATTAGGTGAAATAATAAATATATTTGTAGAATGATCTCTCGCAGAGTAGCCTGATGAGCTAATACCAAATAGCTTGCCAATAGTTCCCTTGCGGTCATCTATGATAGGAAATGGTACAGCAGTTACCTTGGTACGATAAACAGAATACAGCCATTGCAAGTGGGCAGCGTTTTGATCTGTGCTTAATCCAATTAGTTCTATGTCTCGTTTTGAGAATTCTTTATAGTATTTTATAAATGTAGTCAAATCATCTTTGTGTTTTGAAGTAAATTCTCCAGGGTTACAAAAAAGAACTACCCATTTACCTGCATAGTCTGAGAGGTTGATAAGTCCATGGGTGCTTGCTGCAGTAAAGGCAATAGATTTACCTCCTACTTTTGGCATAGTAGTCATATCCAATCACTCCTTAGAAAATAGTAATAAGACTTATAATATAATCTCCTTTATTAAAGAAATACTATTTAGTTTTATCCTATTCATCAAGAGGCTATATTATGATATTTTCGTGCAATAAGCACAAGCTGCATCCTATAAAATTTTACTTAAAAAGAAATAAATATTATTGACAAAAAATAAAAAATTGTTACTATTATAGTAGTACTAGTTGATACTACTATGTTGGGTAGAACAAAGTGGCAAATAACTCGTATAAAAAGTACTTGATATAGTTATAAATAAAGAAGGAGTCAGGTGATCATACGTAGTATGAGAGTAGAAACTGTTGGATAAGGCACTGTTTGCCGTGGAGTAGCGGTAAGTGTGAACAAGGAAAGATTTAACCTCTTTTAAATGATGAAAATCGTTTTTTAAAGGGGTCTTTTTTTGCATTCTCTTTCATTTAGTCGACTTATGGGGTATAATGGAATAATCATAATATCATACATAAGTAGTTAATTGGGGGCTAGAGATGAAAAAGAGAATACTGGTAGTGGTAAGTGTGCTCGTAGTATATTTGTTAAATAGTATATTAGCTGCAGCGCAGATTAATCCGGTTATTCCTGCCAAAGACAATCCTTTTTATGTACTTGTTAACAAGCAGAAGGGATTGGGAAAAGATTATAAACCTACACATTTGGTTGTTCCAAATGTTAAGTTTAGTGAAAAAGGACAAGCCGAGAAAAAACATATGCAATATACAGCTGCATATTATCTGAAACTTATGTTTAACAGCGCAGCTAAAGAGAATATTAACTTAGTAGCTGTATCAGGTTATAGATCCTATGGAAGACAAAATACTATCTATAATCATTACATAAAAAAGTTTGGGCAAAAAGAGACAGATCGTTTTAGTGCAAAACCAGGATACAGTGAGCATCAAACAGGCCTTGCAATGGATGTGTCAGCACAATCAATAGGCTATAGTTTAACTGAAAGATTTGGAAACACAAAAGAAGGAAAGTGGTTAGCAAGCAATGCACATAAGTATGGATTTATCATTAGATATCCAAAAGGCAAAGAAAAGATAACTGGATACATGTACGAACCTTGGCATGTAAGATATGTTGGAGAAGAACTTGCTGCATATTTATACATAAATCACCTTGCAATGGAAGAAATGCAAACGTTTTTTGATAAACCAAAGGATATTGAGCTTATTGACAGTGAACATATAGTAACTCCAAGTGAAAGTAATGGTACGCAGCAAGAAGCATTAAGTAATCCAAAGACTGAGGGAATATCAGAAGATAGTTTTAAGGTAGTACAGGAATAATAAATAAAAGCCAACCTACTAAGAGCACATACCTAGGCAGTATGTGCTCTTAGTATATCATAAGGGAATAACTGTAAAGGTAGGGGGGATGCCCATATATTAACAATGCAAGACCTCTTCGTTTCATAGTATAATGACGTTATTGACTTTAATAGTAATGTTTTTTCTATGAATATAAATCATATTAAAAGGGGGAGTGTAACAGTGATAGATAAAGAAGTATCAACTTATTATAAGGCATCTGCACTGGATTTTAATCATAAAAAAGATTTAATGAAAGATAAGATTAAGTTTTTGGTATGGACACTATATCCTCTTTTGATCACCTTTTTAGTTGAATTACTGCAAAGAGGAACGGTGAACCAGACATTCAGGTGGCTAGTGGATAGACCGATGCATGTGCTTTTGGGATATCTTATTATATTTCTTTTTTTTATGCTTATTATTTGTTTAACATCTGTTACATGGCTTGCTACAGCCGTTACAGGTGTCATTTTTTTGACAGCAGCACTTGTGAATTATTTTAAAATTATTGTAAGAGGAGATCCCTTTGTTCCTTGGGATATGATGCTCAGTAAGGAGCTTAACAATATTATGGAGCATATTAAAATTCAATTTACTCCTCTTCTTTGTATGAGCATTATAATAGTTATTTTATGTATGATTGGAACTCTATTTATAAAGGAGAAAAAAATTTCTGTTAAGAGGAGGCTTATCTTTTCAACAGCAGTATTAATGGGGGTCTTTCTTTGTTTTAAGACTATTTATTTGAATCCTAGCATGCTTAAAAAAGTAGGCGTATATGATGCTAACTGGAGTCAAATCAAAAACTATGAATATAACGGATTTTTAGTAGGCTTTTTAATTAATATTAAAAATGTCATGATTGATGAACCAGAAGACTATACTGAAAATGAAATGAAAAAACTTATTAATAACTCTAACCAGTATCCAAATCATGATGTTAAGCCTAATATTATTATGATTATGAATGAATCGTTTTGGGATCCAACAAAGCTTCCGGGAGTTGAGTTTTCAGAAGATCCTATTCCAACAGTTAATAAGTTAAGAAAAGAAGCTATGAGCGGATGGATTTTATCACAACAATATGGTGGGGGAACAGCAAATACAGAATTTGAGGTATTAACAGGAAACGGAATGATGTTTTTGCCAACAGGTTCAATGGCCTACCAACAATATGTTAAAAAGCCTATGCCATCGCTGGCTTCCTTTCTGAAGTCAGAAGGATATCGTACTGTAGCGGTACATTCTTATGAAAAATGGTTTTGGAATAGAGAGGATGTCTACCCTTTAATAGGATTTGATAAGTTTGTAAGTAACAGTGATTTCAAAAATCCAGAGATAAGAGGGAATTTTATTTCTGATAGTGATACAGCTAAACGCGTTATTAGTGAATATGAGGCAGCTCAAAACGAAGAGGAGAGTCCATTTTTTGGATTTGCAGTAACGATGCAAAACCATGCTCCCTATGATGATAAAACATATCCTGAAAGAACAATAAAGGCACATTCTGAGGAAATATCTGATGAAGCGAATACGATGATTAATAATTATGTACAAGGAGCGAAAGATGCAGATGATGCACTTAATCATCTTATAGATTATTTTGAAAAGAGAGATGAACCCACTATTATTGTGATGTTTGGAGATCATTTACCTATGCTTGGAAATGATTATAAAGTCTATAAAGAGACAGGTTATTTAGGAAATGGGGAGTGGGGGGCAAAAGATTATATCGATATGTATACAACCCCTTTTGTAGCATGGAATAATTATGAGCTGCATAAAGAAGATGTAGGGATTATCAATGCACATTATTTAGCGCCTACCCTATTAGGAAGTATGAATGTTGATATGCCTATTTATTTTAACTATTTACTTGATCTTAAAAAAGAAATACCTGTCTATTCGGATTATGTGTGTATAGATGAAAAGGGTTCGCCACAGTTAAAACCATCTCCGGCTATGGAAGAACTTAAGAAAAAGCATTGGATTTTTCAATATGATATGATGTTTGGTAAGGGATATATGACACAAGAGTTATATAAAAAAGAGTAAAAAAATATTGGGAAATAATAACAAAATTTCAATAATATAATATAATAGTTAATAGATATGTGTTTTTAGGTGATGTTACTATGTTTAATTTAAATTTATGTGGATCAGATACAGTTATATACTCAACTATAATAGCTCTACTCATTTCGAGTACGCTTCCGCCAGAAAAAAAAGAATTAATAGGAAATATACTTTTAACAATAGGTCAAGCGCTTATAACAGCTGAGTCAGCTTGTGAAGTATGCGATCCAAAGGTAGATCAATATGCAGACCAGTGTTCCCCTTATATGAATATGCCATATGCCAACCAAGCCTACTATCACTGATTAAATAAAATGAGAGATGTTATTCATGAACATCTCTCATTTTATTTATCAAGCCTATTTAACAATCATTTGAAGTAATTTATTGCTGCGCTCTATAAAGGCATGCATTGCATCAGGACTAAGCGTTTGATTAGCAAGCAGTGCGAGGTCATAGAGGTGTTCACATAATAAATGAGTCGTTTCACTACTTGTGTTTTCATGAGACAGGGTTTGAATAAGAGGATGGTTTTGATTTAAGATAAGTGTTATTTCATCTTTAAAATGATCCATACCCATACCGCTCATGTTATACATCCTCATCATCTCTTGCATACGTCTGCTTTCCTCTGAAACTAAAATCATAGAGGGAATAGAAGAAGATTTAAGATTCTCAACAGAAACTTTAAGGGTTTCGTTATTTAATGTCTTTCTGAAAAGATCTGTGAGTTTCTCTTCATGAGTTTTATCTACAGTATCTTCTTTAAGCGTACTTGCAATATCAGAATCAATACGAGCAAATTTTACTTCTTTATTTTCTCTTTCCATATGAGAGATAAAAGCATTATCTATAGAGTGCTCAAGATAAATTGCCGACAGTTCATTTTCTTTAAACATCTTAATGTATTGAGATTGTTGGTTTTTATCAGATACATAAAATACTTTATTCTCACTTACATTCTTAACCTTTTCAAGGTAGCTGCCGAGAGTTAAATACTCATCATCAATCGTTTTAAATAATACATAGTCTTTCATCTTTTCATAGAACTTAGGTTCTCTTAAGCAGCCGTATTTGATAAATGGAGAAATATCATCCCAAAACTTTTTGTAGCTCTCTTCTTCCTTTTTATAAAGGCTGATTAGTTTATCAGCAACTTTTTTAGTAATATAGTCTGCAATTTTTTTTACGAAACCATCATTTTGAAGTAAACTGCGGGACACATTTAGAGGAAGATCAGGACAATCGATAATGCCTTTTAAGAGAAGTAGGAATTCAGGAATAACTTCTTTAATATTTTCAGCTACAAACACTTGGTTGTTATAAAGCTTAATGCGTCCCTCAATTGTTTCAAGCTCATGAGCAAGTTTTGGAAAATAAAGAATACCTTTTAATTTAAAAGGATAATCCATATTAAGGTGAATCCAAAAAAGAGGCTCATTAAAGTCCATAAAAGCCTTATGATAAAAAGACTTATAGTCTTCATCCGTACAATCAGAAGGTTGTTTTACATACAATGGGAGTGTGTCGTTAATTGGTTTTGGTTCTTCTGCCTTTTCATTACTATTTTCAGCAGAAGACTCCTCAGTATTTTGCTTTCCTTCTTCAATAACGTAGATGGGAATAGGCATAAATGAACAGTACTTTTCGATTGTCTGTTTAAGTGTATATAAATTTAAAAATTGTTTGCTTTCTTCATTAACGTGTAGCGTAATCGTTGTACCGCGAGTTGTTCTCGATCCTTCAGATAATGTATAGGTTGTACCTCCATCACAAGTCCATTTAATAGCCTCATTATCTCTATAAGATAAAGTATCAATCACTACATTTTCAGCTACCATAAATGAAGAATAGAAACCGAGTCCAAAGTGGCCGATGATTTGATCCTGATCCATTTTATCTTTGTATTTAGACAAAAAGTCTTCTGCACCAGAAAAAGCAATTTGCGTAATATATTTTTCAATTTCTTCTTCTGTCATACCAATTCCATTATCAGAAAAGCTTATTGTTTTACTACTTTCATCTACAGCTACTGTGATTTTAAATGGCTCATTTAATGCATCACTCGTCTCACCTAAATCACAAAGTTTCTTGAATTTAAGAATAGCATCACAAGCATTGGATATAAGCTCACGAGTAAATATGTCATGGTCTGAGTATAACCATTTCTTGATAATAGGAAAGATATTTTCGCTATGAATAGATAAGTTTCCTTGTTTAGACATATTGTGTTCCTCCTTTGATTTAGTGATATAAATATGATTTTAAAAATTTACTCAGTTATAATATTAACTTTTTTGGTGCAGTTGTCAATACTAATCTGCATAGAAAGTATTAATAAGCTGTATCTTTTAAAGAGACAAGACGTTATAATTTTCATTTATAAAATTAGATTTATATTATACTATTTTTTTTAGATTAAAATATAAATAGTTGGAAAAAATTACTGTAATAATGATTCTGAAATGGGACATTATATGATTATAACCAATAAACACAGCTTGAAATAAAGCTTACTGGTTATAAACTCAAAAAAATAATTTGCAAAGGCGCAAGTGATTTTTTTGAACTAATTTAGAAGGACTAGAAGGAGGGAAATAAAAATGGCAAATCGTAGCAAAAGTGAAGCATTAAATGGTTTTAAACAAGAAGTAGCTTCAGAACTTGGAGTACCTTTAAAACAAGGTTATAATGGTGATTTAACAGCAAAACAAGCAGGTTCTGTTGGTGGAGAAATGGTTAAACGTATGATCCAAGCTCAAGAAAGCCAAATGGGAGCAAAATAATCAAAGTCGTTAACCAAATGGTAGAAAAAGTATCATCCTAATTCATTACTTTATAGGTGAAGAGGTGGTTCCATTGGAATATATAGAGTATTAAAAATATGAAATACTATTTAGAAATATTTTATAGACCCTGAGGTAATTCTACTCAAAACCATATAGTAGTTAAGGTGATAAAAAAGTATCATATCAAGTGTATAAATTTAAATAAAAATGGGATCTTTCGCAGAAGTAATGAAAGGTCCCATTTTGATACGTAAAAAGTATTTAGCTATTATTTAGTCTTCTTATCTACATAAATGAGGCCAGATAAACACATCAGGATTGCTGCAGCAGAAAGTAAAGTGATTATTAGGCTATGCAAAACAAAGAGGCTGACTGTAAACTGTAAGACTGTCATGATAAGAAGTAAAAGAAAACTTAATTTAAGCTTACTGTAATCCATAAGTTAATCTCCCAATTAGATAAAATGGTATTCAAATAAAAAATCATTTATATATTTATCCCAGAGTTTATCTGCGCTTTGGTCAAGCATGAAATTTTTATAACTTGTCCCTGTGCTGCAGACAATATGATTTTCTTTAAATTGAATATTTAAGTAAAAAGTGCTGGCATCTTGGGAGAGTGACGCTGTCTTCTCGTAGTCCGTAGCTAAAATGATCTTAAAATAGGTGGGTGATTTGCTTCCCTGAATAAGTTCATAAACATATTTTCTCATTTCCTCCCATATAAGATAATCAGAACTGCGGAGGGAATCTTCAGTATCAAAGTACTCATTATTGCGTTTGCCTTCTAGAACCATTTTAAAAGCAGTATGCAAGATGACCTCTCTTACTTCAAAATGATCGAATAAATCTGATTTTAAAAGTTTCGCCATAAATCCCTTCTTGTTTGAGATATCATAAGACTGCATTCTATCATTCTCCTCAAATTAATAATATACTTCTTCCATACTAAGACCATGGGGAGGAGCCATAAGTCCTGCCGCACACCTCTTTGCACTTTGCAGGATCACCGCTAAATCATTAGGGTCTCTTTCCCCAAGACCTACCTCTATTAATGTTCCGGTTATAATTCTAACCATATGCTGCAAGAAACCATCTGCTTCATAAGTGATTTTTATTATATTGTGATCTTGTGATACGCTGATATGAGATAACGTTCGCACAGTTGTCTTCTTTTTGGATTTAAGCGACGTAAAACTTCTGAAGTCATGAGTTCCTATAAGTACCTGAGAGGCACACTGCATTTTTTGAGTATCAAGCGGCTTAGGAACATGATAAGCATATTTAAGCATAAAAGGATCTGCAAACAAATTATTATCAATAGTATAGCAATATCTTTTCCTAATGACATTATATCTTGAATGAAATCTTGGGGAAGCTAAAGTTAAGTTTAATACAGCAATATCTTGAGGTAAATACTGAGCAAGATAAGTTAATATTGTATCAAAGTTCATTGACACAGAAGAGTGAAAGTTGCATACTTGTCCTTTAGCATGAACACCCGCATCTGTTCTGCCTGAACCTATAACTTTTATGTCTTCCTTAAAAAGTAAGGAGAGAACATTTTCTAATTTACCTTGAATTGTTTTTTCTGGATGCAGGGTTTGTCTTTGAAATCCATTATATTTTGTACCATCATAGGCTATAAGCAATTTATAATTATACATTTATTAACATACCTCTTCACAATTATTTACTTTAGGTTAAATCATTATTGATATATAACAAAAATTTAAAGCTATAGTTAGTATAGCATATTAACCTAAAAACGGCGATGAAATCTTTCCTTTCGGCAGATAAAGGCCTCCGAGAGAAGATCATAAAGAATCAGCCCCGAGATATCTCATTTTTAGATAGATAATGAAATAACTTAATATATAATAGGGTGAATATAAATAAAGAAAAATATACAGGAGAAGAAGATAATTAAAGATAACTTTCTGAAAATAAGACTATTGGTTTAAAGGGGAAGATTGCCGAACGTTTTATGAGAATGACATCTAAAAGTTCGATTTAAGTATTGACCTAAAAACTTATTTGAGTTATTCTATAGATACAAAGAATGATAAAAATCATCTGTAAATGAGTATAAAAAACTATATAACTGGCGGATTAGTGGAGTTACCACAGGGAGTATAGTTTGATTTTAGCCGACCGCCTGGGCATAACTTTATAAAAGTTACCCAGGTGGTTTTTATTATTGGAATAATAAAGTAGTTTATCATATTAAGGAGGAATAAAATGAGAGCATTAATTAGTGTATCAGACAAAACAGGAATTGTGGCATTTGCAAAAGAATTAATAGGTCTTGGTGTGGATATTGTATCAACAGGAGGGACTTATAATACCCTTAAAAATGAGGGGATAAGTGTTATTGGGATATCAGAAGTAACAGGTTTCCCAGAATGTTTAGATGGCAGAGTTAAAACACTTCATCCTGCTATTCATGCTGGACTTTTAAATATTAGAGCTAATGCAGAGCACCAAAAGCAAATGGAAGAACTAGGTCTTTCTAATATAGATATTGTTGTAGTTAATTTATATCCTTTTAAGCAAACTATATTAAAAGAAGGGGTTACTTTAGAAGAAGCTATCGAAAACATTGATATTGGCGGACCTACGATGTTACGTTCAGCAGCTAAAAACAACCAGGATGTCGCTGTTATAGTTGATCCACAGGATTATGAGATCGTGCTGCAAGAACTTAAAGCGGATCAAGAAGTTTCAAAAGAGACTAAGTTTTACCTAGCAGCTAAAGTATTTGAACACACTGCAAACTATGACAGTATGATAGCAAGCTACTTAAGAGCTCAAAGAGGAGACTATTCACTTCCTGAAAAATTAACAATGACTTTTGAAAAAGTACAAGATATGAGATATGGGGAGAATCCTCATCAAAAGGCAGCCTTTTATAAAGAAGTTGGCAAAACCAAGGGAACACTTGCGAATGCTAAACAATTGAACGGCAAGGAACTATCTTATAACAATATTAATGATGCAAATGGTGCTCTGGAACTTTTAAAGGAATTTAATGAACCTACTGTAGTTGCTGTAAAACACGCTAATCCATGTGGAGTAGGAAGCAGTGATACTATTTTTGAAGCTTATCAAAAAGCTTATAAAGCAGATCCTGTATCGATTTTTGGTGGGATTGTAGTCGCTAATCGCAAAATAGATTTAAAAACAGCTGAAGAAATGGTAAAAATCTTCTTAGAAATTATTATAGCACCGGAGTATGATGAAGAGGCTCTAAAGGTTTTTGAGACAAAGAAGAATTTAAGAGTATTACAGCTTGATGATATAGATTATGTAGATAAGTTTGCAATGGATATGAAAAAGGTGGGCGGAGGGCTTATTGTACAAGGAAAAGATACGGAACTCCTAAATGAAGAAGACATTAAAACAGTAACAAATAGAAAACCCTCTGAAAAAGAAATGCAGGATTTAATATTTGCATGGAAACTTGTAAAGCATGTTAAATCTAACGGAATAGCTCTTGCTAAAGACGGTCAATCAGTAGGTATGGGTGGTGGCCAAACTAATAGAATATGGGCGACCAATCAAGCTATTGAGCATGGTAATGAGTTTTTAGGCGAGGAAGGGGTTAAGGGAAGCGTAATGGCCTCAGACGCATTTTTCCCTTATGATGATTGCGTACAGGCCGCGGTAAAAGCTGGAGTGACAGCTATTATTCAGCCAGGGGGATCTATAAGAGATGAAGATTCAATTAAAGTATGTAACGAAAACAATATAGCGATGATTTTTACTGGTATGAGACATTTTAAACACTAATAATAACGAAACGACAAAATCACATGGTTTTGTCGTTTTATTGTTATACGATTTATATTTATCCGAATTACATTAAAATAACTTTGTTTTTACTCCAAGCCGTGATAAAATAGAAATGATATTTTTAAATAATTCTATAATTGGGCGCATTACAGTAAGAGAGAGAAGGGGGATGTATGTGGACAATGAAGAGTTTATGCATAAAATTATGCTAGAATTTAAAAGCATTAAAAATTATGAACAGAAACGAGGCTTCCTAGAAGATTTAAATTATCATGTAGGTCAAATTAAGTATTTCTATGATGAACTCACACCTAATCAAACGGGTGATCCATCAACTACCTTTTATAGACCTAAACAATTACCAGGGGTACATCAAATTGCCTATTTTAACTTAACAAGAGGGTTTCCAAAAGAACTTTATGGAGGACATTGGTGTTATGTCTTTAAGTATTTTAAAACTAAATTTGTTATTATCCCAACTACATCAGTCAAACCAGATTCTTTAGAGGCGGATAGAGAATTTCAGATGGATATTGAGGTAAAAGATTTTGCAAATAGTTTTATTACGAGACTTCAGGTAGGTGATATGCGAACCGTAGATATTCAAAGGTTATATCCAGCCAAAGGGTTTTATGATGTTATGACGAATAGAGATAGAATAGTAAAAAATATCAAACGAATGTTATTAGAATAGCCATTGCTAAAATATAAAAAAGGAATAACTGGTTTAGCTAGTATAATATGCAGAGTAATCATAAATAAAGTTTTGAAAAGTGGAGAAAGATATAGTCTTTACAATTACCAATTGGTGCGGAGGATTAAGTTATGATTAGGACAACTATTGTTGGATATGGGGAGTCAAATCTTAAATTAACAGAGACATACATCTATAGGTTAGACAATTATTTATCAAGTTATTATCCAAGTATTTCTTGGAATATTCATAATGCAGCATTAAGAGGAGCAACAACTAGAGAAATGCTAAGAAGTTTAAAAGATAAGGTTTTAGCATATAACCCAAATCTGGTTTTTATAAATCTTTCATCTAATGATAGCTGCAGTACTTCGAACAATTTAATTGGTCTTAAAGAATTTGAAGAGAATTTGAGTGAGATAGCAAAGCAGATAAAATTACATAATAATAGAACAGGCCTTAATGGGTGTATTCCAATACCTTTGCTTATTACCCCGCCGCCAATAAATGAATTGATTACAGGGGTGATGCGAACTAATAATAGACTTAAGCAATATGTTTATATTATAAAAAAGATTGCAAGTGAGCAAAAGCTGCCTATTATAGATTTATTTGATATTATCTCTGCAAAAGAAGACTATATGGAATATGTGGCCGCAGACGGTTTTTCTTTAAGTCAAAAAGGACAAGATCTTCTCTATGATTTAGTATTTATAGAATTAACAAAACTTATCAATTATCAAGGCGTTTTAAAAGACAGAGATGTTACAAGAGACGACGATTTTAGAAGCTAAAACAGCGTCTCGCATCACATGGTGTGATGCGAGACGCTGTTTTTATTGATGTAAAAGAAAATCAATAGTATAGGTTATATATTTTTCATCATTTGTTCTATAAATAATAATATCATAGATACCTTTTTGGTCCATTAAATAATCATAATAGGCTGTATAGACTATAGAATCTGCTCTCCCAGTTTTAATAGTGACCGCAGGTGAAAAATATAAGTCATCCTTAAGATCATGTTGATCTCTATAATATTCATAAAGCATTCTCATTAAAGTTGCATCTAAGGATTTAGAGACATCTATTTTTAGGTCTTTATCATCAGGTTTGTAAGCAGCCCAGATACAATTATAAGAAATTAAATCATCACCAATTTCAGCTGTAAGCTTATTGTTTGTTACTTGTATTTTCATAGGAAGTTCTTTGAGTACAGAGACCTCTGCTGCTAACGAAAGAAGATCAATTTCGCGGAATTTAACTTGCATAGGTTTGTTATTTAGAGAGTGAGAGCTTATAAGCTTAAGTAGATTGTCTTTATCCGTATTATCAATAAAGCTTATATAACTATTATTTTTTTTTGCGTTTTCTAGCAAGGGTATTGCCTTAGCTTCTGAGAGTAATTTTTTAAGTGTTAATGGTATATTTTCTATACTTGTATTCATCAGCAAATGATCTTTATATGAATCAGTTGTCTTAGAATAAGGCGGAATAGCATTTAGAGTTAAACGAAACTTCTCTTTATTTAAAGCGTAAGGATATTTAATAGAGTCTAATAGGTTAATGGGAATAAAAAGGTTCTCGTTTAACAGCAAGGGTGCATGGGTAATAACTGTTGACTTCTGGTTAACGGAGACAATTCTTTCTTCAGCCTTAAATCTAATGGAGTTATTTTGAATATAGAGTGTATATGAAGCACTATCAGATGTAAGTTTACCATATGTAAGAGACATTAAATCATCTATAGAGACATACAGCATTTTGTTTACTTCATAAATAGGGAGTTTAGGCGTATAGTTTATGCCATTTAAGATAACCTCATAGGGGGTATTTGCATAAATAGGACAGGCTATAAGTATAGCAAATAGAAATATGAGTAATGGTTTATTTTTCATGGGACACCACCTTTCATCCCACATTGTACCATAATATCCCATTATGGTAAAGAGGCTCTACCTTGAAGGTAGGGCCTCTAGTTAAATCCATAGGGTTAGTGAGTTATCGAACCCAGAAGATCAAAAAAGTCAGGGAAAGAAATCTTAACACAATCGGATTTTAAGATAGTACTTGAAGATGTGGCATTACAAGCAGCAATAGCGAGTGACATAGCTATTCTATGATCATCAAAACTATCCAGAACAGCTCCGTTTAAAGTTTTCACACCGCTTATCATAAGACCATCTTCAGTAGGCGTAATGTCTGCACCCATTTTACTAAGTTCACTATGAAGAGCAGCGATGCGGTTAGATTCTTTTACCTTAAGTTCACTAGCATCTTGAATAATGGTTTGTCCATCTGCAAAAGTGGCAGCAACGGCTAGGGCAGGTATTTCATCAATTAATGTAGGAATAATATCTCCGCCAATTACGCAGCCATGAAGATCAGAGGTTTTTACTCTTAGGTCACATACAGGTTCGCCGCAAATGATCCTTTCATTAAATGGTGTAATATCTCCTCCCATTCCAATTAAAACATCCAGAATACCTCTTCTAGTAGGGTTAATACCTACATTCTTTATAATAATATCTGAATGAGGGGTAATAAGACCAGCTACCATAAAAAATGCTGCAGAAGATATATCGCCTGGAACAGTAATATCAGCCGCATAGAGTTCTTTGCATGGCATAAGTGTAACAGCAGTCCCTTCTCTTGTTAACGTTGCACCAAAGGCGGCAAGCATTCTTTCGGTGTGATCACGGGAGACGGAAGGCTCTATTAAAGTTGTAGGCGAATCAGCGTAGAGGCCAGCAAGCAAAACACAAGATTTCACTTGGGCACTAGCCACAGGAGAATGATAAGTTATCCCATGGAGTTCGCTTGGAGTAATAGAAAGGGGACAAAAGTTATCGGAAACAGCTTTAATATGTGCACCCATTTGTGTAAGAGGCTCTATGACACGTTTCATGGGCCGCTTCTGAATAGATGCATCCCCAGTAAGTGTTGATTCAAAACTTTGAGCAGCTAAAATACCAGATAATAATCTAACAGTAGTACCACTGTTACCACAATCTAATAGATCACTGGAGCCCTTAAGTCCATGCAGTCCTTTGCCTTCAACAGTAACTGTTGTTCCGGATATTTCTATAGTGATGCCTAATTTTCTAAAGCATCGTATGGTGGACAAACAATCATCACCCATTAAAAAATTATAAATAGTTGTTTTTCCTAAAGCAAGGCTGCCAAACATAACACTTCTATGGGAAATAGATTTATCAGAAGGAATGTCAATAGCGCCCTGAAGGGCAGAAATAGGGTTTATATTCATAAAATACTCCTTTTAATAATAGATAGTATACTTATGTCTTGAAAGAATTTGAGTAGCATTCAGCATAGCAGATTTGCTTTCAAATATAATTTTAATCACGCCTGATTCAAACTCTCTGTCATTCATAACACTAATATTTTTTATATTAAGACCATTAGAACTAAGAAGAGTAGCAATAGAAGCGATAATGCCAGGTTCATCTTTGGCGTCTATGTGAAGGGCATATCCTTTAGAAACATCATTAGAAGCGCCTTCACTGAAGGTATCACGGTAAATTCTTGCGGTGTCAAAAAAACTGTATAAACTTGGTTCGTCATCTTGTTCGAGTATTTCAGAGAATTTAGTAAGGATAGAGATATATTTATTAAATACTTTTTGTATCTGATGCTTATTAGATAAACAAATACTTGTCCATACATCAGGATTAGAGGAGGCTATTCTTGTAATATCTTTAAACCCTCCAGCTGCAAGGGCATGAAGATGTTGATTATCTCCGTCATTATCTTTTACCAGATGCACCAAACTGCTCGCGATTATATGAGGAAGATGACTAATATTCGCGGTTGCAAAGTCATGGTATGAGGCAGATAGAACAAGTGGAATAGCTCCGATGCGCTCAATCATTTTTTGAAGAATAAACAAGATGAATTCCGGAGTATCTCCCATAGGAGTCAGCATATAGTAGGCGTTTTCAAATAAGTAAGGAGTTGATGCAGTATATCCAGACTTTTCAGAACCAGCCATAGGATGTCCGCCTACATAATAAACGCGTTTATTCATGTCCTTAATCATTTGATCAATTTGACATACAAGATTGTATTTTGTGCTGCCTACATCTGTAAGGATACAGTCATTTGCAACATGAGGTAATAACTTTTCAATGATGATAGGTGTACGAGAAACAGGCGTGCATATAAAGATAACTGCACAGCTGGAAAAAGAAGATTCTGTATTAACTGCAATACTGTCTATAATACCTTCGTCATAAGCTGCTTTTGTATAGGACGCTTGTGTATCGTATCCAATAATATAACTATTTTGAGCATGAACTTTTTTTATGGCCTTAGCAAGTGATCCCCCTATTAAACCAAAACCAATGATTCCTATATTCATGACAGGTTTCTGTTACATGCAGCGGCTATTAATCTAAGTTCATCCATAAGTTCTTTAAACTCTTGGGGATTAAGGGACTGTGGTCCATCAGAAAGAGCCATTTTAGGATTAGGATGAACTTCTATCATAAGACCATCAGCACCGGCAGCGATAGCTGCTTTTGATAGGCTTGCGATATAGGCTTTTTTGCCGGATGCGTGACTAGGGTCAACGATAATAGGCAGATGGCTCTTAGATTTGATTACTGGTATAGCACTGATATCTAAGGTGTTACGGGTAGAAGTCTCAAAAGTACGTATACCACGTTCGCAAAGGATAACATTTTGGTTTCCTTCACTCATGATATACTCAGCAGCATTTAACCACTCCTCAATAGTTGCACAAAGACCACGTTTTAAAAGAACTGGAACAGTAGTTTTACCGGCAGCTTTCAAAAGTTCAAAATTTTGCATATTTCTTGCGCCTATTTGAAGCATATCAACATAACTGGCAGCGGTATTTACAGCTTGAATACTCGTTACTTCGCATACAATAGAAAGACCGGTTTTAGCACGGGCTTCCTGCATGTACTTAAGACCTTCTTCTTCAAGGCCTTGAAAGGAATAAGGAGAAGTACGAGGTTTATAAGCACCGCCGCGGAGAATCATGGCTCCTCCATTTTTAACAGCATCTGCAGATTCAAAAAGCTGTTCTTTACTTTCAATAGCACAAGGACCCGCCATAACGATTAGATCCTTCCCACCAATACTGCAGTTATGCATTTGAACAACAGATGGTTCAGGATGGAATTTTTTATTAGCAAGCTTGTAAGATTCGGTTACGGCAACTATTTTATCAACACAGGACAATGAACCTATTTTATCACTATTAAGCTTTGTTTTATCACCAACTACACCAATAATAGTAACTTCAGCCCCTTCAGACACATTAACCATAAGCCCAGCTTTTGTTACTTCGCTTGTTACTTGCTGAATATCATCTTTTGTAGCAGCATGCCTCATTACAATAATCATTTTGAATCCTCCTTATGACTTGATATTTATAAGATGCAAATTTTTATTTTAAATAGAGATATTATAAATATGCAATATAGTATTTTTCTTATTCATTGTACACCGAGCATTTTAAAGATGTCAATTAATTAGTCTATGCTAGTTCTACTATAAATAGGGTTATTTTAGAATGTTCTTTTGATGTATAAAAATAAAAAACTCTTCCTATGTTGAAAAGTTCAAAAAAGGAGGAGTTTTAAAATGATATTTGGATATTATAAATGAAAGTAGTTCTTTTGATGAAGGTGAGTGATATCGCAATATGCAGGTATACCATTTTCATAAACAATTCGAGGTTCACCTTGTATGAGTGGCCTTAAATAGGTCATGAATTCTGGTGTAATATCGTTATGATCCTCTGAAATCCAGTGAAGAGGCACTTTCTTTTCATGATTAGCTATTTGTGCAACATCAGCTTGAATGATTTGAATAGTGTAAGGAGAATCACTTATCCTTTCATAACACATCATTTTAGCTGTTTCTCCTGAGGCACCTAGCTTGGCAGCTTCCTTTCCGATCAATACTGCTTCATTTAAATCTGTTAAAGAAGATAAATGAGAAGCTGCTCTTTGAATAACATTTAATTCAATGGAGCGCACCTTGCAATGAAGTGCAGACTTTAATAGGTTTTCTAAAGTTTTGCCTACGCCGCAAAGCTGCTTATGACCAAAGGCGTCTACATCATGGCTGCATGAAGAAATATAGTTGCCATCAGCATCTTTTATGCCTTCCGAAACAGCTATGATAATATTTTTTCGTATTTTTCTAAGTCGTTTAACATCTTCTATAAAATGAGGAATCTCAAAAGGCACTTCTGGAAGGTAAATTAAATCGGGGGCAGGACTATAACTTGTCCTAGCTAGAGCCGATGCAGCTGTAAGCCAGCCAGCATTTCTCCCCATTATTTCTACAATAGTTACCGATGGGACGTTATAAATGTAAGCATCATGAGCCACTTCTAACAGTGATGTAGCAATAAACTTAGCAGCGCTGCCAAATCCAGGAGTATGGTCAGTGACAGGCAAATCATTATCTATGGTCTTTGGAATGCCTATCACATTTACAGCTTTATTATTGTTTTTAGCATAGGCAGATAATTTAAGAACTGTATCCATAGAATCATTTCCGCCTATATAAAAAACAGTTGTTATTTGATTTTCTTCAAAAAAGTCAAATAGGGAAGTATAGATGCTTTCTGAATCCTCACAAGTAGGCAATTTGAACCGACACGATCCGAGAAACATAGAAGGAGTCGTTGTAAGCTTACTTCGCTTTTCTTTTGTATCGAAAAGAGAAGATAGATCAAGGTATTTACCTTGCAAAAGTCCTTCAATCCCATTTACCATACCATATACTGTATGATAAAGGTCTGAACTTATAATTTCCTCGATAATACCACTTAACGTAGCGTTAATTGCAGTTGTAGGCCCGCCGGATTGACCAATGATACAATTATTTTTTATTTTCATGAGATTAAGAAACTCCTTTCTAGTGTTTTAGCATTAGCACAACTATCATAGCAAGAGAATGAAAAGCGGTCAATAAGCTATTTTCAATTTAATGCATTGTGCTAATCTATATTATGAGCCAAATGGCAGCATAATAATAAAGGAAGTATTTACTTGTAAAACGAAGTATTTACATGGAAAACGGAAATGTAACATATAAAGTTGGAGGGATAAGATGACAGCAGAGATACTGAGTTTGCTAGAGAATATAGGTCTAGAGGATGATATGGCTAATTCCATTGCAAAGGGATTAATTTTTCTATTCATTATTTTGCTAGGGGTTGTGGCTACTGTAGTTGTCAATAAAGCTGGTCTAAAAATAGCAGCTCATTTAGTTAAAAAAAGCAAATATACATGGGATAATATGATGCTTGAGCATAAAGTATTTCAGCGTATTTTTTATTTGATACCCCCTCTTATTATTCGTTTTTTTGGAGAAGTCTTATCCGTTTATAAGGGATGGATTGAGATTGGAACGACTGTGTATATTATTTGTGTGATGCTGCTTATTTTTGACGCACTATTAAATGCTGCTGATACAATCTATAGAACTTTTGAGATTTCAAAAAGCAAGCCTATTAAAGGGTTTCTGCAAGTGGTCAAGATCGTTATATTTATTATTGGAGGCATTGTTATTATTTCAGTACTTATAGGAAAAGATCCAACTATTCTTATAGGAGGAATTGGGGCACTTACAGCAGTTATTACACTTGTGTTTAAGGATTCAATATTGGGGTTTATTGCAGGCGTACAGCTAACAGCCAATGATATGGTAAGAATTGGCGACTGGATTGAGATGCCAAAATACTCAGCAGATGGAGTTGTTATTGATTTATCTCTCAATACTATTAAGGTGGAGAATTTCGATATGACTATTACAACGATCCCGGCATATGCACTCACTTCTGATTCTTTTAAAAATTGGCGTGGTATGGTGCTATCAGGAGGCAGAAGAATAAAAAGGTCCATTACTATTGATGTAAGCAGTATTGTTTTTTGTTCAGATACAATGCTGGAATATTTTAAAAAGACAGATTTTCTTAAAGCATATATTGAAAACAAGAGTGAAGAAATTGAAACATATAACAGAAGTAGGGGCATAGACACTACTCAGATGATTAATGGAAGAAAGCTTACCAATATAGGCGTATTTCGTATTTATGTACAGAACTATCTGCATCATCACCCAGGTATTCATAAAGAAATGGCATATATGGTGCGTCAGCTTGCTCAGGATGGACGCGGTCTGCCAATTGAAATTTATGCCTTTACAAATGATACAGAATGGACTCAGTATGAAACGATTCAGTCAGATATTTTTGATCATTTGTTCGCAGTTCTTCCGCAATTTGAACTTCGTGCTTTCCAAGAACCAACGGGCTATGATGTCAAAGAAGGAATGCAGAATGTTTCAAAAATTAACGGGCGTAGTTAAAAATTTGATCTTTGTCTTGACAAAGGATTAATGTATAGTAAAATATAGGTTAGAATTTGAATATAATAAAGGCAATGAAGATGCACAGTAAGAAAACTATATCCATAAAGAGAAAAGGTATCATCGGCTGTAAGTACCTTAGGCCCTGTAGTTTTTTGAAATTCACATCTAAGCTTTGCTTCTGAACAAAACAGTAGGAAGTAACGGTGGCTACGTTAAAGCTTAATGAGTGTTTATATATGTATATAGATCTATATATGTATAAAAATCAGGGTGGTATCGCGGAGTTTGCTTCGTCCCTTTTATTAGGGGCGGAGCTTTTTTATTTGTGTAATCAGAAAGGAGTTTTTTATGAAAGAACAATTAGAACAGATTAAATTAAGTGCCATCGGCAGTATAGAAAAGGCAGATACACTTAGTCAGCTTGAAGAACTAAGAGTACAGTATTTAGGTAAAAAGGGCGAATTAACTTTGGTTCTTCGAAATATGAAAGACTTAAGTGCAGAGGAAAGGCCAATCGTTGGGCAGCTTGCTAACATCGTAAGAGAAGACATTGAAAAGCGCCTTGTTCTTAAAAAAGGATTACTAGAGTCTTCAGAACAAAATCAAAAACTTCAGGAAGAAACAATCGATATTACAATGCCAGGCAAAGGATTAAGTTATGGACACATGCATCCATTAGAACAAACTTTAGAAGAGATTCAAAGGATCTTCTTAGGAATGGGATATGAGATTATAGATGGACGTGAAGTAGAAACTGCCTATTATAACTTTGATGCACTTAATTTAGGAGAGGATCATCCAGCCCGTGATGAACAAGATACTTTCTATATTACAAATGATATTGTCCTTAGAACAGCGACATCGCCCGTTCAAGTGCATACTATGGAAACTCAGGAGCTTCCTATACGTATGATTGCACCAGGCAGAGTGTATAGGTCAGATGAAGTGGACGCTACCCATTCACCAGTGTTTCATCAAATAGAAGGTTTAGTGATAGATAAAAATATTACGTTTGGAGATCTTAAAGGCGTACTCGCTGAGTTTGCTAAAGCCTTATTTGGAGATAAAGTAGAAGTGAAGTTCAGACCTCATTATTTTCCATTTACAGAACCAAGTGCAGAAGCAGATGTAAGCTGTGTTATGTGCGGGGGCAGCGGATGTAATGTTTGTAAGGGAACAGGCTGGATCGAAGTTTTAGGCTGCGGCATGGTACATCCAAAAGTTCTTGAAATGGCGGGCATTGATCCAAATGTATATTCTGGATTTGCATTTGGTATGGGACTTGAACGTCTTACAATGCTTAAATACAATATTAATGACCTAAGATTATTCTATGAAAATGATATACGTTTCTTATCACAATTTTAGGTTAATGTAGAAAGGAGAAAATAAGATGAATGTACCTATGTCATGGCTTAAACAGTATGTAGATATAGATGTGGATATTAAAACCTTTGAAGACAGGATGACAATGTCTGGTTCGAAAGTAGAAAAGATAGAAGAGAGCGGAAAAGAAATAACGCGTGTTGTAGCAGGTAAAATTATAGAAGTAAGCAGCCATCCAAATGCTGATAAACTTCGTATCATGCAAGTAGAAATAGGCGGAGAGAAACCCCTCCAGATAGTAACTGCAGCAACAAATGTACAATTAGGTGATGTTGTTCCCGTTGCACTTGACGGAGCTACTTTAGCAAAAGGACTTGTTATCAAGTCTGGTAAGTTAAGAGGAGAAGTTTCAGAAGGCATGTTCTGTTCAGTAGAGGAACTTGGCTTTGATGAAAAAGATATTGAAGATGCACCTCATAACGGTGTATACGTTTTTAACAGACCTATTACTCTTGGAAGTGATGTTAAACCCTATTTTGGTCTTGGAGAAGTGGTGGTTGAATATGAAATCACATCTAATAGACCAGATTGCTTTAGTATTCTTGGTATTGCACGAGAAGCAGCAGCAACCTTTAACAAACCTTTTCATTTCCCAGAGATCAAGGTAAATGAAGTAGATGGTGACGCTATGGGAATGGCCTCAGTCGAAATTAAAAATGATAAACTTTGTCCAAGATATGCGGCAAGAATTATTAAAAATGTAAAGGTTGGGCCTTCACCAAAGTGGCTGAAAGACAGACTGATCTCAGCTGGGCTTAGACCTATCAATAATATTGTAGATATTACGAATTATATGCTTCTGGAATTTGGTCAGCCTATGCATGCTTTTGACTATGATAAACTAGCAGGCCATAGTATTATAGTAAGAAATGCAGCTGATGGTGAAAAGATGAAAACGCTTTTTGGAGATGAAATTACTTTAGATAGTTCTATGCTTGTCATAGCAGATCAAGAAAAACCAGTTGCAGTAGCAGGGGTTATGGGAGGAGAGGATACGAAAGTAACTGATGAAACGACTACTATTCTTTTTGAATGTGCAAACTTCAATGGTTATAGCATTCGTCAAACTTCCAAAAAGCTTGGACTAAGAAGTGATTCTTCTATTAAATATACAAAAGGACTTGACCCTAATACTATTACATTAGCTCTCGAAAGAGCAGCTCAGCTGATTAGTGAAGTAGGTGCAGGAGAGGTTGTTAAAGGCGTCATTGATGTATATCCGGTTAAAAGAGAAAAACTGACTATTTCATATGATATTAAATGGATTAATAAGTTTTTAGGAACTGATTTGCCAGAAGAAGAAATGATTGGATATTTCAAAGCCTTAGAATTTGATGTAAATCAACAAGCTAAAACGGTAACAATCCCAACTTATAGGCCAGATGTGACCATGATGGCAGACCTTGCAGAAGAGGTAGCAAGACTATATGGATATGACCGTATCATGCCAACCTTAGAAAGAGGTAAACCTACTATAGGCCGAAAGAATTTTGAGCAGCTTGTATGTGACGATATAAGAAGTTTCATGAGTATGTTTGGTATTCATGGAGCGTTAACTTATACTTTTGAAAGTCCTAAGGTTTTTGATAAACTTAACTTAGATGAAACAAGTCCTTTAAGAAATACTTTAAAGATTACTAATCCTCTTGGAGAAGACTTTAGTATTATGAGAACAACGACTTTAAATGGTTTATTAAGTTCTTTATCAACTAATTATAATAGACGAGTAGAAGATGCAGCTCTTTATGAAATTGGAAAGATTTATGTAAAAGATGAAGATGGTCAGCTTCCTAAGGAAGTTAAGAAACTTACAATGGGCATGTATGGCAGAAAAGTTGATTTCTTTACGCTTAAGGGAGTTATCGAGTCACTGCTTAAAAAACTTCATGTTTCAAAGACTGAAGTAACCAGAAATAGTGAATTAGAGTTTATGCATCCAGGCAGATGTGCAAATCTTACGATTAATGGGGTCTATGCAGGGTACTTTGGAGAGATACATCCACAAACAGCAAAAAATTATGATTTAGAAGTAAAAACCTATGTGGCGGAGCTGGATCTTCAGGTCTTGTTAGATAGTATCACTCAAGATATTACATTCAAGCCACTGCCTAAATATCCATCTACAGCCAGAGATATTGCTATGCTTGTTAAGGAAGAGGTTTTAGTAGGAGCTATAGAAAAAACAATCAAAGAACGCAGCGGCAAGCTGCTTGAAAAAGTAGAACTCTTCGATGTTTATCAAGGCAAACAAATAGAAGACGGATATAAGTCAGTTGCTTATAAGTTAACCTTTAGAGCAGAAGACAGAACACTTACAGATGAAGAAGTGCAAAAGGTTATGAAAAAGGTGCTTAATGGATTAGAAATGAACTGTGGTGCCAAGTTAAGAGATTAGTATAAGAAGATATCAGTTTTCAGCTGATATCTTTTTTAATTTTGAATTTATACAAATACTGCAAATACAGATCCTATACATGTTAAACCTATACATACAAATGGGTTATTTTGGTGTATAATATTTTTGAAGATGTAAGTGTTTACAGAATTTAATAGAATAAGGAGAGGTGTTTATGCTTAATTTCGAATATTATAATCCTGCGAAGATTATTTTTGGACGTGATACAGAAAAGGAAGTTGGCAGGGAAGCAGCTAAATATGGAAAAAAGGTGCTGCTTCATTATGGCGGGGGAACTATAAAAAAAATAGGCGTTTATGATAAGGTTATAAGTGCACTCCAAGCTGAAGGAATAGAAATTGTTGAATTAGGCGGGGTTATGCCAAATCCAAAACTTTCGCTTGTTCAAGAAGGCATTAAGTTATGCAGAGACCATCAAGTTGATTTTATTTTAGCTGTTGGGGGAGGAAGTACAATCGATTCAGCCAAGGCAATAGCTGTAGGTGTGCCTTATGAAGGAGATGTATGGGATTTTTATGTGAATGGCGTGCAGGCTAAAGAAGCACTTCCATTAGGAGTTGTTCTTACTATTCCGGCGGCAGGCTCAGAGTCTTCTGATAGCTCTGTTGTAACAAAAGAAGAAGGAGAACTTAAAAGGTACTACGGAACGCCCCTCATGATTCCTAAGTTTGCAGTTTTAAATCCTGAGACTACTTGTTATCTTCCAGATTATCAAACAGCCTGTGGGGCATGTGATATTATTGCACATTTAATGGAAAGATATTTTACGCAGGTTACTCATGTTGATTTTACAGATCAAATGATTGAGGCTACCCTAAGAACAATGTTTAACTATGCACCACTTGCACTTATTGATCCTCATAACTATGATGTACGTGCAGAAATTATGTGGGCAGGGACTATCGCACACAACAACCTTTTAAATACAGGAAGAATCGGAGATTGGGCATCTCATGATATAGAACATGAAATAAGCGGTATCTATGATATTGCCCATGGGGCAGGGCTTGCCATTGTTTTTCCAGCCTGGATGAAGTATGTTTATAAGGAAAACAAAGATAAGTTTGTGCAGTTTGCTCAAAGAGTGATGAATGTAGACTTTTCAGCTCATCATAAGGATATGATCATTGAAGAAGCTATAAGAAGACTTGAGGCTTTCTACAAAAGGTTGGGTATGCCTACTAGGCTGTCTGATGTTGGAATTGGTGAAGAAAGAATTAAAGAAATGGCTGATAAGTCGGTTCTCGGAAGAGGAACAGTTGGAAACTTTAAAAAGCTTACAGCGAGCGATGTGTATGAAATTCTTAAATTAGCACTTTAATAAAAACAAGGCATACGTAATAAAAAGCAGTAAGAATCAAAAAGTCTTACTGCTTTTTACTCTGTATTTTTATCTATAATCTCAATATATTGTACATAATTATGATATAATAGACAGGCAAAGTTAAGAGAAAGGAGCTAAATAGATCATGAAAAATACATTTACACATTTGCATGTGCATACAGAATATAGTCTTCTAGATGGTTCTGCTAAAATAAATGATCTTCTGGATAGGGCTAAAACATTAGATATGAAGAGTCTTGCCATTACAGATCACGGGGTTATGTATGGGGTAGTTGATTTTTATAAAGCTGCGAAGCAAAGAGATATTAAGCCTATTATCGGATGTGAAGTTTATTTAGCTTCCAGAACACGTTTTGATAAAGAACCTATTGATTTAAGTTCTAATCACCTTGTTCTTCTAGCAGAAAATAATATAGGGTATCAGAATCTTATTAAAATGGTTTCTTTAGGATTTACAGAAGGGTTTTACAGAAGACCTCGTATAGATCTTGACTTACTCAAAGCTCATCATGAAGGCTTAATTGCTTTAGGTGCTTGCCTTGCAGGACCTGTGAGCAGAAGACTTTTAAGAGATGAATATGAAAGTGCAAAAGAAACAGCTATCATTTTAAGAGATATTATGGGACAAGATCATTTTTTTCTAGAATTACAAGACCATGGAATGAAGCAGCAGCAAAAGGTTAATCAGCTTACCATTAGGCTTGCAGATGAATTAGGGCTTAATATGGTAGCTACTAATGATGTCCATTATATAAGTGCTGAAGATGCAAATCCCCATGAGGTACTTCTATGCATTCAAACAGGAAAAACAATGCAGGATGAAGATCGAATGATTTATGAGGGAGGACAGTATTATCTTAAGAGCCAGGAAGAGATGCAAAAACTCTTTCCTTATGCTAAGGAAGCCTTGGAAAATACAGCTAAAATAGCAGAACGCTGTAATGTAAGTTTTAGTTTTCACGAACTTAAACTACCCAGTTTTGATGTGCCTGAGGGTATCTCTCCTGCGGAGTATTTAAGAAAACTATGTTATAGCGGGCTCTCTAAGAGATATGACTTAGTGACTAAGGAGCTAAAAGACAGGCTGGAGTACGAGCTTGAAATTATTATACAAATGGGATTTGTTGACTATTTTCTAATTGTAGGAGATTTTATCAGCTATGCTAAAGCGCAGGAAATACCAGTAGGGCCAGGAAGAGGTTCGGCAGCGGGCAGTATTGTTGCCTATACTTTAGGAATAACGAATATTGACCCCATTAAGTATCAATTGCTTTTTGAACGTTTTTTAAATCCAGAAAGAGTCAGCATGCCTGATATAGATATAGATTTCTGTTATGAAAGAAGACAAGAGGTTATAGATTATGTAATCAGAAAGTATGGAGAAGATCGGGTTGCTCAGATTATTACTTTTGGAACAATGGCAGCAAGAGCAGCTATAAGAGATGTCGGCCGTGCTGTTAATATGCCCTATCAGCAGGTTGACCGCATAGCAAAAATGATTCCTAATGAACTTAAAATTACAATTAGTAAGGCACTTGAAATGAATGAAGAATTAAGGGAGATCTATAATACCGATGATGCTGTAAAATATCTCTTAGATACTTCAAGAAAGCTAGAGGGCCTTCCGAGGCACTCCTCAATGCATGCGGCTGGAGTTGTTATATCAAAAGAACCAGTTGTTGAGTATGTACCGCTTAATGCAAGTGATGGCGCAATTACAACACAATTCCCCATGAATACACTTGAAGAACTTGGTCTTTTAAAGATGGACTTTTTGGGACTTAGAACCCTTACCGTTATTGACAAGGCTGTGAAGCTGATTAATAAAAATCATCATATGCGTCTCGATATAGAAAAAATTGACTATGATGATAAAAAAGTCTATGAACTCATTGCTTCAGGAAGCACAGATGGGATTTTCCAGTTTGAAAGTGCAGGAATGAAAAGTTTCATGAAGGAACTCACCCCGACAAGTATAGAAGATATTATAGCAGGTAACGCTCTTTACAGGCCAGGCCCTATGGATTTTATACCCAAATATGTAGCAGGTAAAAAAAATGCATCCAGTATTACATATAGGCACCCAAGCCTGGAGCCTATTCTTAAAAATACCTATGGCTGCATTGTTTACCAAGAACAGGTTATGCAGGTTGTAAGAGATCTTGCGGGATACAGTCTTGGCAGAAGTGACCTTTTAAGACGAGCTATGAGCAAGAAAAAATCAGATGTCATGGCAAAAGAACAAGCTATCTTTCTTTACGGAGATGGGAAAAGCGTGCCAGGGTGTATTAAAAATGGCATTCCAAAAGAAACTGCAGAGAAAATATTTGAGGACATGACAGACTTTGCAAAATATGCTTTTAATAAGTCTCATGCAGCAGCCTATGCGGTGGTAGCTTATCAAACAGCTTATTTAAAGACTTATTATAAGGTAGAATTTATGGCTGCACTTATGTCGTCAGTAATGGACTCGTCTAATAAAATTACAAGTTATATTGATAACTGTAAAAAAATGAATATAGTAGTCCTTCCACCTGATATCAACAGTGGATTTGCTTATTTTGATGCTAAGGATAATCATATTATTTATGGACTTGCTGCTATTAAAAATGTAGGCAAAAATGTTATTGACAGAATTGTTGAAGAGAGGGAAAAGGGAGGCAAATTTAAGAGTTTAACAGATTTTTATAATCGTATGGAAGCAAAGGATACAAATAAAAGAAGTATAGAAAGTCTTATTCTTGCTGGAGCATTTGATTCACTTGGTGGAAGCCGTAGTCAATACATGGCTGCCTATAAACAAATATCAACAGGAATTCAATTGAATAAGAAAAATAATGTTGCAGGGCAGATCGATTTATTTGCCTTAGGTACAGGGGAGCAAATTGAAGATAAAGATCACCTTCCTAATATTGAAGAATTTGATCTTAAAGATTTATTAAACTATGAAAAAGAGGTTATGGGGATTTATTTAAGCGGACACCCCTTAGATAAAGTCAGAGACTTATTAGATGAGTATATAACGATTAAAAGTATTGACTTAGAGTATAAGGAAGATGAAGAAGAGAGCATTAAAGATGGCCAAAAAGTTATTATAGGCGGCATTTTAGTCGATAAGCGCATTATTTTTACAAAGACAAATAAAAAAATGGCATTTTTAACGCTGGAAGATACACTTGGAACGATGGAAGCAATTATATTTCCAACCTTATATGATGTATTTTCTCAATTGCCGGAAGAAAGTGTTTTTATAATTAAAGGACGAATATCTATAAAAGAAGAAACTACAGCGGTTATTTTGGCAGACGAGGTAACAACTCTTGAAAGAATTATAAATCCAGGAGCACAAGAATCCATTACTCTATTATTAAGTGAATCTATGCGAACTAAGGAAATGAGAGAAAAATTAGTACACATATTTCATAAATATGCAGGACAAGCTAAGATTATTGTAGAGAATATAGAAGATGGTGCACAAAAAGCATTTCCAGATAGGTATAATGTATGTATTACAGAGCAACTTATACAAGAATTAGTAAGCTTATTAGGACAAAAGTATGTAGTAGTCAACAAATAAAAAGAAGGTTATTGCTATTTAAAAGAGATTTAAGTAAAATAAAGAAGGTTAAAGAGAACTGATTGTACATTAATAAATCATAAGATGAAGTAATTAAAAAAGCCATAGGGGGTTATTTTGATGAGCAATAAAGTAGGTACAATAGGTGTATTAACAAGTGGAGGAGACGCTCCAGGGATGAATGCTGCTATACGTGCTGTGGTAAGAGTTGGTCTTGCCAGAGGCATTAAAGTTATGGGTATTCAAAAAGGTTATAATGGCCTTTTAACAGGGGATGTACGTGAGCTTACAGCCAGAAGTGTATCTGATACTGTTCAAAGAGGCGGAACAATCCTTCAAACAGCTCGTTGTCTGGAATTTTTAAAACCAGAAGGGCAACAAAGAGGAGCTGAAATGTGCAGGGTGTTTGGGATAGATGGGTTAGTTGTTATTGGTGGAGATGGTTCTTTTCAGGGAGCAGAAAAGTTAGCTAATTTAGGGATTAATACAATCGGTGTACCTGGTACAATAGACCTTGATATAGCTTGTACAGAGTATACAATTGGTTTTGATACAGCTGTTAATACAGCTATGGAAGCTATTAATAAGATCAGGGACACGTCTACTTCTCATGAAAGATGCTCTATAGTAGAGGTTATGGGAAGAAATGCAGGGTATATTGCCCTATGGTGTGGTATTAGTTCTGGAGCAGAACTTGTTCTTATTCCAGAAAAAGGCAGACCATCAGATGAAGAGATTATTAAGACAATCTTGCAAAATAAACATATTGGTAAAAAGAACTTTATTATTATCGTTGCAGAAGGCATAGGCGGTTCAGAAAAACTTGCAAAGAAGATTCAGGAAATTACAGGTATTGAGTCTCGTGCAACCATACTTGGCCACCTTCAAAGAGGAGGATCACCAAGTGCAGTTGACCGCATTCATGCTTCAATGATGGGAGCAAAAGCTGTAGATCTTCTATGTGAAGGTAAAGCTAAAAGAGTTGTGGCTTATGTAGGCGGCCAATATGTAGATTATGATATTAATGAAGCGCTTGCAATGACAAAAAATATAGATGAATATATGTATGAGGTAAGTAATTTATTAGTATAAAAAAGTAACTAACGTAACTTAAAGTAACTAGCGTAGCTTAAAGTAACTAACGTAATTTAAAGTGATTAAAGGGAGTAAAATGATGCGTAAAACCAAGATTATATGCACCTTAGGGCCTAAAACCAGAGATGTTGAGAGTATAAGAAAAATTATAGCAACAGGAATTGATGCAATACGTATTAATTTTTCACATGACAATCATGAAATTCATGGAGAAACGGTAAAAAGGGTAGTACAAGTAAGAGAAGAATTCAATAGACCAATTCCTCTTATTCTAGATACAAAAGGACCTGAAATTCGTACAGGAATTATGAAAGACGATATAGATTATCGCTTAAATATAGGAGAAACTTTTACTCTTACGACAGATGAAATCGAAGGAGATAGCACCAGAGTAAGCGTGACCTATAAAAATTTACCTTCTGATCTGCAAAAAGGCAGCAGAATTCTTATAGATGATGGTCTAATAGAATTAAAGGTTAAAAATCTTACGGATACTGAAATAGAATGCAGTATTGAAAATGGTGGACTACTGGGTTCGCGTAAAGGTATTAACATACCTGATGTTTTTGTTAACTTACCAGCATTAACGGATAAAGACCTCTCAGATATTATATTTGGAGCAAAAGCAGGATTTGACTATATTGCGGCTTCTTTTATACGCTGTGCAACAGATGTTATTAAAATACGCCAGGTCTTAGAAGAAAATGGCGGCAGCGATATACAAATTATCTCTAAGATAGAAAATAGGGATGGTGTTAATAATATTGATGAAATATTAGAAGTATCAGATGCTATTATGGTAGCAAGAGGAGATCTTGGGGTTGAAATTCCAGCTGAGGAAGTTCCGGTAGTCCAGAAAGTTCTTATTAAAAAGGCTAATAATGCTGGGAAACCTGTTATAACAGCAACACAAATGTTGGATTCAATGATTAGAAACCCAAGACCAACGAGAGCTGAAGCAAGTGATGTAGCGAATGCTATATTTGACGGGACATCTGGTATTATGCTCTCAGGAGAGACTGCAAAAGGGGATTATCCTCTAGATGCTATCTTGATGATGGATCGTATTGCCAAGACAGCTGAGGCTGAGAAAGAAAAATACAAACAAAATGTTATGGAAGCTACTTATGGCTTAAGTATGACAAATGCTGTCAGTCATTCAACTTGTAATACAGCAAGAGAACTAGGTGCAGCATGTATTGTTTCTATTACAAAATCAGGCTATACTGCAAGATCAGTATCTAAGTTTAAACCAAATTGTCCTATTATGGCATGTACAACTGATGAAAGAGTTCAAAGACAGCTTAGTCTTGTATGGGGCTGTACACCGGTACTCATTGACTATAAAGAAAAAGATTCGACAGACGATGTATTTGCAAAAGCAGTACAGAAGATAGAAGAGCTTAAATTTGCAAAACAAGGAGATATTATTGTTCTATCTGCTGGAGTGCCAGTGGGGATGGCAGGGACAACTAATATTATGAAGGTTCAATATGTAGGAGACGTACTCGCTAAAGGGCAGGGGTATGGAAAAAAGTCTGTAACAGGGAAAGCCAGTGTGATTAATGTCTTAGATGAAGCACATAAATACTTTAAAAAAGGTGACATATTAGTTGTTAAAAAAACAAATAATGCATATCTCCCTTATATGAAAAAGGCAAGTGCTATTATTGTAGAGGATAACTCACCAGAAGAGAATAATCATGCAGTTATAGTAGGCAGAACTCTAGATATCCCTGTTATTACGGGTGCTACAAATATAGTCGAAGTTTTGAGAAATTGTGTTATTATTACGGTAGACAGTGAAAAGGGTTACGTCTATAACGGGACACTTAAATAATCAAAAAAATGGTAGTTACTTTAAAAAGTAGCTACTATTTGCTTTTTAACCAGGAGTTAATTATTATTTTTAGGAATGGTCATAATAATATAGAACACAAATTAACTATAGATATTTTATTGAGTTTGGTTTAAAATAGATTGGAAGTAAACATATCATTAAGGAGAAAAAGAATGAAACCTCAAGATACTCCAGGATTTTTAAAGAACAAGCATGCACTGATTATCTCTAAAATTCTGGATCCATCACAAATATTAGTTACCGGATTTTTATTAGTTATTCTGATTGGGACAGCTCTGCTGATGCTTCCTATTAGCAGCAATGCCAATCAAGTGACACCATTTATTGATGCGCTTTTTACCACCACTTCAGCAGTGTGTGTTACTGGACTTGCTGTTGTGAATACACTTGCTTATTGGTCTCCCTTCGGCAAGACCGTTATTCTTATTTGTATTCAAATTGGCGGACTTGGATTTATGAGCTTAGTAAGCATGATCTTTATTATTACAGGAAGGCGTATTACTTTAAAAAATAGGCTGATTATGCAAGAAGCACTTAACTTTGATACGACTGCAGGGATTGTGAGATTCACAAAGAGTATTGTAGTAGGGACACTGCTGGTTGAGTTAGCAGGGGCATTATTGTTAGCCTTTGTATTTGTACCAGAACATGGCCTAGGAAAAGGGATAGCTTATTCTGTTTTTCATGCGGTATCTGCTTTTTGTAATGCTGGCTTTGACTTGGTAGGAGGAGAGAGTCTTACACCTTATGTAGGTAACACTATTGTAAACTTCACAATAATGGGACTTATTATATTAGGAGGATTAGGATTTAGCGTATGGCTTGATACGATTAAGGTCATTAAACTTAAATTTAAATCGTCCGATCATTTCACGTGGAAACAAGCTTTTTACAAGGCTTCTCTGCACACTAAATTGGTATGGATTATTACCATTGCGTTATTAGCGATTGGATTTGTATTTTTCTTTTTAGCAGAATTTCATAATCCAAATACTTTAGCTGTATTATCTTTTAAAGAAAAGATCTATGCAGCCATGTTTCAGTCAGTGTCGCCCCGTACTGCTGGATTTAATACAATTTCACAATCTGGCTTAACATCTGCTTCGCAGATCATGACCATGCTTTTAATGTTTATTGGCGGATCACCAGCAGGTACTGCTGGAGGAATAAAGACAGTTACTGCAGGGGTGCTTATGCTGTGTACTATTTGTACAATAAAAGGAAAAGACCAGACTACGATATTCAAAAAGAAAATACCTTTTCATATTATTACAAGAGCAATGGCTATTGTTATGATTTCTATTGGTGCTGTTATTATGATGCTTATGATTTTATCGTTTTCTGAAGAAGCATCCTTTATGGAGATACTTTTTGAAACAATATCTGCGTTTGGTACTGTAGGGCTTACATTAGGTATTACGCCCAACCTTACTTTTACAGGGAAGCTGATTATTTCAGTTTTGATGTTTATTGGAAGACTTGGCCCTATTACAATTGCAGTAGCACTCATGATAAAGCAAGGTAAAGATAAGGGAACTATTCAATATGCAGAAGAAAAAGTATTAGTTGGATAATTTTGAGGAGGATAAGAAAATGAAGTTAAAACAATTTGTTATATTTGGGCTTGGAAGATTTGGTGTGAGTATTGCTATGACGCTTGCTGAGGCAGGATATGAAGTCATGGTTGTAGATAAATCAGAAGAAAAGATACAAGAAATATCTGCATTTGTAACCCATGCTGTACAGGCAGATGCATCAGACATGGATACCTTAAGATCACTGGGAATTCGCAACTTTGATGTAGGGATTGTAGCAATTGGTAAAGATATTCAGTCAAGTATTATGATTACACTGCTTCTTAAAGAAATTGGCATTTCCCATGTAGTAGCAAAAGCGAGTACAGAGATTCATCAGAGGGTATTACAAAAGCTTGGGGCAGACCGTATCATCTTACCAGAGTATGAAATGGGCAGACGTGTTGCAGCAAATCTTATTGCAGGGAATATTATTGACTATATACAGCTTTCTCCAGACTATAGCATTATGGAAATCTCTATTCTTCCTGAATGGAGCAATAGCACAATAAAAGACTTAAATGTACGCAGCAAATATGGTATTAATATTATTGCTGTTGAACATGAAGGTGGTATTAATGTATCACCAGAACCGGAGTATATTATTTCTCCGGAGGATGTTTTAGTTGTAGTTGGGAATAACAAAGCTCTTCAAGATCTAGAAGCGAAACGCTATGCAAAATAATCTTATTACCAGCACGCAAAATCCTATTATTAAAAGTATTGTGCAGCTGCAAAAGAAAAAGTCAGTGAGAAAAAAAGAAAATCTTTTTATAGTAGAGGGGATTAAATCTGTTAATGAAATTCCTTTAAGTTATAATGTAAAATATTATATTACAACACCTCATTTGACAGAAGAACAAGTTCCTGCCTTAAAGACTCACAAGTGGTTTGTTGTGACTGACGAGATATATAAGGGATTAAGTGAAACCATAACTCCCCAAGGGGTAATGGCAGTTGTTGAAATACCTAGTATCAGGCTAGAAGACCTGAAAGATGAAAAACAGGGATTTTATTTGGTTCTGGAAAATCTTCAAGATCCGGGCAACCTAGGAACTATTATAAGGACTGCTCATGCCCTTGGTGTGAAAGCAGTACTTCTTTCAAAAGGATCTGTGGATATCTATAGTCCTAAGGTAGTACGGTCGACTATGGGATCTCTCTTTCATATTCCTATCATTATGGACTATGAGATCGAAGAATATATTAGTTATTTAAAAGATAACAAATGTACTATTTATGCCACTGCATTAGAAGATGCCAAACCATTATTTGAAACACACTTTATGAGCCCATTAGCCATTGTTATCGGCAATGAGGCAAATGGCGTATCTCAGTATATTAAAGAAAATGCAGACTATAAGATCATGATACCTATGCCGGGAGGCAGTGAATCACTAAATGCTTCTATTGCTGCATCTATATGTATCTATGAAGTTATGAGACAAAGTACCATTAACCTAGCTTGACAAAATGTTATAAAATCAATATAATTTTAGACAATAACCCTGTAGGGTCAACATGCGGAGTAAGGACTTCGTCCCTTTTGGAGTGGGGCGGAGTTTTTTATTACTTATACAAGAAAGAACTTACGGCAGAGTTTTTAGATTAATCGATTCATTAGCTGTAGCGGCAGGTCTCCGCACCTGCCTGTATTCTTGCCTTAAGGATTATAAATAAGGAGATGGAGTATATGGAAACAACATCAATTAGACAACTCTATGCTGAGGCTGGCCAGTATGAAAATACTACACTTACAGTAGCAGGATGGGTAAGAACAGTTAGAGATTCAAAAACCTTCGGTTTTATTGAACTTAACGATGGAACTTTTTTTAAGACATTACAAGTTGTTTTTGAAGACAGCCTGTCAAACTTTAAACAAATTGCAAAATTAGGAGTAGGTGCTGCGATTATTGTAACTGGCGAACTTGTTTTTACACCTAATCAAAAGCAACCTTTTGAACTTAAAGCCAAAGAAGTTGTAATAGAAGGGGAATGTCCACCAGAGTATCCGCTTCAAAAGAAGAGACACTCTTTTGAGTTCTTAAGGCAAATAGCGTATCTTAGACCACGTACAAATACATTTGCTGCTGTATTTAGAGTACGTTCTTTAGCGGCTTATGCTGTTCATAAGTTTTTTCAAGAAAAAAACTTTGTATACGCACACACACCTATTATCACAGCAAGTGATTGTGAAGGGGCAGGAGAGATGTTTAGAGTAACAACATTAGATCCTGTAAATCCACCGAAAAGTGAGCAAAACGAGGTCGACTTTAAAGAAGATTTCTTTGGTAAGATGGCAAGTCTTACTGTTTCAGGACAGCTTTCTGCAGAAACATTTGCAATGGCCTTCAGAGATGTTTATACATTTGGACCAACTTTTAGAGCAGAAAAGTCAAATACACCAAGACATGCAGCAGAGTTTTGGATGATTGAACCAGAAATTGCTTTTGCAGATCTTGGAGATGATATGAGACTTGCAGAAGATATGGTGAAGTTTGTTATTAACTATGTCCTTGAAAATGCGAAAGAAGAAATGCAGTTTTTCAATCAATTTGTAGATAAAGGCATATTAGAAAGACTTACAGCTGTTGCTAATGCAGATTTTGGAAAAGTAACTTATACAGAAGCCATCGACATACTAAAAAGTGCTGACAAGAAATTTGAGTATCCAGTATTTTGGGGATGTGATCTTCAAACAGAGCATGAAAGATATTTAACAGAAGATCACTTCAAAAAACCAGTTTTTGTTATAGATTACCCTAAAGAAATTAAAGCCTTTTATATGAGGATGAATGAAGATAATAAGACAGTTGCCGCTATGGATCTCCTTGTTCCAGGCATAGGAGAACTCATTGGAGGCAGCCAAAGAGAAGAAAGATTAGAGAAGCTTTTAGAGAGAATGCATGAGTTAGGTCTTAATGAAGAAGACTATTGGTGGTACTTAGATTTAAGAAGGTTTGGAGGAACAAGACATGCCGGTTTCGGTCTTGGTTTTGAGAGACTTATTATGTATTTAACAGGTATGACAAATATAAGAGACGTTATTCCTTTCCCTAGAACAACAGGATCCGCAGAGTTTTAGTATATAAAGATATTTTAGCCTTAGAAAACTCGTATAGACTTATAAATAACTTATAAGTCTATACGAGTTTTTGTTTTAGATACATCTTTCTTTCCATCTTAATTATACCATATAGAATGAGCAACAAACAGACTGTTTTTTTGATTTGAGTAGTGCTAGACTTATTGAAATGGCGGATTTGGAGATAAGTTTCCGGCCGATTCTAAATGAGAGGTGATTTTCGTAATGGAAAATAATCAGTATGAATTAGAATTTGAAAATCAAAGACTAGAGCAAACATTATCTTTAGCGAAAAGCCAGCTGAGTGAGGCAAGGAAAGGCAATGAAGAGAATAAGTCAGCGATTATTTCTGCTAAAAAAGAGCTGCGTGAAAGTACGTCACACTCTATATCGGGACTCTGGAGTAGCGAAGGCTTCGAAGCCCTTGCTGCATTAAGCCAATACGTAAATCCTGTTATGAATAAAATTGCAGACTATGAATCTACAGAAAACAAAATTTTACTGCTTGAACAGTTAATTAAATCACCTTATTTTGCTCGCATTGATTTTAAATTTGACGGTGAAGATGTATTTGAGAAAATATATATTGGGCGTTCTTCCTTAATGAAAGAAGATTCATACGAAATGTTTGTTTATGACTGGAGATCACCCATAGCAAGTGTCTTTTACCGTTTTGTAATGGGGCCAGCATTTTATGAAGCACCTAACGGCAAGATAACAGGAGAGGTTAATTTAAAACGTCAGTATGAAATCACCCAAGGAGTATTGGAGTATTTTTTTGATGCAGATGTTCAGATTGTAGATGAATTTTTGAGAAAGTTACTGTCCCAAAATACTTCTCCAAGAATGAAAACAATTGTAGAAACGATACAGAGAGAACAAGATATTGTAATAAGAGATATGGAAAGTGAATTAATGATGGTGCAAGGAGTGGCAGGAAGCGGGAAAACTTCCATTGCCCTTCATAGAGCGGCATATCTCATGTATCAAGGGCTATCGCCCGGGTTGTCCGCTAATAATATAGTCATTATTTCTCCAAACGCTTTATTTGAACAGTATATTTCTAATGTGTTGCCAGAACTTGGAGAAGCTCATGTTGTTTCTATGGTATTTGAAGAAATACTAGTTAAAATTTTAGAAAATGAACATTTACAAACCAGAAATCAGTTTTTAGAACACTTAATCACAAGCTCTCAAGATCGGGAGATTATAAAAAGCAGTATAGAGTTCAAAACCTCACACCAGTTTTTAGAAATAATCAATCGATTTATTGAGGAGTTGCCATACAAATGGATAGTTTTTGATGATGTCTATTATCAGGGAGAATGTATTATAAGTAAAGAAATATTAAAAGACAAAATATTATCGGGAAGGGAAAAAACTCCTTTAGGACTAAAATTAAAGCAATTAGAGGATTTTGTTTTGGAATTAATACGTGAGGCACACAATAACCGTATCAATAAATCAGAAGAAGCTATAATCAAGAAAGAAATACAGAAATTCACAGAGCTTAATGCTCACAATCTTTATAGAAAGCTATTAAGCGACAAAAATTATTTTTATAGTTTAGCTAAAGAGTTAGAGCTTCCGGATTGTATTAACGATATTTTAATCTTTACGCAGGAAAATTTATATACCGACTTGTTATACTATGACGATGCTGCCGTTATCGCTTATTTAACCTTGAAATTAAATGGAACAAATGAATATAAAAACATAAAACAAGTTGTGATTGACGAAGCCCAGGATTATTACCCTCTGCATTATGAAATATTTCATTTGCTGTTTCCAAATGCTAAATATACAATTTTGGGAGATATTAATCAAACCCTTGAAAAACAAGAAGATTTATCTCTATACGAACAAATTAGTAAGATTCTAAATAAGAAAAAATCATCTCTTATTACAATGGATAAAAGCTTTCGCTGTACTAATGAAATTTTGATCTATGGTTCAAAATTCATTAAACAAAGCTTGGAAATAAAAAGCTTTAACCGAAAAGGAGATGTCCCGAAAATATACGCAGCCGGAGGGCAAATAGCTCTTGATGATAGGATTGTTTTAGAAGTTAAGTCATGTTTAGAAAAGGGATACCAATCAATCGGACTAATTTGCAAATCTGAAAAAAATACACGTTCCCTTTTTGCGCGTTTAAAGGGAAGAATGGATATAAAGTTAATAACGAATGAGAGCACAGCTGCTTTACAAGGGGTATTTATTATACCTGTATATATGTCGAAAGGGCTTGAATTTGATGCTGTTTTAATATGTGATACTGACACTCAGAATTATAAAAGTGAAGATGATAAAAAGCTTTTATACATTGCATGCACAAGGGCGCTTCACAGGCTCAACTTGTTCTGCGAGGGAGAAGTTAGTCCGTTATTATACTAGGGTATTTAATTATTAGTAGTGTAAATGGCTACACCTACTATTGCAGCAACAACACCAATTAGAATAGCTTTTATAAGAATTGCAGTCATAGTCATAAAATGGATCACCTCTTTTCATATAGATATAGTTTACACTAGAAACAATCAGTTAACAATTACGAATCTGGGTAGAAAGGATTCAGAATGAATTAAACTAGTAGATAGTAGTGCTTTGGGCTGCTTTGTGTATTTTGTGCAGTACATCTACTTAGTTTAAAAATAAATAAGAGTATGTTATACTTATTTAAATGAAATATTAGTTTTAAAAGTAGGGGGGAAGAGGTATGATTGATTTTTTTACCGCAGGAATAGGATTATATTTAATTATATTTGTGGCTAAAGTAACAGAGGTAACATTAGCTATATTAAGAACCATTATGATTACAAAAGGGGAAAGAGTAATTGGTTCTATCATTGGGTTTTTTGAGGTACTCATTTGGGTGGCTCTTGTGAGCACAGTGCTAACAGATATTGCTGCTGATCCGTATAAGATCGTAGCCTTTGCCCTAGGATTTTCAGCAGGCAACTATTTAGGTTCAGTCATCGAATCTAAGATAGGTCTTGGAAATACAACAATTACTGTTATAGTAGAGCAGGATAAAGGACCAGATTTAGCAAAGTATTTACAGGAAAAAAATCTAGGAACAACCTTGATGAGCGGAAGCGGTAAAGAGGAAACATCTAAAAATATTCTTATGCTTGTTGTAAAAAGAAAAAATGCCCCTGAGATTATTGAGCTTATTAAAAATTATGATCATACAGCCTTTATTACCATAGCTGAAACCAAACCAGTTTATGGAGGCTATGGACTAAGAAAATAGTATTAAAAATTAAACAAAGGTTACCTTAGAATGATACTCATTTTAAGGTAACCTTTATTGTTTGGAAGCTTATTCACAGAATATGCTTAGGGATTTGCCTAGAGAATTAAGAGGAAGGGTGTTATAATAATGAAAAAGGGGTATATTTTTAATGGCATAAACTTGGAGGATAAAATGATAAGAAAAGCTCAGTCATCAGATATAGATAAGGTCATACAGCTTCGAATGGACTTGATAAGAGAAGCGAATGATCTAGACAAGATGGCAGATGTCACGCAGCTTCAAAAAAATATAGTAAGTTATTTTGAGGAACATCTTAATAAAGATTTTTTTGTTTGGGTTATAGAAGAAGAAGGGGAGATTGTTGCAATAAGCGGGCTTAATTTATTTTGTAAGCCACCTACTTATAGTAATTATACTGGTAAAGAAGCATTTATTATGAATATTTATGTGGTGCCTGCTTCAAGAGGAAATGGATATGCTACTTGCTTAGTAAAGGAAATTCTTAACTATTCAAAAGAAATAGGATGTGAGAAAGTCACCCTTGTAGCGACTGAGGCCGGAAGAGTTGTGTATGAAAAAATAGGTTTTAAGATAAAGAATTCAGTTATGGAATATTCACTGTAGTACTATAACAATAAGCGTTCTATTGAGGGGTGAATGAATGAGAATAGTAAAAATTAAAGTACAAGGGTTATATGGGTTACATGATTACGACATTTTATTTGATGAGTTCCAGAATATTAAAATTATCCATGCACCCAATGGCTATGGTAAAACAACACTTTTAAAACTTATAAGTGATATTATTCATTGTAGGTTATTTGACATAAGTGCTATTCCCTTTGATTTTTTTATGATTGAATTTAGTGAGGACATAACCATTAAGGTTATTAAGGAAAATGCTTTGATGTCAAATAAAGAAGAAGAACCTATTATTAAATATGTTATTTTCAAAGGGGAACAAATAAAAGAATACAGACTTACTAATAGGGGAAGCTACAGCCCTATGATTGAAGGGAGAATCCCTATTCAATCTATTGAAAAGAGCTTTCCGTTTTTAAAAAGAGTAGCTCAGTCGGCATGGTATGACGCAAGGCAAAATCAAAGGATCAGCTATGAAGAAGTAGTCAGTGCGTATGGAGAACTGCTTTTTATAGATGAGGATCTTAGAAAAATACTTGATGAAGTGATGAATAAGATGCCGATTCATTTTATTCATGCCAATCGTCTGACGGATTTTCATGAGCTCAGTGAAGGGCGCATTGTAAGCAGAAGAAAGAGTGTCATACCATCTGTACTTGCCTATTCCAAAGAACTTGCAGATATTATAGAAAACATATTAGCCAGGTCAGCTGCTCTTACTCAAGAACTTGATAGGACATTTCCAGCTAGGCTTATTGAGGAAATGGCAGGTCAAGATCAAGAAGATGTTACAGTGGAGATGATTCATAAGGAGCTTGCTGCATTAGAAAGAAGACGAATAAAATTAGAGGAAATAGGGCTTTTATCAGTTAAAAACATACAAAATATTAACGAAAAGACTGCAATAGATAAAAAAACACTTAAAGTATTACGACTTTATATTAAAGACAGTAAGAAAAAGTTGGACATATTTAATGAAATAGAAACAAAAGTTAATTTAATGAGAGAGATTATTAATAAAAGATTTAACTATAAGACAATGAAAATCAATAAACAAAGTGGATTTGTATTTGAGCTGCCTAACAAAACGCTGCTAAGTCCAGATAAACTTTCTTCAGGGGAACAAAATGAGCTTATTCTTATTTTTGAATTACTCTTTAAGTCCCAGATGAATTCGCTCATACTTATTGATGAACCAGAAATTTCTCTTCATATCGCTTGGCAGCAACAATTTTTAGAGGATATGCAGGCTATTTCGGATGTAACAGATGTCAAGATTATCATTGCAACACATTCACCAGATATCATAAATGGCAGATGGGATTTAACAACAGGGCTGGAGGAATGCTGATGAAGCAATATTTAAATGCAGCAAGACTTGTTACAAAGATAAAAATGCTGCGCAGTGGTAGAGTGTTTAAGAGCTTTCTAGTTGTAGAAGGCAATACGGATAGCAGGTTGTATGGCAAGTTTATTAATGAAAAGACCTGTGAAGTGGTGATAGCAGATAGTAAGAGTAATGTTATCCAGTGTATAGAGACCTGTGATAAGGAAAAGTTGCAGGGGATAGTTGGTATTATCGATGCAGATTTTTGGAGGCTTGAGCATCAGCATGCAGCTTCTGTCAATTTATTTTTAACAGATTATCATGACTTAGAATGTATGCTTATTAATTCTTTAGCTTATGAAAATGTGCTTTCAGAATATGCAAGTAAAAATAAGTATATGAGATTTGAAGAGCGAAAGAAAAATTCACTTAAAATATTTATGTTAGAGAATGCTGCTAAGATAGGCTATTTGAGGTGGTATTCTTTACTTAATAATCTTGGACTTAGGTTTAGTGATTTAAATTTTAATCATTTCGTCAGTCAAACAGAGTTAGAAGTGGATATGATTAAGCTAATCGAATATGTGCTAGTTCAATCGAAAAAGCAAGGGGTGCTAAAAACTGAAAAAGTTTTAAAAGAAGTTGAAAGACTAGCTCATAGGCAGCATAATTTATGGGATGTTTGCTGTGGACACGACCTTATAGAAATACTATCTATTGGGTTTATCCATATTTTCGGAGAATATAATGCTAAAAATTTATTTCCAGGAAATTTGGAAGGGAGCTTTAGATTAGCATATGCCTATGACTATTTTTTAAATACAGATCTCTGTCAGTATCTTATAACATGGCAAAAGCAAAATGGTAATTATCGCATTTTAGTTGACAAAGCAATATATTAGAACAGTAAGTATTGATCGCATGACAGCTGGAGGTTTTTTATGATACATAAATAAGATATCATATAAGAAAAATAGAAAAGGGGAGAAATCCTCTTTTTTTTATATTATAATAGAATTATGTCATTTGTTTTTAGCGGACATAAGGACCTATGGTTAGGACTTAGAAAGGACATTGAAACTATGAATGATGAAGAAATTTACAAACTAAAAAGTAAATTGCCTGCTATTCCTGGAATTAATGGGCGTGAGGATTATTTGAATTCAGCAGTTCTTGTACTGCTTATGAAAATAAATGATGATTACCATTTTGTATTTCAGAAGAGAAATAAAAATATTAGACAAGGTGGTGAAATTTGTTTTCCAGGCGGTAAACATGATAAGAGCCTTGATAGAAATATGGAGGATACAGCTCTAAGAGAAACAACAGAAGAAATAGGTGTTTTGCCAGAAGATATTAGTATTATAGGAGCATTAGATATGATTATTGCACCTATGGGAGCTATTGTAGAACCTTTTTTAGGCGTAACAGATAAAGTGACTCTAAAAGAGCTGCATTTAAATAGAGATGAAGTAGAAAAAGTTTTTACAATTCCTTTTACTTTTTTTAAAAATAATAAGCCTGAAATGTATAAGGCGCAGATTAAAGTTCATCCCTCTTATATTGATAAAAACGGTGAAGAAGTGATATTGTTTCCAAGTGAGGACCTAGGTTTAGGGAGCAATTATACAAAACCATGGGGAAATAGTGAAAATACAATTTATGTTTACAAAACAAAAGAGGGAGTCATATGGGGATTAACTGCGAGAATTATTTATGATGTTGTTAGAAGACTTGATTTATAAATGAGTATTTTTGAGCAGTAACTAGATAGGAGGAATACAAATGAGAATTGTGGATGTTGAACATCTTTGCGGCGGTGAATTGATAGGGAAAGATATTATATGTAAAAACGGAACGACTTTGCTTAAAAGCGGAACAAAGTACAGAACCAGTTTCAAAGAAAAACTTCTTGAGTTTAATATTTTTTTTGTATATATTGAAGATGAGTTATCGCAAGGAATAGAGCCTCAGACACTTATATGCAACGCAAGAAAAAGTGAATTAATGAATGAGTTTAGTAAGGAAGTTGATAAATTAAAAGCGAATATAACCATTGACACTGGAAGCATTAATAAAATAGTATCGAGTTTAATAGATGAAATAAGTGGTCAGGATATTATGTATGATATTATGGATATCAAAAGAAATGATGCAGATGTTTATGAACATTCGATAGGTGTCACCATCATAGCACTTATATTATGTAAAAGAATGAAATTAAGCACAGATTTAACAAGAGATATTTTGATAGGGGCATTGCTTCATGACATTGGTAAAATACTTATTCCAAAAGAAATATTAGAAAAAACCGATAAACTAACTCCAGAAGAATTTGAGACCATCAAGGAACATGCGAAACTAGGCTATAATATAATCAAAGATAATCCTAATGTTAGTGCAATTACCAAAGTGATTGTACTGTGTCATCATGAAAGAGAAGATGGGAGCGGCTATCCTTTGGGAAAAGGAGAAGATTTACATATAGGAGCAAAGATAGTAGCTTGTTGTGACGTATTTAATGCGCTTACTTCAGCAAGAGCCTATAGACAAGGAATGGAACTTAATGAAGTTGTTCTTATGCTAAGAAAAGAAAAGCTGAATATGGAGATAAGAACGATGTTGGAGAGCGTTTTAGCTTTTTATCCAATAGGAACATCAGTCTTACTTAGTAATGGAACAATTGGTATTGTAGAAAAGAATTATCAAGGGAATTTAAAGAGACCATTAGTACGTATTGTTAAAGATGGAGACTATTTTTTAGAATCTCCCTATAAATTAGATTTAAGCCAGGAACAAAAGCTGTTTATTGCACAAAGGTTAGGTAATATAAAGTAAGATATCATGGAAAAGAGCAAGAATTTAGAGGGTTCCACGCAATTTTATCCATTTACTTCATAGGCAGATAAAAATAAAATAAGCTTAATACTTTAAATTTATAAAATAAAGGAGATATGTCTATGAAGTTTGGTTTTTTTGATGATAGGAATAGAGAATACGTCATTAATACGCCTAAAACACCTTATCCTTGGATTAATTATTTGGGAAGTGAAGAATTTTTTGGATTAATTTCAAATACTGGTGGTGGATACTCTTTCTATAAGGATGCTAAATTAAGAAGAATTACCAGGTATAGATACAATAGCGTACCTATTGATAATGGGGGAAGATATTTTTATATTCTTGATGACGGAGATATTTGGTCTCATACGTGGAAGCCTGTTAAAAAGGATCTGTCTTTTTATGAGTGCAGACACGGACTTGGTTATTCTAAGTTTACTGGAGAAAGAAATGGCATTAAGGTTGAGCAGCTGTCATTTGTCCCCTTAGGTGTTCATGCAGAGATACATAGAATTCAAGTCAAAAATACATCGGATATTCATAAATCAATTAAATTATTCTCTTTTATTGAATTTTGCTTATGGGATGCACAGGATGATACAACCAACTTCCAAAGAAACTTCAGTACAGGAGAAGTTGAGATAGAAGGAAGCAGCATTTATCATAAGACAGAATATAGAGAGAGAAGAAATCATTATGCCTTCTATTCAGTAAATACAGAGATAGATGGATTTGATACAGACAGAGATTCATTTATTGGCCTATACAACGGTTTTGAAGCACCAGAGAGTGTTGTAAACGGAGCATGTAAAAATTCTGTAGCCAGTGGCTGGTCACCAGTTGGAGCACACCAAATCAATATCGACCTTGCTACTGGAGAAGAAAAAACATTGATTTTTGTACTAGGCTATGTAGAAAATAAAGAGGAAGAAAAGTGGGAGTCTGAAGGGATTATTAATAAGGCTGCCGCTCTTGAAATGATGACAAGATTTAATAATGATCTGGCAGTAGAAGCAGCTTTAAATGAATTAAAAGCTTACTGGGAGGGCTTGCTGTCACACTATGTTTTAGAGAGTGGTGATGAAAAGCTAGATCGCATGGTAAATATATGGAATCCTTATCAATGTATGATCACGTTTAACATGTCAAGAAGTGCATCTTACTTTGAATCAGGTATTGGACGTGGTATGGGCTTTAGAGATTCAAATCAAGACCTTCTTGGATTTGTGCATCAAATTCCAGAAAGGGCCAGGGAGAGGATTATTGATATTGCCTCAACCCAATTTGAAGACGGAGGATGCTATCATCAATATCAGCCACTAACTAAAAAAGGAAACAATGATATAGGAAGCGGTTTTAATGATGACCCATTATGGCTTATTCTTGGAACAACGGCGTACATCAAAGAAACAGGAGACATGGGTATTCTGGATGAAATGGTACCGTTTAACTCTGATAAGCATAATACAGCTACATTGTTTCAGCATTTAAAGGTATCATTTGATCATGTTATTAACCATTTAGGCCCCCATGGTTTACCTCTTATAGGGCGTGCTGACTGGAACGACTGCCTAAATCTTAATTGTTTTTCCACAACACCGGGAGAATCGTTTCAAACAACTGAAAATAAAGAAGGCGGCAGCGCTGAATCTGTTCTGATAGCAGGAATGTTTGTTTTTATTGGGAATGAATATGTAGAACTTTGCAAGGAGCTCGGTAAAGCAGAAGAAGCTATAAGAGCTCAGACATATATTGATCAGATGAAAGAAACTGTCTTATCACAAGGCTATGATGGCGAATGGTTTTTAAGAGCTTATGACTTTTATGGTAACAAAATAGGAAGTTGTGAAAATGAGGAGGGTAAGATTTTCATCGAACCTCAAGGATTTTGTGTTATGGGAGGTATTGGGGTCGAAGAAGGCTTGGCGGAAAAAGCACTTAATGCTGTGAGTGAAAGATTGGATACCAAGTATGGTATTGTACTTAATAATCCAGCCTTTACAAAATATCATGTAGAAATGGGAGAAATAACTACTTATCCAGAAGGTTATAAAGAAAATGCAGGAATTTTCTGTCATAACAATCCGTGGATTGCATGTGCTGAGACCGTTATTGGCAGGGGAGACAGGGCTTTTGAAATCTATAAAAAGATAGCACCTGCTTACCTTGAAGAAATCAGTGATATCCATAAGACAGAGCCTTATGTTTATTCTCAAATGATAGCAGGTAAAGATGCTGTAAGACACGGAGAGGCCAAGAATTCATGGCTTACGGGTACAGCTGCTTGGAACTTTATTACTATATCACAGTGGATTTTAGGGATTAAACCAGATTATAGAGGATTAAAGATTGACCCATGTATTCCAAAACATTGGAATGGCTATCATATCATAAGAAAATTTAAAGGTATCAGATATGATATTACTATTAAAAATCCTGACCATGTATGCAGGGGAGTTAAACAATTAATTATAGACGGTCAAATAGCAGAGGGAAATATCATACCAGAGTTTAAAGATAACAACCTTCATAAAGTTGAGGTTATATTAGGATAATTTAACGGATGGAACGAACAGGTCTTTATATTTAGAAAGATCATATTGACTTTCATCACATATAATGATAAAATGCAAAAAAAAGTATTGCTCAATGTAAATATCTCAAAGATGAGAGGCTAATCTATTTGATAGAGTTAGTTTCTCATTTTTTTATAGTTGCATTGAGTGATGATGATCTTTAAATGCTGTGTGTAAAACATGAGTCTCAAGGGCGAGATACGGATAACTTATAGAGTTATTCATATCTCGCCCTTTGTGTTTTGTGAGAAAAGAAGATAAATTCATTACTTTTATAAAGATTATAAAATAGGAGGAAAATAAATGGGAAAAAATAAAGTTATAAAAAAAGAAAGCAGTAGACCTATCTTTACTGCAGGCATAATAACAGCAAGTGATATAGGGGCTAGAGGAGAAATGGAAGATGAGAGTGGGAAAATATTAGACTATATGCTTAAAGATAGAGGATTTGAAATTAAATATTATATTGTTATTCCAGGAGATGTAGATAGGATACAAGAAGCTCTTGTGCTGCTGTGTGATGATATTAAAGCTGATTTAGTCATTACAACAGGAGGAATTGGATTTAGCAAAAGAGATGTTATGCCGGAAGCTACACTTGGAGTAATTGACAGAGAAGCTCCGGGCATTAGTGAAGCTATTAGATATTATGGCCTCCATAAAAGTTCTGATGTCATGCTTACAAGAGGTGTGTCAGGTATAAGAAGAAATACACTGATCATTAACTTGCCGGGCAGTGTAAAAGGTGTAAGGGAATCATTTGAAAGTATTATTGATACCATTTACCATGGTCTTGAGGTAATAACTGAAGAAAACTAAAGTTAAGGCAGATGAAACATTGTTTAAAAATAATGTTTCATCTGTCTTTTGTGGGAAGAACCCATAAGAACTCATTTTATAGAAACATACTAGCTATTAAATCTTTACCTGATGCGGTTTTAAAATATTTTTCTTTTAGAGATACTATATGAGCCTTATCTATCCCATCTTCATAGATATTAACAAGAAAATCACTTTCCACTAAGATTTGAAAATCAAGACTATCTATTTTAGAATAAGAATGGTGGCTGCCAATTAAATATAAAATTCTATTTAAGATAGATTCATCTATAGAGAAAAGCGAAAGGAGTTGTTTGGCTACAGGAGGCCCTTCGATTTCTTGATAATGACCAGAAGAGGAGTGATATTTTCTTTCAGCTTCTTTTATTCCTATATCATGTAAAAGAGCCGCTGTTTCAATAATAAATTGTTCGGTGTTACTAACGTTTTCAGATATCAGAATAAGCTTAGAAAAGCTATGTACCTTAAGTGCATGATTAATTCTTCTGACATCGCTGCCAAAGTATTTTATCATTTCCATTTTAATAGCATGAGTAGATAATGACATATAAAGCCTCCTTTTATTTAATAATTGCTGTGCTCAAAAGATGAGTGTTTAGTATTAGAAATATTATAGCATATAAAATATCATTTGATAGAACAGGGTACTACAAAAGTAAAAATAGTGTTATAATAAAAATGATTGCTAAAACAAAGGAGAAAAAGGATGATTTTTAAAGTATTAGGATGTATAATGCTGCTCAGCTGTATCTTGGGAATCATAGCTGCATATAGAAGCGCAAATAAAAACTATCAAAACTATCACACGAAAGCTATTATGTCATCAGACAGAGAAAGTTCAAAAACAGAAAGGTACTTTAGATTATTTGTCAGCTTATCAGGTATAGGGGTGATGTCAATCATTCTTCTAAGTTTAGTGTTTGATTATTATAACAACTACCTTTTTTTACTTTTGACATTAGTATACCTAAGCGTGTATTATATTAACGAGTATTTGCCTCATACCAATTGGGTTATTCATAAAGAAGGGATAATCAGCAGCAGAAGTAAGTCATCTGTTGAGTGGCAAAATATAAGGAGTTATCGCTTTATGAGTAAAAAAGATCAGGAAATCCTTATTGTGGAATTTAAAGGGAAAGGTTTAATCACACAAAGAGGAGATTTTATTATAAACACGGACCAGAGAAAGAAAGTAGAAAAAATATTGAAAGAACGTGTTATAATCTGTTAATAAATAAGTGAAAAGGAGCTTGGAATATATGTATAAACTTATAGCAGTTGACATGGATGGGACTTTATTAAAGGAAGATAAAACTATTTCAGATAGAACAAAGCAAGCAATTTGTAAAGCAAAACAAAAGGGCGTAAAGGTTGTACTTGCATCAGGAAGGCCTATAGAAGGCCTCGAAAGATATTTAGAAGAATTAGGACTTCTGACAGAACAAGATTATGTACTTAGTTTTAATGGCAGTGTTGTTCAGAATGCAAAAACAAAAGAAGTCATAAGAAAAAATATTCTAACAGGTAAGGATTTAGCCTATCTTTATGACATATCAAAGCAAATACAAGTGAATATCCACGCCTTTTCAAATAAAGGATGTATTACTCCTAAAATGAGTAAATATAGTGAGTTAGAAGGAACTATCAATGATATACCAGTTTTAGAGATGAAATATGAAGAAGTTTTAGAAGATGAAGATATTATCAAGATTATGATGGTTGATGAGCCTGATTTATTAGAAGAAGCTATTAAAAAACTGCCTCAAGAAGTATACGAAAAATATACAGTAGTAAGAAGTGCTCCTTACTTTTTAGAATTTTTAAATAAAGATTCAAGTAAAGGGGTAGGCGTAAGCGCGTTGATTGACTATTTAGGAATTAAAAAAGAACATGTTATTTGTATTGGTGATGCAGGTAATGATTTAGATATGATTCAGTTTGCTGGACTAGGGGTTGCAATGGGTAATGCCTTTGAAGAAGTAAAAGCTGCGGCTGACTATGTTACTAAAAATAATCAAGAAGATGGCGTAGCTCATGTTATACAAAAATTTGTACTAGCGGGTTAATTGTAAAATTGTTCTTGAACAATATTTTAAAAAGCTATAATATAATATAAGGACATATTTATTAAATAGAGACATATTTATAAAGTAAGAACTTAACATACTAACACAGTACAATAAATATTAGGAGGGAATGTATGGATAATGATGGGGATATTATACTGAAAGATATGGAAGAATATGACTGTGGACTTATTGCAGATGTTTTTTCAAGAGAGGGATATAGCAAACCCATTAAACTCTATAAATCCTACTTTGAGCAAAAAGAGTTAGGAATAAGAGACGTTATTATTGCTTATTATCAAAATCAAGTAGCAGGCTATGTAACCATTGTTTGGGAAAGTAACTATGAAGACTTTAAAGAGCAACTTATTCCTGAGATTAAAGATATTAAAGTATTAGAAGCTTTTAGAAAAAGAGGAATCGCAACAAAGCTGATGGATGAAGCTGAAAAGAGAGTAGCCCTGGTAGCCAAGTTTTGTGCGGCAGGAGTGAGTTTGGCAGAAGAATATGAAGCGGCGCAATGCTTATACGCTAAAAGAGGGTACATCCCTGATGGCAAGGGAGTATTTTATATGGATCAGGATGTGTTAAATGATCAATTAGAAGTCGATGATAATCAAGGACTTATGATGATAAAGGAATTATAGATGATAAAAGTAGTATGCATAAACATACTGCTTTTTTTGTTGCAAAAATAGAGAGTAATAAAAACCTATCATCAGTTTTAACAAATAATTCAAGTAGATTTTTTAATAAATAAATTGCTATATGACACGATGTCATATATAATGGCATCTGTGACAATGTGTCATGAGATTATAAGAGGAGGCAAAGAGGATGCCCTTGCAGACTTTTTTTAATTTATCGGAGGATAAAAGACGAACAATATTAAGAGCAGCCAGGCAAGAATTTTCGCGAGTTCCATTAGAACAAGCTTCCATTGCCAATATTATAAAAATAGCTGGTATCCCTAGAGGGAGTTTTTATCAATATTTCTATAATAAAGAGGACTTATTCATATTTATGATTCAGAACATAGGAAATAAAGTAATAGGCAATATGATAACTTATTTAAAAGAGAATGGAGGAGATGTTATTGAAGCATTTATCCAGCTCTTTTATAATGCTATTAGTTTTATCCATAAGGATGAGAATGGGAACTTCTTTAAGAATGTATTCATGAGTATGAATGATCAGATGAAAGAATCTATTCATGCAAGCTTTGAGACTATCCATTATCCTATGGGATTCTGTGAGTTTATTAAGCTTATAGACTGTTCAAAATTGACACTGACGAGTGAAAAGGAAATACTTTATGTACTAAGAATGATTAAGGGAATTTTATTTCAAAATGTAGCCCATTATTTTACAGGAAAAATGACGGAGGAAGAAACGATTGAGACGTTTCTTTTTCAGATGAAAATTATAAGACAGTCTATTTATAAGGCTTAAGAGGGATTGTATTTTGTAGAAATTAGCTAGGAAGAGGAAGGAGCAGATGAGATTATGCTGCGTTTAGCAAAGTATTTAAAGCCTTTTACATTAGGTATTATGATTGCAGTTGCTTTATTATTTGTGCAGGCAATGAGCGATCTGGCACTGCCCGATTATATGTCAGATATAGTTAATAAAGGTATTACAAATGGAGATTCAGGCTATATTATCCAAACTGGAATGATCATGCTGCTTATTGCTTTAGTAAGCGCTTCTTGTACAATTGCAGTTGGCTTTTTTTCAGCTCAAATAGCAGCAGGGCTTGCGAAGAACCTTCGTATGGATGTATTTAAAAAAGTACAAGGCTTATCTAATAATGAATTTGATAAGTTTTCCGCTGCATCACTTATTACAAGAACAACTAATGATATTACACAAATTCAAACACTTATGGGTATGATGATTCGAATGATTTTTTATGCTCCTATCATGGGAATTGGCGGTATTATTAAAGCGCTTTCAGAGAATGTTTCCATGTCGTGGATTATTGCTGTCGCAGTTATTGTATTATTAGGGACGATTATGATTATATTCTCTATTGCTATTCCTAAGTTTCAGTCCATTCAAAAGCTTGTTGACAGGCTTAATCTTGTAACGCGTGAAAACTTGACAGGAATGTTAGTTATCAGAGCCTTCGGGACAGAAAGATTCGAAGAAAAGCGCTTTGATAAAGCCAATGCAGATTTAACAGAGACTAATCTATTTATCAATCGAATCATGTCGTTTATGATGCCATTTATGATGCTTGTTATGAATCTTGTAACGGTCCTTATTGTATGGATTGGAGCAAAGCAAATTTCGGCATTTAAAATGGAAGTGGGAGATATGATGGCTTTCATGCAGTATGCTATGCAGATTATTATGTCTTTTGTTATGCTTTCAATCATGTTTATTATGATTCCAAGAGCTTCTGTTTCGGCAGATAGAATTGCAGAAGTTTTAGAAACAGAGCCCACTATTCGTGAACCGCATAGTTCCAAAACATTCAGCAATGATTTTAAAGGAACGATTGAATTTAGAAATGTAAGCTTTCGTTATCCAGGAGCTGAGGAAGATGTCCTTCATAATATTAGCTTTACTGCAAGGCCAGCACAGACCACAGCTTTTATAGGTTCTACAGGCAGTGGAAAATCGACACTTATTAATCTTATTCCCAGGTTTTATGATGTCTCACAAGGACAAATCTTAATTGACGGTATCGATGTTAGAGAAGTTAAAACCCATGACTTAAGAGATAAAATTGGGTATGTGCCTCAGAAAGGTATTTTGTTTTCTGGAACCATTCTAAGTAATTTGCATTATGCAGATAGAAATGCAACACTGGATGATTTAAAGGCTGCAGCAGATATTGCCCAGGCGACTGAGTTTATCGCTTCAAAACCAGAAGGACTTGAAACTGAAATTTCTCAAGGTGGAACAAATGTGTCAGGCGGGCAAAAACAACGTCTTTCAATAGCAAGGGCGCTCGTTAAAAAGGCACCTATTTATATACTTGATGATAGCTTTTCAGCGCTTGATTTTAAAGCAGATGCAGCTCTTCGAAGTAGGTTGAAATTAGAAATAGGAAATAGTACATTACTTCTTGTTGCACAGAGAATCAGTACGATCATGCAGGCAGAGCAAATCATTGTTCTTGATGAGGGGCATATTGTAGGCATTGGAACGCACAAAGAGTTGATGGAAAACTGTTTAGTATATAAAGAAATTGCATTGTCACAACTTTCGAAGGAGGAGCTTGGAGCATGAGTGAGTCAAATAACAATTTAAAACAACAGCAGCCAAGGCGTGGCCTAATGGGCCCTCCAGGAAGAGGGATACAAATGCAGGGAGAGAAAGCCCGTGATTTTAAGGGAACAATGAGAACACTTATTACTTATTTAAGTGAGTATAATGCATCCATCCTTATTGTTATTTCTTTTGCAGTTGTATCAACTATTTTCTCAATTGCAGGGCCTAAAATTCTAGGGAAAGCAACAACTAAACTATTCGAAGGATTCCTTGCGTGGTCGAACGGCATGGATTTTTTAACGGATTTTAATTACATTAGAAACTGTATTCTTGTTCTTATAGCCTTATATATTATTTCTGCAATCTTCTCATACACACAGGGCTGGATTATGTCAGGTATTTCTATGAAGATAACTTATCAGTTTCGTAAAGATATTTCAGAGAAGATTAATAGAATGCCTCTTAAATATTTTGATTCAAGAACCCATGGAGAGGTGTTGTCACGTATTACAAATGATGTAGATACAATCAGTCAAACGCTTAACCAAAGTTTAACGCAGATTATTACTTCTGTCGCCACCGTATTAGGGGTTTTGGTCATGATGTTTTCGATAAGCTGGCTGATGACACTTGTAGCTCTATTTATTGTTCCTTTATCCATGATATTTATCATCATTGTTATTAAGCGTTCTCAAAAGTATTTCAAGCGCCAGCAAGAACATTTAGGACATATTAATGGACACGTTGAAGAGACCTATTCAGGACATAGTGTTGTACAGGCATTTAACGGTGAAGAGGATTCTATTAAAAAATTTAGTGAATACAACGAAAAGCTTTATGGAGCAGCTTGGAAATCTCAGTTTTTATCGGGAATGATGATGCCTATTATGACATTTATAGGGAATATAGGATATGTTGTTATTTGTATTTTGGGAGGATATTTAGCTGTCAAAAAGACAATTGATGTAGGAGACATTCAAGCTTTTATACAATATATGAGATCTTTTACTCAGCCAATGTCTCAGCTCGCTAACATTTCAAATACACTTCAATCTACAGCTGCCGCAGCTGAGAGAGTATTTGAGTTTTTAAATGAAGAAGAGGAAGTTCAAGAAGCAAAAAAACCAGTAAAGCTTGATCAAATTGAGGGCATAGTAGAGTTCCAAAATGTTCATTTTGGTTATAGTCCGGATAAAATTATTATTAATGATTTTTCAGCTATTATTAAGCCTGGGCAGAAGGTTGCTATAGTAGGGCCAACTGGGGCAGGTAAAACGACAATGGTTAAACTTCTCATGCGCTTTTATGATATTAATGAAGGAAGTATCAGAATTGATGGCCATGATATTCGTGATTTCACCAGGAGTGATCTTAGGGGAATGTTTGGGATGGTGCTGCAGGAGACCTGGCTCTACAACGCAAGTATAATGGAGAACATTCGCTATGGGAAATTAGAAGCGACAGATGAAGAGATCATTGCAGCTGCAAAGGCTGCTCATGCTGATGCCTTTGTGCATGCTCTTCCTGATGGTTATCACATGCTGCTTAATGAAGACGCCAGCAATGTTTCAGAGGGGCAAAAGCAGCTTTTAACCATTGCAAGGGCTATTTTAGCAGATCCTAAGATACTTATCCTGGATGAAGCAACAAGTTCCGTTGACACGCGTACAGAAGTTCTTATCCAAAAGGCAATGGAAAATCTTATGAAGGGCAGAACCAGTTTTGTTATTGCGCATAGGCTGTCCACTATCCGTGATGCAGATTTAATTCTCTTTATGAAGGACGGCGATATAGTAGAACAGGGAAATCATGGAGAGTTACTAGCTAAAGGCGGCTTTTATGCAAATCTGTATAACAGTCAATTTGGTACAAACAAAGCAAGTTAATTTTTTACAATTAAACAGCAAAAGAAGCAAGCCGGCGGCTTGCTTCTTTTGCTGTTTAAATAACTTTAGTTGTCCAGTCTTCTACATTCCAGACATCGGTGATAAAGCTTTGATAAAAATAAGGCTCATGAGAAACAAGGATAATAGTTCCTTTAAACTCACGAAGTGCTTTTTCAAGTTCATCTTTAGCTTCTGGGTCTAAGTGGTTGGTTGGCTCATCCAGAACAAGGAGGTTAAGCTCACGCATAAGTATCTTACAAAGACGTACTTTTGCATTCTCACCACCGGATAACACTTTCATAGGACTTGTAATATGTTCTGTTGTTAAACCACATTTGGCAAGTTCGGAACGCACTTCATGATTATTCATAGAAGGGAAAGTATTCCATATCTCTTCAATTGCTGTATTTGAATTATTTCTGGAATCCTCTTGTTCAAAATACCCATATTCAACATTTTCTCCAAATTCTACTTCGCCGGAAATAGGGGGGATAATTCCAAGCAAAGTTTTAAGGAGAGTAGATTTCCCAAGACCATTTACACCACAAATGGCTATTTTCTTGCCTCGTTCTATCTTGAAAGACAGAGGACTTGTTAGAGGCTCATCATAACCTATGACAAGATTATCTGCCTCAATTAGGAAGCGGCTAGGAGCTTTAGTTTCTTTAAACTTAAAGATTGGTTTTGGTTTTTCACGAGGCTTTTCAATAATGTCCATTTTTTCAAGCTGCTTCATACGGCTCTTTGCCATACCTGTTGTAGCAACCCTTGCTTTGTTTCTGGCTATAAAGTCCTCAAGTTTATCAATTTCTTTTTGCTGACGTTCATAGGCTTGTTCCTGCTGACGTTTCTTTAATTCATAAAGACGCTCGAATTCATCATAATTCCCCACATAACGTGTTAGTTCACAGTTTACAACGTGATAGATCAGATTACATACAGCATTAATAAAAGGAATATCGTGAGAAACAAGTACAAAGGCATTTTCATAGTTCTGCAAATAACGTTTAAGCCATTCAATATGATTCTCATCTAAATAGTTAGTAGGCTCATCCAAAATTAAGATGGTTGGGTTCTGCAAAAGAAGCTTAGTAAGCAGAACTTTGGTACGCTGCCCGCCGCTGAGTTCATCTACACGTCTGTCAAGACCGATATCGCCAAGCCCGAGACCTTGTGCGACTTCTTCAATTTTAGCATCAAGGGTGTAGAAACCACTGGTATCTAAAATGTTTTGAATTTCGGCTGCATCTTCCATCATTTTTGTCATTTCAGTATCAGAAGCCTCTCCCATTTTTTCATAGAGACTGAGCATTTCTGCTTCAAGTTCAAAGACATGATTAAATGCAAGCCTCAGGTTATCCCGTATGGTACTACCGGGCTCGAGGGCTGCATGCTGATCAAGGTAACCTACTGTAACGCGGTTAGACCATTCAATCGTTCCTTCATCAGGCATTAATTTATCAGTAATAATATTTAAAAAGGTTGATTTCCCTTCACCATTAGCACCTACTAAGGCTACGTGCTCACCCTTTAACAAACGAAAAGAAACATTTTCTAAAATACTACGGGACCCAAATCCATGGGTGACGTTTTTAACTGTTAATATACTCATCTTCTTTCTCCTTTATTAGTAAACTACATCCTTTTTATCATAATAGAAAAAAGAAAAAAAGTATAGAGTTTATCACTGTAAATCTACAATTTCATACAAAATAGGAGTAAAATAGTGATAGACATAAACATATATAACTAGGTTAGGGAGGATACTTGTGAAAGGAAAAGAAAGTGATGTTCATTTAGCCATACAATTAAGAGCCAGTTTTATCATGCAGTATAACGATGATGAAGCCTTTGGAGGACTTTTAAACAAATTAGAAAAAGATCACGACGACAGACTTGTTCATAAACTCACAAAAGAAATAAAAATGAACATTGGAAAACATTACAAAGATCTCAAACAGATCATTGCTACTATCAGACAACAACATGCAAGAGAGGTTTTTATTCACATATGCAAAATGGATGATGCCAGAACATGGGTAAATGATAATGGCAAGTATACAGACTTAGTTTTTGAAGCTGTTTACGCATTACTTAAAGCGGATACAAGCGTTTTAAAGTTGCTGAGTGAGTAATATAATACAATAAAAGGTTAATAGGTCTTAAGTAAAACACTTATAAGGAGAAGAAAATGATAAAAAATATAGTTTTTGATATTGGGAGGGTGCTTTTAGATTATCAGCCCATGGAATTTTTAAAGAGTGTAGGAATTGGAGAGACAGAGGGTATGCATTTAAATGAAATCATTTTTAAAAATGATTTGTGGCTGCAGCTAGACAGAGGTATCATTACAAAAGATGAAGCCATTCGCAAATACTGTACGCTATCTCCCTTACATACAGACAGTATTCACCAGATTATGAATACATGGCCTGATATGCTTACTCTGATTGAAGGAACTTCAGAACTTTTAAGAGAACTTATAGCAAAAGGCTACCATGTTTATTTGCTTTCTAATTTTCAAGAAGATGGATTTAATCAGGTCTATAATAAGTTTACCTTTCTGAAAGAAGTTAAAGGCAAAGTTATTTCTTATGAAGCAAAGCTCTTAAAGCCGGAAAAAGAAATCTATATCCATCTGCTTGAGAAATACGACCTAATCCCTGAAGAAACAGTATTTATAGATGATCTTAAAGAGAATGTAGAGGCCGCTATAGAACTTGGGATTAAGGGGATTGTATTTGAAAGCGCAAAAAAGACAAGAGAAGAACTATGCAGTATGGGGGTAGATGCATAAAGAAGTACTGTGAATGTAGTGGGGTGAAAGTAGTCCGTTGAAAGGCTAGAGACTTTTCTGCCCTCCGTCAACACGCTCCAAGTCGTTCAGAAAAGTCTCTAGCCTTCCAACTATGTGTTTATATATTTAATTTTTAATTTATAAAATTAACTAGCACAACAAATTAAGTTAATTAGAAAGAGGGTAGCTGATAAAAAGGGTTGGGTTATTATGTAATCCAAATGCTTTTTTATAGTATGAGAGAGCCTAATTTAGTTTGACATACCTATAAGGTTAGTTTTGAATAACGTTAATTATATACTTAACAACTAAGCCACCTATATGGTGGCTTTTTGTGTCTAAAAAAAACTAAGGATCGAAAAATAGACGAGGTTATATATATTTGCATTAGGTTTAGGTTTGTAAATTCAACAAATACACAATTGGAATTTGATATACTGGATTTTGTGCAAATACATATAAGTTGGTTTTTTCTTACAAGAACCCGAACATAAGTCAAGTACATTAGAGAAATACAATGATACAAAGTCGTTCATGCTGCGCGAAATGGAACAGGGTTGACAGTATCATAGCAAAGACTATCAAGCTATTTTAGGGATTATAGGTTGCAATTTCTTGACTTAATATAGTATTTAAGATTATAGTTACTTGATTTTTGATTTTTGTTTTTTACAGCTTCAGCTTGCAAATATCTAGCTTGGGGTTGCGGGGGTAACTTTTAGTTCGACTGGGAGCGTGTCGACGGAGAAATAAAAGTTACCCCCACAGACCCTTGCGGAAATTAGAGCAAATACTTCTAGTCTCAAATTCCCATCTTCTTTTGCATCGCTTCAAGCACATCATATGATATTTGAAGCTCCCCATAGCCTCTCCCTATATCCAGTCCAGGTTTGTTATCTCCATGAAAATCACTGCCGCCAGTAGGCAGTAAATGATACTTTTGACATAAATCTAAGAGGTTTGAAACATCTTCTTTGCTATGGGTGCTGTAAAATGTCTCAATACCATCAAGGCCAACAGAGGTAAGATCTTTTAACATAAGATCTGTTTCCTCTTGGGTTAAGTTATATAAATAAGGATGAGCAATAACAGCAAGTCCGCCAGCTTTGTGAATAGTATCAATACATTCTTCTGCAGTAAATCTAAATCTTTTAACATAAGCGGGTTTGCCTGAACCAATATATTTATCAAAAGCTTCGCTGCGGGTTTTAACATATCCTTTTTTATACAATGCAGCTGCAAAATGAGCACGGGTAAATACTGCTTCCGAAGGGCCCTCCAAACCTAAATCTTCTATAGTAATAGAAAGGCCTAAATTGTTAAGCCTTTCTATCATTTTTTGATTTCTTGCCATACGGCTTTCAATAATAAATTTTAATTTATCCTTGAGTACAGGATTTCTGGAGTCTATATAATAACCTAAAATATGAATTTCACGTTCAGCATATTCAGCAGCAAATTCTATGCCAGGAACTACGATAAGGTTAATAGCTATGCCTTTTTGAGTACATTCCTCGATACCAGAAATAGTGTCATGATCAGTGAGTGCAATAGCACTTAATCCTTTGGATTTAGCATAAACGGCTAAGTCAGAAGGAGATAGTGTGCCATCAGAAATATTAGAATGAATATGCAAATCAATAAGTTTCATAGTTTTTCCTCCTTTATCATATTATTTTATCATACTTGACTCTAAATGCACGTAAAATATTAGTAACTATTATTCTAAAGGAGGGAAGGAAGATGACTACACATAAATTAAAAAGCAAACAAACACTGGATATGCCGAGAGCAGTTCTAGCTATGATTAAGGCAAACGTAATGGCATATGTTGTAACAGCAATCTTTATTTTATTAGGCTCTATTGTTCTTACATACACCAATGCGTCAGCTGCTATTGAAAACTGGATTGTACTCATTGGCATTATTTTATCAGCATTTTTAGCCGGCTTTGATACTGCCAAAGTAGATACAAGGAATGGTTATAAGTGGGGAGCTATGGGAGGAGTGTTATATTTTATACTCTTTTTAGTACTTGGAACACTTATTAATCAGTTAAAGGGACTTGCACCTTCAGCTATTTTTATGATAGCATTCGTTGTGCTTATAAGCAGTACAATAGCTGGCATCATTTCGGTAAATTATCAAAAATAGCAGCTCAATTGTTTGCAAACAAATAAACATATGTTATAATAAAACAGGTTTGTAATCAGGAGGGAGAATGTTATTATGAAACATATCAAAACATTAAACACTAAAAATTTACCATGCAGTGCCAAAAAAGGTGGATGCGGTGAGTGTCAGACATCATGTCAATCAGCATGCAAAACATCTTGTACTGTAGGAAATCAAGCTTGTGAAAAATAATTTTTCAAAGCAGCAGTGACTTCTAGTCGCTGCTTTTATTGTGAAAGAGGAAAGTGCGTGCGTTTTTTGCACGCTTTCTTATTGAAAACGAAAGGATGATGGCATGATCCATAAATTTAAATTTGAAAACTCCAATGTTGTTATGGATATACATAGTGGCAGTATTCACATACTAGATGACGTAGCTTATGAAATAGTGGATGATGTATCGGTTTTATCTCAAGACGCTGTCATACAAAAATATAAAAATGTATTTACAGAGGATGAAATTAAGGAGGCTATAGAGGAACTAACCCTTCTTAAAAACGAGGAAATGCTCTATACTTCTGATACCTATGAAGACTTTGTACCGGCCTTTTTAGAGAGAGAACCTGTTGTAAAAGCGCTTTGTTTGCATGTTGCACATGATTGTAACTTGGCTTGTAAGTATTGTTTTGCAGGTGAAGGGGAATATCATGGAGATCGTAGTATGATGAGCCTTGAAGTAGGACAAAAGGCAATAGATTTTATTATAGAGAATTCTAAGCATAGAACCAATATAGAAATTGATTTCTTTGGCGGGGAACCTCTTATGAATTTCGATGTGGTAAAAGGGGTCGTAGACTATGCAAGGCTGAGAGAAAAAGAAACAGGTAAAAACTTTAGATTTACGATGACAACAAACGGGGTTTTATTAAGTGATGAGATAATAGATTATCTTAATGAAAACATGCACAACGTCGTTTTAAGTCTAGATGGAAGGCCAGAAGTTAATGACCGTATGCGTCCATCACCTAATGGAAAAGGGAGCTATGAGATCATTCTTCCAAAATTTAAAAGACTTGTGGAAAAAAGAAAAGGTAAGCAATACTATGTAAGAGGCACTTTTACCCATCATAATCTTGATTTTGCAGAGGATGTTAAACATATGGCTGAGGCAGGCTTTAATGAAGTGTCTGTTGAACCAGTTGTTGCCCCTGCCAATATGCCTTATGCACTGCAGGAAGAAGATGTACAGGCTATATGCAAGGAATATGAAGGACTAGCTAAACATATGCTTAGTCTAACGAAACAAGGAAAATCCTTTAACTTCTTTCATTTCATGATTGATTTAGAGGGAGGACCTTGTGTGCATAAAAGACTTGCTGGATGTGGTTCTGGAACAGAATATCTTGCAGTTACTCCTAATGGTGATTTATATCCATGTCATCAATTCGTAGGGCTGCCTGAATTTAAAATGGGAGATGTCGTGCAAGGTGTAAAGAATTTAAGTTTAAGAGAAAAGTTTGAAAAGTGTAATGTCTACAGTAAAGATGAATGTAAAAAGTGTTGGGCAAAATTTTACTGCAGCGGAGGATGCGCTGCGAATTCTTATAACTTTCACGGAGATATACATTCTGTTTATACAATAGGATGTGAACTTCAAAAGAAAAGAATAGAATGTGCAATTGGTATAAAAGCAGAGCTCTTATAGTATAAAATGTAATAAAATAAGATATAATTATGGTTTTTAATTGACTATATTTTGCAGTAATTATATAATCAACTTATTGTAAGCTTAACGAGGAGTTTAAGGAGGAAAGACAATGAAATTCAGAAATACTAAGCTTAAAAGTACTTTTATATTCATACTTATGCTGATCATTATAGCTGGAGTAAGTTTTGTAGCCTATCAGGCAAGTATGAATGTAGGAAAGAGTCAAAAAGAAGTTCAGGTTAAAGAGACAGAAACAAAAGAGAATGAAGCATCAAATCAAGAGACAACAACAGAAGGAACAGTACAAGCAGCAGAAGGTAATACGGCAGAAACAAATGCTGCAGTTGAAAAGAAAACAGCATTAAATAATACCATTAAGTTAGGACTAGATCTTCAAGGTGGTGTTAACATTGTTTATGAGCCAAAGCTTGATAGAACTCCAACTGGAGAAGAGATGTCAGCCGCTCGTACAATGATTCAAAAAAGATTAGATGCAAAGGGATATACAGAAGCTGAAGTATCTCTAGAAGGAACAAATAAGATTAGAGTAGATATACCAGGTGTTTCAGATCCTCAAAAAGCAATCCAAGAAATTGGTGCAGCAGGAATGCTAAGATTTTTAGACCAAGAAGGCAAAGAAATTGTTACTGGTACAAATGTTACAAAAGCGACAGCAAATGGCGTAGAGCAAAACGGCGTGTCTCAAATAGTAGTAAGTGTTGAAATGGATAAAGAAGGTACTAAGCTTTTTTCAGACTTCACTAAAAATAATATTGGACAACCTATCTACATTATGTTAGATGAAACACTGCTTAGCTTTGCAACCATTCAGGCACATATTACAGATGGTAAAGGAATGATAACAGGAAACTTTACTGCAGAGGAAGCTAAAGACTTAGCAGACGGAATTAATGCAGGGGCACTGCCATTTACACTTGACCCAGTTAATTCAAGTGGTATTGGACCTAAACTAGGAATGGATTCCTTAAACACAAGTCTTAAAGCCGGTATGATTGGTTTTATTGTAATTTTAATTTTTATGGTTGCTTTTTACAGAATATGTGGGGTTGCAGCGGATATTGCACTTGTGCTTTATATTTCAGTTGTAATTCTTATATTAAGTGCCATGGGAGCAACACTTACTTTGCCAGGTATTGCCGGTATCTTATTATCAATAGGTATGGCAGTAGATGCTAATGTTATTATTTTTGCGCGTATTAAAGAAGAACTTGCAGTGGGGAGAAGCGTGCCAGCTGCAGTAGATGCAGGTTTCCATAAGGCATTTAGTGCTATTTTAGATGGTAATGTAACGACGCTTATTGCAGCAGCAGTCCTCTATATGTTTGGGACAGGACTTATCAAGAGCTTTGCAACGACACTAGGAATTGGTATTGTCGTTTCCATGTTTACAGCTCTTACGATTACACGTATTATACTTAAATCCTTTATAGGAATGCGTATCAAAAATCCAGCATTATATGCAGCTTTTAAAAAAGCAGAGTAAGGAGGGCCTAGAAAATGAAATTTATCGAAAACAGAAAGAAATTCTATATTTTGTCAATAGCTGTTATACTTATTGGGCTGCTTGCTATGTGCTACAATGCTGTAACAGGAAATGGCGCTTTTAATCAAGATATTGAGTTCAAGGGTGGTTCTATTGTTCAAATAAATATGGAACGTAAACTAACCACTGAATTAAAAGATGAATTGGTTCAAATTGTAAAAGATGTTACTGGGGACAGCTCCCCTCGTATTGCAGCAGCAGGGGATACTGGGGTTATCATTACAATGAAACGTACAGAGGTTGCAACAAGAGCTAAATTGTTTACGGAAATTAAGACAAAGTATAATTTAAAAGATGAAGTACCATTAGCTGATTCAGATGTGTCACCTTCTATTAGTAATGAAATTAAATTGGGTGCTGTGCAGGCTGTTGTAGTTGGAATGGCTCTCATCTTAATCTATATTACTTTTAGGTTTAAAGATTTTAGATTTGGAGCAAGTGCAGTTATTGCTTTGTTACATGACGTTCTTGTTATGTTAGCAGTCTATGCAGTATTCCGCATCCCGCTCAATAATTCATTTATTGCAGCGATGCTTACGATTGTGGGATATTCTATTAATGATACCATTATCGTATTTGACCGTATTAGAGAGAATAAGGGTAAAACCCACTCAGATCCAGTTACAGTAATCGATGACAGTATTAATCAAACAATAGGACGTTCGATTAATACATCTCTTACAACAGTTATTATGGTAGTACTTCTTTATATCATTGGAGTAAACTCTGTAAAACAATTTGCCCTGCCGCTTATTGTGGGAATTATTTCAGGAACTTATTCTTCAATCTTTGTAGCAAGTCCGCTATGGTTTGAAATGAGAAAGCTTAAACATACAACTCAAAAAAAAGTAAAGCCTAAAACAACCTAATCAATTTTTGATAAATAGACATTTAATAGCATGAAAAAAGATACCTTTTATAATATAAGAGGTATTTTTTTATTATTCTGTCTACATATTTATATGAAATTTACATTAGGGTGTATAATGGAGGTAAAATGAGTTTATTGAGGCTCAATTAATGAAGGGGTTGGTTATAATGAATGGTAAAGAAAGTGTTTTAATAAAAATAGTAAAATCTTTTCAAGTCATTGCAATGTTTATGATAGTGGTATTTTGTATCAGCACACGTTTAATAGTTAAAAACTGGGGAACTGCTTTAATGGTTACAGTTGTTTTTGCAGGGATACTCATCACCACAAATCTTTTGATGATGCTCCCCATCAAAAGATACATACAAAAATCCAGTGCTGAAATAGAACGTATTAAACAAGGGGACTTTTCATTTCTGTTAAATATTAAAGAAGCTGCATCGAATAAAATGTTTGCTAAGATAATAGGGGCAATGGGAGATATTATATTGGAGTTTAAAGATCTAATTACTCATTTCTTTTCTCTTGCAGAGACAGTTGTGTCTTCTAGTAAAGAGGTTAATGCTGCAGTTGAACACTCACTAACAGCTATGCAGCAAATCGCTGCAACAGGACAAGAAATTGCAGCGGGGGCATCAAAGCAAGCAGAAGAGAGTCAAAATTGCGAGGAACTTATTGAAAGCTTATCTAAAGAAATTTCTGATGTATATGAAAATTATAGCAGTGTGATGGATCAAACAACAAAGATTACACAGTTAAGCGATGTTGGAAGTCATTCGTTAAATATTTTACGTGAGAAAACAGATGATACTAAACAATCAAAAGAAAAAATTGCTCTTGCAGTGGAGACACTTACTAATAAAATTAAGGATATCTCTATATTTGTAGACTCTATAGAAAGCATTGCATCACAAACTAATTTACTTGCACTTAATGCTGCTATTGAAGCAGCCAGAGCAGGAGACGCAGGCAGAGGATTCGGTGTTGTAGCAGAAGAAATCAGAAAATTAGCTGATGAAAGCAGAAAATCTACTGAAGAAATTAAAAATCTAGTTGAGAGTATACAAGAACAATCAATCACAGCTGCAAATGCTATGACAGCAATGAATAAAGTAAGCGATGAAGAGGCTAATGCCGTAAATAATACCCATCAAGCCTTTGAAGATATTGCCTCTGGCATAACATATATTGTTAAAAAGATAGATAAGACGAATGGATCTGTTACCAAAGTGAATAACCATAAAGAAAAAGTCAGAGGGGCTGTACAGCATATAGCAGCTGTTACTCAATCAACAGCTGCAAAGACTCAGGAAGTGGCAAGTACAATTGAAAATCAAATCACTTCGATGGAAAAGATGAAAAAAGCGACAGAGCATTTAAATGAGGCAGTTTACAAGATAGATGTTCAGCTGGTTAAATACAAAAGGTAAACAGAATGAGCTTATTAGAATATGAAATATATGGTTGACAGGCAGTCGTATTATGATATAATATCATTTGTAACTAAACGGATAACTGGTTGCAAATGTGGGTCATTAGCTTAGTTGGTAGAGCATCAGACTCTTAATCTGAGGGTCCTGGGTTCGAGTCCCAGATGGCTCATAATTAAAAAGTGGTAAGCGTTGAGTATCAATAGATACAAGTGCTTGCCACTTTTTGTATTTAATGTGTAGTAGAGTAAAAGTGTGTAGTAAATGTGTAGTAGGAAAATAAAAAAAATAAAACTATGCAAATAAGTCATTTAAACACTGTACATCATCAGTAAGTTTTTCAGGCATTACATGGGTATAAATATTCATTGTAGTAGCAATATCACTGTGTCCCATTAAAGCTTGTACTTTTTTAGGAGGCAAGTTTTTCTCAAATAATCTAGTTGCATAGGTATGTCTTAGAGAGTGAAACTTTCTGTGAGTGAGCTTAGCTCTTTTGAGTAATCTTGCATAGGATCTAGTTAAATTTCTAGTATCAATATAGCCGCCGAGTTCAGTACAAAAAACAAGATCATTATCCTGGTAAAGTTCTCCGTGTTTAAGTTTCTCTTTATTTTGCTCTTTTTTATGCTGCTTTAGTTCTGTTATAACAGGAGAAGGCAAAGGCACTGTGCGAATACTACTTTTAGTTTTGGGTGGATGTTCCAACATGGCCCAGGTACGTGTACCATCTTTAGCAATTTTAGAGACTTGAGATACAGCTCTGTTAACACTTACGGTACCAGCATCAAAGTCAATATCAATCCACTTTAGCCCCATCAGCTCGCCAAGCCTTAATCCACTACCTAAGGCCAAAATAAATAGTGCTTTATTTCTATGGCTGTCTAAGGCATTTAAAAACTGTTTTTGTTCTCCAGGAGTAAATACGGTGATAACATCAGAATCCTCTTCTTGCTCATTATTTTTAGGTAGGGTGACTAAAGTACAATAGTTTCGTACAATATACCCTTGTTTAACTGCTTCGCCTAGGCAGGTCTTTAGATGCTTGTTTAAGGTTTTCACTACGTTAGTACTGCTGCCTTTTTCAACAAGTACATTGTAATATGTCTGTAAGTCAGCAGCTCTTAAGGCTACGAGCTTCTTTTTACCTATAGAGGTATCTTTTATATGATTTCTGTAAATGCCTTCATATTTACTAAATGAAGTCGGTTTAAGGTCATTTATCCTAAATTCAAACAACCACGTGTAAAACCACTGCTGCAGAGTTATCTTTTCATCGATAGATGTGAGTCCTGCATTTTTTTGTGTTCTATATTCTGCCATCTTATCAATAACAACTTCCTTGCTGCTACTGGAGAAGTTCTTTCTTATAGGTTTTCCCTCTTCATCATATCCTATTACATAGCAGCCACGGTAGTAAGGTTTCCCATTACGTTTTTCGGCCCATATAGTTCCCTCGCCATTTGCTTTATTCCTCTTTTTTTTCGGCATCATTATCACCATCCTATGTAAAATTATTATAGATAGACCTAGAATTTAGCGTCTTCCACACAGTGAGAATTGAATACTTGCTGATATAGCCCACACCCTATAAGATTAAGAGTCATAAGTATCTATATTATTCTTTTGTGTACCATTTAATTTGGACAGATAATATTTTAGTATTTCATCCAAAAGGTCATTGATAAGCCCTCTGTATTCTATAAATTCACTAACTAGCTCATATGCATCTTTATTATCTGATAATAAGTAGTTTTTATAGCAAACGTTCTCAAGGTGAGTGCACATAGTTTTAATCATTGTAAATAAGTATGACTGAGTTTGGAGGAGTTCAATGGTAGTTAATTCACTAGGGTAATCATTCAATAAAATTCGTAGTGAATCTAGCATATCTAATGCGGCGTTACTAGCCTCGTGATCGCAGGTTTTAAAAAAGTTATCTAAAAAATCAATATCGTTTTTGATTATAGAATCATGTAAAGAATTATTGCCAAGTAAATCATCTAATGTCATATCTAAAACAGCTACTATTTTTTGAAGTGTTTCTAGAGATGGATTATCACGTTCTCCGCTTTCGATTTTACTAAGCATACTAAAACTTATACCAGCTTGACTGGCTAGTTGTTTTTGTGTAAGCCCTTTTGCTTTCCTAATATACTTTAATCTACTAGGTATGTTCAAGGCTTTTATTCCACCGGAAATATCACTCAATATAATCACCTCACAATTGTTATATTTTAAATATACCACTATACGTGGGAAAATGATAGTACTAAAAGTAAATTTATTGTTGACAAACAAACACTGATAGTGGTATATTTAGAACAACAGAACAACCACTGGTAGTGGTAATAGGAGGCCGAGTAATGGGAATAGATATTAAAATAGCAAGAATAAAAAAAGGTATTAAACAGCAAGATTTAGCTAGAGAATTGGGAATATCCAAACAATACTTAGGGAAGCTCGAAAATGGTAAGGCAACAAATCCAAGTAGAGAGCTTATGCTAAAGCTTTCAGAAGTACTTGATACAGACGTTCAGACACTATTTTTTCAGAATAACATTATTGAAAGGGTGAAGTCATGAAAGCATCATATCAGGGAGAATTGCCTAGGGAGCTTAAAGGTAATGTCAAAGGCTTTCTATATGTGCATAAGTTTGATCTATACATTAAGACAAGGATAACTAAAGTAAATGATTTTGAAGTCGTTCTTGAGCAGGGGATGCTCGAATTAAGTAATGTAAAGCTAGTGAAATATGACAGACCATCAAACATTATAGCTAAGTTTAACTGGTGCTATGCAGTATTTAATGAATATGATGACATGCTTTGCTGGTTGGCAGATCCGGTAGAATAATGAGAAAGGGTGATTAGATGAGTAATGTAATTAAAGATCTTACTGAAAAAGTATTAGAGCATAAGAAAGAAATTGAGAAAAAAACATTTACAGCTAAGGAAGTTAGCCAAGTTTTAGGGATAAGTGAAAATAAGGTTCGCCAGTTGCTTAGAGCTAAGAATGGAATTCCTAATATAAAAATAGGTAGTAGGATATTGGTGCCTATTACAAGATTTGAAGAGTGGCTTAATAACAGCATAGGTCAAGAATTCTAGAATTGTGGGTGGTGGCATGCCAAAGAATGAGACTCAAGTATTCTTCTATCAGCAGAATACAGAAGTATTAAAGTTTGATGATGTAAATGATGTAATTTACATTCAATTTGATCATTACATAAAAAGAAAGGAGAACTTACAAAGAACAAAAGAAGATCTACCTAAGGGGCAGTTCTATCTTACTGTAAGAGAAGTAAGTCAAAGGTATGAATTAAGTATAATGCAATCTAAAAGGCTGATAGATAAGTTTGTAAAATTAGAAATAATTAAGCCTATAAATGTATCAAATAAAAGAGGAATGCCTTCAACATATGCCTACAAAAGTGTTACTAATTTTGGTACATGCAATGTTACTAATAATGATACTAATCACGGCTCAAATGTTACTAATGAACCCAATAAAATCAATGTTTCGGAAGTGTCAAATGTTACTAATAATCAAGAATGTGTTACTAATGATGTTACTAATGATGTTACTAATGTTGGTACATATAAAAAAGAGTTATTTAAAAAAGATAATTTAAAAAGAGTTATTGAAAAAGACTTACTAACTGACAGCCAGTTAGTCAATCAAGATCTTGCTCTTATTTATGATTACTTTGAAAAAAATGTTGGGGCTGTAGTTACACCTATTCACCAAGAGATATTTAAATCCTATATTGATGATGGAATGGAAGCGGCACTTATATGTGAGGCAATAAAAGAAGGGGTCTTGAGTAATAAAAGAACTCCTAAATATATTCAGGGCATTCTTAACAACTGGCTAAATGATGGAATAATGGACATGCAAGCACTTGAAGTACATAGGATGCAGTATAGACAAGATAAACTAAATACTATGGAGAAGGGAGCCAATCACAATGGAAAAAGTGGAAGTGAAAGTACAGGAAATACAAAACCGGTTCAGCTCACAGCAGAGGAAAGAGAACGACTTCTCGAAGAGGACAGAAGACTTACAGAATGGGCCAAAGCCAACAATTTATGATGAATATATACCAGCAAGTCAATATGACTCTTCACCAATAGGGGCTATTGCTGATAAACGTAAGCTTGATGATGGTAGAATTGCATATGTAGAAATAACAGAACATGGAGCAAGAGATTTTGCATGCAATGGTGACTATCACGTTAAAACATATAATGATAATTTTTCTAATACTGGTATGCCACATGAATTCAAAGGAATGCAAGCACAAGAGTTTAATACATCAATGTATGAGGACCTGGCTCTAGCGCTTAGAGTAAAGAAGCAGGCATTAAATTATATTGATAGGTTTCAAGAATTGAGCTTGAAGGGGAAGTGGCTATTTATTCATAGTCCTGTTTCTGGATCAGGAAAGACAAGATTAGCTTGCAGCATAGGCAATTCAATAATAAAAAAGTATGGAGCAACCACAAATTATATAGAGAGCATAAAATTTATAGAGGATTTAAAGGCCAAAAAAAATATAGATGCTGGGGAAAGGAGTACCATATACACAGCGATTAGTCCACCGTGCCTCATTTGGGATAATGTAGGAGCTGAAAAGCTAACTGACTTTGTTAATACTAAGGTTTATGAAATTTTAACCAAGAGGATAAATCAAAACAGGATCAACATATTTACAAGCCAGTATTTGATTAATGAACTAGAGTACATGAACACCATTAAGTCTATATTGAAGGAGAGATGCCTAGTTATTAGTATTCCAAATGAAGATATAAGAGGAAAGATAGCAGTTAGGGAAAATGAGAGGTATATGGAGCTATTAAGTCAATAAAGAGTAGTTATGCATTAAAGTATATCACTACATCAGAAGGTGAAATATGTTTTGTACAATAAGGAAAAGAGATAGAAAGGTTGCTGGTGATAGTGTTTATAATATCTATCTCAGTGAACGAAAGAGAGAAAATGGTAAAGTTAAAAGCAAAGATATATTCATAATGTCCATAAGCTCTTCGGATATACAAAATGATCTCTACAAAGAGAGGGTAAAATGGCTCAGCATTGGACAAGAAGAAAAGCAACTCATTTTAGATAAGCTGTCAAGTATTAATGTACCACTACAAGACACTACACAAGATATACCACTACAGACCACTACAAGGGTTGAGCTTGAAATAGTATGTGATGATGGCATGAGAAATTTAGTCTATAAGTTTTATGTAGGGGGTGTATTTATTAGATCATTTGATGATGTGGACTTAGAGCATTGTCGGATTAGCTTGATTATGAAGTGCTTTAAAGAAGCAATGTCTGAGCAAGGAATAACTGATAAAAAGGTTATAGCTGAGCTAAGTGATAAATTAATAGATGTTTGGGAATATCACAAAGATGTTAAAGAGAAGAAGGCAGCTGAAATAAAAGCTACTGCTGACTACTTTACTAATATTATTCAAAGCTTACAGCTAGAGCTTGCAATGTCAAAAGCTAATAATGGTAGTGTACTAAATCATATCACTACAGATAGAAGCAGACTCAAAAAGATTTATAAAACTCTTTCTACTAAGCTGCATCCGGATAATCCGAGTGGATCCGTAGAAGCAATGCAGATGTTAAATGAGCTAAAAGAAATTATGAATATATAACACTAATCAAATGAAAAGGAGTTGTTAGATATGAAAGAACACGAGATAGAAATTAAGAACCTGATACAAGTATTATCAAGTGAGATAAGCATTACACTCTCAGAAGTATTTGAAAAAGTTTTTCCAATTTATCATGAAGAATTTTTTAGAGAGGAACAACTTGATAGCGTTGAGATAATGCTTGAAGATATGTTTGGTAATGTAGAGCAAGGAAGTGTCTTGAATGATCTTAGGAATGGGATGCACGAAGCTGAGAAATTTATTAGAGAAAAAGAAATTACGTTAGATCAATTTATGCAATCATATAGAGTGATAGGAAGCAGGTGTTAATGTGTTTTTAGAAGTACTGAGTAATAGGTTTGTAAATTTAAAGAATATTGATGAAGTATTGTTTAATGATAAAGAGATGAAAATCATTTTCAAATTAGCAAATCAAGAAACAGTTATAAGTGAGTATGAAACACCTGGGGTGTATATAAGGGCGGTAGATAGAATTCATGATCAAATGAAGGCATTAAGTTTAGCAGTTGGAGCGGTAGATGTTTCGCTAGAAGAGATTATACGAGTATTAGTTACTGAAATAGCAATGCCATTAGTAGATATAGCACGCAATACTATTCCAGCTCCAAGTTTTCCTGCTGAAGAGGAAGAAGATGACGAAAAGCCATCAGATAGATAAACAAGTACTTCTACTAATGGCTTTAAGTGATACCATATTAAATTCGCACCTTAATTGTATCGCTTAAAGCCTATCAAATCAAGATAGGAGATGATTAAATTATGATATATTTTGAAGATATTATTGCAAGAATTGAAAGCGGTGATATTGAATTTACACCTGAGGACGTAAAAAGATTCGAAAATATTTATAGCATTCAGGTAGATGGAGTTACTGTATATAGAAAAGATATACCAGAGAGATCTACATCAGGTGTTGCTAAACTCAGAGAGATCAGAGAAGCACGGGGCCTTAAGATTAAAGAGTTTACAAAGTTAATTTCAGAGTCAGGGAATTCCGGCGCGTGGGAATGTGTTAAATCATGGGAAGATGATCCAATAGGGAATGATCCTTCTTGTCATCCGGAGATTATTGAGAGAATATGCAAGGTGTTAAATGTCACACCTCAGCAACTTTCAGGACAAGAGCCTTTTGATACATCTTGTGAAGGGAGGCTTACATTCCTATGTTAGACAGATACGAATGTAAATTGAAGCTAGAAGAGGTTATGAGGCAAAAAGGGATTTCACAGCGTAAACTAGCTAAATTAAGTGGTGTTAGTAGGACTTATATATCAGAGCTAATAAGTGGTAAATTCGATAATCCAACAATATTTATTATAAGCAGGCTAATGGTAGGGTTAGAATGTAGTTTTGAAGAACTTGTGCAAATAAATCCTAAAATAGATATGACGCAATATAAATATTATCCATCATGTGGTTAAAGGAGCACAAAACATGATAAAAATTAGAGTATCTTATACTGATCCAGAAGATAAGAAACGTGTACTGGAGTTGTTAAAAGGCCTAAGCATTATAAAAGTATATAAAGATCAGGTCAAAGGAAAACACACTACAACCTATATAGATGCAGAGTGAGTTAGGATATATATAGTAGGTGGCTGAAAAATCAGCAGACCATTTATATATTGTAACGAAAAACATAGGTATGATTGTATTCAAACCATTGATAATACAGGAGTAATAGCTTGTATACCCTACGAATATATGGTATAATATAGATAAATGAATAAGGCACGAGTACCCCACTGGAAAATGCTAGCCAGTGGAAGCCATATGTAAATATAGGCACGGGAAATGATTGACTACTGTAGAAATGCAGAGGTTGATTGTTCTCGTGCTTTTTTATTTTGGAAAATCACAAGAATGGAGATGGAAGTATGCTAATAAGTATCGGTAAAAATATCAAGATTGCACGCTTTGGTCAGGCACAGTATGAGGATATATGTATAAACTCTGAATGTGTATCATGTATGACGGTGACTTATTCGCCACAGCTTGAAAAATGGGTGATTATGTTTATGGTTAGCGAAAAAATAACACCTGATGGACTATTTCAAATGCCATTTGACACTAAAGAAGCAGCAATGACCTACTACAATGAAATTATTGGAAATGTTAATGGGGTGCAAGTATGAGTAAATTAAGGGATAAGTTAAATCAATCAAATCAGAAGAGACACGAAAGATTAAATGGTCTGTACGCAGAGATCAATACTAAACTCAGCACATGGAAAGCTGAAGTAGATGAAATTAATAAAGAGTTAAAAGTGACAACGCATCCAGGACGCAAAGCAGAGCTTGAGAGTAAAAGAGCCACTGCACTCAATTTAGCAAGAGACTACTATAGACAAGCTCTAGCGCAGCAGAAACAGGCTACTAGTGATCTATATGATGGGCTTACAAAGGTATCTCAAAAAGACTTAGATACTGTAGATATTATGAGTATTGATACTGCTAGTTACAATGTGAATTTTCTTAAGGATGTAGTCACTTACTATAATTCCAACCAAATAAGTGATTTGGTAGAGGATTTATGCGTTGAAGGCGATGCTGAGAAATTAAAACTGGTCCAAATGTATGCCGCTATTAAAGCCAATGGTATTAAAGAGAAAGATGATCAGGAGTATCAAAACATTCAAAGAGCTATTAATGCGAATAGAGTGAATGAACTTGTGAATCAAGCTAAACCATCCAGTAGACTATATACCGGAGCACATACCACTATTGCAGAAAATGAATTTGTAGATAGCATATATAACTCAAATCCTTATGCGCGAGCATGGGAAGTATAGAAGAGGAGAAATAACATGAAAAGAGATGAAGAATTAACATTAGAGCAGTTGGTTAACAGCATGGTAAATGGTGAGACAGAGGTTGCGAATGAGTATGTATTCAGATGTCAAGAGGGAGTTTATGTAGCTTGCTATGGTAAAGGCGTTGGTGCTTATACCTATAAGATAACGGATCCAAGAGAAAATATGAAAGTGACTGACTTAAGTTCCTATACCTACAATGAGATCAGTATAGAATTAGCTGCCTTAACTGGAAGTGTTCGCCTGCAAGGTAAGTACATAGGCAACTATTATCAAAATTAAAACAAAGAGCATGAGTGAGAATAAATAGTCTCATGCTCTTTTCTATCAATATAACCATTGGGAAGGATGAAAAGTGTGATTCCCAACGAAGCCAATTTTGGATTGGTTGAATTAACAAAAATTAAAGACTAGTGGCATGAGTAAGAATAAAGGTTTCTCGTGCTCCTTTGTTGCTAAATATCGAGAATGAGAATGGGGTTGATGAGTTTGAGCAATAAAGTTATATCGTTTGAGAAGTACTCCTCTAAAAATATTGATGAGCAGGAGCTCGCTAAATTAGGGCGCATGAAAGTTTTCAATTTAGCAAAAGAAGAACTAGGGATAGAAAAATTACAAGAAGTTATACGGTATATAACTAAAAGTGATGAATCAGCTGAATGCATGAAAGTTATCATAAATGATCAAATACAAAACTTCGGACATGAGTTCAGTACACAATTAATAATCACAAGCATTTTATACGGGGTGTATATAGCGGTTAAAAATGATATAGGGAAGGAGAGATAATACAATGGCGAGTTTAGATTTAGGAACTTTAGTAGCTAAGATAAAAGCAGAAGGAACAGAACAAGCAAAAAAAGCTTTCCAAAGTGTTGGTGATGCTGCTAAAGGAGCAGGAACTAGTGCGACAGGAAGCACAACAGGCTTTAAAAGTCTTAAAGATAGCTTTGTTAGTAGTATCGGGCAAACAAAATTATTAGGTACAAATTTAGGATCATTAACAGGTGCACTTGGCTCTAGTGAAGCTATGGCAGGAATATTAGGCGGGGTTATGGCTGGGGTTGTAACAGCAGGCATTCTACTAGCTTTTGAAGCAATAAAGAAGCTTACACAAGCTATAGTTGATTTTGTAAAAGAGACTGCTAAACTAGGCATTGGTTTTCAAGCCGAAATGAGTAAAGTTCAAGCCATTACAGGGGCTACAGGTAATGATATGAATACTCTTACTGAAGGAGCAAAGAAATTTGGGGCAACAACTGTATTTAGTGCAAGTGAAGCAGCTCAAGCTATGGAATACATGGGTATGGCAGGTTGGAAAACTGAACAAATAATGTCTGGTATGCCAGGGGTTTTGAATTTAGCGGCATCCAGTGGTGAAAGTTTAGCGAGAACATCCGATATAGTTACAGATACATTAACCGCACTAGGCGAAAGTGCTTCAGAAGCTGGAAGATTAAGTGATGTAATGGCTGCTGCAGCTACTAATTCTAATACAAATGTATCTATGATGGGTGAAACCTTTAAATATGCTGCACCTGTAGCTGGAGCATTAGGATATGCTATGGAAGATTTAGCGTTATCGACTGGTCTCATGGCTAACGCTGGTATAAAAGGTGAAATGGCTGGAACTACATTGAGATCTTTATTTACTAATATGGTTAAGCCTACTAAAACAATGCAAGCTGTTATGGATGAATATAACCTATCCTTGAAAAATGTAGATGGTACAATGAAACCGCTTAATCAAGTTATTCTAGAACTTAGAAAAGCTATGCAAGGGGTTGATGCGTCGACAAGATCTGCGGCTATTGCGACACTCGCAGGAAAAGAAGCTATGAGCGGAACGTTGGCTATTGTTAATGCAAGCGAAGAAGATTATAAAAAGCTATCAGATGCTATAAATGGAAGTGCAGGGGCTAGTGCTAAAATGGCAGAAACAATGAATAATAACATTGCGGGCCTACAAAAATCTATTAATAGTAAGATGGAATCTATTAAATTAAGTATGTTTAGTGTGTTTGAGCCTTTTATAAGTGGATTTTTAAAAGTTTATGATGCTTTTTTAGGATTGTCTGAAAAGATGTGGGGTGCGGTAGGTGGTGTATTAAGTAGAATAACCGGATTAATTACACCTTTCATAGATATATTCGTAAACATATTTAAAACAGCTTTAGATTTGATATGGCCTTTGGTTGAACCATTTTTTAAGTTTATCGAAGCTAATTTGAATGGAGTAATGAGGAGCTTACAATTAGCAGCTAGTGTTGTTGGATCTGTAGTAACAAGTATTAAAGATGCTCTTATGCCACTAGTGAATTTTATAAACAACACCCTAATGATTATAGTTGATGTACTAAATGGTAACTGGCAAAGCGCAGGCGAAAGAATAAAGGTGTGGGCAGGTCAATTTGCAGATGCTGTATGTGCTATATTGCTTTTTATTCCTAACACAATTGTAAATACAATTAATGCAGTTACAAGCAAATTAAATGATTTCTTCGGATTAAACATCAAGCAAATTGATAAGTTTGAAACTCATTTTGCTAAGAAATCAGGTGAACTTACGGATAATGTGGGCAAGCATCTCGAAAACCTGGAGTTAGGTGTAGAAGAGACAACAGATAACATATATTCAAGTTTTAGTGATTTATATCGTGATGTCGAGTCATTGACAGGTGACCACTATGATAATCTAAAAGGTCTAGCTAAAGGCTATAATGAAGAATATACGACTATTGACAAAGTGTTTGATGACTACGTGAGGAATAAAGTTAGAGAACGTGAAAAAGAAATTGATAAGCTTAATGAGAAAAATGCAAACACATCATCTTTAGAGTATATGATGCATAAAGCTAAAGAATTGTTAAGGGTACAACAAGAAGCTGAAAGAGAGATTTCTGCTGAAAGAGAACAAAATGAAAATAAATATATTACATTATTGCAGAATGCTAAGAACCGAGCAGAACAGGAAGAAAATAGTAAAGCTAAAATAATTGAGAGTGGAAACAAATTGAAGCAAAAACATTATAGGGAAGACGTTAAAAACTTCGAGGACGCTGAAAAAGATAAAACTAGAATAGCTAAAGAGCAAGAAGGTAAGAGATCTGGACTAGGCGGAGGAATTATGCAAGGTTTCATGAAGTCGCTAAATCTCCCAGGTTACGCTAACGGAACCATTAATAGTAGAGGTGAATATGCATTAGTTGGAGAATTTGGCCCCGAGATTGTAAGGCTCAACAAAGGCGATAGTGTTCATCAGATTAATAACAACTTTCTAAATGGTGGTACAAACAACGAAACAAATGGTTTATTGCAATCACTTAGAATTGAACTTTCAGATGTTAAACGCACAATAGCTGACTTACCCCGTACAGCAAATTACCTTTATCGCGGCGTGCCTTTAGGTGGGGGCTTATAGTTACGGATTAAATACCCCTTCTATAATTAATATAGAAGGAAATGAGTGGAGTATTTCTTTTTATAATATACACCTTATTGAAATTGAAAGAAAGAGGAAATTAATAGTGAACAACATAGATAGATTAATTAAAGAAGCGAAAGCATTAATCCCATCTAAAATACTTTTTTACTTTTCATCTAGGTGCAAAAGATGTTCTAAGCATATTGATGATTGTAGCTGTAGAAGTAAGAGAGGAGATGATACATTGATAAATTTTGTGAGAGTAACATCCAGGGAGGAAGCGATTAAATGCAGGGAAGAAGAAAAAACTTAAAACTATCAAGTCCTAATGAAGTTAGAAAAGCTCTCGCTAGAATTGCAAATATGGTACTAAATGAAGAGATGGACACAAAGACAGCAAATAGTCTTACACTTATTTGCAATGCTATCTTAAGCGGCATTAGAGTAGATGAACAGGACAAAAAGATTAGAGAACTACAAGATATATTGGAAGAGAGATAGAGGAATAATAGTATGAAGTTGATAGATAGGTTATTAAAAAAAGCAAGAAAGCTTATTCAAGAATTATTTGTAATGGATGATGATGATTTTATTAAAGCATTGGGACTTGATCCTAAAAACTACCCAATAGTAAAAAATGGGGACATAGTAGGCTATGATTTTATAGCAGCATTAAAAGATGGTTGTGATGACATATGGACAGAGTAGATATAGACATACAGGAGTTTGAAGTTAATGAGATTATTGTGGTGGGTTAGTCAATAGGCTAACCTATTTTAATATAAAAGAGGTGGATAGAATGTCTAACGAGGGATTAGTGCAATTATATCAACAAGGAGATGCAGAAGCTTTAGACAAGCTCCTGCATCAGAATAGGAAGTTCATACATAAGATTTCTTTGAAGTTCTTTATAGGTAAGGATAGCGCTATAGATCAAGAGGACTTAATCCAAGAAGGATACATTGGGTTAATGAAGGCTGCTGAGAGATATAATCCAGAAAATGAGGTTCAATTTATTTCATATGCAGCCTATTGGATTTATCAAGCCATGCACCGTTTTATATATCCTAGGCGTTATATGAGAGAGAATAAGCATGTATGTTTTAGTAGTTTAAATGATAAAGTACTAGGGATTGAGGATGAAATAGAGCAGATTGACATGATAGCTGATGATGATATTTACCCCGGCATTACAGATAATGTTGCCAATAAAGAGGACTGCTTTCAAGTGATGAATATCATTTATACTAAAATGGGTGATAGAGCAGTTGAAGTGATTAGGCTTAGATATGGCCTGAAAGATGGGAAAATACACACACTGGAGGATGTAGGAGCTATGATGGGAGTTGCAAAGGAAACTATTAGGCAGCTGGAGCAGAGAGCATTTAGAACTGTTAGAACTAGCAAATGGTGTCGCTTATGCAGAGTTGAAGCAATAGAAACTGAAAAGAGCAGAGTGTATGATTTTGGAAAGTTTAATTTATCCTTCTTCGATAAGCTTGATCATGAGTTGAAAAGTATGTCATTAGATTGTGAAGGTGATCCGGAATGTGTGACAAGCATATAATTATGTTGGATACACTTCAGCGGCAGAATGCATTCTCTTTAATATTGATATATTTTTACTATACAACTGGATAACTCTATCCGAAAATCATTCTAGCAGATGGGAGAGATGAAGATTATTTCGTACGAATTTCGTACGAAATAATGCGCTTATCTATATTTAAAGTCCGAATTTCACACTTCGCACGTCTGGAATTCGGACGCGCAAAGTGTCGGATGTGCAAGCTATGCATCTTCATAAATATTCTGCCTACTGTGCAAGATTCGCACGGTAGGATTCTAGTGTCGATATTACCGACAGTCGGCTGTAGGACTCAGTTCGGTTGTAACCTTTACTTACAACCGAACTTTTTTAACTCCTTAAAAGAGATTTAGTAAGCTCTTTTCGCTGCATTATAAATAGTTGTTTTGCAGACCCCTAAATCCTTTGCGATAGCTGCAAAGCTCTCTCCACATAAATGGCGATATTTCGCATCCTGCTTCTGTTCAGCAGTAAGTTTTGATTTTCTGCCGGACTTGTGTCTATTTTGTTCTGACAAATAAACAGGATCCAATTCAAGAACCAAGTTTACAAGATCAACCTTTAGAACTTCTCTGCAGCTCCCGCAGATCCGTACATCTCTTTTGTAATCATTTGTTTTTTTATTACATGTATAGCATTTCAAATTAAGCCCCCTATAATCGTTTAATATTATTGTTTGTGAACGATTTATGTGTTGTATATCGGATTTTGAACTAATATAAAATAGTGTATGTGATTCATTAAAATTTAAAGGCCTAGAGTTAATCTCCAAGGCCTTTTTGTATTTCTACAATATCGTTTAAGGTAACTTTCAATTTAAGGCATATCCTCTCTAATACCTGTAATTTTACATATTCGTCCTCACGAAGCTTGCTTATAGTTGGCCAGCTTAACCCCACCTCTTCATGTAAGTAAGTTTTAGTGATCCCCTTATCGATACAGTAATGCCAAAATGGTTTATAAGTTATCATATGTAATCCCTCCTCTTTAAACTAAACTACCATATATTGTAAAAAATATCAAATAATTAAGTATAAATGCTAAAACCTAAGCATATGCTTAACTATACACACACTTACACAAAGGGGGTGAGGTTCTTGGCAGCAGAAAGAAAACAAATAAGTATGACGCACGAAAGAGTAAAAGCAGCTCTAAAGCCAAAGGGAGCTAGTAAATTTGTTGAAGATGCAGTTCTTTACTATTTAGACGCTAAAGATAACGAGTACATAAGTAACGAGTTTATAAGTAAAGAACAAATAGAAAGGATGGTAATGGATTGTATTAAAAATAGTAACTATACACAAGAGATACACAAACTTGTGGAAGATATTAATTTCATTATAAGAGAGCAAAAAAATAAGCCACAAAATGAGTGACTTGTAAATGTGTAGACTTACCCACGAGCCGGAGTGTGCTTCAATCGCATCCGCTCATATCCGCTACACTACAGCGTATGATTTTATTTTTAGAAATATGCATATTTTTATGTTTTTTTAAAAATAATATGCTGCGCATGCTACAGCATAACATATTAAATAACCTGCCATCAGTGGGAACATTTTAATCACCTCGCTTTTTTATTTGTTTATAATCTAACCAATTACTTAGTTTTTAATACATTTACTTAATATATTTTTAGAAAGGGGCTTCTTTATGAAGATAGGCAAGGTTGAAATGATATATATTCCTTATAAAAAGACTAAATATCAACTAGCTAAAGAGGAAATGGCAAGGCTCACAATTCAGGAGATAAATACTATAGTTGGTGGAGCAACATTTATAATGCTATGTAATCTAAATATGCTGCAGGCAAAATTAAATGTGTCTGATTTCACGAATAGGGTTGATGAGAAAGGGAATGAAATATTGTCTCTTATACAAATAATAGGTTATTGGGCAGCTATAATATTTGCAGGAATCGATATTGTAAAAGCATTTAAAAAGCAAGATCTGGCAGGGATTACAGCAATAGCTGTTAAATACGCTCTTGCAGTTGGTATATTATATGGTCTACCGGATATTTTTGATATGATTAAAGGGTTGTTTAAGGGGGAATAGGTATGCAAATCTATTATATAAACATTGATTATTCTATAAAACTTATGGATTCTAGAAAATTAGCTCATATTGTTAAATCAGGATACTTGTTAAGTTTGACACTAACACTATTTCAACAATGGCAACAACAATCTACTAATCCTATAATACTTGGGGGAAAAATTGGATGGGAAGTTTTAAAGTTTCATTCGGATTTTATAAAGGCTCCTACAGTACTGGTGTACAATAACATACTTTATCCTTATGTACCACACTGTATATTAAATGATCCTGAAAGCGTTAATAAATGGTGCGGCGAGGTAATGCCAACTATAATTAATTATTTCAAATAGGAGGTATGTGAATGGGTAATTTAATAATTGGCGGAACTATAATAGCTTTATGCAGCAATTGTACTATAGCGAAAATAGTAGCAAGTACAGGGATAGTATTGCATATCTGTAAAATTCAAAAAGGGAGAGATATAGCAGTTGGTAGTGGTGTTATGTATACAATAGCAGAAATAATAAAGGTGGTGTTGTAATGAAAACTATGACATTGTCTAAATATTTCGAGATACAGAATCCAACCTATACAGTGCTGCAGATCACACCACATAGCAGCTGCAGGAACTACAGCTCAGATACTATTGCTAAGACTATATCTACTATTAAAGCCAAGATACATAAGGAAGAAAAGAAATATATCTTTGAGACCAAGATGAAATGTGTGTATATGATAGATATTTATAAGAATGATGTAAGGTTTTATTTTGTGGTCCCCGTTCAGTATAAGCTTATGGTAAAAGAAAAACTTATAAGCACATGGCCAGCAGCTACAGTTACAGAGTTAGAGCAAGAGATTAGATTTCATAAAGATAGTGTTTATTACAATTTGCAATATGTAAACAATGATGCACTTGCATTAACTGTAGATAAAAAGAGTAACGTGCTGCTTAACAGCCTAATGAACGTTATAGAAGTAATGGACCAAGGAGACAGGGTAACGGTAATGTATAACTTTGCAGCATGTTCGCAATACGGATGGCAAGCTAAAAGCGAAAAGGTTCATAATAACTTTTTGAATAATATGCCAGTGCCAAAGGAAATGAGCGGTGGAGCTACCGCATTCAAAACACTATGCCTGGTATTAGATTTTTTAGATTCATTCATTAATAGTATCTTGGGGCATGATGTATCCGAAAGTAATCCTCTTACAGAGTTAAAAAACGTACTTATGCAGAATAGTAAAAAGCTATCTAATGAAAGCTTATACAAAAGAAATGATGCTGTATTAGATACACAAATAGCAGTCATAAGTTATGCTGATAATAAAATAAGAGCAAATAATAATGCTATAATGGCTTGTCAGAGCTTTAGATCTCTTGATGGAGATAATAAGCTAGAGTATTACAAGTGTGTCCCCGGTAAGTATGTAAAGAATAAAATAGGAGTTAATGAAAGTAGTATGTTACTGCAGATACCTGGGCGTGATCTGCTAGAGAAACACAAAATTACACACGTTAACACAACGGAGAGCAATGTTCCTGAAGAACTCAAAACAGGCATTATCTGTATTGGTGATAGCACTTGTAAAGGAAATACGGAAAAAGCGTATTTGAGCACAGATAGCAATCTTAAATACTTAACGGTGTGCGTAATAGGACCCACGAGAGCGGGGAAAACCACACTGATAGGAAATATGTGTAATGATGCACTTAATGTGCATGAGACTAACATAGTACTAGATTGGTGTGGAAATTGTGAATTATCAAGTGAACTAATAGATCTATTCCCTAGAAGCTTGGTAATTAACTGCAATGATTTCAGTAAACTCCAAGGACTTGGATATAATGAACTATATACAACTAGTAAAGATAAATTTGAGATATATAGAAGCGCTAAACAACAATCAAGTCAGTTAATGACTCTCATTAATGCAAGTATGGGAGGGGATGAAGATTTAAGGGCGAGGATGGAGCGATATTTAGGAGCTGCAGCTATAATTGTATTTATGAGTAGTGGTGCCGTGAAGGATGTATTTCTAACATTACAAGATTATAATACAAGACATGATTATATAGATAGGTTAGGAAAATCATTTGATGAATATATAGGTGAATATATCTCCTATCTCCTGGAGCTAGATGATAAGAATGAAACAACTAAACTTTCAGCAGTACAAGGAATTTTAAACAGACTAAGCAAGCTAAAAGAAAATCCTTACATGGAAATGATGCTTAAAAAGGATTGTAAAGATAATTTTAATTTGGTAGATGAAATGCAAAACGCTCAACTAATCTGTATTAAAATGCCTGAGATAATGTTTCAAACAGAGCAAGAAAAAGACACTTATGCAACCTACTGGCTAACAAAGATATGGGGAGCATTACAACAAAGGAAATGGTTTGTAGATAAAAAAGATATAGTAAAGGTTAATATCTTCTTTGATGAATTATACCAAGTGGAGAGTTGCCAGGAATTCTTGAGAAGTAAGCTCAGTCAGATAGCTAAATTTGGGGCAAAACCTATTATAAGCTGTCATTATCTAGAGCAGATCAAGATAATCCGCAACGAGTTAAAGAGTGCCAATAGCAGTTATATATTGATTGCTGGTAGTGATAAGGATAATTATAATGAACTTAAAAGTGAATTATATCCTTATACATTAGAAGATTTATTAAATCTTAAGAGGTTTCACGCGCTTAATCTTATAAAATACGAAGGTGGTTATGCTAAATTTATAACACAGCTTCCAAAACCAATAGCATAGGAATTATTTAATAGGCAGGAACTGTTCCTGTCTATTTATTTTTGGCAATAATAATCTAAAAAGGAAGTGGAATATATGAACAAGGAGATGCTATCAGTTAAAGAAGCCGCCCAAGTACTTGGGGTATGCCGAATGACAATTTACAGAATGGTTAAAGCAAACAGTATCCCTTATACAAGAATAGGAAGATCTATAAAAATACCTGTATCTTATATAGAAGGTATTTCTAAGAACCCAATAAATGATACTCAGAGGTTTATTTTTGGTTAGAGAACATTAAATTAGAATTAGAAGAGGAGTATATAATGCCTGATTTGGTAAAGACAACAATTTATTTTGATAGAAAAAGTGGTGAGGCATGTATTGGGGAAAGCGAGATTATACAAAAAGATGTAATGACATATGATGAGTATCTGAATGAGTTAATTATGTTTTTCGGAGGAATAGATACAATAATCCAAGGCGTCATAGAAGCACAAGAGAATATTCAGGAATGATAGATTCTCTTTAAATGTAGGCAAGTATTAAATTATATTAATTATAGTGATGACAAAGCAGCATAACATCTATATAATAAGGAAGTAACTTTATATTATTAAGTATTATATAAAGTAAAGACTGCTTTTTTCAATAGTTTCTTATAACCATGCAGAATGTGTAGTAAGTGTGTAGTAGATGTGTAGTAAAAGAAAATTTTATAATCGATTTTTAAAAAGGACAGTAAGAAAAAGCTGCTTCGAATCATGGAAAATAAGGGTTTTTAAAGATAAAAGATAACTATGGAATATATCAATCTGCAAATCTGAGGGTCCTGGGTTCGAGTCCCAGATGGCTCATCTAAAAAGGTGTGTACTGTAGGATTCTATAGTATATACCTTTTTTACATGAATTAAGTTTAATATCAGGAAGAAACTGTGTTAACTTAGAGTGTTGCAGGGTATAGTAATAGAAATAAATATTTTAAGATAAAGTAAAAGGAGTTTAAAAAATGTTACATTCGTTTTCTAGAACTGAGATGCTTATTGGGACTGAAGGTTTAAATAAATTAAAGAACAGTTCTGTTGCGGTATTTGGTATTGGCGGAGTGGGTTCTTATACTGTAGAAGCACTAGCAAGAAGTGGTGTTGGCAAACTTATATTAGTGGATGATGATGATGTATGTCTTACAAATATTAACAGGCAGATTCACGCTAGCAGAAAGACAGTTGGCAAGTCAAAAGTAGATGTTATGAAGGAACGGGTTATAGATATTAACCCTAAAATTGAGGTTGTTACGTTTAGAGAGCTTTATAACGCAGAAAGCGCTGACAGGATGTTAAGCCCTGACTATTCCTATGTAGTAGATGCAATTGATATGGTGACTTCTAAAATAGATATGATACAGAGATGCCAGGCCATGGGAATACCTATTATTAGTGCTATGGGAGCTGCTAATAAGCTTGACCCTACGCAGTTAGAAGTTGCAGATATTTATAAAACAAGTATGTGCCCTCTGGCAAAAGTTATGAGACATGAACTTAGAAAGAGAGGTGTCAAAAAATTAAAAGTTGTTTATTCAAAAGAAAAACCGATTAAACCAATAGATCTTGGAGGAGGCTGCAGGACACAGTGTATTTGTTCAAATAAAGACAGAACTTGTGCTGATAGAAGAGATATACCGGGTTCGGTAGCTTTTGTGCCGTCGGTAGCAGGTCTTATTATAGCCGCAGAAGTTATCAAAGATCTTATCGGGTACGTCCCTCAAAAATAATCAAAAGGATATAGTTATAGATTAAAGTATCCTCGCATATAGTTTAAGTAGACAACCTTTATGAAGAGTAAATGGTATGGTTTATAGAAACTATAAGGGGGATAAAACAATGAGAAGTTATTTATTTATAACGAATGGAGAAAGCATTAAAAAAGATGGTTTTAATTTTGACACCAATATGCACTATGCAAAAAGACTGATGAAAGATGTTGGACTCTATGATGTAAACTATTTATTATATGATAAAAGTCAAGAGAAAGTCGTAGAAATAGGTGCTATTCAGTGTATTGAATACTATGAAAAAGAGCAGATGGGAAAAGTAATTTTTGAACATGGAAAACAAGTAAACAAAGTCTTTCCTATGGAGATAAAGGATAACTATACTATTATTCCGCTCGAAATGAACGATCTTCAAAAAATAGGTGTATGTGTGTCATAAATACAATAAAAAGGCCCCATCCTAGGATGGGGCCTTAAATTAACGATTTAAGCGTTTATTAAGATCAGCTTGACGATCATTTGAAACTTTAAGAAAATCCTTCATAAGGTTTTCAAAGCTTTCAGCAGTATTTTCTTTTTTTGGAGCTTTAAAAGATGTAGGCTTATTTTCTTTTGCTTCCTTAATTGACAGAGAAATTTTGCCTTTCTCTCCATCGATGGATAAAATTTTAACTTTTACTTGTTCCCCCACTTTAATTGCATCATTGATATTGGTTAGATACCCATGTGTAATGTGTGAAATATGAACTAGACCTTGTGTCGTTTCATCTAATGAAACAAACGCACCAAAAGGCTTAATACCAGTCACAGTTCCTTCAATAATTTGACCTACCTGAAATTTTTCCGACATGACAACACTCCTATTAGAATAAATAACTTCTACATTATACCATAAGTATATTCATGGTGTATAGTTATTTAAAAAATAATTCATCATTTACTATTATAAAGTGTGATATAATAGTAAAGACTTTAAGGGGGTGAAGAGCTATGTTACCTAGCACCTATAAATGGAAAAAGAACGTAAGTAACACAAATACAGGGTTAATAGAAAAAATACTAAATAATAGAGGAATATATGGCAAAGAAAACATAGATTTATTTTTAGCTCCAACTAAAGAACAGCTGCATTCGCCTTATCTATTAAATGACATGGAAAAGGCAGTAAGGCGTATTACTGAGACAAGGCTAAAAGAAAAACATATAGTGATTTATGGAGATTACGATGTTGATGGCATAACGAGTACTTCGGTACTATATATGTTTTTAAAAAGCAATGACTATGATGTATCCTATTATATCCCTGACCGTCAAACAGAAGGTTATGGTCTAAATAAAGAAGCTATAGCTAGTATCAGAGAATATGCAGATTTAGTTATTACTGTAGATACAGGAATAGCAGCTATAGAGGAACTAGATTTTGCTAATAGTATAGGACTTGATATCATTATTACAGATCACCACGAATGTCAAGAAGAGCTCCCCAAAGGGTATTGTATTATTAACCCTAAGCGTAAAGACAGTACGTACCCGTTTGATTCTTTAGCAGGAGTGGGTGTTACTTTTAAGCTTATTCATGCATTAGCTATTCATGATAACAGTGAGGATAGTATATGGGAATACATTGATTTAGTGGCGCTTGGTACAATTGCTGATGTTGTGCCGCTTATTCATGAAAACAGAGCTATTACGTATATTGGGTTTGAAGCTATGCAAAAAACATGCCATATTGGTCTAAAGGAGCTTATTAAACTTGTAAGTGAAGGCGAGGAACCAGTCACATCTAATATGATTGCCTATCAAGTTGGGCCAAGAATAAATGCTGCAGGCAGATTAAGTGATGCAAAAATAGGCGTAGAACTCTTAACGACACAGGATGAACTAAGAGCTAAACAATTAGCTAAGCTTCTAGATGAAGAAAATAGAAAACGACAAGATATGGAAACTGATATTATAAAGCAAGCCGAGGAGTATATTGAAAAGTTTATTGATTTAACAAATGAAAAGGTACTAATAGTCGTTGGTAAAGAATGGCATCATGGAGTTATAGGTATTGTTGCATCAAGAATTATGACAAAATACTATAGACCTACTATTGTATTAACAGAAGAGGATGGCATACTTTCAGGGTCTGCAAGAAGCATAGAAGGCTTTAATATTTTCGAGGTGATTAATCTTACAAAGGAATATCTGCTGCGCTTTGGCGGACATGAAATGGCTGCTGGACTATCACTGAATATAGAAAATTTAGAGGTATTTAAAAACACAATTAATGGTTATGCAGATAAGCTTATTGACGAAGAGATGCTTATTCCTTCTATGATTATAGATGTTGAGCTGGAAGTGCAAGATGTTGACCTGACCTTTTGCTCCGAGCTTCAAAGTTTAGAACCTTTTGGGGCATATAATCCAGTTCCGCTTTTTAGTGTAAAGGGAGTGGTACAATACGTTCAGACAATGGGGCAGGAAGATAAACATCTTAGGCTGACAATTGAAAAGGATAATAAGATACTTCAAGCAGTAGGATTTTATAAAGGGTATCTTGCAGACTACTTGTCTGTAGGAGAGGAAGTTGTCATTGGCTGTGAGATTATAAAAAATGTATGGAACAATAAAACAAGTGTGCAATTACGCATAAAAGATATACAATCAACTCAGGAAACGATATTAAAAAGTAAATATTATATGTCGTTATATCACTATCTAAGGACTCCAGAGTGTATCAATATATCTGAGCTAAACATAAAAAAAGAGACAGCATCTCTTGAGAGCTCAAATGTTGTCTACGTTTATACAGAAGAAGGTTTAAATAATATTTGCAAAATGATTAAAAATACCCCGAAAAATGTTAACTTGGACGTAAAAATATGTTATAATAAAGTTTGTTTGAAAAGTAACGAAATGATAATATGTGTCAATCCGATGGAAGAGTTTGCTCAGGGTGTTCATTACGAATGGGATTATAAAACGACCTGCAAAAGTATGACAGCCTATTGCACTGATATAACCGCTCATAAAGAACAGCTTGTTAAGATGATTCCGAGTCATAAGGATTGTATAGAAGTATATAAGTTATTGAAAAATAACAGGTTAGGTTTTATTCATGTACATAAGGCCATCGTATGTCTAAGTGCTTATGACATGACAGAATATAAGTTGTTCCAAATCTTAGAGATTTTTGAAGAACTTAATATTTTAGAGTACACTATCTGGCAGGATAAAGTTGAATACCATTTAATAGCTTCTGGTAAGACCAGGTTAGATCGTTCTAATAAATATAGGGTGATGCAGCAATTCTCTGAGAGGCTACTGCAAATAAATTAAAATCATTTTTAAGGAGGAAGTATAATGGATTTATATACTCTTATTCGTGACATAAAGGATTTCCCGACAGAAGGGATATTGTTTAGAGATATTACCCCGCTGCTTCAAGACAGTAATGGACTAAAAGAGTCAATAGACAGCATTGCAGAGGTATTGCAAGATGTAGATTTTGATTTAATAGTAGGCCCTGAATCCAGAGGATTTATATTTGGGGTACCAACTGCTTATAAAATGAATAAAGGGTTTGTACCTGTCAGAAAGCCTGGTAAATTACCCTTTGAGCATATTTCACAAACTTATGATTTAGAATATGGTACATCAACTATAGAAATTCATATTGACGCAGTACAAAAAGGACAAAAAGTTGTTATTGTGGATGACCTTCTGGCGACAGGGGGAACAACCAAGGCTATTGTTGATGTTATAGAAAAGCTAGGCGGCGAGGTTGTAAAAATAGTTTATCTTATTGAGCTTGAAGGACTTAAAGGAAGAGATGTATTACAAGGATATAATATTTCATCTCTTTTAAAATATTAGAGAATAATAAACAAGCAAAGCTTTGAAGCTTTGCTTATTTATTATTCAGCAAAATCCTGTAATGAAAAATTTTGGAGGAATATGCGATATCCTATAAGTTTATGTATATTACCATTGAATTTTTATACTAATATGTCTATAATATAAAATAATTATAGTTTACTACATAAGGGGGTAGACGATGCCGGATGAAATTTATGACAAGCTGATAAAAAGAATACGTTCGTATCACCCTTCTGATAACTTGACAATGGTACAGAAAGCTTATGCCTTAGCCAAAGAAGCCCATGAGAGTCAATTAAGAAAGTCAGGAGAACCGTATATTATTCACCCACTGGAAGTGGCCTATATATTAGCAGATTTAGAACTTGATATAGAATCCATTGTAGCGGGTATTTTACATGATGTTGTTGAAGATACGGATTATACGTTAGAAGATATAGAAAACCTATTTAACAAAGAAGTAGCACTTCTGGTTGACGGGGTTACTAAGCTTGGGCAAATTCAATACTCCTCCCAAAATAAACAACTTCAAAAAGAAGAGATACAAGCTGAGAATTATCGAAAAATGTTTTTAGCTATGGCACAGGATATACGGGTCGTCCTTATTAAACTTGCTGACAGACTTCATAATATGCAGACTCTTAAATATATGCCTCCTCAAAAACAAAAGGAAAAGGCAGAGGAGACCTTAAATATTTATGCACCAATAGCCCATAGATTAGGAATATGTAAAATAAAAGCTGAACTTGAAGATTTATCCCTTCGTTATATAGATCCAGAAATATATTATGACTTAGCACATAAGATAGCTAAGAAGCGAATTGAACGCATACAGTATATTGAAGATATTGTGGAGCAGATTAAAGCTAAAGTCAAAGAAGCAGGTATTAAAGCTATTGTAGAGGGAAGACCAAAACACTTCTTTAGTATCTATAAAAAAATTGTTAATAAAAGTAAGACTTTAGACCAGATCTATGATCTTTTTGCAGTAAGAGCAATAGTTGGAAGTGTTAAAGACTGCTATGGGGTACTAGGCATTATTCACGAACTCTATACACCTATTCCAGGCAGATTTAAAGATTATATTGCTATGCCAAAACCTAATATGTACCAATCGCTCCATACAACATTAATGGGTATAGAGGGAACACCTTTTGAGATGCAGATACGTACAGAAGAGATGCATCGAACGGCCGAATATGGGATTGCAGCTCACTGGAAGTATAAAGAGGGGAAAAAGGATGGTACGGTTCAGGATAAATCTGAAGAAAAACTGACTTGGCTAAGGGAAATACTTGAATGGCAAAGGGATATGAGTGATAACCAGGAGTTTATGAATGCTCTAAAGGTTGACCTCGATATTTATACAGATCAGGTTTACGTATTTACGCCAAAAGGAGAGCTTTTGACGCTGCCGAAAGGGTCAACCCCTATAGATTTTGCCTATAACATTCATAGTGATGTGGGGAACAAAATGATAGGCGCTAAAGTAAATGGTAAGATTGTTACCTTTGAATATATTATTAAAAATGGTGACCGCATTGAAATTCTTACTGCTCAAAATTCCAGAGGACCTAGTAGGGACTGGCTTAACATTGTAAAGAGTACTCAAGCTAAGACAAAAATCAATCAATGGTTTAGGAAGCAGTTCAAAGAAGAAGATAGTGTAAAAGGAAAAGAATTATTAGAAATTGCTGCGAAACAAAGAGGTTATAATTTATCCTATTTAACTGATTCTGTTGTTGTCGATACAATTTGTAAACGCTATGGTATGAAAACATGGGATGCAATATGTGCAGCCATAGGCTATGGAACGATGAAAGAAAGGCAGATTATTCAGAAGCTCATTGATGAGACCCTTAAAGTTAAAAAGGATCTTATTACACCTGAACAAATCTTACAGGCACACCATACTGAAGATACAGATACCCAAAATTACAAAAACAGAAAGCATTCCAGCGGCATTGTTGTTAAGGGGGTAGGTGATATTGCAGTTCGTTTTTCTAAGTGCTGCGGACCACTTCCAGGAGATGATATTGTAGGATATATCACGAGAGGAAGAGGGGTGTCTATCCACCGAAAAGACTGTGTTAATATTCACCATATGCCCCCTGAAGAAAGAGACAGACTTATTGATGCCGAATGGTTGCAGGAAAAAGAAGTTGCAAAACGCACTTATGTCACAGAAATTCAAATTACATGCGTAGACAGACTAGGGATTATTGTAGACATATCTAAAATTCTTACAGATATGAAATTACCTGTTAAGTCTTTTAATGCTAAAACAACAAAGAATAGTGCGGTTTTTAATGTGAAAATAGAGATTGTTGATGTTTATCAGCTGGAAGAATTAACAAGAAAGATTGGACAAGTACGAGACGTTATAGATATTATGAGAGTTTCTTCATAAAGGAGCATGGCATGAGAGCAGTTGTGCAAAGAGTACAGCAAGCATCAGTAGTGATTGAGGACCAAAAAATTGCTGAGATCAAAAAAGGACTTTTAGTGCTGGTTGGCATAAAAGCTGAGGATACTGAAAAAGATATAGCCTATATTATAAACAAGGTGCAAGGTCTTAGGATTTTTGAAGATGATGCAGGTAAAATGAATTTATCAGTGAGAGATGTGCAGGGTGAAGTGCTTATTGTGCCTAACTTTACCTTGTATGGCAATGCTATAAAAGGCATGAGGCCAAGTTTTATTGCTTCTGGGAGTGTGGAAGAGGCTGAAATAAAGTATCGTACTTTTATTCAAAGATTTAGAGAAATAGGAGTTCCTTTTTCAACGGGAGAATTTCAGGCAGATATGAAGGTTTCTCTTATTAACGATGGACCGGTTACCCTATTGTTAGATAGTACAAAACTATTTTAAAGATCTGTGGGATATAAGAAAGTCTTATATCCTATTTTATTATTTAGGACTAGTGGAGGATGACGATGATTAAAGTATTAACAGTTGGCAGATTGCAAGAGCATACTTACTTTTTTATTGATGAAAAAACGAAGCATGGTTTTTTGGTCGACCCAGGAGACGAGGCAGAAAGAATCTTGTCCGAAATAATGAGTCATAGATGGGTTATTGAAAAAATTATACTTACCCATGGACATTTTGACCATATTGGAGCAGTAGAACAAATACGAAATGCGATTGGCTGCCCCGTGGTGATTCATGAAGAAGGTAAAGCTTATCTGCAAAATGCAGAATGGAATTTATCATCTATTTATGGAATAGGGTATACCTTCGATGCAGATGAGTATGTGCAGCATGGAGATGTGATTGTTTTAGAGACTAATCCTGATATGAATCTTAGAGTCATTCATGCCCCAGGGCATACAAGTGATGGAGCAGCCTATTTTTGTGAAAAAGAGAAAACTGCTTTTGTTGGAGATATTATTTTTAATGGAGCAGTTGGGCGATGTGATAATCCAGGAGGGAATATGAATAGGCTGTTAAGTTCGATTAGAGCACAGATATTTACATTGCCGGATGAGACTGTACTTTTTCCAGGACATGGACCCAGTACAACCGTAAAACATGAAAAAGCAACCAATCCATTTTTTAATCTGTATGAATAATTAAAGAGAATGAGTGTGAATCCAGTGATAGAGCTTAAATGTGAGGGACATACAGCTGAGTATGAACTAACAAATGTTGTCAATTTATTTGTGCCATATATAAATGATTCGTATAAACTCGAGGTATGTTATAGAGATGAAACAGCACAGGTCAGACTATGCTTAAATCAATCAGTAGTGATAACGAATAGGCAGCAGGTTCAAGAATCTAGAAATGAAGTAGTTCAGAAAAAAAATCTAAAAGAAACGTTAAAAAGAATGGTTTATGAGGTACTAAGTGAATTAACTGGAAGGCATATGCCTTGGGGTATCTTGACAGGGATAAGGCCTACTAAGATTGTTCATGACTTTCTTAGGCAAGGTCTTAAAGAAGAAGCTATTGCCAGACTATTAAAAAAAGACTATAAAATAAGTGATGATAAGATAAGGCTAATGATTGAAGTAGCAAAACGAGAGCTGGATGTTTTGAGTCAGAATAAAAAAGATGAAATGAGCATCTATATTGGGATACCTTTTTGTCCAACAAGATGTGTCTACTGTTCATTTACAGCATATTCTCTGGAAAAGAAAGCTGATAGGGTTGATCATTATTTAGAGGCTCTATGCAAGGAAATAGATTATGTAGCTGAAGCTAAGAAAGGCTTGCCTATTAGAAGCCTTTATATAGGAGGAGGGACACCTACCAGCCTTAATGAAGCTCAGCTCTTAAAGCTGCTTAGTCATATTAAGGTGAGGTTTGATCTTTCAGCTATAGAGGAATATACAGTAGAAGCAGGGAGACCAGATACGATTACAAAAGAAAAGCTAATTATTATGAAACAAATGAATGTAAATCGTATTTCCATTAATCCTCAAACTATGAATCAAAAAACATTAGATGTCATTGGAAGGCAGCACACAGCAGAGGACATCAGGAAGATATTTAGTTTGGCCAGGGAGGCAGGACATCATAATATTAATATGGATATGATAGTGGGACTACCAAATGAATCCGTTTACGATGTAGAAAACACATTGATTGAGCTTAGTAAATTAAATCCAGAGAATATTACAGTTCATACCATGGCGGTTAAAAGAGCTTCCAGACTCAAAGAAGAACAGGGTGAGTATCAGCTCACAGAGGCAGAAAGCATAGAACAAATGCTTGGGCTATGTCAGAAGCATATAGGAGCTATGGGATTAAGACCCTATTATATGTACAGACAAAAAAATATGTTAGGTAACTTTGAAAACGTAGGCTATGCGAGGCCAGGTAAAGAATGTATTTATAATATAGAAATTATGGAAGAGAAGGAATCCATTATAGCATTAGGAGCTGGAGCTATTACTAAAGTGGTCTACCAAAATGGAGAGCGTATTGATAGGATTGCTAATGTCAAAAGCTTAGAGGATTATATTTCTAGAATTGATGAAATGATCGAGAGGAAAAAGCAAGGTTTTGAGAAATATCAATAAGTATTTTAAATAGTATTGACAAATGAATAATATTAAGTATATGATATAAAAAAGAAATCATGATAAAAGTCGATGAACAAAGAGAGTACCTATTTTTTGATGTTAAAGCGAGCTGACGGTTGGTGAAAGGTTCAGCACATGCGGGAATAGGGAATGGGTTTGGGAGATGCAAGGTGAAAGTGATAGTAGCCATAGCCGTGACCTCACGTTATAGGGGAAAGATATCGAATACTGCTGTATTCCGTATCCTATTTAGAATTTATATAAGGATATACGGCGTATTTTATGCAATCATAAAATACGCTATTTTTATATAAAAAACATTTGGGTGGCTTAACGAAACCACATCGTCCCAAAAGGATGATGTGGTTTTTTATTATTAAATGAAATCATGAGAAAGGGGATTAAATCATGTTAAAAGATGTATTTGGGAATTTCGGAGGAGCATATGTACCTGACAAACAGAAGGAGGCACTGCGAGAATTAGAAGAAGCTTTTTTAAAGTATAAAGACGATGAAGACTTTAAAAATGAACTGCAATATTACCTAAAAAACTATGTAGGAAGAAGTACCCCTCTCTATTTTGCAGAGAGGCTTACAGAAAAGTGTGGCGGAGCAAAGATCTATTTAAAGAGAGAAGACCTTAATCATACAGGGGCACATAAAATTAATAATGTTTTAGGTCAAATGCTTTTAGCTAAGAGGATGGGCAAAACAAGAGTTATAGCAGAAACTGGGGCAGGCCAGCATGGGGTTGCAACTGCAACTGTGGCAGCTTTAATGGGCATGGAGTGTACAGTTTACATGGGAAAGGAAGATATGAAGAGGCAAGCTCTTAATGTGTTTAGAATGGAGCTTCTAGGGGCTAAAGTAGTCGCTGCAGAGTCTGGGACGCAAACCTTAAAAGAAGCAGTAGATGAAGCTATTCTTGCATGGGTAAATGCTTCAGAGGACACTTTTTATGTACTAGGTTCTGCGGTAGGGCCACATCCCTATCCAACTATTGTTAAAGAGTTTCAAAGAGTCATCAGTGAAGAAGCAAAAGAACAAATTTTAGAAGCAGAAGGGAAGCTGCCTCGTGCTGTTATTGCTTGCGTAGGAGGAGGAAGTAATGCCATTGGGGCATTTGCTAACTTTCTATCAGATCAGGAAGTAGAATTAATAGGGGTAGAAGCAGCCGGAAAAGGGTTAGACACTCCTTTACATGCAGCAACCATTACAATGGGAGAACCTACGGTGCTGCATGGGATGAGGACATTATGTGTACTCGATGAAAATAAGGAAGTAGCTCCAGTTTATTCTATATCTCCTGGTCTTGATTATCCTGGAGTTGGACCGGAACATGCTCATCTTAATGAAACAGGGAGAGCAAAGTATGTAGCTATTACAGATGATGAAGCTATAGAAGCACTTATTACATTAAGCAAAACAGAAGGTATTCTGCCTGCTATTGAAAGTTCACATGCATTAGCTTATGCCTATAAATATGCAAAAGTCCTTAAAAAAGAAGAGATTATTATCGTTAATTTATCAGGCAGAGGAGATAAAGATGTTGAAGCAGTTTCACAGTATCTAGAATGTAAGAAATAAATCAAAATAGTTAGGGGTATGCGTTTAAGCATACCTCTATTTTATTATCATAAAATACAAAAGGTATGCTTAAATAATTTAGGAATAATAACACTGTAAAAGGTTAAAACTATACATGCATGAAATGGATTTAAACGGGAGGATCGAAGTTATGAAAAAAGCAATCTTTATTATAACCATTTGCAGCCTTATAGTGATAGGAGGCATTCTTACAACTTATATGTATCTTAATTATGCAGACTACATTACTTATCAAAATGGTATTTTTGTAAGTAAAGAAGGAGTTAGCTTATATGAAACAGCAAATTGTTTATATAAGAGCATATAAAAAAACTACTATTCAGCAGACAGATATTGTTTATCTTAAGGACATTGCGGATATCTATACTTCCTTAGAAATGAAAAATCATGTTGATTCTTTAGAAATATTAAGAATTAAAGATCCCACTAAAAAGAGCAAGTATCTTATGGGTATTATAGATATTATTAAAATCATAACAGCTGCCTATCCGGATGTTGTGATTCAAAATGTCGGAGATGCTGATATGCTGATTGATTATTTACCAAAGATTGTAAAACAGAATACAATGCTTGAATGGATTAAAACAATAGTAGTAAGTATTATTGTATTTGCAGGGGCGACTATTGCTATTATGGCCTACAGCGCAGATACTTCTTTAGGTAAAACTTTTTCACTTCTGAATAAGATATTTACTGGAAAAGAAGTAGATAATCCTGTAATGATTACTATTCCTTATTCTATAGGCATTGCAATTGGAATCATTACTTTTTTTAATCATATAGGGAATAAAAAGATTACAGATGACCCTACACCTATGCAGATAGAGATTAATAAATATGAGGAAGATGTTGAAGACAGCATGATTGACAGTATGACAAGTAATAAGAGGGGAGAACCTTAATGCAAACAACTCTTTCTGTCATACTTAGCATGATATGGGGCCTTGGAACGGGAATTATTGTTGCAGGCGGAATTATTGCATTTATTACCATTATAGGGATCATTCCCCTTATGGCCCATAGAACACAAACTTCTCATCATGGTATTTTTTATGAGAGTGCGATTATGCTAGGGGTCCTTATTGGAAGTATTTTATCCATATGGCATATAACAATACCTTTATGGCCTATAGTCATCATTATTTTAACATTTGCATTTGGTGCTTTTGTAGGGGTACTTATCATTGCACTGGCAGAAGTGCTTGACGTATTTCCTATTACTGACAGGCGCATAAAAATTAAAAAAGGTATTTACTTATTTGTAATTGCTTTAGCATTAGGCAAGCTGGTAGGTTCGCTTTATTTCTGGTTATACCCTATTTCTACACAACTTAAATAAAAGGAGCACATATATGGCAAATATTAAACAAATAAAAAACGAATATCAGGAAATAGTCAAGTCACACTCACCTAAAAATAAAGTGATGCAGAATTCTTTAAGAGCTTTTTGGGTGGGAGGTATTATCTGTACAGTTGGACAAGGTTTGTCCAACTTATATATGTATTACGGCTTATCAAAAGATGACGCATCAATGGTTGCTACAGTCAGCTTGGTACTTTTAAGCGCAATTTTCACGGCTTTTAATATATATGATAACATTGGAAAATATGGCGGTGCTGGTGCACTCATACCTATTACTGGTTTTGCTAATTCAATGGTGAGTGCTGCTATGGAATATAAAAAAGAAGGCTATATTTACGGGATGGGAGCAAAATTATTTACAATAGCAGGGCCTGTTATTGTATTTGGAACAATAGCAAGTGTTATCATAGGAATTATTTATTATTTTGTATAGGAGAATGGATATGGGACATATAGGAAAACAAACGATTGTATTTAAAAACCCTCCAGTCATTACTTGTGCGTATTCAAGTGCGGGACCTAAAGAAACAGAAGGACCTTTAGGAGCTTACTTTGATAATAAACTAGAAGATGAACTGCTTGGAGAAGATACCTGGGAAAAAGCGGAAAGCAAACTTATTAAGCAAACAGTACAAGGTTTACTTAATAAAGCGAATAAGAAGCCGGAAGATATACAGTATTTATTCGCAGGAGACCTTCAAAATCAGGTTGTAGCCAGCACATTTGGATTAAAAGACTTTAATATTCCATTCTTTGGACTATATGGAGCATGCTCAACGATGGGAGAATCAATGTCTCTTGCAAGTATCATGGTAGCAGGAGGCATGGCTGATTTAGTTATGGCAGGTACAAGCAGCCACTATTGTGCTGCAGAAAAGCAATTTAGATTTCCAGTAGAATATGGAGGGCAGAGGGCGCTTACACAACAATGGACTGTTACAGCCAGTGGTTTCGTACTTATCTCCAGATGTGGTGTTGGACCTAAGATAGAAGCGATAACACCAGGAAAAATAGTTGATCTTGGAATTAAAGATGCATTCAATATGGGGGCTGCCATGGCTCCGGCAGCAGTGGATACCATTTTGGCCCATTTAGAAGATACTAAGCAAAAGCCTAGTGATTTTGATGCCATCATAACAGGAGATTTAGGAAATTGCGGAGCAGATATTGCTGTTGATATTGCAAATAAATTAGGCGTAGATCTTAGCAGTGTATTTAATGACTGCGGGAAACTCATATTTGATGATAAAAATCAAGATACTCATTGTGGAGGAAGCGGATGTGGCTGCAGCGGTTCTGTATTTGCTGGCTATCTTTATTCACAGCTGTCAAGACGCAATCTCAAAAAGATTCTTTTGGTACCTACAGGAGCACTTATGAGTCCTGGCAGTACCCAGCAAGGGAATACAATACCTGGAATTGCCCATGCAGTTAGTATTGTAATGGACTAGGAGGCTAATATATATGGATATGTTAATGGAATATTTAAAGGCATTTGTGGTTGGAGGAGTCATTTGTGTTTTAGGGCAAATCTTACTTGATAAGGTAAAGATGACCACTGGGAAAATTATGGTTACATTTTTACTTGCAGGAGCATTTCTTACAGCAATTGGATTATATCAGCCCCTGGTTGACTTTGCAGGCACAGGAGCTACGGTGCCTATATCAGGATTTGGATATGCACTGGCAAAAGGAGCAATAGAGGAAGTTGGGAAAGAAGGATTTATGGGTGCCTTTACAGGAGGAATCAAAGCAACAGCTGCAGGGATTACTGCAGCAATAGTTTTTGGCTATTTAGCTGCTGTCTTATCTAATCCTAAAAGTAAATCTTAACGAATTTCACTAGATAGTATTTTGCTTAGGATCAATGATGAGGACTGCAGATTAAAGCAAGATACTATTTTTACATAGTATTTTGAATAATAACAATGACTAAAAAATCATAATAGAGGCAAATAGATAATTAATTATGGAATTATACTGGAATAGTTGTATTTAATTCATTATAATAGTACTTATATGATTAAAAAGGAGATGTTTGTATGAAAAATGAAATTTTAGAACTACTACAAGAAAATAGTAAGTATACCGCCAGTGATATAGCCACTATGTTAGGATTAGATATAGAAGCAGTACAAAATAATATTGAACAAATGGAAAAAGAGCAGATTATATGTGGGTATAGTGCTCTAATTAACTGGGATAAAACAGACAAAAAGGATATTGTAACAGCACTCATTGAAGTAAAAGTTACACCTCAAAGAGGGGAGGGCTTTGATAGAGTTGCTGAACGGATCTATAAATTTAAAGAAGTAAAGGCTCTTTATCTTATGTCTGGAGGTTTTGACTTTACAGTTATTATTGAAGGCAGAACAATGAAAGAAGTTGCCTTGTTTGTTGGACAAAAACTCGCACCCTTAGAGTCTGTACTTAGTACAGGAACACATTTTGTTCTTAAAAAATATAAAGATTACGGCGTTATTTTCGAAGAAAATAAGAAGGATGAAAGGATGATTATATCACCATGAACATAGATAAGTTGATTTCACAGAGAGTAAAGGATGTACCTCCATCGGGAATAAGAAAATTTTTTGATATTGTTAACGAGATGGGAGACGCTATTTCTCTTGGAGTTGGAGAACCAGATTTTGATACTCCTTGGCATATAAGAGAAGAAGGCATTTATTCATTAGAAAAAGGCAGAACAGTCTATTCAGCTAATGCAGGACTTTTAGAACTTAGACAAGAAATTTGCAAGTATATGAAGAGAAGATTTAATCTAGATTATTCACCTACAAAACAAACACTTGTGACGGTAGGAGGAAGTGAAGGAATAGATATAGCTCTTAGGATACTTATAGAGCCAGGGGATGAAGTTCTTATTCCGGAGCCTTGTTTTGTGTCTTACAAACCTTGTACTATTTTTGCAGGCGGAACCCCAGTAGTTATTCCTACTAAAGAAGAGAATAATTTTAAACTTATGCCTGAAGAACTTGAAAGGTACATAACACCTAAAACAAAAATTCTTATTTTACCTTACCCTAATAACCCAACAGGTGCTATTATGGAAAAAGAGGATTTAGAAAAAATAGCTGATGTGCTTAGAGATAGAGATATTGTGGTCATATCAGATGAGATCTATGCAGAGCTGACATATGGGAAAAAACATGTTTCCATAGCTGAAATTGATGGTATGTACGAAAGAACCATTATATTAAGCGGCTTTTCAAAGGCATATGCTATGACAGGATGGAGACTAGGCTATGCATTAGGCCCAGAGGCTATTATTTCTACTATGACAAAAATGCATCAGTTTGCTATTATGTGCGCGCCTACTACAAGTCAGTATGCGGCGATTGAGGCTATGAAAAATGGTGACGAAGACGTTGTGATGATGAGAAGTGCTTATGACAAGAGAAGAAGATTAATGGTCGATAGATTTAGAGCTATGGGATTATCATGTTTTGAACCAGAAGGAGCTTTTTATGTTTTCCCATCCATTCAAAAAACAGGACTTAGCAGTGAGGCTTTTTGTGAGGAGCTTCTTAAAGATCAAAAGGTTGCTGTAGTGCCCGGAACGGCATTTGGTGACTATGGTGAAGGATTTATAAGGTGTTCTTATGCCTATTCTGTAGATGAACTTAAAGAAGCTTTAAGCAGAATAGAAAAGTTTATCAATAAAAGAATATAAAATAAAAAAGCTGCAAGGATTTTCTTGCAGCTTTTTTATTTTAATGCTTATGATTTTTGCAGTCTGGACAAATACCATAAAAATATAGTTGTTCGTGAGACAGATCAAACTGTGTAAGATTTGCTACTTCATCTCTAAGCGGATGGACGCTCTTAACATCATGCATATCTGCTACTTTGTGACACACAGTGCATTTAATATGAGGATGAGAGAGTGTATCTGCATCATACCTATAACTGTCTTCCCCAAGGTTTAATTGCTGTATTAGACCTTGTTTCACTAAAGCATCCAGTGTTTTATATACTGTTGCCAGGCTCATTGTAGGATATTCATCGTGCAGACTGGTATAGATTGTTTCTGCACTTGGATGTGCAGTGGTACTGCGAAGTGTCTTAAAAATTGAAAGCCTTTGAGGCGTTACTTTAAGATTGTGCTCTTTTAAAATAGTTGCTAACTCCATCATAGAATTCACCCTAACTAATAATAATTATTATATGACTTTAATTATATTATAATAATAGTTAAAATGCAATAAGTATAACAGATTATTTAGAATGTCAAAATGTAGAAATATTTGTTAGCTATAGCTATAGCTGTAACTTAGTATTTATATTATACTATAGCTATTAAAAAGTAAGAGGAGTGATGAAATGATTGAGTGGAAAGATGAGTATGCAATAGGAATACCTTTGATTGATGAGCAGCACAAAAAATTATTTGAAATCGCAGAGAATGCACAAAGTCTTTTGTTAATGCCAGAGTACATAGATAAATTTGATGAAATACTAAGCATTGTTGAAGAACTTAAAGCATATGTTGTATTTCATTTTGGAGCAGAGCAAGGCCTTATGGAAAAGATAAAGTATCCAAAGTATTTTTCTCATAGTATTGAACACCAAGATTTCATTGATGAGATGAATAAACTTAGTTTAGACAGCATAGATCAAGATCAACAAAGTCACCTGCTTTACATTGTTAATTTGATTATAGAGTGGATAACGCAGCATGTATTAGAAAAAGACAGGGTTATGGCTGCTTATTATAAGGAGGTTCAGTCTAAATCATAAATTTTCTGTTATATTTAATGAACCTATTTAATAAACATACAGTAAATAGATTCGTTGGGGGGAAGCTAAAGTGATAGACCTAAGCAGTATTGAATTTGAGTTTCTGGAATATATTCAAGAAGAGTGGGATAGCTATATGGAGGAAGGCTGCGATATAGAAGATGCTACTAGTCAGATTTTAACACAGTATGAAGATATGCTGGATGAAAGAGAAAAAGTTGTTTTATATATCGTTCTTGCTAATATTCAAGTTGATTTAGAGTTTATTGATCAAAGAGTGAGAGAAGAGATGCTAGAAATTATTGCCTCTAAAGTCACGGATGTTTATTTTGAAGGCAATAAGCAAATTAAGAAGGTCTTAAATTATGTTAAAAAACGTTTATAATAGATTAGAAGAATTAAAGAGGTGAAAGCGCAATGCTTAAGATAATAGCAGCACTCCTTATGCTTATAGATCATATAGGAATGGTGTTTTTTGAAGAACAGCTTATTTTACGAATAATAGGACGTTTATCTATGCCACTATTTGCCTATTGCATTGCAAATGGGTTTTATAAAACCAGATCTATCAAAAGATATTTGATGCGCATGAGCGCATTTGCAGTTATCTCACAAGTTCCCTTTTGGATCATGATGTATGTGACAGACCAGAATAATTTTAACTTTATACACTTTAACATTGGTTTTACCTTTTTAGGAGCACTCTTAACACTTTATTTATATAAACAAATCAAAGAAAACACATGTTTTAGCAAGGTTCTTAATGGTCTTTTAATGATAGGAATATTAGTAGGAAGTACTCTGATGCGGTTCGATTATGGAGCATATGCCATACTTATAGTGATTGTATTTTATGAGTTCTATATACTGCAAAAAAATGTGAGTTTAACACTCATGATGTTTGTTTTGGTTACGGGAATATTATTTGTTATGGGAAGAAGCAGTCAATTTGTCATTCAGCTTTTTGCTATACCAGCACTATACATTATTGTAAGCGTGCAAGATAAACCTATCAAGCAGTTTAAGTATTTCTTTTATATTTTTTATCCTGCACACATGCTTGTTTTAAGCATCATTAAGTGGCTGCAATAATTAAAAAAAGGAAAATATATGACACAAGCAAAAATTTCTATACGAGAGACAAAGAGACTTATTTTAAGACCATATATCATGCAAGATGCAGAGGCTGTTTATAACGTTCTTAAAAGAAAAGAAGTTTACAGGACTACTTTAGCGATTCCACATCCTTATCCAAGAGGTAATGCAGAGTGGTGGATTCATTTTGTGAGTAAAAACATGGCGTATCATTTAAGTTATGAATTTGGAGTCTTTGATAAAAGTTCAGGCAGGTATATAGGGAATGCAGGCCTAGCAAATCTTTCAAAACAAAACAATAGCGGAGAACTTACGTATTTTATCGACCCCGATGAGTGGGGCTTAGGCTATGCTACGGAGGCAGTAGAAAGCATTTTAAAATTTGGATTCAACACATTAGGGTTAGAACGAATTATAGGAAGATGTATGACGTGTAATGTAGCTTCACAGCGAGTTATGGAAAAGAATGGGTTGCTGTTTGAGGGGTTAGCAAGGCACGAAGTGAGAAAAGACGGGGAGTATAAAGATATTATGAGACTTGCCATTTTATCATCAGATTATATGGGATATTAGGAGAAAAAAATGAAGACAAAACATACAGCCTTGCTGACTAGATTATGGATACTTGTGGTTATTATAGGGATAACTTTAAATAGTGGATGTGCGCCTAAGCAAGAAGCTGGGATGACATCCGAAATACATTTTATTGATACAGGAAATTCTGATGCTATTCTCATTATTCAAGGGGAGAATGCAGCTTTAATTGATGGTGGAGATAATGATGATGAACATTTAATCTCTGATTATATTAAAGGCCAAGGAATTAAAGAATTACAATATCTCTTTGCTACGCATCCGGATGCAGATCATATTGGTGGATTAGATGGTGTTATTAATACTATAAACGTTAAACAAGTTTACATAGGCAACGGGCAGGCTGAAACAAAGACTTATAGGGATTTTGTAGAAGCTCTAATGGAACATAAAATAACACCAAGTGTTCCGCTTGTAAACAGTGATTTTGTGATGGGCAGTGGCAGCTTTAAAGTACTTAGTGCGGCACATGCTAAAGATGTTAATAATACATCTCTTGTACTGCTTTATACAAACGGAAAAGATAGAGTATTATTCATGGGTGATGCAGGTGATGAAATAGAACAAACGCTTGATTGTGGAAAGGTTGATTTAATTAAAATTGGACACCATGGCTCTTCAAGTTCAAGTGAAAAAGATTTTTTAATGAGAAGCAGGCCACAATATGCTGTGATAACAGTTGGCAAGGACAATAAATATGGTCATCCCCATAAAGAAACCATGCAGGTGCTTTCACAATTAGACATCCCAGTTTATAGAACAGATGAGAGCGGAAATATCGTATTTATTTCAACTGGGAATGGCATAAGCACTAATGGAGATGCAGATAGCTATAATACAGGTGGCAGCGATGATCTTGAGACTAGTGATAAAATACCGGACACATCATCCAAAGGTAAAAAAGTATTTTTCACAACTAATAGCAAAAAGTATCACAAAATCAGCAGCTGTTCAGGAATGAAAAAGCCTATAGAAGGAACTATTCTGCAGGCAGGAAATAGAACAGCATGTGATAAATGTTATGAATAAATTGATAAACCTGGCTTAAATGAGCTAGGTTTATTTTTATGTCTAAAGTATTTATTTATAAAAAACGCTAATAATAGATAAGTACAAAACAATATGATGAGGGACAATAAGGTGGTAAAAATGAAAAAAAATTTCATAATAGCAGTGATGTTCTTAAGTTTGTTTAGCATCATTACAAAAGCTCAGGAATCCTGTATATCTGTTGTGGTCGATGATAAGCTTATATCACGGGAAGAGGGACAAATTGATATTGTTGATGGGACTGCCTATATTTCAGTTAGATTTTTAGAGCCAGCATTAGATATAGATATGTACTGGATGAATGAAATAGGACAAGTGCATCTTAATAAAGATGAAAAGATAATGATTTTAAACTTACACGATCATACCTTATCAACGGATTGGCTGAATATGGAACGTTATATGGTAGTTAGTAAAAATAATGATATTATGGTTCCTATGCGTTTAGTAGCAGAATATTTTGGCTATAAGGTAAGCTTTAAATCCGATGGACCTATTATAAGCATAACGCGTAATGAAACGCTGGAGGAAGCAAAGACAGAAAAACCTGTACAAGACCAAGATACAACACCTAAAGTCATGTATTTAACTTTTGATGATGGTCCTAGTCAATATACAGATCAAATCCTTACAATGCTGGATAAATACCAGATGAAAGCCACATTCTTTATGTTAGATGGAGCGATGAAAGAAAATCCAGAGGTAGTTAAACAGATAGTACAAAAAGGGCATGCAGTAGGTCTGCACGGTGTAACCCATAAAACAAATACCTTTTATTGTGGGCAAGATGGTCCGCTTAAAGAAATGGACCAGACTAATGATACTCTTGAAAGCATAGTAGGTTTTAAAAGCTGTCTCGTACGTACACCTTATGGAAGTTCCCCATATCTTACGCAAAAACAATATATCAATTTACTAAGCCGTGATTACCGTATTTGGGACTGGAATATAGATTCTAAGGATTGGGCATACAAAAATCCATATAAAACATTTAACTCGACGACTAAGTCAATAAGAAACTCTAAAAAAGAACCGAAGGTCATACTTTTTCATGATATGAAAGATGTTGGGAAAACACTGGAATTATTTCTAAAATGGATGCAGGAAAATGAATACACATCAAAGGAAATTACGCCCGAATTAGTTCCGGTTAAGATGACGCAAAAGAAATGATAACAAGATCATGCTATATAAAAGAGCATAAGAAATTTTATTAACAAGTATTGCTAGCTTCAAACGATTTACTTGATTATTCTAATATGATATAATTATAAGTCCACCAACAGAGATAGATACAAAATGCGCTTGTGATTTAAATTGACATCCCCCAAATTGATGACACTAAACTTACGAAATGACATATTATTACGACATCAAGGAGGTAAGAACAATGGTTAATAAATCAGAGAGTATTAAAAATATTGCAGAAGCAATTGTTAAATTTCAGAGTGAAGCAGAGACTCTTAAAAGAACATCAGCTAATCCTTTTTTCAAATCAACGTATACAACGCTTGAAGATATTGTTGGATCTATAAGACCTATACTTGCAAAACATGGTTTATCTTTTTTGCAGAATACCAATGGAACCATGAATGGGGACGTCATTAGTGTCTCTACAATGCTTTTGCATGAAACAGGAGAATTTATAGAATTTGAACCCTTGCAAATCAAGATTAGCGGCAATGTGCAGCAATCTATGGCAACAGTAACGTATTTAAGGCGATACTCATTGCAGTGTGCTTTAGGAATTGTTACGACTGATGAGGATGATGACGGCAACATGGCAAGTGGACTAGATAAAACAAATACTGTAAAAAACAGTGGTTACAAAGTTACTCAAAAACAGCTTTCAAGACTCTATGCGATTGGTATGCGCAAAGGATTTGATGCAAATGGACTTAAAACATTATGTAAGCTAGAGAGTCTTAATGATCTTAATAAAGAACAATACGATAAGCTAATCGGTTGGCTGGAACAAAAACCTGATGTGCCAGTAGGTGCATAATCTAATGCCAAAAGCCAGATAGAAGATATTATAATAAGTTTATATAAAAATAACAGACCCTGAGAAAGAGTGTCTGTTATTTTTTTTGTACAATAGAATATAAGATAAAGCCATATAAAAAAGAGGCCTTGTTTAGCCCCTTAAATAAATCAAGTAAGTGAATCATTTTAAATATTAAGACAAGTGTCCTAATATAGACAACACTTCTTTATAATTTTAAGTTTCATATGAATGGTTTTTAAAATAATCTATGTACTTAAATTATAAAACCAATAGGAGATATTGTAAACAGTAAAAGACTGGATGTTATGGAGAGAGGTTTTTGATTAAATGAAACAGGTAGAATAATTTGAAAAATAGTTTATAATTAAAGAGTATTTACTAAAAAGGAGGAAATAAGATGTTCAAAAAGAATTTTGCGATGGCAAGTATTATTTTATTTATAGGAGTATCCATTATTTTTAATGGCTATTTTATTGGAAGAGCTATTAGCGCTGCAAATATACAAAAATCAAATACATATTCATTTGGAAATAATAAAGTTCTAAATTTGACGCAGGTCGCTGAGTACTTAAATATGCCCGAAGAAAAAGTTAAAGGAATTATTGAAACAGAAAGAATTAAACTAAATGAGACAGGAAGTTTTTCGGGTATAATGTTTCCATATTTTACAGTAGATAATGAACAGTATTTTTATAAGGACCAGATAGATGAATGGTTAAAAGAGATTGCAGGCAATCGTAGAGAATATAATACAATAGAGAGATGGATATTATAATCTTTCAGGTTTTAATAATAAAACCTGAAATCAATAAGAAGGATATACTTGAGGGTAAATAAGGTGTTTAAGGTAATATTTAAGTATTTATAAAAGCTTTGAGATTGTAGTCTTCTACAAGAACATGTTCAAAGACCCAAGTTACAAGTAATTCTTTTAAAATTTTAAATGAACTTCTAAGGTTATCACAATCAAGTGCATTAACTTTATTTTTAAAGTTTTGATGACTATTTTTATGAGCTAAAAAGTTAGGATAATTAATTTCATTCATAAAAGCTTCTTCATAATAAAAATGGTACGTAATGTAATTCCTAAGTTCACCAACAATAGTTAATAACTGATCCTCAGTAATGTTATTAAAATTAATGAGAAGCATATAATTAACTTCTCTTCCAATCCTAAAAAGTTCTTGGTGCTGAGAATCAATTTCAGGAACACCTATTTCAACTGATTTATCCCAATCAAATTTAAAATCAAACATATAAATCCTCCCTTTTAAATCCAGTATCACAATAGACAGGTGTATTTATTACTAATATATGTCCCCTATGAAAAAGAGTGAGTCATATGAGCTTTAATCATAAAAACTTTATTGTTTTTTAAATATAATCATCCTCACTTTTGAGCTCATTATATAAGATTTAGGTAATTACTTCAATAAAAGAATAGAATTGCCTTTTTATAAGTAAAAACGCAAAAGGCCTGAAAATTAAATAATCAGGCTCTATAAATAAATATAGTTAATTAGTATCGTGTAATCATATTTTCTAAATTCACAAGCGTTTGTTCACCAGACTTTTTGTATTCAAAAAAATCCTCGAGAAGCAAAATCTTCTCAAGATTAGTAGTTGTTTGAGATATTTCACTTAATTGATATAAGGAAATTTGGCTGTCATTAATAGCATTTCGGAGAAATAAAGCATCTTTATTCCTTAAGTCAGTAGATGGAATATCGGAATTATACTCTATTACGCGCTGACGAAGTTTAGAAATATCGTTATTAATTAAATTAATATCTCTAGTTAGGCTGATGTTCTCAGGTGGTTCGTCTAGAGCGAGCTGAGATGCTCCGAGGATCCTGTTTTGAATACTTTTTAGCTCAGAGATAAATTGTGTCATAATTCTCTTATGCTCAGTGTCACTTACAGGAACATCTGAGATAGCTTTTAGAGGAAGATATGAAAAAATAATAGGCATGAGTAAAATAACTAATATTAATAATTTCGATTTACAAGTAGTTCGCATAGGGCACCTCTAATTGTCGCATGAATTTTACTTAGTTAAGATATCCAGCCTATAAGTATTGTATGTATTGATCCTATAAAAATTGGAGTAATCATGGACATGAAATGCACATCACTTTTCGCATAGACATCTTATATATTAGAAATGTTTAGCAAACAGACCTATAGCTTATACGAAGAATCTCTCAAATCCTATTTTAAGCTAAACAAATGGAAAATCTTATCAACTGAATATTGGTTAATGGTTAGTGGTATAATATCACAAAGGAGCGTGATCCCATGAAAATAGGTGATGAGGTGCAAATTAGATGTCATAAATTTGACCCTGTGGAAATGGAAACTGTTGAAACTTGGAGAATAGGCAGAGTACTATCTTTTGATGATTTTAGTTTTACGCTAGAATTTGTAAAAAACCATGAAAGGGAAAGTTTCCCTATGGCTATGTTGGAAGAAAGAGATGCTAGACTTATACCGATCAGCACATTTGCTTCAATGTTTTATGAATAGTAAAAATACTACTAACTATTAAACGGTTATAAAAGAAAAAGGGCACCTAAAAGTGCCCTTTTTCTTTTATAATACAATGTTTTCAAGCAAGCTCCCGAGCGGACTTGAACCGCCGACCTCCGCCTTACCAAGACAAGAGTCGGTAGAGAATAAGGCTTTGAATATCAATGAATACAAGAAGTTATTAAAAAAAATGACGGTAAATGGACGGTAGTTAGTTTTTTTCATCTTTAAACATGGTATTATGAAGCGCATTAAGCTTATCAGCAGCGCTCTTTTTTGTTTCGTGAAGAACATGGGTATAGATATTTAGTGTTGTGCTAATGTCTGCATGTCCTAATAGTTCTTGAACTGTCTTAATATGTTCCCCCGCTTCTAGTAAGCGTGTTGCATATGTATGTCTAAGGGCATGGAACGAAATCGTCTTGACGTTAGCTTTTTTGCATGCCCTTAAATGGTACTTTCTTATATTAGTAGCACTTAATGGAGTACCGTTTGAAGTTGCAAAAACATACTCACTTGTTGCAGCTTCTTCAAGTTCTTTAAGTTTAGACAGTAAAAAACTTGGAACGGGTATTTCTCGTTTGCCCTTGTTGCTCTTTGGAGATTTTGTTACATTCTTAACCTCATATTCTCCCTTGGCGTTGTATACTTTACTTCGTTTAAGTGTTTCAATAATTACTATAACACCATTTTCAAAATTCACATAGTCCCATTTTAAGCCGATCACCTCACCAAGACGCATGCCAGTATATAGTGTCAGATAAAATAGAAATCCATATTTTTCAGTTCCAAGTGCTAATATATACTCTTTTTGTTCATCAAGTGTAAAGACTTCAATTGTTTTTTCATCTTTTTGGCTTGATGGGAGTTTGAACCCATCCAAAGGGTTTATGCGTATTAGATTGTTTTTAATAGCGCTTTTAAAAGAGCCGTTAAGTAAAAATTTTATTTTATTCATACTTCCAGTTGATAACGCAGTAAGTGCATTAAAATAATCTTGCACATGGATTTGACGAATATTTTTAATGTACATGTTGCCTAGTTCTGAACCGATTATATAATTGTCAAAAATCCCTTTGTATCGGTCAAAAGTGCTAGAAGAAACCAAGGGAAGAACACTTGAAAACATATATTTTTCTGTCCATTCTGTTAATGATATTGGGGTAGTTTCTAACGTATTACCATAGATATTCATATCAGTTTCATAGGCTCTTATTTTTTCGGCAACCTCTTTTTTGGTTTTAGCCGAAAACGATTTTTTCTTATAATTTATTGTTACCTCTCCATACCATGAAATAGATTCTGTCCCGTCTTTGTTTTTCCTTTTCTTCTTGTATATTGTAGCCATTCTCTTATTAGTCCCTTCTCGAGTGTCTGTAAACTAGATATTCAATGTAACTTAAAATGTCATTTTCTAAATTTAGAATATCATTCCCCTTAAATGTAGAGGACAGATTTGTCTTTTTCTTGGAAGTCTCTTTTGATATTTGTATTATAGGATTTGTTTCGTCAGTCGTACAATCTGTTACAACATAGCCTATCGACTTTAGAAAATCATATATCACTGATTTTTGTATATCCTCGGCAAATTTTTCTTCTTCAAACAATTCACTGACAGAAACGTCTAATTCGTCGGCTATTTTTTGAAGTGTTTCTTTTGTAGGATTAGCATTTTCGTCCTTTTCTAACTTGGCAATGTATTGACCACTTAGTCCAATACGTCTTCCTAGCTCTCTCTGACTTATTTTTTTTTGCTCTCTATACTTTTTAATCATTTTCATATATTTTTAATCACCTCCTTTGAAAACATACTATCATAGCATACTGTCAGTTGTCAAAATAATATTTTACAAGCATAATTGACAACTGAAAGTGTATAGTGTAATATATGAATTAATATTTGCAAACTGTAGGTTGTCAATATTCGAGATATGGTTATAATGACATCTGGTGGTTGAATATATACAATCAAGCTTAAATATGAACATTTTAAACAAGACAATAAGGGGGATAATGACAGAATGACGAATTTAGAGTGTTTCACGGTAAAACAAGTAAAAAATATTTTACAAACATCACAAGGTCAGACCTATGCACTGTTTGCGGGAGAAGTAGACAAAAGTTTTCCATCTTTTCGGATAGGTACATCTTGGAGAGTTAAAAGACTGGACTTTGAAAGTTGGTTAGAAAAAAAAACAAAAGCCAAGAAATAGCATAAATGATTTGAGAATGTTAAATAGAGTACAAATATTTAATTATAAAAACAATACCCCATGGGCGGCAACCCTTGGGGTATAAAGAACAATCCAACCGCTAAGTTCGTGACGTCCTTAATTACATTTTAGCATGAGGGACGCATGATATTCAAGACAAACATAATAAAGACCTAAGGAGTGTGACCCACATGTTTACTGAAACCCTAAGTTTACCTATACCATTCGAAATATTAGCACGAGAAGATTTGACAGCAAGCGAAAAGATAATCTATTCATTATTGAGATTTAGATTTAATCTTTCTCAGATGAACCCCAAATATACCGACGATAAGGGGGCGTTTGTTATATTTGAGCAAAAAGAAATAATGCAAATATGCAATGTATCAAAGCGTCTAGTTATAACAGCGTTTGAAAAGTTATCATGTGGCACAATTAATTTAATAGAACGCGTGGCAGTTGGTCGCACTTTTAAAATTTATTTTAAGCCGTATGAAGTTGAAGAGCGATTTAAAAAATCAAAACAGAAAACCCAAAATCCCCATGGTAATGAAATTCAAATAGAGGATAATTCAATAGGTGCAGAAAAAGTTATACATAGCTTAAAAGGTGCAGAAAAAGCACCTAATCAAATTGAAATAGGTGCAGAAAAAGCACCCTATAATAATATAAATACTAATAATAATACTAATAATATAAATAACAATAACATTACTTTACTAAGAACAGCCAGTGTTCCAGTCGTTATAATTGATGATACACTATATAAAAGTTTTAATCGTAACTTTGGTAAAAAACCAACCGTAGCAGTCAAACAAGAAATTAACGCATTGATTAAAAGAGGATTTGAAGTGGAGCTGATTGAGAACTCAATGACAAAGGCGGGGCGTAATGGTTGGAGTTGGGGAAGTGCACTAAAAGAATTAAAGAGCCTTGAACTTAATGGAGTTAAAACCGTAGAGGACTTATTTAATTTTGATAATGGCTTACCATTATCGACAGAACCAAGTGAATGGTCAGGAATAGATCAGATTGTATTCATGTAAAATCTAAGAGAGGGGATAGGAATTTTCAACATTTCTCACGATAAAAAAGACCCGTTAATATAACGGGGAAATTAAGGAGTTAATGGAATAGGTTCAAATACGGTTGAAACGGATATGATTGCAAAGCATATAACAATCGCAGCAATAATTGACATTATAATTAAAAATCGTTTGGTACGTTGTTCGTCGCGCAGTGTATAACGTTTGACAGTAAAAAACGGACTAAATGAGAGCAATAGGATTTGTTCAATCGTTTCCGAAAAGCTCTTAAATGCTGCAACATATTTTGTTTTACCGTCATGATTCGTTCGTAACAGCTGAATTTTACTTTTTCCCATATCCTCGATCTTATATAGTCTATAGATAAAGTTTCCCGCAAGCAGAGCCATGACTAACATCCCAAGAAATAGACCTGCAAGCAGCAAGATGACTTCCTCTAAGTGTATTACAAGTTTATAACCGAATAAATGCACTACAAACCGCTCATAGGTTTTAATACTGTTAGTTAGAATCAATGATGTCACTCCTTGTTATTATCAAGTCTATATTTGATGACTTGTAATTCAGTTTCAATGCTTGCTAAATCTTCACTGGAAAGTTTTTTATCAGTGCTCATTTGGTTTAATATCTTTCTAAGTGATGGATCAGCAAGTATTTGATCTAGTTTGGTTGTTTCAACCCGATTGTATAAGTCGAATAAGACTGCTCGTTCAACCTTGTAAAAATCGCATAAGCTAATCAGAACCGCGTCAGAGGGTTGTTGCTGACCGCGTTCTAGTAGGCTTATGTAGTTACCCGATACTCCTATCGCGCGCGCCACTTTATAGATTGATAATCCCGTTTCTTTACGTAGTTCTCTAAGTTTTTTACCCGCTGTTTTCCAATTCTCCATCTTTTTATCTCCTTTATTAATTATAGTGTTTGCTTGTATCTAGCTGATTATGTAAGCTGTTTATGAAGTTTTTTCCTTGGCAGTAATTACATAAACAAAACAGTTTACTTTTGTGTTATGCTCTAGTGGTGAGAAATTTGATAAAAAAAAGAGGGTCACTTTAACGTGTCCCCCCATGTTTTAGATACGGCGTCAATCATTGTCAAAATAGATTGAAGTTGTTCATTATCCATTTTTTCCAGGCGTGAAATAATTTCGTCCACAACATTGTTTCCGGTATCTCCGATATGTTCCCAACCTACGAGCTGTGCGGGTGTTACTTTAAGCGCGTTCGCAAGGCTCACAATGGTTGTGGTACTGATGTTTTCAATTTCACCCGTTTCATATCGTCTAATAGTTCCGCGACTAACACCGATTTTGTCACCCAACTCTTCAAGTGTAAAACCACGCTTCTTTCTTAGCGTTTTTATATTTTCATTTAAGACCTTTTGATCAATTTCATATGATTTGTCTTTCATTTATAATAGCCCCTTTTAATTTTATACTTTATAAATATGATAGCACAGTTTAGGGGCAAAAACAAACAAAAAGTTGCGTTAAAAGAAACATTTTAAGCGTGTAAAGGTACAATTTAACAACTTATGTTTACAAAAGTGACGCGGTAGGATACAATTATCTCGTGGGGAGGAACAAGGCGCCGCTTCATAAAATGATAGGGGGTTCACAAAATGACATCATGTAAAATCACAACGAATAGCGGGTGTATTATACGGAAATACATCAAGTTAAACGACCTAACCATCAAGGGGGTTGCCGATTATCTAGGGATTGCAGCAAAGACATTACGCAGCAAATTAGAAGATGGAAATTTCACGATAAGGGAAGTAAATGGACTGATTAGAGTTTTGAAGATTGAAGAACCACAGACCATATTTTTCCTAATGGGTGGGGTGTAATGTTTCCGTATATCATGGGTTATTTGGTCGGTATGTTGTCCATGTGGCTAATCATGAAAAACCAGGTTAAAGAGTATGATAAATTACTCAAAGAGCTTGGGGACGGATTAGCGGACATTAAGCAGCACTTAGGATATGTCAAAAGTTAAGCTGCAGCCGCACCAGGTAACGGCAATCAAAGAAACCAAGGATAAAAACCGTGTCGCCTATTACTTAGACATGGGACTTGGAAAAACGTTCGTAGGGTCGGAAAAGATGAAAGATCTTGCAGCACCGTATAATTTACTAATATGTCAAAAGTCCAAAATAGAGGACTGGAAAGAGCATTTTAAAACGTTCTATGACTATAACATTGTAGACTATACCAAGCCGCAAAAGAAGCCATTAGAACCCCGTTCCGTGCTCATTGTGAACTATGAAACAGCGTGGCGCAGACCCGAACTATTAAAATTAAAAAACTATACCTTAATGCTTGATGAAAGCAGCTATATAAAAAACGAGCGTTCTAAACGTGGAAAGTTCGTCCTAAGACTTAAACCCGACAACGTTGTTCTTTTAAGCGGAACGCCCACGGGTGGAAAGTATGAGGAATTATATAGTCAATGCCGCCTTTTGGGTTGGACGATTACAAAAAAGGCGTTTTATGAGAACTACATCAAAACCCATATGATAGACATAGGCGGGTTTAAGATGGAAAAAATCGTCGGTTATAAAAATGTGAACCACTTGAAACGGCAGCTTGCAAAATACGGCGCGGTGTTTATGAAATCCGAGGACGTTTTGACATTGCCGGAACAAGTTATAAATCTATTGAGCGTAAAGAACACGCAGCAATACAACAGGTTCAAGAAAGACAAGTTAATCACTATTGACGGGGTTGAATTGGTAGGAAACAGAACCCTAACATATATGTTATATCTGCGGCAGCTATGCGGACAGTACAATGAAAATAAACTGGACAAACTTACAGAGCTATTAGAGAGCACAAACGACAGGGTTATTATTTTTTACAACTTTACGTCAGAGCTAGACGCGATAAAAAGTATATGCAAAACACTTCATAAACCGGTGAGCGTGGTTAATGGTGCGGTGAATGACCTTGCAGCATACAATAGTGAAAACGATAGTGTCACATTGGTACAGTACCAGGCGGGGGCAATGGGGTTAAATCTCCAAAAAGCCAACCATCTAGTATATTTTACTTTGCCGCTATCGTCGGAATTATTCGAGCAGAGCAAGAAGCGTATTCACCGGATGGGGCAATCTAAGACATGTTTTTATTATTTCTTAATCGTTGAGCAATCAATCGAACAGGATATTTTAAAGACCTTGGAGAGTCGCCAAGATTACACAGAAAAACTATTTGAGAAGCGAGGGGGTCAAAGGAGTGTTTAAGGCTAAGACGTACACGTATTGTATTAAATGCAAGCAGCCTAAAACAATGCTAGGGTTAACATCATTGAATGAGTTTAAAACAAAGGCATTGGGACAATATGACACGTTGTCCGTTGACAACAGTATAGGGGCGTTGGTGGGATTTTTACACGACATGTTAAACAATGAGGGGAAATTCACCCAGGACGACATTTATATTATGCCTATTCCGTGCTTTATCACGGGTCAAATGGATTATAATGCAGCGGTTGTTATTGATGGCAATATATTCATATTCAGCAACAGCATGAAGCAATTAAAGAGTATTAACGGTTACGGTAAGATAAACGAGTTGATACTTGTATGAGAGAAAAACTATTTGAGAACAAAATCAAAAGGTATTTAAGCACGTTGCCGAACTCCTACCATTACAAAATATGGGGAGGGGGATTACAACAGGCGGGAATACCGGACATATTGGCATGTATCAATGGTTATTTTATAGCCATTGAAGTCAAGGCAGAAAAGGGGAAACCGTCACCGCTGCAGCTTAGAGAGATTAAAATGATAAACGGCGCGGGGGGCATGGCGGTCATACTATACCCCAAAGATTTTGAAACGTTTAAAGCTAAACTAGAAGAATTTACGGGGGTTCATAGTGTTCAATAGAGTGGGGTTTTTATCGGACTTAAAGAAAATTAGAATACAACAGGGGATTAACGTCTATAAGATGGCTAAAGCCATAGGCGCACCATATAGCAATGTAAAGCGTATGGAGAGCGGGGCAAATGTTACACTGGATACACTGGGGGCATATATGGACGTACTGGGGATTGATTTGCATAAAATATTGATAGCAGAATAGAGGGGATACAATGCGACAAAGTGCAATAGGCACGTTTGAGAAATGCCCCTTTAACTATGACCTTGAATATAATCAAGAACTTGATACCTACCCAACAGGGGACGCACAAAACCCGCTAATAATCGGGACGGTGTTACACTATGGTTGTGAAACTGGGGACGTAAAACAGGCACTTGAATTGTATTTCAACCAATATAGGGTCATTACAGATTTACAGATTAATGAAGCGATTAAACTTGAAAACCTGGTTCCCAAGGTGTTAGACCTTGTTGATAGTTTTGATTATGTTGACTTTAAACATGAAATCAAGTTTAACATAGACGGGTTTGAGGGTACGGCGGATTTAATCGCGTATAATGCAGACGGCAGCGTCGATTTGTACGACTTCAAGTATAGTAACAATGTGGACTATTATCTAAAATCCATGCAGCTACACATATATAAATACTATCTTGAAAAACTGGGGTTTGAGGTTCGCAAAATGGCGTTTATCTTTGTGCCTAAGACATTTATAAGGCAGAAGAAAACGGAGAGCCTAGAAGAATTTAGGCTAAGACTTAAAAGCGTACTTGCAGAGCTGCAGCCAACTATTGAATACATAGAATACGACCCGCAGAAAGTAGCAGACGCGTTTCGTATATGTATCAAGATATATAATACAACGGTGTTTGAAAAGAATCCTAGTAAATTATGTGATTGGTGCAAGTTCAAAAGTTATTGTCAGAAAGGGGAAAACTACATGGTAATACCAAAAAACGAGCGAAGAACTATTGAAATTGACCGCAATCCGGATATGTGGGTTTATGGGGCGTCATATACTGGAAAAACAACGTTTGTTGACCAGTTAGACGATACTTTAATGCTAAACACGGACGGGAACACCGACGCAATCACAAGTCCAGTGATTAGAATTAAAGATGAAATTCTTAAAGAGGGGCGAAAAGAGCCTAAAAGAAAATACGCCTGGGAAGTGTTCAAAGACGTCATTGCAGAGCTTGAAACTAACCCGACAGACTTTAAAAATGTATGTGTGGACTTGGTTGAGGATATGCTTGAACATTGCCGTCTATACATGTATGACAAAAATGGTTGGGAACATGAGCAAGACGGGGGATATGGTAAAGGGTATGACATGATAAGGCTTGAATTTTTAAGCACCATGAAACGCCTTAAAAATATCGGGTATAGAATTATATTAATATCCAAACTTGCTACGGGTGAGGTGACCAGGGGTGCGGCTAAGTATACAACTTATAGACCGAACCTTAAAGAAGCCTTTGCCGAGGTTATTGCCGGAATAGTTGACATGACCGTTCTTGTAGAAGCCAACGGCAACGATAGAAAGATGAAGTTTAAAGCCAGTCCGTACATTTTCGGCGGGTCAAGGTTTAACTTTGGGGTTGATGAAATACCACTAGACACAAGAGCACTTGCAGCAGCCATTGAAAAAGCGGACATTAACGTAAACTATACACCGCCTACAATGACCGTGCAAAACACTTCTTCGCGTCCGAATGTTGCGCCGGAAGACACAAAAGAACCGCAAGAAGAACAAAAAGCAACACCGAAAAGACGTAGAGCTGCAGAACAATAAAAATAATAAAAAGTGAGGGTTTAAATTATGGATTTTGAAGCACTAATGCAAGAAGCGCAAGAGATAGCAGAAAACGGGGGTGGAACTGGGGAGTTTAGAGAAGTGCCCGCCGGAGAGTATGAAGCCGCGATTGAAAAAATGGAGATTAAGAAAAGTAAAAAAGGATCGGACATGTTGTCAATATGGTTCACAATCCTTGACGGTGATTATGCAAACAACAAGCTTTTCTTTAACCAGGTGTTGACGAACGCGTTCGGACTTCACAAGGCTAATGAAATGTTAAGAAGTTTAAAGAGTGACCAACCGGTAACAGCAAAGAGTCTAGACGCTTATACGCAGCTAGTTAATGCCATGTTTGAAGAATTGCCATATAAACATGAGTATCTAGTGAAGTACACACCAAACGCAAAAGACACTATTGTTATTGCAGACGTTTTTAACATCTAAGAACTAGAGGGGTAAGACATGCTTTTTTATGACTTTGAGGTTTTTAAATATGATTGGTTAGTTGTTATCAAGAACGCATTAAATAACCGCGTGACGGTAATATGCAACGATACAGACGCCTTGTATGACTTCTATACAAAGAACAAGGATAACATTTGGATAGGGTACAATTCACGGCACTATGACCAGTTTATTTTAAAATGTATCATAGCGGGGTTAGAGCCTTACAAGATGAATGACCATATTATCAACCAGGGGCAGCACGGGGCAACATTTTCATCATTAATTAGAGGTATTCAGCTATTCAACTATGACGTGATGAACTCATTCCACGGTTTAAAGCAATTAGAGGGGTTCATGGGTGAGAGTATCAAGGAAACAAGCGTTCCTTTTGACATTGACCGAAAGTTAACCGCTGCAGAGCTGCAAGAAGTCATTCAATATTGTAAACATGACGTCGAGCAGACTATCAAGGTGTTTGAAGCAACCGCCCAGGAGTTTGAAAGCCAGTTGTCACTATTAAAGGCGTTCAAGTTACCCCTTGCATTTGTCACCAAGACAAAGGCGCAATTATCCGCCAAAATCTTGGGGGCGAGTAGTAAAGCACACAACGACGAGTTTAATATCACGATTGCAGACACAATCAGATTAAACAAGTACCGCAGTATTATGGAATGGTACGAGAACCCGTTAAACCTGGACTATGATAGCAAGCTAGAAATAGACGTTGCGGGCGTTCCTCATGTGTTCGCCTGGGGCGGCTTACATGGTGCTGTTTCCAAGTATGGCGGTAAAGGTATCTTTGTAAATATGGACGTTGCGAGCTTCTACCCATCATTGATGATAGAATACGGGTTCGCAAGCCGGAACATATCAGACCCGAACAAATACCAGGAGATATATAAATCCAGGTTAGAGCTAAAGGCAGCAAAGAACCCTATGCAACAGCCGTATAAAATCGTACTCAATGCAACATACGGGGCAATGAAAGACAGGCACAACCCACTATATGACCCGCTGCAAGCAAACAACGTTTGTATCAATGGTCAATTAATGCTTTTAGACCTCATTGAGAAGTTAGAACCTCATTGTCAGATAATCCAATCTAACACGGACGGTATTCTTGTAAGGATTGAGAGCATGGACGATTTACCGACGATTAAGGCAGTTGCCGGAGAGTGGGAGAGCCGAACCCGTATGATATTAGAGTTTGACCTCTATGCGGGTGTATATCAAAAGGACGTTAACAACTATATCATTGTAGACCAGGAAGGGAAATATAAATCCAAGGGGGCATATGTTAAGAAACTGAACCCCCTGGACTATGATTTACCAATAGTTAATAAAGCGGTTGTTGAGAACCTAACTAAAGGGGTTCCGGTAGAGCAGACAATCAATGAATGTAATGAGCTAATACAGTTTCAAAAAATCGTTAAAGTATCATCTAAATATCAATATGGACTATATGGCAACACGAAACTAAATGAGCGCGTTTTGAGGGTGTTTGCAAGCCGTTCAGATAATGACCAGGGTGTTTTCAAGGTGAAGAATTCCGAGCGGGTGGAGAAAATCGCAAACACACCGCCGCGGTGCTTCATATTAAACGAGAATATCAAAGGGGCGAAAGTCCCGCGTAAGTTAGACAAAACCTATTATATAGGCATTGCAAATAAAAGGATACAAGACTTTATAGGGGGCAAGTAATGGATAACATTTTACTAGATAATGACATAATTGACAGAGCTATAAAGCACTATGGAGAAAGACAACGCATTAATCAAACAATCGAGGAACTGGGCGAATTAATTGTTGCACTTTCAAAGAGTATTAGAGGGTTTGCAAATAAACCGCATATCGCGGAAGAAATTGCAGATGTTGAAATCATGCTGCATAGTATCAAGCGCATGTTAGACCTAGACTTCTTTGTTGATATGGAGATACACCACAAGTTAGAACGATTAACTGAAAAAATGAAAAGAGGAGAGATTTAATCATGATTAGAAAGCCAAGGGGTATAAGAGAAGCTAAGATTGACATTGATTTAGAGTGTGTTGTTTCGAATTGTATTGAGTTGAAAGACTTAATCTGCAGCATAACGACTATTAAAGACTTACAGTCAGACGACGCAGTAGTGTTGAGAGAGCAATTAAGGCATGTAATGAAAGAATTAAGATGTGACACATTTTCACTAGACAAAGAACTAAAAGCATAAGGGGGACTAAAAGGTGAATAGAAAAATTGTTAGTACGTTCGAGCAACAAATGAACACAAAAGTTTTACGCGTCCATGCGAATTGTAAAGCATTGGCGGAACTCTTAGAGAGTATGCCGGAACATGATGAATTTAATACGTTCGCTAGTTATTCGCTAAGATTAAAAATTAAATTTATTATGTCAGAAATAAGACGCGACACCTTGGCTCTTGAAAAGGATTTAAACAAATGCAATTTAGAATAAAAGGAGTTGGGGGAACATGGCGAGAGGTTGCAGACGCTTGCAGAACCACGATAAACAAGGACATCGGGCAGGGTGAACCGTCTGACGAGTGGAAACGTCGCGTTTTAATGTGTGAACATAGTCCGATTAGAAAAATAACTATAAAGGGTATTTGGTCAGACTTGCCGTACTGGGTTAGCAATCATTTAGTCCGTCATTGGTTGGGTATCGTTCACTTTGTAGGTACGCAGCGTACTGATAGAACAGGAGTTGACAGGAAATACAAGAGTCAGGATGCCCCAGTTATCCATGAGATTGACGCGAACGCCCAGGCATTAATCAATATATCAAGAAAACGTCTTTGCACCCAGGCAGCACCGGAAACACGCGAAGCATGGCGCAAGGTACTAGATAAGGTTGCCGAGTATGAGCCGGTTATTGCGTCGGTATGTGTTGCGGAATGTATCTATAGGGGATTTTGCCCCGAATTTAAGACATGCGGGTATGAACAATCGCAGCTATATAAAGAACAGCTCAAAGCGTACCGCAGCGGCATAAATGGACATTGATTATATAGGGGGAAAGAATAATGTTTAAATTCAAGTTATGGACAAAGGACATCTTTAAAAAGTCCGATACCATCATCAATTTATTAAAATACCTGGTGGAACTGTTAGACAGCATAAACCAGGAAATTCAAGAGACTATAGACAGTAAAAAAGACTTAATTAAAAAAATTAGCGAAGAAGCTACTGAATTAACAAAGTTACAGAGCAAACATGACGAAATCAAGAAAAGTATTAATATCGGTGGTCAAAATGGCGGAAATTAATCACCCAACATATTATACCAAGGGTATTGAGTGCCTTGACTACATTACAAGTCACGAAATGGGGTTCATTGAGGGGAATGTCATTAAATATGTGACTAGGTACAAGTATAAAAACGGTATAGAGGACTTAAAAAAGGCTGCAATATACCTTGATAGATTAATCAAACTAAACGAGCAATGAGAGGGGTTAAACCGTGTTTAAGGGATACATACCAACTAATAATAAAAGACCAACCGAGAGAGTAAGGGGACGCAACGGGTTCTATTCACTGGAAGAAGTGCAGCACCTACATGAGTACGGCGGCGTATTAGATGACGCTTATATCATGGTTGATATTGACGACATGCAGCAAGCAAAGACCTTGGAAAAGATAGTTGACGACCTGGGTATTAGTTGCAGCAAGTTATATACAACTAGGGGTATTCACTTCTACTTTAAAAATACTATCGTAAGCAAGAACTCAATCACTAAACCCTTGGCAATCGGACTAATGGCAGACATTAAACTTGGTAAAAATAACGCGGTTGTACCTCTTAAAATTGACGGGATAGAACGTCGGTTCATAGCTGCAGAGTGTGCCCCGTTACCTAGATGGTTGCAAATTGTCAATAATCCGCCCCAGTTCTTAACAATGGCAGAGGGGGACGGGAGAAACCAGGAAATTTTTAATTATATCTTGAAGCTGCAGAGCCACGGATTTAAAAAAGAGGAAATTAAACAAAGTGTGCTTATCATCAACAAATATGTACTAAAACGACCTCTTGAAGAAACCGAACTAGATATAATTTTAAGGGACGAAAGTTTCACCGCCCCGACCTTTGTTAATGAAAAGGGTCAGCTATTACTAGATGATTTTTGCAAGTACATCAAAGGCACTGAAAACATGATATTACTAAACAATCAACTACATGTTTATCATGATGGCGTGTATGTTCCGGAAAAACGGGAGATTGAGCGGCATATCATTAAACACATTCCGAATTGTGGCAAGGCGAAGCGTTCCGAGATTATGGCAATGTTAGAGCTTATTTGTGAGCCTATGACCCTAAGTCAAACAAACTATGTCGTTGTTAAGAACGGACTTTTAAACATTGATACAATGCAGCTAGAGCCGTTCAACACCGACATTATAATCACGAACAAGGTTGATACTAATTACAATCCGGACGCGAAGTCAACCGCTATAGACGCCGTACTTGACAACATAAGCTGCAGCGATAAGGATTTGAGGGCATTAATCGAAGAAATGATAGGTTATATTTTACTTCCTAGAAATGAACTAGGTAAGTGCTTCATATTAACCGGCGACGGTGCAAACGGTAAGAGTACCCTTTTAAAGTGCCTTAAACGATTGATTGGGCGTCATAATATTTCATCTTTGGGACTTGGAGAGCTTGGGGAGAAGTTCAAGACCGCCGAACTATACGGCAAACTTTTAAACCTGGGGGACGATATAGGGAACGGCTACATAGAAGATAACAGCGTTTTTAAAAAATTAGTCACGGGCGAAGCTCTTACAGTAGAGCGCAAGGGTGCCGACCCGTTCGACTTTGAAAACTATAGTAAATTCATCTTTGCAGCTAATGACATTCCGAGGATTAACGACACGTCAAACGGTTTGAAGCGTAGGTTGATAATCATACCGTTTAACGCTAAATTCGACAAGAACAAAGACAAATATAACCCGTTCATAATCGACGATTTAAGGACGCAAGAAGCTCTTGAATATCTTTTATTACTAGGTATTGACGGGTTAAAACGTATTATGACCCGCAACGAGTTCACAAAGGTTGACGGAGTGGACAAAGTGACGAGCGAATATGAGAAGATGAACAACCCTATTATACAATTTCTTGAAGAAATCAAAATCGAAGATGAACCCGTTAGCAAGGCGTATGATAACTATGTTTATTGGTGCAACAATAGCGGATACAAGGCTTTAAGTAAATATATGTTTGCCCGTGAAGTTAATAAACGAGGGTTCGAAAGCAAGGTCATTAAGTCGAACGGGACACCGGTTAGAGTGTATTCAAATGTTGTGTAACCGTTGAGGTTCTAAGTATAAGACGGGTTTTAAAATGAAGTGTAACCGCCTTGTAACTTTGTGTAACCTTTGAAGCTCTAAGGCTAGATGGTCACGGGTTACACGTTACAGGGTTTTTTGCATTTAATATAAATTATATGTTTGAGTGTGTGTCTTACTTTATTATAAAAAGGTTATTTAATAAGAGAATATAGGGGGTCGGGGCGTGTAACCCTTGACAGCCAGTAAGTACACGGTTACAGATGGGGTTTGTAACTTTGTAACTTTTTTAGGGGGATAAAATGAACGTACAAGATGAATTATATTATTATACAACCTATCAATCCAAGCTAAAGCAGCACACTTTGGAACTGGAAAGATTACTAAGAGAATACCAGGGCGTCAAGGGCATGGCATACGATAGCGTAGGCGGGGGCGGAACAAACGCCATTAATAGAGCCGTAGAGAATGAAGTCATGATAAGAGAGGTACAAATAAACCGCCTTAAAGCCATGATAGAAGAAGTACAATATAGAATTAACATAGTAGACGCAGCACTAGAAACCCTTTCAGATTTAGAGCAACGCCTAGTTAAATGCCGATACTTTAAGCGGTTCGACCTTTACCAAGTATCTGAAATTCTTGGTTATTCATATTCCGGAGTAAGGAAACTAAACACCAAGACAATAGATAAATTAACTCATGTTTTGGGGCGATAAAGTAGCGATAAAGTAACAACATGAGGGGTTTGAACATGGTAGAATAATATAGTGATAGTTAGCCATGTATCACAAACCATTGTCATTTTATTTACTTCCTTTTTCTTTTCATTGTGTATACTCCTTTCTTTTACTTGTGTTTCTCCTTTACACATAGAACCTAGTCCCGTTGACTGGGTTCTTTTTATTTTACTTTGTGAGGTGGTGCGATATGCCAATAAAGAAAATGTGTCCAAGGTGTAGACGGGTAATAGATATTAAACAAAGGCTATGCGTTGAATGTATGGCAAGGAACAACAAGGACTATGACAGAACCAGGAGAGATAAGGACAGCACAGCGTTTTATAAATCAATCCCCTGGTTAACGGTACGCGGCGAAGTGCTGCGGAAGTACCACGGGTTAGACATATATAAATTGATGGTCGAGGGTGTACTTGAATATGCGGACACAGTTCATCATATTTGGGAACTAAAAGAAAGACCCGACCTTTCATTGAGTTTAGAAAACTTAATACCAATGTCGGCGGGTACTCATTCATACATACATAAACTGTATAAACAGGACAAAAACAGGGTGATTAATGAATTATTATACATCTTGGACACGTAGGGTGATTAATTAATTATTATACATCTTGGACACGTTCGACGTCACCTGGTTGTTGACTATCACCGGGTGAATGTAGGCTACACAGATAACTTGGAATTATCTGTGGGGGTGGGGGGTATCAAATTGTTTTAGGCGTTACACGCTTGACCGTATGCCCCATCAAGAACAAGTTTTTTAGAACTTAAAAGTAAAAAGTTGAACTTTGATATAAGATGCAATTAATAGTCTTTATATTTAAAATATAAAACTATTAATATGTATATTCGTAAAATTTAACCAATTTTATTGTCATAGTATGTTGTTAGGTGTATTATGTAATTAGGTTATTTTTTAGTATATCAAAGGAGATTTATCTATGGAGTTGAACGGTGATTTTTATTTAAAAAAGTGTTCTGAATATACCGAAGAGCAAAAGGAGTGTATTGAAAAGAGCATAACGCTTTTAGAAGATTTGAAGAATGAACCTTTAATGATGCTTGGTAAAATTCAAAGTGGTAAAACTAAAACTTTTATAGGTACAATTGCATTAGGATTTGATAATGGATATGATTTAGCAGTAGTACTTACAAAAGGAACGAATGCTTTGTCGGAGCAAACCTTAGCAAGAATGCGTTACGAATTCAAAGGTGAAAAAGTCAAAATATATGATATTATGTCTATACATACTAATTTAACGCCTTTTGAGTTAAAACAAAAAATGATTATTATTGTGAAAAAAGAAAAAAATAATTTAGCAAGATTTAAACTCTTTATAGAAAGTTACCCGCTAAAGTCAAATAAAAAGTGCATGATAATTGACGATGAAGCTGATTTTGCAAGTGTGGGATTTTCTAAAAATGCAGATTTTTTTGATATCCGTAAGATAGCAAGTGAAATAAACGATATTAGAGGAAGTCTTGAAGAATGTAGATTTATTCAAGTAACCGCTACGCCATACTCACTTTATTTGCAACCAGAAAATTTTGAAATTGGAGCAGAAATTTATCCTATTAAGCCAGCGCATACCGTATTAGTTCCGTATGGAGAAGGATATATTGGGGGAGATTACTATTTTAATCATGATGTAAATCCTTTGGCAAAGCACTTGTTTATGGAGATAGAGCAAAAAGAATTGGATATTCTTAAAGTAAGTGATAGAAGAGTTTTTAAGGTAGAAGAGGTTTTAACTCATTCAAAAGTTAAAGGTTTACGAAAGGCAATTATAAATTTTATTGTTGCTGGAACAATTCGTTTACTCCAAAATGGTGGGGACGAATTTGATGAAAATAATAGATTTAGTTTTATAATTCATACAGAGATAGCAAAAAGTTCTCATATGAGACAAGCAGACATTATATTTACACTAGTAGAACAATTGGCAGCACTTATAGAGCAAGATATAAATAAATTAAATGAATTAATATTTGAGTCGATGGAAGGACTTGAAAAAAGCATAAAGGAATATGGTTTTAACATGATCTCCAAAGAAGAACTTTTACCAGAGATATATATTGCTATCAAAGAAAGAATTAACATTTCCGTTGTTAATTCTGAGAATGATGTTAAGGATATGTTAGATGAGAAAGGCCAGTTAGAATTAAGAACTCCTTTAAATATATTTGTTGGGGGACAAATTCTTGATAGAGGAATTACAATTTCAAATCTTATAGGGTTCTGCTATGGTAGACGTCCACAAAAAATGCAGCAAGATACCGTTCTACAACATTCAAGAATGTTTGGGTATAGAAAAAAAGAGGATTTAGCTGTAACGAGACTTTATACTACTACTGAATTATATAATCAGATGGTAAAAATTAATAAATTTGATTCCGAATTACGTAGAGATTTCGAACTTAATAGAAATAATAATGGTGTTATTTTTATTAGAAAGGATAAAGGTGGTAAAATTATTCCTTGTTCACCTAATAAAATATTAGTCAGCAAGACACATATTTTAAAAGAACACACCAGAATTCTTCCGGTAGGATTTACACCAATATGTAAAACAAAATTAACGCCATTTATTAAGAAGATAGATGATATTTTGGCACCCTATAATATTAATCATGTGCAACAATATGAATGTGAGGTTACAAAGGATGTAGCTTGTACAATTATTAAACTTATTTACGAAACTATAGAACTCGATAACGAATATGTAGTAAATATGGATACAATGCTTTCCTTTCTAGATTACTTCACCCGCGATAAGATTACCTTAGTAGTTAGGGAAGGCAGAAATACTAAAAAGGAAACACCAGGAGCACATAGGATTATGAATGCTCCCGATAATGGAACTCAAGATGGAGTGCCCGCCAAGAGGGCTGCTATTGATGATCCTTCACTTATTCTAATAAAACAAAATGGGAATAGTGCGGATGGATGGAGCGGCGCACCTTTCTGGTGGCCAGTATTAGTTATGCCAAAAAACATTAAATCAACAGTTTATGCAGAAGAGTATATGAAGTAGAAAAAACTATATAAATAATAACGATAGACATAATCACATGAGAAAGATATCTATAATAAATTAAATATAATAAAGAAGCCGTCTTTAAAGGCGGTTTTTTTGTGCGCAAAATTTGAATATACTTGAAGCATTTAACGAAGGTTTATTTATTTTTATGAGGTTGGATTTGTAAATTCGACAACTATACGAGAAAACGGGATTTTGACATGCACAACCTTGTGCAAATAAATAAATGTTCGTTAACCAAACAAAACGGGAACACATTGGAAAAAGGTCATGTTCTAAAATCGTGCAGAATGCACGAAAATGAACACGGTTGACACATTAATCATACAGAAAAGAAGCCGCCTAAAAGGGCGGTTTTTTTGTGTGCAAAAAAGGGGGTGTTGTAATGGGTAGGATTAAATATGAAATATGTGAGATTGATAAGCAAACCGCCGTTGACATGGTTAAACAGTACCATTACAGCGATACCGTGCCGAGCAGCACAAGACATTTTATAGGGTTTTATCTGGGCGGTGAGCTTGTCGGAATTGTGACCCTGGGGTTTGGAACTAGACCACTACATACAATCAAAGTTTTATTTCCGGATTTGGGTACAAGTGATTATTTTGAAATCGGGCGCATGTGCATGACCGAGGATATGCCGCGTAATAGTGAAAGTCAAATGTTAAGCCAATTAATAAAATGGCTGCGGGTCAATCACCCAAACATTAAAATCCTTTTCACCTGGGCGGACGGTATGCTTGGGAAAGTCGGCTATGTGTACCAAGCAGCCAATTTTAAATATGCGGGTCACATTGTAAGTGAGTTTTACATGCGGGACGGCGTGAAGCTGCACCCTAGAGGGTTAAAGGGCGTACTTGGAAAGCATGACGACCCAAGAATTACAGTACGCCCGACCCTTGAAGAAATGGAACAGTTTAACATACAACACATCAAGGGGAAACAGTTCAAATACTTCTATGTGGTTGACCGGAAGTATAAGGGCGTTTGCGCTGCAGCTCTAACCGAGCCAGTACCCAAAGAAAATGACCTAAATTGGAAAATCAAGAGGGGGCGCGGTGTATGGGTGCCGTGTGATAAACCGGACTATAGGACAGACGCAAAAACAGGGGGTGACTTATGCCGAGCAATAACGACTATTACAAAGAATACCGCAGAGCTGCGCGCGCCGTAGAGAGCGGAGAGCGCGAGGACTTGACCGACGTTGTTCATGCGATAAAGTTCGGCACGAAAACGGTCACGCCTAAAGCATTTATGGACATGTACAAAGACAAGATACAGACCAAAGAGGAAGAATTTATATTAAATAACTGTTTAGACCTTATCAGTATGATAAATGCAGCAAAAGAGTGCTTGGAAATCGAGGGCGCGTTCGTGAAGAATGTTACGGGTTCGCTGAAAGTCAATCCGGCACAAAAAGAGCTGCGGGAAAACCTTAAAGCCTTTAACTCACAGCTTGCCTTGTTAAACGAGGTGTTGCCGAAAGAGGAAGAACAAGACCTTGACGGGTGGTTAGAAGATGAATAAAAAGTTGACCCAGGCGGTGGGACTTAGGACATTTGATAACCGCGACGTCATAGGGTTGGACACATTAGACGAAGCAATCGCGGCACAGGCGCGTAAATGGAATAGTGATAAATACTATTTTGATGAAGCCGAAGCGCGACGCTTCTATAAGTTCAGCCGCAAACTAAAACTTGATAAGGGTACTAAAAACACTATCATTCAATTACTTTGGTTCCAGTTTCGCATTTGTACAGATATTTTATGTGTTAAGCGTAGAGCCGACAGACTAAGAAAACACCGCGAAGCTCATATAAACATACCCCGAAAAAATGGGAAATCGTTCATTATAGCATTGATTTTGACCTATCTGTATTTCTTTAGAACTGAATACGGCGCGGAGTACATTATCACAGCGAACACAAGCCAACAGGCGGGGTTATTGTATAACTCAATCATTCATTTCATTAACGGTACACCGTTAAAAAAACGCTGCAAGATAACGGACAGCCAAAAGAAAATATACCGCAAAGATGAAAACAGCTTTTTGCGTGTCCTTTCAAGTGACGCCAAGAACGCGGATAGTTATGCGGATTTAGTTTTTTGTATGGACGAGATACACGAAGCACCGGATCAGAAACTATATGACAAATTAAAGACGGGTCAAGGGGTGTTTAATGAGCCTTTAGGAATAAGCATAACCACGGCGTCAAGCGGTGACAACCCGCTCAATTTGGAAATGGAACTATATTCATACGCCAAGAGCATAGAGAACGGGGAACACCAGGACGACAGTTTTTATTATGCCATTTTTGAAGCCGAGCCAGGTTGTGACATCTTGGACGTTGACCAATGGTATAGAGCAAACCCCGCCTTGGGTGTATTCCGTAAATTAGAGGACTTGGAAAACATGGCACTAAGAGCCACAAAGTCCAAGACCCGTGAATTGTCATTTAGGCGGTACTTCCTAAATCAACATGTGTCGTCAGAAATTAGAAACGCCATTGATATGGTGCTATGGCAGCAAGCAACCCGCAAGGTAGATTATAACCTTATCCGGAACTTGCCGAACTGGGCGGGACTTGACCTTTCAGCGTCCCAGGATATAACCGCCTTTGTTCAAGTCTTTTATGATGATGAACAAGACAAATATATCATATACCCGCATTTGTTTACGCCGCTTGATACAATCGCAGAGCGTAAGGAACGGGACAAAGTACCCTATGACATATGGGTCAAACAGGGGCATTTGTTGGGGTTAAATGGTCAGTTTATTAACTTTAATCAGTTACACGGATTTATCAAGAACACCGACAAGGTTCAAGAACTTTATTTTGACCGTTGGGGTTCACCCGCGACACAATCCGCCCTAGAGGAAGATTTTACCCTTATCGGGTTCGGTCAAGGTTTTAGAAGTATGACGCCCATCATTCGAGAGTTTGAAAACCTCTTGATTGAGGGGCGTTTAATCGTTGCCGAAAACCCCGCCTTTGAGTTCATGGCGCGCAACGTTGTTGCAGTATTGGACGACGCGGGAAATATCAAGTATTCAAAGGGCAAGAGCAAAAACAAAATCGACGGTATTATTGCCATGCTCATGGGGTTGCAAGGCGCAATTAACGCGCAGCACGGCAATGACTTTGATATAAATTCATGCGTTGATGATTATCTAAATATGTTTTTAAGGGGGTGAGAATTTGGGGTTTATTCAAAACATGGCTTTTAAGTACCTAAGAAACCAGGTAACAGAGCAGCCGACCACAACGGGGGATATTTCAATCGCAGATATTAACGCCCTTTTCGGGGGTAAGTTTGGAACGGGTGAGAATTTAAGCGAAGTAACGTATTTTACATGCTTGAAACTATTATCCGAAACAATCGGCAAGTTAAACATTGATTTGCTGCAAGATACCGACAAGGGGACGATAAGGGTCAAAGACCATGAAACTTATCAGCTATTGAAACATAGACCTAACCCATATATGACGCCATCTAGTTTTAAATCTTTGATTGAATTTAACCGGAACCATCACGGCAACGCCTATATTTGGACACGTTGGCGCGGTTCTAAATTAAATGATATGTGGGTTTTAGATAGTGAGCATGTGAAAATCTTGGTGGACAACGAGGGCATTTTGGGAACTAAAAACCGCCTAACCTATGAGTACACCGAAGCCAAGACAGGGAAAAAGTATATATTCAGCAGCAGCGAAATAATTCACTTAAAAGGTGCTATGTCCCGCGACGGTATCGTCGGTTTAGCAGTTCAAGACGTGCTGCAGTCCACTATGGACGGGAACAAGGCAAACCAGGCGTTTTTAAATAACCTTAATAAAAAAGGGTTCACGGCTAGGGCGGTTCTTGAATACGTCGGGGACTTGGACAAGTCAAGGAAAAACGAGCTAGTCAAGACCCTGGAAGAATACGCACTAGGCGAAGAAAACGCGGGGCGTATCGTGCCGGTTCCTCTTGGAATGAAGTTGACGCCGCTTGACTTGAAGCTAACCGACAGCCAGTATTTTGAGCTGAAAAAGTATAGCGCGCTGCAAATAGCTGCAGCCTTTGGAATTAAACCAAGTCATATAAACAACTATGACAAGTCAAGTTATGCAAGCAGCGAAGCACAAAACCTTTCATTTTACGTTGATACCTTACTTTTCATACTCAAACAGTATGAGGAAGAACTTAATTATAAATTGCTAACAGCAGCCGAGAGAGCCGTGGGACTTCACTTTAAATTTAACGTGTCTAGTATTCTAAGGGCGGATTTAAAGACCCAGGCGGAAGTATTAGCAATATATACGAATAACGGTATCAAGACCGCAAACGAGTGCCGCGAAGTCTTAGACGTTGCGAACCATGAGCACGGGGACAGATTACTAATGAACGGTAATTATATCCCAATCGAACAGGCGGGCAAACAATATGACAAAGGGGGTGGGGAATAGTGATTGAAGTTAAAAACCAAACAGCACACACGGCGGACATTCATTTCTATGGTGACATAGTAAACGAAAGTTGGGTCAGTGAATGGTATCCGGAAGATAGAAGTCCGGAAGATATTAAAAACATCTTGGACGAGGTTAAGGGCAAAAACCTTAATATCTATGTCAATAGTGGCGGGGGTCATGTGTTCGGGGGTATGGCAATTTACAACATGCTCAAACGATACCAGGGCAAAAAAACCGTATACGTTGACGGCTTGGCGGGTTCTATCGCGTCGGTGATTATGTTCGCAGCCGACGAGATAATCGTTCCTAATACCGCCTATGTAATGATACATAAACCGTGGGCGGGTGTAAATGGTAACGCCGACGATCTGCGAAAGTTGGCAAGCGATTTAGACCGTATTCAAGACGGTATTATCAACGTTTATTCCGAGAACTTGAAAGAGGGCGTGGACATTCAGACAATCATTGATATGGTGAACGCCGAAACGTGGTTGACAGGAGAGCAAGCCGCCCAGTATTTCAACATCAAGGTATCAGAAACAGACGCGTTAAATTATGCGGACTTTGACGCGAAGCTCTACAAGAACACGCCGCAAAACCTAATTAAACCAATCACAGAGCGTCCCGAAGTCGAGGAAGAACCAACACCCGACATTGTGGACGCTTTTTCATTGGAAGATGAAACAGCTTTTAACGAACTATTACAGTTCAAATACAACTTATAGGGGGAATTGATTAATGAAGAAATCAACAGAGCTTAGAAAAGAGTTAGACGGTATCATGAACAGCATTGACGCGTTAAAAGCAGAAAACAAGGTTCAAGAAGTTAGGGCAGAGCTTGAAAAAGCAATGAACTTAAAGCAAGAAATTGCACTTCAAGAGCAAATTGAGCGCGAAGAACTAGAAAACTTTGAGGGGGAAGAAATCTTGAATAAAACAACTAAACCAAACGATACAGTCGCATTTAATAAAGCGGTACTTGGTAAAGGACTTACAGAAGCAGAAAACGCACTTGTCGAAAGAGTGGGTGAAGATGGCGGCTTTTTAGTTCCAGTTGAACAAAAAACACAGATTAATGAACTTAAAAGGGCGTTAATCCCATTAAAACCATATTGTAACGTCGTTCCAGTTGGTTCACTTAGCGGGTCAATGCCTTTAGAGGTTGAAGCAAACGACGAACTTGTCGATTTTGGAGAAATAACAGAAATCAATCAGTCAACTATCAAGTTCGGTCAAGTGAAATGGGAGTTAAAAGACAAAGGGGACATTATTCCAATCGCTAACACTCTTTTACAAGATGAAAAAGCGAACCTCACAAATTATGTGGGTCGTAGATTTGCAAAAAAAGCCGTAAGAAGCGAAAACAAAGACATTCTTGCAGCATTAGCAACAGCAACAAAAGTGACAGGTGCGTCATACATTGACATTGAAACAGTGTTAAACAAGAACCTTGACCCCGCCATTGCTGCAGCAGCCGTTATCATTACAGACCAGGACGGGTTTGACTACCTGGACAAAGCAGAGGGCAAAGACGGCAAACGTATTTTAACACAAGACCTTACAGACGCAACAAAGAAAGCGTTTAAAGGCAAGAGAATTGAAGTTGTACCAAACGGTTCAATCACTAAAACAGCGGGCAAATTAGTGTTCTATGTTGGTGACATTGCCGAGTTTATCACATTCTTTGACCGTGAAGCGTATGAAATGGCGGTATCTAAAGAAGCCGGCTTCACTAAAAACGCTACATTTATGCGCGTAATCGAAAGATACGACGTTAAAACGGTAGATACAAAAGCGGTTGTTAAGGTTGAATTAACGCCAGTTGTTGCCTAGTCTAAGGGGGTGGTTAAATGACCCCTTTATTTCTTAAACTAGAGGACGTTAAATCGTGGCTTAGATTGGAAAGCGATTACACGGACGAAGACACAGTTTTAAACATGCTCATTTTATCCGCAGAAATGCGGGTTAAAGGGGCGATTGATAACTTTGAGCAGCATATCACGGACGAGCATTTCAAAGCTGCAGCCAGTGTTATTTGCTTTATGCTTATAACGGATTGGTACGAGCGGCGCGACTTTTCCGGTGGGATTAGTGAGAAAATGCGGTACACCATTCAATCATTAATGTTGCAGCTTCAAACGTTACCTATACCAACACTATAAAAAAGGGGGCGGACATGTTGGACTATAAACAGCAAACCACGACGGACAAATTAACTAAGCGCGTTCAAGTATGGGGAATGATTGAGAACGAAAACGAGCTGAACGAGATAGAGCACCGCCCCCAGTTAATAAAAACCATTTGGGGGAAGCTCATACCGCAGACAGGCAGCATGGGAAACCGTGCTAATACCGAGTTTGCAAAAATGACGCATAAAATCATTGTGAGATATGCGGCGGGTAAGGATATTAAAAACACTCATTATTTAATGTATGCGGGGCGTCGATATGACGTCCTTTATACTTTAAACCCATATGAAGCAAACGTTGAAATAGAAATCTTTGCAAGTGAGGTACTAGAACAATGAGCGATTTTGATTTTTCCGGACTTGAAGAATTTACAAGAGCACTAGGGGGACTTAATGACAGGCTTGTAAATAAGCGGGTCAAAGGGTTTTTGCAAAAAGAGGGTAACAAACTAAGAAATCACACTAAGCGAATTGCTGCAGCCAGGGTCAAGAAAGACACGGGGCGGTATTTAGCGGGTATAAAGCGCGGTAAAGCGTACTTGTACCAGGGGGACACTTGGTCAATTCGTACCTATAACACCAAGGGACACGCCCACTTAATTGAGGACGGTCACAACATTGTGCGGGGTGGTCGAATTGTTGGATACCAAACAGGCAAGAAAGTCTTTGCAACGGCAGAAAGTCAATTCACAAACGAGTATTTCCAGGACGTTGAAAAGTTTGTTGATGATATTTTAAACGAGGGGTGGGGGTTCTAAATGATAAAAGAAGTCATGAAAGCAATAAACGGGCAGCTTAAACAGTCATTCCCGACCATAACAATACAATCGACAGACGTTTCAGAGGGTTATAAACGCCCTTGTTTTTATGTGGATTTGGTCAGCTATGACCATGAAAACATAATGAACGCGTTTGACCGGAAAGCTGCAGCAATTACGGTTTATTATTTTCCGAGTGACCCAAAGAATAACAAAATTGAATTGCTAGAAGTTCGCGAAGCAATGCAGACAGCCTTTGATGGAATGTTGCAGATCACGCCGACATTCACAATTCACATAATGGACACAGAGAGCACCGTCAATGATGGTGTTCTTTCTTTTGATTTTAATATTGAGTATTTCATCAAGAAGCAAGAGCCGGAAAGCACTTACTACATTGAGGAAATCGAAACTAATTTATAGGGGGTTAAGATATGGCGATAGGATTACCAAACATTGAAGTCGTTTTCATGGGTAAGGCAAACACAGCAATTTCAAGAAGTCAAAAAGGCGTTGCTTGTTTGATTATTTCAGACCAAACGACAGAAGCCAAGACCATGACATATAAGAACTTGACGGAAGTATTGGAAACTGATTACACGGCGGAAAATTACGCCATCATTTCAGACGTTTTCATGCGTGAAGTGTCAAAGCTCATTGTTATTAAACTGGGGGCGACTGAAAAGTTCGCAGCAGCGAAGCCGTTTATTTCTAAGGACATAAATTGGATTGCCTACATAACACCAACGGCAGCAGAGCAAAAAGCACTTGTTGACTTTGTGAAAGCTGAAAACAAAGTCCGTGTTAGACGATTAAAAGCGGTTGTATATAAGACAACACTATCGGACGACATGCACGTTGTGAACTTTGTTAATGATGAAGTCATAAGGCTTGACGGTACAGTTCAAGCGGGTCATTTGTACCTGGGGCGTTTACTTGGCATCTTGGCAGCTTGCCGCTTAGACCAATCGGTCACATATTTTGAGCTTAAAGACCTTATATCAGTCAAAGAGGTTGCCGACAATGACGCAGCCGTTGACGCGGGGAACTTCATTCTTTTCAATGACGACGATACGGTTAGAATTGGACGCGGTATCAATACGCTGCAGACGAATGACAAAGAGCACACCGAGGACATGAAATATATCACAATCGTTGAGGGCATGGACTTAGTATTTGAGGATATTGTCAAGACTTTCAAAACGACATATATCGGCAAGTTTAAAAACATGTATGATAATCAAGTATTATTCATTAGTGCCGTAAACTCTTACTTTAGAGGTTTGGCGATCGATGAAGTCCTTGACCCTAATTATGACAATGCCGCGGGTGTAGACGTTGAAAAACAACGCCTGGTATGGGTACAGAACGGAACGGCAGAAGCCGACGCCTGGACAGAAAAGCAAGTTAAAAACAACACCTTTAGAACTAAAATGTTTATTCATGCGAAAGTTAAGTTCTTAAATGCTATCGAAGATTTAGACTTTACGATTGAAATGTAATACACCCCATCAAAAGGGTGTATTTTTTTATACTAATTTAGGGGGTAGAGTATGGGACAACTAAACGGAAATCAAGTTATTAGCGGCACATTTGGGCGTATTTGGGTAAATAACGAACTATGGGCGGAATGTAAATCCTTTGAAGCTAAAGTCAGCGGCGATTTTGAGGACGTGACTTTTTGCGGTGACCTTGCCACTCATAATAAATATATGGGTTGGACGGGTGAGGGTACTATCGTTTGCCACAAGATAGATAGTAAATTGACTAAAATGCTGCAAGCAGCCTTTAAGACGGGTAAAATGCCAAGCATTAAAATTGTGGCTAAACTGGACGACCCCGCGTCATATGGTGCGGAACGTATCGAAATCTTAAACGTACAGTTTACGGAATTTATGTTGATGAAATTTGCAAGCAAGGAACTTCAAGAAGTCGAAGCACCTTTCAAGTTTTCAGACTACAATCCAATAGACTTAATCTAATGACCAGGGGTGAATGAGAGAATGAAAAAATTAACCATTGAACAACTAATCGGTGCAAAGGACAAAAAGGACAAATTCAAAGTAAAGGAAGTTTATATTGAGAGTTTGGACGGTTCGGTTCTTATTCAAAAATGCAAAGATGAAGTTATCTTGAACGCAATGGACAGCATTACAAAAAATGATAATGTGGTCAACATGGTTCAGATATTCAAAGAATTAATATACAAGTCAATTCCGTTGTTTAAAAACGACGAGCTTTTAAAGGCTTATGAGGTTGCAGAGCCGATTGACATTGTTTCCGCACTCTTAGAGCTTGGGGAGATTATGACAGTCGGTAACGAAATCTTGAAACTTTACGGGTTCGACGGATTAGAGGACGAAATAAAAAACTAATCAAGACCGACGGGGAATTTAACATGTATTCATATTATATTAACCGTGGTCACAGATTGGGCGATTTAATCAACCTCACATTCACCGAAAAGGTTTTTTATAGTGAAAGTATGAGGTATGAGCAAGAAAAAGAAGCTGAAAAATATAGGGCAATGTTTGGCGGGGGAAAATAACCCCCGTTTTTAATGCGTTGGGGGGTGCTATGAGTGGCAAGAAACAAAGCAATTAACGTCATTTTGAACCTTAAAGACAAATTCAGCCGACCTGTTCAGCGTTCTGCAGCAGAGGTTCGGAAGTTTGAGCGTGACGTCAAGCGTATGGAGAACAACATGCGAAAATCTTTTAGTAACCTTGGTTCACATATGTCAAAGACCGCTGCAGACTTCAAGAACAAGGCGGCGGGCATGTCTAAGGTTGCGGCGGGTATTGGAATAGGTGCAGCCGTGGCGGGCATTGGTACGGGTTTGAAAGAGGGTATGGACTATGAAACGTATAGGGTTCAGCTAAACACAGCAACCAAGGACACACAGAAAGCCGCCAAGCTCATGAAAAACGCGATTAAGTTCGCCAATAAAACACCTTTTGAAACTGGGGCAATCGTCCAGGCGACAAGTTCGTTTGAAGCAATGGGCGTTTCTTCTCAAAAGTGGTTATCAATTACCGCAGACATGGCGGGTTCAACCGGCAAGGACGTGCAACAGGCAACCGAAGCAGTGATTGACGCCTTAAAGTCGGGAGAGTTTGAGCGTCTTAAAGAGTTCGGACTTTCAAAGAATACCTTGGAGAGCTTGGACAAGGCGGGCGAAGTATTCGATAAGAAAGGCAGCGTCATAAATCAAGCCAAACTTGCCGAGCTGCTATTTAAAGAAATGGATACCCGTTACAAAGGCGGCGCGGACGCTCTAAGTAAAACAACTAAGGGTATGTGGTCAACTATAACCGGCGTTGGAAAGAATGGACTTGCTTCAATGGTGGGTATTATGGACGACGGAACCGTTCGCATTGGTTCAGTCATGGACAAGGTGCGGGGATACATTCAAAAGGTTGCGGACACGTTCGTCAAATGGCAATCAGACGGAACGCTGCAGAAGATTAGCGCACAGATTGACCAGGGAATGACCATAGCAATGACGGTCATTGGTAGGGTGCTAAAAGTAGCGGGCGAACTTTGGGACGTCCTGGGGAAATACTTGACAGGCGATTTTGTGGGACACTTCAAGACCGTTGCCCCTATTCTTTTAGGAATTGTTACCGCCATGAAACTATGGACGCTAGGGGTCAAAATACATGAGTTATGGACTAAAAAGGCTATTATTGCACAGGCAGCCATGAACCTAGTCGCAAGTATTAACCCTTGGTCAATCGTGTTAATGGCGGTAATTGCTGCGTTAATGTGGATTGTGGTCAACTTCAAAACGGTTGTTGCATGGTGTCAGACGTTCGCGACGGCGTTCATGACTTCATTCAATGCAGCCAAGGCGTATGTCATGCAGTTATGGCAAGCGTTCCAGGCAGCCTTTCCAATGATAGCGAACACCGTCACAGGAATAACCAACGGGATTAAAACGGCGTTTCAAGGTATTATTACTTTCTTTACTGGGGTGTTTACGGGTAATTGGTCAAAGGCATTTGAGGGACTCAAACAGATTGCCGCGGGGCATATAGAAGTAATCAAAAACTTATTAATGCAGCCGTTTAGAGTATTTGCAACGGGTTTTAATTTTTTAGTATCAAAGGTTAACGGGTTAAAATTCACGGTTCCGGACTGGGTGCCGAATATAGGCGGTCAAGAATTTGGTTTAAATATCCCGTCAATCCCGAACTTTGCAACGGGTACGCAGTACCACAGGGGCGGACTTGCAAGGATTAACGAGGGTGGACGCGGTGAGGTTGTAGACCTACCAAACGGGGCGAAAGTAATCCCCGCAGATAAGTCCAAGAAAGCGGCAAACGGGGGCGTTACCGTGACCGTACCTATTACAATTCAAGGCAATGTTTACGGTGATAATGACCTAGTGGAACGAGTGGGCGGAATGATTGCAAGCCGTGTCAAAATGGCTATTGGTAACGTATAAAGGGGGTGTCAACTAAAATGAATATCTTGTTTATAAACAAGTCCGGCGACGGTGCGTATTTACCGCACATTCCGCCGGATTTTGAAATCAACGGGGGCGGTGTAGAAGTCGAGGAAGTCACAACCCTTGACGGTAAAATAACCGTACAGAACAGCAAGGCTTTAAAGAGCTTTTCAATAAGTGCTATGTTTCCGGTCAATGACTATTATTGGATAAACAAAAACGCTAATTTGAGGGGTTGGGATTATGTTCGATACTTTGGTGAAGCAATCGACAACCAGGAAGTTTTGAAGGTGTACATACTGAATCAAAAGGGTAAAACAATCCTATACATGCCGTGCATAGTTGAAAGTTTTTCATATCGCATAGATAGGGCGGGGGACGTTCAATATACGCTAGATATTAAGGAATGCGCGTCATTGAAGCCGCAAAAGGTGAAAAAGATATGAATATATACATCATTAAGGGGTCGGACATTTACGACGTTACCAAGTTATCAAGCGGCATTTCTTGGAGTTATGACCTGGACACACTAGCCGCCACTCTATCGGTCAGCGTATCAAGCGGCATATTTGGGGTGGGTGACAAAATCATTTTGAAGCACGGCAGCCGTGAAGTGTATCGCGGGGTCATTGTTGGAGAGAGCGGCAGACATACAAAAGGCTTTTCTTGTATGGACTTAGGTTGGTATCTCAATAAAAATGAAGTGATTGTGCAATTCAAGAAAAGTACAGTATACGACGCAATCATTCATTTATGTAATAAATTCAGTATTCCGGTAGAACTTCCCGCGAACCTAAAGATCGTTAAGGTGACAAAGATATACAAGGACGTAGGCGTCGGGGACATTCTCAAAGAGCTATTGGAAATGGCAACCCTAACCACAAACAATAAATACTATATGCGTATGTTTGGCAAAGTGTTAGCGGTTCGGACGTTTCACCGTGAGCCTATCAAAATAAGCGGGGTGGGACTTGATTATTCCCTGGGGCGCAGCATTGAGGACATGAGCAATAAAATAATCATTGTGAGCAGCGAAGAAAACAATAAAAGGGTTTTTGCAGAAGCCAAGGACGACAAGAGTATCAAAAACTTTGGGTTGCTGCAGACCATTGAGAGCGCCGAAGCCGAGGACGTGAGCAAGGCGAAGAATATCGCAAAGTTGAAATTAAAAGAGCTGAACAAAATCACGGAAGATATTTCTTTCCCGTGCCTGGGGAACTTTGACATAGTGGCGGGGCGTCGGGTCATTGTGAGCAATCCGGAATTAAAGGGCGAATACCTGGTAAAAGGGGTAACTCACAATTATAAAAATGACAATAACTATTTTTGTGATTTGACCGTTGAAAGGTGGGGCGTTTAATGAGTTGGGAAAGTGATATTGCAAAAGAGTTCAAGCAACGTGACAACAAAAAGTTAATCGGTGCATGTATTGGAACGGTCACAAGTGCCACGCCATTAAAAGCGTCCATCTTGGACGGTCAAATAATGCTTGATAGTTCAAACACCTATGTTAGTAATTCACTTATGACATACGAGCGTAATGTTAAGTTAACCACAGAAACCGAGAGCACGACAGGCAGCATTTCAATAAACAACGGTTCTTGGAACAGCTTCAAGACAAACGAGAGCGGAACGAGCACGGGCAAACTTGAACTAAAGAGCATGTTAAAGGTAGGAGATCTGATTTTAGTTATTCCCGCAGCAGACGAACAAAAATTTTTTATTATAGACATAGTAAAGGGGGTCAAGTGACATGTTTCCGGATATTGAAGTAAACATCGAGGAACTAGAAACCCCAGTTAAAACAAGCCTTGGACGGGTTTATTTATTCGACTTTGAAACCAGGCGGCACGTTGTCCGTGACGGTAAACTTGTAGAGTGTACAGAGCTTGAAGCGGTTAGGCAATGGGTCACGCTGCTATTAAAGACCAAGATTAATAAAGTAAAGGTTTATAAAGAAACGGGGTTCGGGTTATCTTCAAACAATCTAATCGGATTAAAAACGTATCCTATTATGCTACTTCAAGCGGTACTTGAGGAAGAAATAAAGGAGAAATGCGCCGAGCATGTTTTAATACGTTCGATTAATGATTTTGAAGTGAGCCGAACAGACCGCGGCTTAGATATACATTTTAAAATTATTCTTAAAAACGGTAATACCCAGGGGGTGACGGCTATTGTTAACTAATTACACTATCGACGAACTACATCAAAAGATACTGGACAACATATCAAACGAATATGACAAAACCGTTGGTTATATCATATATGACGTGACAAAAACCTTTGCTATTGAAGAAAAGGAAATCCAGGACACAATGAACCAGGTATACAAGCAGCTTGATATTGAGCAGCTTAAAGGGGACGACCTAGAACGGTTCATTTATCAGCGTAAAGGGATAAACCGGAAAGCTGCGACTTATGCGGTGGGTGTTGTTCAAGTGACAGGAACCGGAACAGTGACCAAGGGGGCAATCTTTGAAACCGAAGCCGGAACCCAGTTCATAGCAAATGAAACAAAGGAAATTGTCACAACCGGAGTTGTAGCCATTCGCGCAGCTCTTGGCGGTACTATTGGAAATGTGGCAACCGGAACTATTAACAAAATGCCCGTCACAATCAACGGAATTGATGCCGTAACCAACGCAGACCCAACACACGGGGGATATGAAGCTGAAACAGATACAAGCCTTTTAGACCGCTATTATTTGGCATTACGGACACCCCCAACGTCGGGAAATAAATATCATTATCTTATGTGGTCAAAAGAAGTCGAGGGCGTGGGCGACGCTAAAGTTTACCCGCTAGACCAGGGGGCGAACACCGTCACAGTGGTTATTATTGACGCTGAAATGAAGCCGCCGGACGCAGATTTAATTACCAAGGTTCAGCAGCACATTGACCCAGGAAGTAACGGCACAGGAGAGGGACAGGCACCAATCGGGGCGCGTTGTTTCGTTGTGGGTGCTGCAGCCGTTCCCGTCAATGTATCGGTTAATGTAACGCCCCTTACTGGATACACTACAGAGCAAGCCAGGGGATATATAGCCGAGAGCATAGGAGCGTATTTAAAACAAATAGCATTTAAACAAAATTATTTTTCACTTGCCAAGGTTGGGGCAATTATCCTAGATTGTGAGGGCGTGGCGGATTATACAAACTTAGAGCTAAACGACGCAGCGGCAAACGTGGAGATAACAGACCGCCAAGTCATAACCCTGGGGGGTGTTGTGATTGGTTCGTAGTCAGCAATTAATTGAAAACCTACATAAAGAAATGAGATCAGACCCGTATCTTTTAGCGTTGCTAAATGGTGCGGGTTTGTCTTTGGACGATATGGACGCGTATATTGCCGACATTGCCGCGCAGCTCAACGTCAGCACCGCAACATGGTCACTTGATATATACGAGCGTGAAGCGGGTATTAAAACGAATAAATCGCGTACATACGAGGAACGCCGCGCGGTAATTGTTGCACGTTGGCGGTCAAGTGGTAAATCAGACATTCATCTAATCCAACAAGTAGCGGACGCCTGGAAGAACGGGCGCGTCAATGTAGAGTTTAGGGCAGACGGTCAAATACATGTCACCTTTAACAGTGAAAAGGGTGTACCGTCAGACTTGGACAGCCTGGACGCTGCTATTGATGAAGTTAAACCCGCACACCTTGGGGTTATATATCACTTCTTGTATTTGCTTATCCGAGACGTTCACGGCATGAAAATAAACACGCTGCAAGGTATTAAACTAAATGCCTTTGCAATGGATAGGGGGCAATGATGGGCGTATTAACAAGTTTTTTGAAACTATTCAAGTATAACCCCGCAACCGACGGGGACAGCACCTTTAATATTGATACGGCATTAAATCAGAACTGGGACAAGGTAGACACAGAAACAAAGCGACTTAGTGACGGAATTAATGGATTATCAACAACCGTGAGCGGATTGTCAACGACCATAACCAACATGTCAAGCGGCGTAAACAATGCCGTGCAATCCGTGGAAACCCATAAGGCGGACATAGTTCCCCACGGAAAATATAACAATGTCAATGATTTGGTTTATACAAACGAACGATTGACACGGGTTGATGAAAAAATTGGGGGAACGCTTAGAAAAAGAACCACACTATCTTATACGGGCGAAAACCTAACAGGGGTAAACGTAAAGGTTTACGGGACTAATGGAACAACGGTAACCGGTGAACACAACGACGTTATAACCTATACAAACGGCACACTTTCAAATGTACAAAGGACGGTGATTTTATAATGTGGGAAATTATGGCGAAGTCAATCGAAATTGCTAATTCAATAAAAAACTTAGGTGTTAAGGTTGACCAAAACAGGCAATCGGCGGGACTTGGGTTGTGGACGGACGTCAATTTTTCGGCAGTTACTTCACACAATGGAACGGCAATGGCAACGGGGGCAGACAATAGGCGATTTATAACCTTGAACAATGGTTTGTTTGCTAGTTTACCGAACATTTATTTCACAGAAACAGGGACAACGGTCAACTTTACGGCAAGGGGGGAAACGCTTGGAAAAACCATATCGGCGGCGATTGTATTGTCAACGGGGGGAAGTTATCAACAGGGTTCGGGCGGTGTTACAATGTCAATACTTAGCAGCACAGACGTTGTATTAGCGTCCGTCAATGTGGCAACGGGGGCAGCCATTGTTGGAAACCATACATTCACATTATCAAGAGAAGTTGCAAAAGATGAACCGTTAAAACTTAGATTTGCAAGGACGTTGACGTCGGGAACATTCAGCTATAGCAATATATTGGTTACAATGACGTCAAATTGTGCAAAGGGGCACATAGTACAAAACGTTGGTAAGAACGGACTTGTTAAGTTTGGAAAGGTGTATTTAAAAACAAGCGGTGAGGGTGTTGCGCGGATGCACTTCTTGGATAGAACGGGAACCATTATACAATACGACCTTACAGACGAGAGCCTTATCACAGTCCCCGACCAATTCATGCACTCAACGTTTGGGTTAAGGGTTGAACTTGAAAGAACCAATATATCACAAAATCCAATAATGTATTTATGGGGGGTGGAGTTCGTTGCGAGCACTTAATACTATTTTATCCAATGGGAAATACGGAATACTATTGCTATCTGAACAGGAACAAACGCAGCAGCTTATTGAGGAAAATTTGAGCCTTAAACTTGCACTTGCAGAGTTGGCAGAGAAGCAAGAAACCGAAAAACTAGAGTTGCAAATGGCACTTGCAGAGCTTGCAGAAATATTACTGGGGGGTGTTTGATAGTGGTTAAAATATATGCGGATTTAGTACAACAAGGGTTGAAAACATTGGAACAAGTGCCGACGATTTGGAGAGAAGCGACGAGGGCAGAACTTGAAAAAAGGGGATATTTTGAAGCTACACCAAACGAATAAACCATACAAAGGGGGCGGAAACGTCCCTTTTTTCATGGAATAAATTAAGGGGGTTATTTATGGACTTCACGCAGATTATTCAAACGGTATTGAGCACAAACGGAATATTTGCCGCCTTGTCGGTGGGGTTGATAGTTTGGCAGAGCAAGACCAACCAAGACAGGGAAACGCGTTACATTGACACAATTAATAATATCACGACCAACATTTCAGAGAAGATCACGAATGTAGAAAACGACGTTGCGGACATTAAGGACGCCATTACAAGGGGGGAACGTTAACATGAATATTAAACAGGACTTAATTACTATCAATCAATACAGCCGTCCAAGCACTAAATTAAAGCCAGTTAAAGGCGTAGTGGTTCACTGGGTTGCTAATACCAAGAGCACCGCACAAGCTAACAGGAACTATTTTGAGGGACTTAAAGCGGGTAAGCGTGACGTTAAAGGAAACCTAATTTATGCAAGTGCTCATTATATCGTTGGTTTAGAGGGCGAAGTCATTCAAGTCGTGCCGGATAATGAAATGTGTTACCATGTGGGCGCAGCGTCTTACAAGACCGATAAACTAGGGACGTACCCGAACGATTGCACGATTGGAATTGAATGTTGTCACGTAGACGATAACGGCACAATGAGCGCGGCAACCTTGGAGAGCTTAAAGGAATTAATCAAGGCACTTTGCACAAAGTACCAACTTGACCCAGTACGTGACGTTTATCTACATTATGACGTGACCGGAAAAGCATGTCATAAATACTATGTAAATAACCCTAAAGCCTGGACAGACTTCAAGGCGTCACTTCAAGTTGACCCAGTACATGCAGCCAACGTCAACAAATTGGTTAAGGCGGGCATTATCTCCACGCCCGAGGCTTGGTATGGATTACAGACGGTCAATATAGAACATGTTAAGTCTTTAATCGCAAAAGTAGCAGCGAAAGTTAGCTGATGAAAAAATAAAGCAGTCTGATTAAGTTATTTTGTTAGCTGCTAAATTTTTCAGCCAAGGCATAAATGCTTAAAAAAGGGTTATTTATACTGTATTTTATTGAGCAGCTAAAAAAAATATCAACATTAATGCAGCTAAATGTTGACTTTTTATTTTTTAAGCTTTATAATCAGAAAATAAAGTATAGTTTAAATATAAATTGAGGAGGGTATTTATGCCAATTAAAATTAATAAAAATCTTGAGTATTATTCCACGTTTGACCCAACAAAAGAATCTAAACCCATTTCACTTGGACAATTATGTAAAGATATTGAGGCTAGGAAACTAACACTTCCAATTTTTCAGACTTATATAAGGTGGAAAGTTGAAAAGTCGATTGAATTGTTAAATTTCCAATTAACAGGTAAGGCGGCGGTATCACCAATTTCAATAAATGTAATTGAGAATAAAGACCTAGCTGTCCCTCAAGTTTCTTTCATTGATAGGGAGCGTATAGATAGTGAAGAACTCGAAGGAAAACACTCCGTAAATGATGGACAACAAAGATTAAGTTGTAACTATAAGGCGTATACAGATCATGAAGATTTTAAATGCGTTGTATTAGATATATCGGTGGGTAAATTTATAATGAATACAGGAGCTTTGAAGAACTGTCAAATTCCTGTTGGGGTATTGTACAATAAAGATCCAAATGTTTTCAAAAAGTATTTAGAAAAACATAAAGCGTTACAAGTATTTGAAGTTTCAGACCTTTTAACACGGGTTCGAAATAAGTTTTTAGGATATTATTATACTGTTAATTATGCTAGAGATTTAACTGAGGAAGAACAAAGAGAATGGTTCGAAGTACTTAATTTAGCGGGAAGTAAAGTGACAGATGTTGAAGTTAGTCTTACAGAGATGTTAATAAAAGGGGTTGACTACTACAAGGAATATGCTGAAAGATTTGAAGAAAGATTAAGACAGGCAAGTCTTGAAAAGCTATTTGTAATAAAGGCTACTCAGATATCTATTCCACTATCAGCACTTAATGCGGCATATGAGATTTTGAAAGGAAAGAAACATACTAGTAATTTCAGTCCGATACCGTCTGATGTCAAAGCTAGTATAATATGTAAACTAGAAAAAGACGAAATTAGGAGTATCTTTAATACATCGCTAGATGCGTTAGATTGGGTAATTGACTTTATTGAACAACATAATTTGAAAGAACCTGAAAGAATAGACTATATTACATATATGATTGGAGCATTTGTGTATATAGGAAGTAAACAATTAAACTCTAAGCAAACGACCTATTTAATAGATTGGTATAATTCTGTTGAGTTTGCAACAAAAGGTAACGGTGAAAGAAGAGAAGTTTTTGATGAGTTAATTAAAATAAAAGATGTGAAATAATAAGCTAATTATATTATGATATTGTGCTCTTCATAAATTGCTGCATAGTATAACGACAAACTATATATTAAGGAAGAAACTCATATATTACTATTTTAAACCTCAATCTTATAACGGATTGAGGTTGTTTTTATCTGCTATATGATTACAGATTTTACATATTGAAAAAGAATGTATACAGTGTATTAAAATACTTGTAATATCAACGTTTTTTAAATTTAAATAGACGGTAAAATGGACGGTAAAATTTTTATAAAACAGTATTAAATAGGTGAAAATATGTAAATCATGTAAAAAGAAAAAAGAGGACTAAAAAGTCCTCTTTCCCTTGTATTCATTGAGTTTCATATAAGCTCCCGAGCGGACTTGAACCGCCGGCCTCCGCCTTACCAAGGCGACGCTCTACCTACTGAGCCACGAGAGCAAAATGCTTATTTAATATAACATAGCAAGGAATGGATTGTCAATATTTCTTGCTACGTTATATTAAATCTTAATAGTTTGAATAGTCTAATAGCCTAAGCTTTCACCTACTAAAATAACCTTGATGCGTCCTTTTTCTCTGCTGTTACGGGTAATAACGGTTTGCATACAAATACAATCAGGGGAGAGGCAGTCGTGGCATACCCCGGTTTTAGTGCAAGGTGTATTTTTATTAAGTCTTATAGCATTGAGTGGGCTAGCAATGGTTTTCATTCTGTTAAGTGCCTCATTTTCATTAGCGACAAGCTTATTCATGCCAATGACAACAATAACGTTTTTAGGACCGTAGATAAGTGCAGCAACTCTATTACCAGTACCATCTATATTAATAAGTTTGCCATCTAATGTGATAGCGTTACTGCTCATGAGGTAGTAATCACAAGAAAGGGCTTCGTGATAAAGTGCTGCTACTTGCTCAGGGGAAACTTTTGAACGGTCTAGTAATCTATAGGTTTTATTAGCAGCAAGTTTTTCAAATAGATTCATTTCTTCAAGTGTCATAGAGCCACCCCAAGAAATAGATGAATCTTCTTCAATAAGAGAAAGAACTTTATCAGCAGCTTCTTCTTTGTTGTCTGTGTAGTAAGCTTCGATATTACGCAGCTTCATATTTTTTATAACAGTGTCAGCAGTTATTTTATAGTGTTTTTTGATAATTTCCAAGGCAAATCCCCCTTTGTTCTTTAAAAGTTCCTATTTAGTATAGCATATATTTAGAGATGGAAGTCAGCTTATTCATATATTTTTTAAAGCTATAGTAGTAATCAGACGATAAATATTTTGAATACATAGATAATAAATGAAATAGTATATCTAAATATAAAAAAAATGACAAATAAAAACAAAATGACAAATAAAAACAAAATGAACTAGTGAATATTGAAATTATATAGCGAAAATTGTATGATAGAGGGTAGAGGATGAAAGGATACAGAAAGCAGTTATTGAAAGTTCATTTTGAAACAACTTCAAGTTAACAAAGTTTTAAAACATTCACAAATTATGAGAGGCAGGAGACAATATGATAAATGAATTGGTTTGGAATGTATTTGAATATAGTATCTACTTAATAGAAATGATTTTTTTATATATGTTTTTAAATGAACTTATTGAGCTAAAACCTAATATACCTAAACATATCACTTATACAGGACTAATAGCAGCAAGTATTATTGTATTTGCTTTAAGCAGAATTGATAAATTTTCTATAGTTAAGATAATAATAGGATATGTTCTTTGTGTAACAATTGCAGTGTTATTCTATGAGGGAAGAGTAATCATTAAGTATTTTTGGGCAACTATGTACTATGTTGCATTGGCGGTTATAGAAATTATGCTGATCTATGTGAGTTCTTATATTACTCAAATAGATGTAGGAACAGTTGCATTAACTACTAATTGGTATAGAATTGTATTTTGTGTTTTTGCAAAACTGATGAACTTTATTCTTATTAAGCTGATTGGTCAGACCACCAGGAAGACATTTGACGGTGTGCCAACGAAGTTCCTGCAGAGTATAATAGGCGTATTTATTGTTTCTATTATTAGTGTATTATCTATTATGAAGATTGGTATTCTTCTTAAAGGAAATGAATTAGCAGGATTTCTGCTAGTTGTTATTGCCTCAAGTATACTTATTTTAACAATTGCCATTTATCAAGTTTTTCAGTACATATGTGATTACTTTGAAAAAGAAACGCAGTATGAAATCATTGAATACCAAAATGAAATGATGATTCAAGCTACACTGGAAAGGGATAGATCTCATAAGGAGATACGAAAAATATGGCATGACTTTAATAACCATATTAGTTGTATCGATATGCTTCTTCAGATGGATAATGTAAAAAGAGCCAGACAGTATATCTATGATATGAAAATAAATAATGAAGAGGTAAATTTTGAAATTAGAACAGGTAATGAAATTGCCGATGCTGTCATTAATCAAAAATATATGAGAGCTAAGAAACATGGCATTCACTTTGATGTTGATGGGTTTTTAGGAGAAAACATAGGTATTAATGCTGTTGATCTATGTGCTTTAATGAGTAATGGACTAGATAATGCTATAGAAGCTAACTTAAAGATTGAAGATGAATCAACCAGAAAGATTCAAATGCATATGAAACCTTTAAATGAGTATCTGCTTATAGAAATTATAAATACTGTAAAAGAAGAAATCAAAAATATAAATATCTTTGAAACATCGAAAAATGATAAGAGCAGACATGGATTTGGCGTATTGAATATGAAAAAAATAGTGGAAAAATATGAGGGGCATCTTCAATATTCGTATGAAAAAAATAACTTTAATCTTTCTATTAAGTTAAAAATGGCAGATGAACTAAGTAGTTAGTCATTCGCGCAGTATAACATCAAAAAGACAAAGGGTGTAAAGCTTCTTGGAAGTAGATTTACACCCTTTTTGTTATAAAACCTCATTAAAAACTAGAATTGGGTATACTAATAAAAAGTAGTAATAATAAAAAAAGAGAGGGAAAGCAAATGAAACACATGAGTGTATTTGAAGTTATAGGCCCCAATATGATTGGACCATCCAGTTCACATACAGCAGGTGCGCTTAGAATAGCACGAGTAATGCATAAACTTGCCCCACAGGATATAGATAAAGTAACTTTTATCCTCTATGGGTCTTTTGCAAAGACTTATAAAGGTCATGGGACAGATAAGGCGCTTGTTGCAGGACTTTTAGGCATGGATCAAGAAGATGAACGCATTAAGGAGGCTTTTAAGTATGCAAGCGAAAAAGGACTTCATTATGTATTTGAAACCAGTGACAGTACGCAGTATAAGCATCCTAATAGTGTAGAAATTGTAGTAAAAGACAGCAGAGGAAATCGACTAAGTATTACAGGATCTTCGGTAGGAGGAGGAAGCATAAGCATAGATAAGGTCAATGGGATGGATGTCTTTTTTTCAGGAGAGTACTATACACTCTTTATTACTCATGATGATCAGCCAGGAGTAGTGGCTCACATTACCCACTGTCTAAGTGAGCATGATATTAACATTGCTTTTATGCGTCTTTATAGAGAAGATAAAGGAAAACACGCTTATACGATTATTGAGGCAGATGAGCCAATTAAGGAAGATGTAATAGGTCAAATGAGTATGAACGAAAAAATTCATTATGTTAAGATGATCAACTTATAAAAGATAGGGAGAGATTTCATGGATTTTATCAGTGCTGTAGAGTTAATTGATAAGTGCAGTCAGGAAAATATTACGATATCAGAAGCTATGATTAGGAGAGAAGTCACATTATTTCACATAGATAGAGACTCTGCTATAGAGCGTATGGCACATTCTTATGATATTATGAAAAGAGCAGTTGAGCGGGCCCTAAGTGAAGAGCTTCTTTCAATGGGAGGATTAATAGGAGGAGAAAGCAAAAAGATATTTGACAGAAATAGTAAAGGCAAATCTGTCTGTGGCGATATATTATCAAAGGCTATAAGCTATGCAGTGGGAGTGCTGGAAGTCAGCAGTTCTATGGGACTTATTGTAGCGGCTCCGACGGCAGGCTCTTCAGGAGTTATACCAGGCGTTTTTTTAGCAATCCAAGAAGCTTTCGAATTGTCAGATGAAACGATGACTCTGGCACTCTTTAACGCAGGAGCTATCGGTTATTTGATTACTACTAATGCCACTGTATCTGGAGCAGAAGCTGGATGCCAAGCTGAAGTAGGTGCTGCATCAGCAATGGCTGCATCAGCAGTTTGTGAACTTATGGGAGGAACTGCTGAGCAGTGTTTAGACGCGGCTTCGACAGCCCTTACCAATGTATTAGGGCTAGTATGTGATCCAATAGCGGGATTAGTAGAAGCCCCTTGTCAAAAAAGAAATGCTATGGGCGCTTCAAATGCTTTAATCAGTGCAGAAATTACTTTAGGAGGGGTGCGCCATATTATTCCTTTCGATGAAACTGTAGAGGCTATGTACAGAGTGGGGAAAAGTATGCCTGTTGAGCTCAGGGAGACAGCAATGGGAGGAATTGCAACCACACCTACAGGATGTCAGCTCTGTAAAAATATATTAAATTAATAAAAATAAAATAGTTTTGGCAAAATTTACACTTGTTTAATATAATTGTATTAGGATAAAAAATAATAAGATACCTTTAGAAGAAACACATAAAGGAGGTAGAAATATGATTGATATAGCGATTATAGGGGCTGGGCCAGCAGGTTTATCAGCTGCAATTAATGGGGTCATACGCAATAAAAAAGTTAAAGTATTTGGAAATCCACCTTCAACCAGTTATATCTATAAGGCTGAAAGAGTCGATAACTATATAGGCATGCTAGGGGTAAATGGTAAGGATATGATGAATGAATTTGTAAACCATGCGAAGGAAATGGGGGTGCCTATTCAGATAGGTAAAGTAATAGAAATATTTCCTATGGGGGACTACTACATGCTTAATGTAGAAAATGAATTTATTGAGGCAAGAACAGTTATTCTTGCAAATGGCTTTTCTAAAGGAACTGTTCTAGAAGGCGAAAATGAATTTCTTGGCAAAGGGGTTAGTTATTGTGCGACTTGTGATGGACCTTTGTATAGAGGGAAAACAGTTGCTGTTATAGGTGATTCTGACTACGCTGAAGAGGATGCTAACTATCTTTCAGAAGTCTGTGAAAAAGTCTATTACATTCCACAGTACAAGGATATTAAAAGTTTAAATGCAAATGTAGAAGTATTAGAAGGAAAGCCTAAAAAGATTTTAGGTGAAACAGTGGTTGAGAGAATACAATTAAATCAATCTGATTTAGAAGTAAGCGGCGTATTTATTATTAAGCAAAATATTCCTTCAGCTAAGCTCTTACAAGGACTAGAAATGGAAAATAAAGCTGTTAAAGTTAATAAATTTATGGAAACGAATATGAAAGGGATCTATGCTGCTGGGGACTGTACAGGAAGACCTTATCAAGTAGCAAAAGCTATTGGGGAAGGGAATGTAGCGGCCCTTCAAGCAGTAAACTATCTTCATAGTTTTAAAAAATAGATTAGCCATCAGGAGAGTATAGTAAGTACTATACTCTTTTTAGTATGAAGTTGTTCTAAAACCTATATTTTGTCCATAAATTATTAGAAAGGAGGTGAAAAGATGGAGACAGGATATGCGATACTTATCAGCCTATGTATAGCTGCTGTTTGTGTACTAATGTGCAATATAAGTGTCATAATAAAAAATAAATACCTTTTACTTAAAATAGTTTGTGTGCTCTTTTTTATATTTTCAATGACGAGGTATTTTACCTTAATGATATTTGGAGGGTCCCCTACATACAATGAGCTTATGCTGCTGCGATATTTTTACTTAGCAAGCAGTATAGGGCTAACTATTCCAACACTATCTGCCATATGGTATATTACACCGTTATATCGAGATAAAATAAGTTATACAAGGTACTTATTAATTTTTATTCCTTGGGTTGTTTTTTATCTTTATGTTATCATTACTCAGCCTACAGAGATTATTCAGGGAGAGAATTTTGGATATAGTTTACAGCTTATAGGAAAGTACCCCCTTTATCTTAGCTTAGCTCAAGGAAGCTTAGTCGTTATTATCATTCTGCTTTGCCTGGTAGGTATTTTAAAGTATAAAAATATACAGCTAAGAGCACAGCTTATTATTATTATTTTAGCGCAAATAACCCTAGTATTAGATGGTTTTACATATTTCTTTAAAATAATTCATACCTTTCCAATATTTACTTTAAGTGAGATTTTCGGGTTTTTAGCAGTGCTTTATGCTTTTTCTCATAAGATGATAGAGGTAAGAGGGATAGCAAACAAATAAAAATAGCAGCCCATTTTGAGCTGCTATTTTTATTTGTCTAAGATCATTTCATACTTTTTAATTAAACATATACCGCCTGCATCAGGACCTGTATTTACACCTATTGTTACACCGATTTGTGAGAAGTCAGAAGTAATAGGGGTGTTTAACAAAGAGCTTAATTCTTGCTGCATAATATGAGCATATTCAAGATTATCGGCATGAGCAATAAGATAGTGATATGAACTGGAATCATTTCCTACATATTCCTTAGTGTTTTCTAAGGCTTTAGCAAGAGCTTTTTTGATGCCACGTACTTTGCCGCTAGGAAACAATAGACCATCCTGCAGATAAATAAGTGGTTTGACACTTAGCATGGTTCCTAGCAAAGCAGCAGCTTTGCCAATGCGTCCGCCATGCTCTAAATAGTCTAAAGTATCTACAAAGAAAAATATTCTTGCAGATTCTCTAAGTTTGTGAGCAGTATCAACGATGGTATCAAAAGCAATGTTATTTGCGATCATTCGTCCAATTTCCTGAACAAGTAACCCTTGCCCTCCTGTTGCATTTAAAGAATTAATAATGGCTATTTGTGCATCTGGATAATTTTCTAAAATAAGTTCACGTGCATTCACAGCAGAGTTATAGGAACCGCTAAAATGAGAGGACAGACAAACGCAAATAATGCTTTTACCTTCTTTTATAATGGGAGTAAATATTTCCATATAATCATTGATAGATGGAAGAGATGTTTTTGGGAAGATTTTTTCTTCTCGCATCATTTCATAAAACTTAGAGATAGATATATCGATAATTTCCTTATAGTAAGTTTCTTGATCAAAAGAAACATAAAAAGGTACAAGTTTAATATGATATTCATTTATCAAAGATTGAGGAAGATCACAAGCAGTATCACTTAGTAACGCAATTTCAGACATAGATTCACCTCCTTCTATATAAAGTATTCTCCTACTGATTGTAATATGCGCTGGGCTTGCATGTCAATTAATAAATAAAACTTAAAACATATACTAATAATAGGCATTTTAATAAACTTCAAGGCATATATTTATTGTAGTTAAAAATGAAGGAGGAATGTGTATGCTGTCTTCGAGCTTAGAAAAATATTTGGTGGGTATTTATAAGATGGCACTCGCAGATAAAGAACTAAAGAGTACAGATATAGCCAAACAGATTAATCAGCCTCTTCAAAAAACGATTCAGGCACTTCAAAGAATGCATTATCAAAAATATATTATTTATTCACCTTATCAACCCCTTAAGATGACTGAACAAGGAAAACAAATGGCAGAATACCTTATTGCAAGAGAATCACTGGTTGATGAGTTTCTAGGACTATTACAAATTAAAGAAAATAAAGAATTAGAAAAAGAAACGATGCAGCAATACTTATCTTATGAGAGCTTAGAAGCAATAGAGAAGTTTGTTTTATTTAACAGGCAGTATCCAGAAATATCAAGGCGCTATCAGCTGCTTATGAAAAAGAAGGTTACATCTAAACTGCTCCCGCCCATTCCAGAAAATGAAAGATTATAGAGGATAGCACAAAAAGCTGTCCTTTTTTTGTTAGCCTAAACAAATTAAAATAAATATGTATTCACCTTCAAATATATGTTAAAATGTTTTAAGCATGCAAGATAAGGAAATACTATATTTAAAGGCAGAGGAATACTATGGAAAATAATATAAATAAACAAGGGATTGTAAAAGGAGCAATGATTTTAGGCATAGGGGTATTTGTAAGCAGAATCATCGGTCTCCTTTATAGGATCCCCATTACTAATATAATAGGAGATGTAGGCAACGGCCTGTATAGCATGGCATATAATGTTTATGCTGTCATTTTAACTTTGACGGCTATTTCTATGCCAAGTGCCTTATCAAAGTTAATTGCAGAAAGAGAAGCTGTTGGTGCCTATAAAGATGCACATAGGGTCTATAAAATTGCAATGATATATTCGGTTATAACAGCCTCTTTGCTGGGTGTAGCTATGTGGTTCGGAGCAGGTTTTATTTCAGCAGCATTATTTCCAGGCAGTGACGTCACCATGCCCATTAGAGCGCTTGCCCCTACAGTAGTTATTGCAACTGTTATTGCTGTTATGAGAGGCTATTTTCAAGGTCAAAACAGTATGGGTCCTACGGCAGTCTCTCAAATTGTAGAGCAGATTTTTAATGTTATTTTTAGTGTGTTACTAGCCTATTTGCTTGTGCAATATAGCTTAACTGTTGCTGTTACAGGCAGTACTCTAGGAACAGGTATCGGGGCGCTTGCAGGCCTTGGAACATTACTCGTTATTTATTGGTGGGATCGCCCTAAGGTTATTAAAAAAATGAATCATAGTGAGATCTATAGATATGAGAGTACAGGAACTATTCTTAAACAAATTCTTATCATGATGATTCCTGTTATTGTCAGCACATCGATTTTTTCTATTATGACACTTATTGATACGAGTATGGCAACAAGAATGCTGCCTGCTTCAGTCGATTATTTAAAGACTAACAGTCTCCTGCATTTGATTCCCATTCCAGAGGCAGATAGTTTATCAACAGGCGATATAGTAAAAAATTTAATAGGACAATTTTCAATTAAATATTACACACTTTTAAATGTTCCTATTAGTCTGGTGATACAGCTAGGAGGAGCAGCAATGCCGGCTATTGCTGCAAGTACTGCAGTGAATGATTATAAAGATGTAAGGAGAAAAATCAAGCTGATTTTTAAAACAGGGCTTCTAATTGGCGCTCCGTCAGCTGTCGGACTTGCACTTTTTGCAACACCCGTTATAACACTGCTTTTTTCAGAGCCAACAGGAGATAAGCTGCTTGCTAATGGTGCAATAGGTATTATTTTTATAGCTCTTGCGCAGCTTAGCGCAGGGGTGCTTCAAGGGATGGGGAAACCTAATATACCAACAATGAATGCAATAATAGCATGTGCGGTAAAAGTTATTGTGAATTTTATAGTACTGTCTATACCAACGCTTCATATTTATGGTGTCATACACAGTACGACATTATGTTATTTTATTTATGCTGTTCTAAATATCAATTATTTAAGAAGAAGCGTTCATATGCATTTTAACTGGAAGAAAATTTTCTTTAAACCAATGCTAAGTGCGCTTATTATGGGCGTGCTGTCTTACGCTATCTACAGTGGACTTATGTTTGTTTTGCCTCATCCAAAACTATGGATCATTGTTATTATACCTATTGCTATGCTTATTTATCTTTTTGCTGGAATTGCGACGAGGGCTATTACAAAAAAGGACTTGCTCTATTTCCCTGGAGGTAAGAAGCTTATTAAGCTTTTGAAGGCATAGATGATCTCATGAATGATAAAAAATTTCCCTAATGTGTATAAAAAATAAAATTTTAGACATAATTCCAATAAACAGTATTTTTAAATACATGAAGGAAGTGCAGTATGCTTAAAAAGAAGCAATATTTTTTGACACTTTTAATTGGCGTTATGCTATTTTTTATACTTTTTATAATCAGTTATTATTATATGAGAAATAGTGCCATGATACCTGAAACGACTACTGACAATGTAATAAGCAGAAGTGAAAAAAGTGTTGATGTTTTAGCCAATACTAAAAGTACAGAGGAAGAAACGGTTCAAATTGATACACATATTCATTTACTAGTTGTTGATAAGAATAATAACACTATTGATGATAAAAATATTGACCCTTTAACATTATTAGGATTAAGTCAAATAGACATACAAGATAAATTTCAGGAATATGAACTTGTAACATTTAATGAGCGTGAAATAGCTCTCAAAAAGGTTTTAGCGCCTGAAAATATGCAAGTTCAATATAGATTAGGTATTCAGGATGATGTACTATGTATCGTTGAAAATGGCGAAACTAAGCAGTATACGAAGCTCAATGTTTTAGCAACTCATTTTTCAAGGCAAATTTATAGTCTATTATTAAAAGAGCAGATTCAGATATCCGCTGTTCAAAAAGATGAGCTTTTAAATAATCCAGCATATATAGAAAAAATCTTACAATCCTGTGAAGAGGAATAAGGCTGCCTAAAAAGGTAGCCTTATTATGCTTGCAAAAAAGAGTTTTTATCACTAAAATAGAAGCGAAGAGAGGATGAAACATATGGCTGATATTGTAGTAATTGGTGGTGGGGCATCAGGGATCATTGCAAGTATTATTGCTGCCAGAGAGGGCGCCCATGTTATTTTATTAGAAAGATTAAATAGAGTAGGTAAAAAAATATTAGTGACCGGTAATGGCAGATGTAATCTCACTAATACGCATATAGAGGATAAATATTATCACACAAGTTCAAAGGATGATTTTTCTTATCCGCTCAAACATATTAACTATGAAACAATTAAGGATTTTTTTGAGGAACTTGGCGTGTTGCCTCTCGTAGAAGGCGATAAGGTCTATCCTTTTTCTGAACAAGCTTCAAGTGTTCTTGATGTGCTTAGAATGGAGCTTGATAGATTAAATGTAGATATTAAGACAGAAACAAAGGTTGTTCAAATCATTCAGAAAAAGGATACTTGGCAGATACTGTGTGAAAATAGTATTACATATGATGCATCAAAGGTCATAATTGCTACTGGCGGCATGGCAAATGTAAGTTTTGGATGTGATGCCACAGGGTATCAGCTGCTTAGAAAGTTAGGACATACTATTATCCCAACATTTCCTACCCTAGTTCATATTGTTTCAAGTTCACATTATTGTAAAATGATGAAAGGAACAAAAATAACGTGTGATGCATCAGCATATGTGGAAGGGCAGTTTATAAGGAAAGAATATGGAGAAGTACTGTTTACTGAAGATGGTTTGTCAGGCCCGCCAATCTTTCAGCTAAGCAGAGTGGCATCAAAGGCGAAACTAGAAGGCAAAAAAGCATGTATTATTTTAGATCTGCTTCCATCTATGAGCTATGATGAAGTAGTTAGTAAGATTTATAGCAGAATTGCTCTTTGGGGAACGCGGACGATAGAAGAACTTTTTATAGGATGGCTCCATAAGAGAATAACAATACCTATCATTAAATATGCAGGCATAGCTTCTTTACATATGAGATGTGAAGATTTAGAATATGATGCGATAGAGAAACTTGCAGAAACAATTAAAAAATTTGTATTTGAAACAGATGGAACAAGAGGATATAAATATGCACAGGCTACAGCTGGAGGGGTTAAGCTTAGCGAAATAGATCTTACGACAATGGCCTCTAAGAAAGCGAAAGGTATTTATATTACTGGAGAAGTGCTTGATATAGATGGAGACTGCGGTGGATATAACTTACAATGGGCATGGTCGACCGGATATTTGGCAGGGCTGCATGCAAGCAAAAGAAATGAGGAATAATAATGATAAGAGTTCAAGATATAAAACTGACATTAGATGAGGATGAAAGCAGAATTATTTCTAAGATTGCAAAGAAGTTAAAGATAAAAGCATATGATGTTATAGATTATACAATCTTTAAACAAGCAGTAGATGCTAGAAAAAAGGATGATATTAGGTTTGTCTATACTATAGATGTACAAACGACAAAGGAAGCTGAGCTTTTAGCTAAGTATCCTGCCCTCGCGGCGCCGGATAAAACATATTATTATCCAAAAAAGGGGGAAAAGGTATTAAATCATAGACCTGTTGTTGTTGGAAGCGGACCATGCGGCTTATTTGCTGCACTCATTTTAGCACAATCAGGGTTTAACCCTATTGTCATTGAAAGGGGTAAGAAAGTAGAAGAAAGAGTTAACGACGTTAATAGATTTTGGGAAACAGGGGCGTTTGACAGTTCTTCTAATGTACAGTTTGGTGAAGGCGGTGCAGGAACCTTTTCCGATGGAAAGCTTACAACTCAAATTAAAAATAAGAGATCATACAAGGTATTAGAAGAATTTGTAGAGGCCGGGGCACCAGCTGATATTTTATATAAAAATAAACCCCATATAGGAACAGATGTATTAAGAGAAGTTATAAAAAACATACGGGAAACCATTATAAGGCTAGGCGGAGAATTTAAATTTGAAAGCACTGTCACTAATATATGTATAGAAGATAATCATATTACTGCTGTAGAGATTAATAAATGCAGTGAGATTAGCACAGACATTTGTATTCTTGCAATAGGACATAGTGCAAGAGATACATTTGAGATGCTCTATAATAAAAATGTGAGAATGGAGCAGAAACCTTTTGCCCTAGGTATGCGAATTGAACATCTTCAGGATTGGATTAATGAGGCGCAATATGGTACCTATAAGGATCATCCTAAATTAGGTGCTGCGGATTATAAGCTTGTACATCATGCAAAAAACGGGAGAGCAGTCTACAGTTTTTGTATGTGTCCTGGAGGCTATGTCATTGCATCAGCTTCAGAAGAGGGAATGATTGTTACAAATGGTATGAGTGAATATAAAAGGGACAGCAAAAATGCAAACAGCGCTATAGTTGTGAATGTAGGGCCATCAGATTACAGAAGTGAACATCCACTTGCAGGTGTTGAACTGCAAAGACAATTTGAAAAATTAGCCTATGAGTTAGGAGGAGGTACTTATTACGCACCTGTTCAACGGGTAGGAGATTTTTTGAATAATCAAATCAGTACTGGTATTGGAGCTGTAAAGCCAAGCTATAAGCCAGGGATTAAACTTACTAATATGAGATCTAAGCTGCCAGGTTTTATTGCAGAGGCAATAGATGAAGCCATAAGAGCATTTGGACAAAAGATAAAATATTTTGACCATGAAGATGCACTTTTTACTGGTTTTGAAACAAGAACATCATCGCCTGTACGTTTGCCAAGAGATGCTGCGTATCAAAGTAATCTTAGGGGTATTTATCCAGCGGGAGAGGGTGCAGGCTATGCAGGAGGCATTATCTCAGCAGCAGTAGATGGGATAGAGATAGCCGAAGCTGTTATAAAAGAATATAAGGGGATTAAGGGAAATGTATAGAGCAGACTACCACGTACACACGCATTTTTCACATGACAGTAATGAGCCTATTGAATTGCAGATAGAAGAAGCTATCAGACAGGGGTTTGATGAAATAGCCATCACTGACCATTTTGAAAAAGGACCTATTAATGGTATCATTCAGCCTAATATGCTGATGAGTGGTTATTTAGAAGCTGTAAAGGAAATGCAGGAGCGATACAAGGGCAGAATAAAGATAAAACAAGGGATTGAAATAGGGTACGAAGAGCGGTGGCGAGAAGAAATCTTTAAATTTATCGAGGATTGTGATCTTGATTTCATCATATGTTCTACCCATAAATGTGAAAATGTAGATTTGTTTCTCAATAACTTTTTTGACAGCAGAACTCAGATACAGGCCTATACTAAGTATTTTGAAAATGTTTTGAATGCAGTTAAAACATTTCCGCATTTTAGTGTCTATGGGCATATCGATTATATTAACCGGTATGGATCCTTTGCTCATAAGATTTTAACAGTCAGTGACTATAAGGATCTTATTTATCAAATCCTTAAAGAGCTTATTGAAAGCGGACGGGGAATAGAAATTAATACATCAGGTATACGGTATGGAGTTGGACATTTTAATCCTCAGATTGAAGTCCTTAAAATGTATTTAGACATGGGTGGACAGATCATAACGATTGGCTCAGACAGTCATTATACGCAGCACATAGGATATTTATGGGATGAGGCGGCTTTACTTATAAAAAATATTGGTTTTAATTACTATACAACATTTGAAAAAGGAAAACCGATATTTCATCATTTATAATTTTACTTAGCTTGATTTTTGAGCTATACTTAGATAGTTGCAAGGCTGAAAGCAGATCCCTTTCAACTTTTCGTTTAGGAGTATCTTAGGTAAGGCCTAGGATACTGCAATAGGTATAAAAATATAAAAGTAGAGGTGTACAAAGAGATGCGAAATGATATAGAAAAAGTACTTTTTTCTGCTGAGGATTTAGAAGCACGTATAGCAGAATTAGGTGAAATGATAACAAAAGATTATGAAGGTAAGGAACTTATTGTTGTAGGCATACTTAAGGGTTCTAACATTTTTACAAGTGACTTAGTGAGAAAAATTAATATTCCTCTTAAAATAGATTTTATGGTTGTATCCAGCTATGGGAATACAACAGAATCCTCAGGGGTCGTAAGAATTCTTAAAGATTTAGAAAACAGCGCTGAAAATAAGCATCTGCTTATTGTAGAGGATATTGTTGACAGTGGGTTAACATTAAAATATCTTAAGGAAATGCTTCTTACCAGAAACCCAGCAGGTATTAAAATATGTACCTTATTAGATAAACCAGCCCGTAGAAAAGAACATGTGGCTATTGATTATTTAGGTTTTGAAGTTCCTGATGAGTTTATAGTTGGATATGGCATTGATTATGCAGAAATGTACAGAAACTTACCTTTTGTAGGCGTTTTAAAGAGAGAAGTATACGAAAAGTAGGTCTTACAGAAAATAAAGCGTGACAGCATAAAAATAGTACATGGAGCATGTAAGAATTTCTGCTTTATGTACTATTTTTAAACACCTGTGGGCCATTACATAGAGGACATTTATACAATGTCAGGGGATGCGTGAGGGAGTGATCTTTTGAAAGAATGTTTAGAAAGCTTGGGAGTATGCAAGGTGGCAAAGTGGGACAAAGAAGAATATAAAAGGGGATTAAAAAAAGGACTGCCTATTGGACTTGGTTATTTATATGTTTCGGTTGCATTTGGTATGATGGCAGCAGCAGGGGGGCTGTCGCCGATAAGTGCTCTTGTCATTTCTATGACTAATCTTACTTCAGCAGGCCAATTTGCAGGGATTGGACTTATCTTTAATAGTGCAGCTTACATAGAAATAGCCCTTACTGTATTTATTATAAATATACGTTACTTTTTAATGTCATTGGCACTTTCACAAAAATTAAGTGTATCTATGGGTCGATTTAAGAAAATGATTATAGCCTTTGGTATCACGGACGAAATTTTTACTATGGCGTCTTTAGAAAAACAGCCTCTAAGCTATGAATTTATGCTGGGTCTTATATCGTTGCCTTACATTGGCTGGGGACTGGGGACTTATTTAGGAGCTGCAACAACAATGTTGTTTCCGCCACTTATGCAAGATGCTCTTGGTATTGCACTTTACGCCATGTTTATAGCGATTATTGTGCCAGCTATTAGAGAGTCAAGAGCTGTTTTAGTAACTACAGGCATAGCAGTAAGCTTAAGCTGTGTATTTAAATATGCTCCTTATTTGAAGGATATTTCATCGGGGTTTGCGGTCATTATTGCTACATTAATAGCGGCAGGAACTGCAGCCTATTTATTCCCTATTAAGGAGGAAAGCTAATGTACTTACTATTTGCAATGCTGATTATGGCAGTTGTTACTTACATACCAAGGGTACTACCTTTGACCTTGTTTAATAAAAAGATTCAATCGGTCTATATCCGTTCGTTTTTGCATTATGTACCTTATGCTGTACTAGGGGCAATGACTTTTCCGCATGTTTTTTACTCAACGAAGCACATGCCGTATGCCATTATCGGAACGCTATCAGCTATTATACTTGGCTATTACGGAAAAGGCCTGCTGATTGTAGCCATGATTGCAGTAGGTGTTGTGTATGGCTGTAATATTTTATTATAGTTATCAAATATTTAATGATAGTCATTTAAGGAGGGAATAAAATGTATCGGTTAGTCATATTTGATTTAGACGGAACCTTACTTAATACCATTACAGATTTAGCTAATGCGTGTAACTATGCGCTTAGAGCCTGCTGCTTTAAAGAGCATTCTATTGATACTTATAAAACATATGTAGGAGATGGGGTTTACAAGCTTATTTGGCGCATGCTCCCTATTAATGAAAGAAACGACGAAACGGTGCAAAGAGTAAAAATAATATTTGATACATACTATGCTACACATAATTTAGATTATACAGAGCCTTATGCGGGAATAGTACCACTGCTTGAAAAATTGCAAGGCTGTGGCATACATTGTGCAGTAGCTTCAAATAAGCCCCATGAATATACTAAAGAACTGGTTAAACTTATGTTTGGGGAAAAGATAGAGCTGGCGTTTGGTCAGCGTCAAGGAATACCTTGTAAACCAGATCCAGCTATTGTACTGGAAATTGCTCGCCATTTTCAAGTAAGCCCTGAAGAATGTATTTATGTTGGAGATTCAGATGTTGATATGTATACGGCTCAAAATGCAGGCATAACATCAGTAGCTGTACTATGGGGATTTAGGACAGAAAAAGAACTTACAGAGGCAGGAGCCCATCATGTGGTAAGGGATACAGAAGCTTTAGGGAGGCTTATCATAGGGAGGTAGCCTAGCAATGGGAACTTCATCAAAGAGATTTAGCCTATTTGAAACAAATAAGATGTGCATTTTGCAAGTGAATCAGCTGCAAATGCACATCTTATTTGTTTGGCATTTATGAGTATCCGCAGACCTAAACTATATTAGACTGAGAGATACTATTTTATTTCTACTGTATAAACATTTTGTAATGCTTCTTGCTTTTTAAGATATAAATCTTGGCGTTTAGCGAGAAGACATTGCTCTTTTACTTTCGTAATAACTTCATCTAAGTCAGCAGAAGCTTCTTTTGATAAACTTTCTAGTCTAATAAGGTGAAAACCAAATTGTGTTTGAATAGGTCCGGCGATCTCTCCTGGAGTCATTGCAAAAACTGCTTTATCAAACTCAGGAACCATTCTGCCGCGTGTGAATTCACCTAAATTACCTCCTTCAGCTTTTGAAGGGCAGCTAGAATATTTTTTAGCAGCTTCTTTGAACTCTAAACCATTATTTATTTCATTTAATATTGACTCGGCTTCTTCTTTGGTTGCAACTAAAATGTGACTTGCTCTAGCCATTTCAGGTTTTTGAAAAAGTGTTTTATGAGATTCAAAGTATTCACTTACCTCTTCATCTGTTACTTGTACAGAAGTAAGAAGTTTATTTAGAGCATATTGTTTAAGAAGTGTTTTTTGCATATGTTCAAGTGCATTTATATATTCAGCATCTTGATTAAGACCATGAGCTAAAGCATCTGAATAAAGAAGTTCTTGCATAACGAGTTCGTTTATAAGTTGTTTTTGTCCTTCTTCATCTTGAAAATTGCCGGCATTTTGTCCAATATTTTGAAGTAGTTCATAAAGATCATTCTGTGTAACATCTCTGCCATCTACTATGGCTAAAACTTTGTTTTCCATCTATAGGTCTCCTTTGGTATGAGAGCATAGCTTCACCATGATTCATGCATGCTCTATTAATGATGAAGCTACAAAGGGGGTCCTTTGTAGCTTCATATGCAAATCCTATTTAATAGTAACATTTTTTAAGACAAATGTAAAATAGTATAAAGTTTATATCTTATCTTGAAGAGCATCCCAGCCTTCTTCTCCGGTTCTAACACGAATAACATTAGTTACGTCATATACAAATATCTTGCCATCCCCAATATTACCGGTATGTAAAACTTTTTTTGCCGTTTCAATAACTAAATCAACGGGAACCTCGCAAACTACTATTTCAAGCTTAATTTTAGGTAATAAATTGATCTCAAGCGGTACTCCTCTATAATATTCAGTAGCACCTTTTTGCATGCCGCACCCGAGTACACTTGAGACTGTAATGCCTGTAATGCCGATTTGATTAAGAGCTTCTTTAAGCTCTTCTAACATGCGGGGACGAGTAATTATTTCGATCTTGCTTATTTTTTTATCCATCCTATTCAACTCCTTATTCGCATTTGTTAGTTATATTTTAGCACAAATTTATACAATCATATAGGTGTTTTAAAATATATTAGTTAAATATTAATGTAAGCTGAAATACCATGTTCAATACAGTCGAGTCCATCTATCTCGTGCTCTTGAGAAACCTTTAGCCCCATAGTTTTCTTCAAGATGAAAAAGGTAATAAATGACAGCACGGCAGAAGCAGTAATACATATAAGAACGCCTAATAGTTGAAGGCCTAGTAGACCAAAACCACCCCCATAGAATAATCCGCCGTCTGTCGCAAATAATCCAATAGCAATCGTTCCTAAGCTTCCGCATACACCATGAACAGAAATAGCTCCTACAGGATCATCTATTTTAAGAACTGAATCAAAGAAAGAAACAGCTAAAATCATAATAATACCTGCACATACACCTATTATAATAGCTCCTATGTATGAAATCATTGAGGCACCAGCTGTTACACCAACAAGGCCAGCTAATGCACCGTTTAATGTAAGGCCAGCATCAGGCGTTTTATAACGCCAAATACTAAAAAGCATAGCAGACATTGTTGCAGCAGCCCCGCCAAAAAGTGTAGTAACAGCTGCATGGGCTGTAAGAGGAGAGGTGATATCTAAGGTGCTTCCTCCATTGAATCCGAACCAGCCAAACCAAAGTATAAGTACGCCTAATGCACCTAGCGGAATGTTATGACCTGGAATGGCTTTAACTTTACCTTTTTTGTACTTTCCTTCACGAGGGCCCACTAAAGCAGCACCCACTAAAGCAGCAACACCGCCTATTGCATGAACAGCAGTACCGCCAGCAAAATCTCTAAAGCCCATCTTCATTAAGAAACCGCCGCCCCAAATCCAATGTCCAATAAGTGGATAAATAATGGTAGTTGCTACAATACAGAAAATGATATAGGCATAAAACTTAGTTCTCTCAGCCATAGCACCTGATACAATAGTTGCACAAGTAGCACAGAATATAGCTTGAAATAGAAAGTAAACCTCAAACGAAATCCCGCTAACTGTTTCAGGGGTATTAAATAACATAAAACCACTGGTTCCAACAAATGTTCCACTATCAGTTCCATACATAAATGCATAACCAACAAAATAAAAAGCAAGTACTCCGATTGCAACCGTAACAAAGTTTTTCATGATAATATTAACTGCATTTTTTGATTGCGTAAATCCTATCTCCACCAGTGCAAAACCGGCATGCATAATAAAAACAAGAATAGCCGCAATAAGTGTCCACATTGAGTTTAAGATTAAGTTTATATCCATAATTACTCTCCTTTTCCATATTATAAATGATAATAAAAAAAGGTGTCCTAAGAAGCAGAATTCTGCTTATCTAGGACACCTTTGTCTATGAAGCTATTATAGTAATACTATTATTGTTTGTCAACAAAAAGTTAGTAACTTAGTGCATTTTGTAATATTGACAAATTATTCAGATAAAGTTGAGGAGATAAGGAGCTGCTGACTAAGAGTATAAATACTAAGAGTGCCGCCTTCATAAACAGCATACGTATGGGGCCTATTTTCTTTAGGGAGAGACACAGAACCCGGATTACAAATAAGGGTATTATCCTGCTTCTTAAGTTCCCAAAGATGCGTGTGCCCATATAGAAATATATGGTTACCGCCAATGATGGAAGGTAAGTTTTCAGGGCTATAGATATGACCATGAGTTGCAAAAATACGAATACCTTCATCTACAATAAGAGAATAGTCACTTAAACAAGGAAAGGAAAGAAGCATTTGGTCTACTTCAGCATCACAGTTGCCGCGGCAGGCAATAATCTTATCTGCATACTGATTAAGTAATTTGACAACTCCTGCAGGATTATGTCCCTCAGGTAAAGAGTTTCTAGGCCCATGATATAGAATATCTCCTAATAAGATTAAAAGATCATAATTTTTTTCTTCAAATACATGAAGTACATCTTGCAAATAGGTTTCAGAACCATGAATGTCTGAAAGAATCATATATTTCATTTTTTTCCTCCTAGGGTATATAGATGCTATTATTATATTACTATTTGATTTAAACATACAATATGATACAATAACAATTAGTGAGTTTAGACTATATTTGACAAAGTAGGTGTGAGAAAATGAAGTATAATTTTTCTGATAGAATATCAGCCTTGCAGCCCTCTGCTATAAGAGAAATTTTAAAAATGTCATCTGACCCACAAGTTATTTCACTTGCAGCTGGCAATCCTGCTCCGGAAGCATTTCCAACACAAGCTATTGCTGATATTTCCAAACAGGTTTTAGAACAAAATCCTATCGGAGCCCTTCAGTATTCACTGACAGAAGGTTATCCAGCTCTTCGTAACAGCATGAAAGATTTTACATTTAATCAGTATGGCATTGGGAAAGAATTTGATGAGCTTATTATCGTTTCAGGGGCACAACAAGGGATTGAACTTACGTGTAAAGTACTTTGTAATGAAGGAGATACTATTATATGTGAAAATCCTTCATTTATAGGGTCTCTGAATTCCTTTAGATCCTATAATACTAATTTAGTTGGTATTGAAATGGCAGATGATGGTATTAATACAGACGAGTTAGAAAAGGCTTTGGCAAGTCACCCAAATACAAAATTTATTTATGTTATTCCTAACTTTCAAAACCCTACAGGAAAAACAATGAGCTATGAAAAGCGCAAAAGAGTGTATGAACTTGCTAAAGAGTACCAGGTTATGATACTTGAAGATAATCCTTACGGAGATTTGAGATTTGAAGGAGAAGATTTACCGTCTATTAAATCCATGGATACAGAAGGACTTGTTATTTATGTAGGAAGTTTTTCTAAGGTGCTTTCTCCGGGCATGCGTGTAGGTTACCTTATTGCTCCTCAAGATGTAATAGGTAAAGTAGTTGTTGCAAAACAATGTGCAGATGTACACTCTAATATGCTGGCACAAATCATATGTGAGAAGTTTATGACAAGTTATGATATAGAAGGACATCTTAACAGACTTAAAGAAATCTACAAACATAAATGTACGCTTATGCTAAGTGAAATGGATAGACACTTTGCAAGTTCTGTTCATTATACACGTCCGCAGGGGGGCCTATTTATTTGGTGTACCTTACCAGACCATGTAGATATGATAGACTTCTGTAAGAGAGCTGTTACAGATTATAAGGTTGCAGTTGTTCCGGGGTCTGCTTTTACAGTAGAGGAAGGGGTTCCGACACAATCCTTTAGAATTAACTTTTCAACACCAACGGATGAGCAGATTGTAAAAGGAATAGAGATATTAGGGAAAATAACACAAGAATTATGTTAACATACATACCAAGTGTATCTGGTGAAGGGGCAAGTCACTGTACTTGCCTTACTTCTTTTACTAGGCATTAAGCTCTTTCATAAGAGATCAGTTATGAAGGTATATGTTTTGACAAATCATTATTGACTTGAGGTTTAACATGCAGTATATTAAAAGTAAGTAAATATAAGAGTTAAGGAAGTTTATTATTTTTTTTTATATCTGCAATCGGTTTCAAAGATATTTTTTTATTGGCTCTGCAATCGATTTCAGAACCATTGTTTAATCATTTGAAGGATACAATTAAAGGAGGATAAATGATGCATAATATTGCTACACATGATTTTAATTGGTTACAAGATCCAACTGTCTTTGAGGTGAACCGTAAAAGAGCTCATTCAGATCATCACTATTTTAGAGATATGGATGAAGTAAAGTCGGGTGCATCTTCTTTTAAACAAACTCTAAATGGGCCGTGGAAATTCAGCTATGCAAAAAACTTAGAGTCGGCGGTTCAAAACTTTTATGAGACTAACTATAATGCAAATGTCTGGGAGGATATTAAAGTACCTGCACATATACAGCTAGAAGGCTATGACATGCCTCATTATGTGAATACCATGTACCCTTGGGACGGGCATGAAAAACTCATTCCGCCTCAAATACCTACAGTTTTTAATCCTGTTGGATGTTATGTTAAGTATTTTACAGTTAAAGATGAATGGCAGAGTAGTCCAGTTTATATTTCTTTTCAAGGGGTTGAATCTGCTTTCTATGTGTGGCTTAATGGTAAATTTGTTGGCTATAGCGAAGATAGCTTTACGCCAAGTGAATTTGATCTTACACCTTTTATAAGCGAAGGAGAAAATAAACTTTCTGTTATGGTATTTAAATGGAGCAGCGGAAGCTGGCTTGAAGACCAAGATTTTTGGAGATTTTCAGGTATTTTTAGAGAAGTATATCTTTACACTATTCCTAAAGTACACGTTACAGATCTACTCATTCAGACAGACTTAAGTGAAGAGTACACCGATGGTACTTTAAAGGCTAGGCTGCAGATAGAGGGAGCTAGTGATTATATCATTAAGTTTAAGTTAGAAAATAAAGAAGGAAAAATGATATTCGAGGATGAGGGGCCTCTAAAGACAGATGGGGGTCATGTGCTTTTTGAGAAATATCTAGATAATCTTAGTTTATGGAGTGCGGAAAGTCCATATCTTTATCAATTATGGATTGAGGTGCTAGATAGTAAAACTAAAAGAGTTATAGAGGTCATTAAGCAGTCAGTTGGGTTTAGAAAGTTTGAAATGATTAATAAAGTCATGCATCTTAATGGGAAACGTATTGTATTTAAAGGCGTTAACAGACATGAGTTTAGTTGTTATTCTGGAAGAGCAGTTACTTATGATGAGATGCTGTGGGATGTTCAAACTTTGAAGCAGAACAATATTAATGCAGTCAGAACATCCCATTATCCTAACCAAAGTATTTTTTATGATTTATGTGACAGCTATGGGCTGTATGTCATAGATGAAACGAATATAGAGTCCCATGGAACATGGCAGAAGATGGGCATTCCTAAACCAGATTTTGTTGTTCCTGAATCTAAACCAGAATGGTTAGGCTCAGTTCTTGACAGAGGAAATTCTATGCTGCAAAGAGACAAGAATCATCCTTCTATTTTGATATGGTCTTGCGGAAATGAAGCATACGGTGGAGAAAATCTTTATAAGCTCTCTGAATTCTTTAGGACAAATGATGCAACAAGACTTGTACATTATGAAGGAATCTTCTGGGATAGACGATTTAATGATACAAGTGATATGGAAAGCCGAATGTATCCAAAGGTAGAGGAAATAGAAGACTACTTAAATGATAATCCGCAGAAACCTTTTATATGTTGTGAATATACACATTCTATGGGAAATTCAAATGGAGGTATGCATAAGTATACCGATTTAGCTGATCAATATGCTTTGTATCAAGGTGGGTTTATTTGGGATTACATGGATCAAGCCTTAATGATCAAAGACATCTACGGAAAAGATTATTTAGCCTTTGGAGGAGATTTTGATGATAGGCCAACAGACTATAATTTCTGTACAAATGGCATTGTTTATGCCGATAGAAGATTATCTCCGAAAATGCAGGAGGTTAAATATAACTACAGAAATATAGATATAGTACCCCATGAGACAGGGGCTACTATTCATAACAAAAACTTATTCATTTCAACGGAAATGTATTACCTCCACTATGAGCTTCTTAAAGAGGGGATAAAAATCCAGGAAGGATGCTTAGAAGTCGAAATAAGGCCAGGAGAAACAATGCATATAGATTTACCTATTGAGAAACAAACACTTCAAGGTGAGTATGCAGTAAATATAAGTTTTAGATTAAGACAAGATGAGATATGGGCTAAGGCTGATCATGAAGTTGCTTTCGGTCAGTATGTGTATAAGGTAAATCAAAGCTGCCAAATGGAAAAGCTAAAGCTGAGAGTAGAGGATTGTGATGTTAATGTTGGTGTCATTGGAAATACATTTCATGCCATATTCTCTAAAAACCTTGGGGGACTTGTATCCTATAAGTATGCAGGGAAAGAACGTATCCTTACTGTGCCAATGCCAAATTTCTGGCATGCGCCAACTGATAACGACAGAGGAAACCAAATGGGCTACAGGTGTGCACAGTGGAAAATTGCAAGTTTATATGCAAAACAAACCGATCTGCATATAAGCTATGATGACTATTCTGCCCTGATAAGCTATACGTACAGTCTGCCTACTATGCCACAAACAGAATGCAGCGTCAGCTATTTTGTGTTTGGAGATGGAACAATTAAGGTGCATTTAGACTATAAAGGGCAGGAAGGATTAAGTGAGATGCTTGATTTTGGCATGCTACTTAAAGTAAAAGCAGCTTATAATAAGGTGACATGGTATGGTTATGGGCCAGACGAAAATTATTGCGACAGAAAGCATGGTGCAAGGCTTGGCTTATTTAACACAAATGCGGCAGATAACATTTCACATTATGTTGTTCCGCAGGAATGTGGGAATAGAACAGGCGTGCGCTGGGCAGAAGTAACAAACGATAAGGGGGAGGGCATGCTTCTGCAAGCAGAGGAAATGGAGCTAAGTGTTCTTCCTTATACACCACACGAATTAGAAAATGCATATCATCAGCATGAATTACCTCCTGTTTATTATACTGTTATAAGAGCGTCTCTTAAGCACACGGGTATTGGGGGAGATGACAGCTGGGGAGCCTTAACACATAGGGAATACCGTATGCCGTCAAATAAAGACCTCCATTTTGAATTTGCCTTTAAGGGAATATAAATATAGCTTTTAAAACTAAGATAAGGGGACTATAGATGGATAAAAAAAATATAACTATTTATGACGTCGCAAAAGAAGCAGGGGTTTCAGCTTCGACTGTATCACGTGTTATAAGCGGCAATGTAGGTGTATCGAAAGATGCTGAAGAGCGTGTTAGAAAAGCTATAGAAAAATATCACTTTGTTCCGAATGCTATGGCAAAAGGACTCAAAGAGAAACGCTCTAAGGTTATAGGGGTGATTGTTCCAGATATCAAAAATCCTTATTTTTCAAGTTTGTTTTACGAACTTCAAGTAAGGGCCATACAGGAAGACTTTATGGTCTTCCTTTGTAATACGTACGAAGACCCTCAAATAGAGCTCAGAATGCTGCGTACACTTATGAATAAACAAGTTGAAGCCATGGTCATTATAGGAGGGGCACTAGACTATAAATCCTGTGAAAATGCTTACATCAATGAATTGCAGACTATATCTAAAAAAATACCTTTAGTCATAACAACCCATACTATGTTGTTAGACTGTATAAAAGTTGTTAATGATGATAAAAAATGCATGGAGCTTCTGGTTACTCATTTAGCTCAAAAAGGGTACCAAAAGATTGCTTTGATTGGAGGAAATAATAATGTGGTACCTTCTTATGACAGAAGAAGGTTTTTTCTTCAATATATAGAGGAAAATAGATTGACCACTCAAAAAGAATGGATGATAGACGGAGGTTTTAGCATAGAGAGCGGCATAAAGCTAATGCAGGAATTGTTTCATAGTAAGGAAAAACCAGAGGTTGTTTGTGGCATTAATGACCTTGTAGCACTTGGTGCGTTAAAATATGCTCATGAGCATAATATGAGAATTCCGGAGGATATAGGGGTAATGGGGTGCGATGGAATAGCTTTAGGAGAAACGAGCTATCCGTCACTATCCACCATTGCTACAGATTATAGTGCATTTGGAGAGGAAATTGTGAACTCTATTTTGTCAGCGCTTCATAATAAAGCCTATAAAAGATTGATGACTATAGACATGAAGCTTATAGCAAGGCGATCCACCTAAAAGTTATAGGGGCTAAGATAGTAAGGTTGAAAGAACAACGATTTCAACTTTGTATGGGTGGCAGTATTCCAAGCAACTAGCGTGGGATATACAATGAGGATAAAAATGAGGAAGTAGGGTGGATAAAGATGATAGAAGAAAAAGTTTTTCATCTGCAGACTGAGAATACAAGCTATATTTTTAGAGTTTCACACTTAGGGAAGCTTGAAAATGTTTACTATGGTAAAAGTATAAAAAAAGTAAAAGATTATAGACCTTTATTTGAAAACTTAGCAAATGCTTATCCAAACTCCATTATCTATAATACAAAAGATGAAAACATAACATTAGATAATTTGTCCCTTGAATATTCAAGTATTGGAAAGGGAGACTTAAGAGAAAGTGCTTGCGAGATATGGTCGGATATAGGAGGCTTTGTAGCAGATTTTGTTTATCAAGATTATAGGAGTTATACAGGCAAAAAGCCACTCGCGGGCTTACCTAGCAGTTATGATGAATATGGAGCATGTGAAAGTTTAGAAATAGATTTATACGACCCAGTATTAGAGGTTACTTTGACCCTATATTACCATGCATTTTATAAATCAAATATCATTACCCGTTATGTAGAGCTTAAAAACGGAGAGAAAACAAACCTTGTTATTAAACGTCTTATGAGTATGCAGTTCGATTTTGGAGCCGCAGACTATACTATGGTTACTTTTGACGGCAGCTGGGCAAGAGAGATGCAAAGACATGATAAAAAGCTTAGTCAAGGTATTTATGTGAACGACTCTAAAACAGGAACGAGTTCTAATAGACACAACCCATTTGTCATAATTAAACAAGATAGCTGTACAGAAGATACAGGAAAGTGCTATGGGGTGAATTTAGTTTATAGCGGCAATCATTCTGAAATAGTAGAAGTTAATCAGTATGAAAAAATAAGGCTATTAAGCGGAATTAATCCATATTGCTTTGCGTTTAACTTAAAAAAAGGTGAAAGTTTTGTAACACCAGAAGCTGTTTTGAGTTTTTCAAATAATGGATTAAATGGGCTTAGTCAAAATATGCATCTTTTTATTAATGAGCATATTGTACCTAAAGCATTTAAATATAAGCCAAGACCAGTTCTCATTAACAATTGGGAAGCGACATACTTTGACTTTGATGAAAGTAAATTATTGAACATAGCAAAAGATGCTGCAGACCTTGGTGTAGAACTTTTTGTATTGGATGATGGATGGTTTGGAAAACGCAATGATGATACCTCTTCATTAGGAGACTGGGCTGTTAACACTAAAAAGCTGCCAAATGGGCTGGATGGATTAGCAAAAAAGATTAATGACTTAGGTATGGATTTTGGATTATGGATAGAGCCAGAAATGATTAGTGAAAAAAGTGAGCTTTACAAAGCCCATCCGGAGTGGGTTGTTAAGGTGCCGGGCAGAGCGTGTTCGGCTGCCCGCAACCAGTTTGTACTGGATTTAACGCATAAAAATGTATGTGAGTACCTTATAAAGACCCTTTCTAAACTACTAAAAAGTGCTCCTATTACTTATGTCAAATGGGATATGAATAGAAACTTTTCAGATATGTACAGTACACATTTAGATGCTGCATCACAAGGAGAATTTTATCATAGATATGTGTTAGGTTTGTATTTCATAATGGACTCACTCACTAAAGCATTTCCACATGTACTTTTTGAAGGCTGTTCTGCTGGGGGGAATCGCTTTGACTTAGGCATACTTTGTTATATGCCTCAAATTTGGACAAGTGATAATACAGATGCCCATGAAAGGGTTAAAATTCAAACTGGAACGAGCTATGCCTATCCCTTGTCTACTATGGGAGCTCATGTATCAGCTTGTCCTAATCATCAAACATTAAGAAATACTCAGCTTGAAACAAGATTTAATGTTGCAGCAGCAGGTGTATTAGGATATGAACTTAATGTGAATGAACTTGATCCTAATGATAAAGAAGTGATTAAAAAGCAAATAGCCTTTTATAAAAAACATAGAGAGCTGTTACAATTTGGAATCTTTTACAGAGTTAAAAACATTTATCAAAGCAATCATGTCATATGGATGATAGTAGATAAAAGTAAATCAAAAGCTATCATGGTGTTTTATCAAGACAGACAAATCCCTAATCCATCACTTGATGTGCTGTATACAGCAGGATTAGATGATAACAAGTTCTATAGTTTAACGAATAGAGATCAAAAGATATTTCTTCACACCCTTAGAGATACAGAAAAAGAAGAGCATAAAGCTTATGGCGATTTGCTAAATAATGCGGGGTTTAGGCCTAAGTCTCAATTTAATGGAGGATATAATGATAATACGAGAGTATTAGGAGACTTTGGTTCTAGAATATATATTATTGAGGAGACTGTATAGTTATTTGCTTTCTATATCCTCTATGGGATATACGATAAATAAGGTATTAAGGAGAAGTGACAGATGGTAGGGCAATTATTAAATAATAATAAAAGATCTATTAAGAAAAAGCTTATTGCTATTATGCTTCCGTTATCTATACTTCCTCTTCTCATTTTCTCAGGTATTATCAAAAATATTTATGATGAAGGAATGATTAAACGGACTCAAAGAAATATAGAAGATAGTAATCGCATTATAGCAGACCGTATAAGCAGAGTCCTTACTGATTCAGAAAACTGTTCTAACTACTTAACGGTGAATATTAATCGTATTATTGAAACCAATTATCAAGGGTCAAATGAGCTGAGTGGGTTAACAAGAGATGCATTAATTAAAAACGAACTTAATTCAGCAAAGGTTATTTTTAAAGAAATAGAATCTATAGCCTATATAGATATAAAAGATAGATTCTATTATTCCAACTTTATGCTGCTAAAAAATCATGAGCTCATTGCAGATTCTCTCTATATGAAGCAGCTTAAAACATCAGCAGGTAAATCTATTTGGTTCAGCAGTGAAAAACGAAATTTTTTAATAACAGATGAAAATAAAAAAGTCTTAACTCTTGGGAAAAAAGTTTGGCAAATAACAACGGGAGAGACGCTGGGGTATCTTTTTATCAATATAAATATGAATGAAATAACAAAGCATCTTAACGGACAATTAATAGACTACTATTTGATAGATGGCAATGGAAACATTATTACTACGAAAAAAGAACTGGCCTATACTGATAAAATAGATATATTAGATTGGGTAAGTAAAAAAAGAAACTCTCAAATTATTAAGCAAAGAGATACCAAGTATCTTGCCACACAATATGAGATAAGAGATTATGGCTGGGACATTATAGGTATAACAGATTTAAATACCTTTAATATGGATGAAAAAAGCAGAGTCATTTTAATTCTTATTATTGCAGCAAGCTTTGTTATTCTAAATACGATTCTTTCTCTAACTTTAACAAATATGATTACAAAGCCTATTGTTAGGTTAAAAGAAGGGGCAGAAAAAATAGCAGAAGGTAATCTTGACTTTCGATTTAAACTAAAGGTTAAGGATGAAATTGGACAATTAGGCAATAGCTTTAATTATATGTCTCAAAGAATCACGGAATTATTAGATAAGGTCGAAAAGGAAGAAAAGAAAAAAAGAGAGTATGAATTGTCGCTTATCCAACAACAAGTTAAACCTCATTTTTTGTATAACACTTTAGATATTATTATCAAACTTTCTGAGATGGGAAAAAGTAAAGAAGCTCAAAGAGCTGCTAAGAAGCTTGCAGATTATTATAGGAGGTCTTTGTCGGATAGGAAAGAAATTATTGACATAAAAGAAGAAATCAAAATAGTAACAGATTATTTAGAATTACAAAAGATAAGGTACTCTAATTTGTTTGAATATGAGATTTCTGTTCCGGAAGAGATCCTGTGTCAGCCTATACTTAAACTGACCTTGCAGCCACTTGTTGAAAATGCTATTTATCATGGACTGAAGTACAAAGACCAGCTAGGGAAAATTTTAATCACAGGGAAGGTTAATGATGAACATATAGAAATCATCGTAGAAGATAATGGAATAGGAATAAAAGAAGAGGAACTAGATAGGATACTGGACTTAAAAGTAAACCCTCAAAATCATTTTGGAATATATAGTGTAGACCATAGAATGAAACTGTTTTTTGGAGATCAATATGGCCTAGAGTTCAAGAGCATTTACGGTGAAGGTACAGAAATAAAAATACTTCTTCCAAAGGGGTAGTTGGATGATAAAAATAATGATTGTAGACGATATGCCAATTTTTAGAGACTATTTAGTGAATTGTATTAACTGGAACCTATATGGATTTGAAATTTGTTATGAGGCAAAACATGGGAAGGATGCTCTGGATCAATTTAACAATTATTATCCTGATATTGTGCTGACAGATATTACAATGCCTTACATAGATGGACTAGAGTTAGCGGAAAGACTACTTGAACAATATCCAGATGTAGCCATTGTACTTATAACAGGAAATAGTGAATTTGAATATGCAAGAAAAGCCTTAAAATTAGGAGTGTGTGATTACATTGTAAAACCTTTTGAAAAGGAAGAATTAGTTCTAACCTTATTAAAGCTTCAGGACAATATTAATAAAGCACTCGAAATACAGATAGAAAAAAATAAAATAAGTATGGAGAAAAGAGAAATAGAGCTTAGAAAGCTCATTTATACAAATAATATGGCAAGCCGCCTGACATTTGGCTCAGAGTTTTTTTTAGTGTGTACTATTGAGATAAAAAAATATGAAGATCCTAGCAGAGTAGAAGATATTTTTAACTGGGAGGAAATCATTATTCATATGCTTAGAAGTATGATAGAAATAGATGGGAAAACAGAAGTATTTAAAGATTTTGAGGGGAATATTGTTGTTTTATTAAGTTTTGAGGATAAGAAGCAATTAATGGACTATAGAGGTTATGAGTTAGAGGATTTAATTAAATTAGCTAAAGAACACCTGAAATTTGATATTATGATAGGTATCAGCGATTATTGCTATAAGACTGAACACATAAAAAAGGCTTATCATGAAAGTCTTCAAGCGCTGAGTAATCAATATAAAGATAAAAAAAATAAAATATTTGATTATAAAAAAGTAGAGGTATTAGGAACTAATAGATTTTATTCGTGGGATGTCATAGAAAGTATTAATAAAAATCTTGAAATACTTCACTATAATAACATTGAGAACATCATTATTAAGGAATTAGAGGATATTGAAGAAAGCTTAAAAAGTGAATTAGTGTCCATGATGTATATGAGTCTATTAAGTTTGTTACTTTCTTTCATCGTTAAATTAGGAAGAAATATTGACGATGTTTTTGGAACTGAGTTTAGGCCCTATGAGTTATTAAATAAAAGCAGTGATAACAGCAATAAAAGAAGCTTTATACTAGATTGCTACAAAAGGGCTATTAATTATCAAATGGAAAATATGGATACTAAAGCCTATCTTGTCGCAGAAGATGCAAAAAAATATGTAGAAGAACATTATGGAGATCCAGATCTTACTATAGAACATATATCAAGACACTTACTTGTTAATCAAACTTATTTAAGAAGGATGTTTAAAGGTGAGATGAATATGACGATTACTGAATTTTTAACTAAGATTCGAATGGAGAAAGCTAAGGAGCTTATTATTAATAATGAATATAAGTTGACTGCTATTTCGGAAATGGTTGGTTATAGTGAGCCTAGCTATTTTAGTAAATGTTTTAAAAAATACTATGGCATTTCTCCAAGTGGTATTCTTTTGCATAAATATTGATAAAAATGGAATGTAAAACTATATAAATTTTGTTTTTTACTAATCTGTTTTGAATTTTACATTGTTAATAATAGCCTAAAAATATAACATAAAGATATCAATACTATTTTAAATACCTAGGGGGAAATAAAATGAAATATGCTAAAAAATTGATGTCATTAACAATGGGAGTAGCACTTGGAATGGGTGTATTAGCTGGATGCGCTGCTAAACCAGCTGAAACAAGCAAACCAGCAGATGAACCAAAGGCAGTTGCAGAAACTCCAGCAGAAGCCCCAGAAAAAACAAATGAACCTGTGACACTTAAGATTTATGCTCAATATTCAGATGATGATACAAAAATACCCTATGATTATGCAGTACAAGAATTAGCAAAAGCTTATCCAAATGTTAAGCTGGAACTTGATATTCAGGCACAAGATGATGGCCAAAAGTTACAAACCTATGCTGCAACTGGCAACTTGCCAGATATATTCCAAGTTGGATTATCTCAAATTGAGACTTTCAAAAAATCAGGTAACATTATGGTTCTTAATGACGCGGCACAAAAGTCAGGATTTATTGATAAAGTACATGAGGGTTCAAAGGTTAATCTTTATAATGAAGACGGTAATATTTATGCCTTCCCTTATGCAGGAAATGAACTTGTGGTATGGTACTATAACAAAGAGTTATTCGAAAAATATAATGTAGAAGTACCAAAAACATATGATGAGTTATTAGAAGCTGTAAAGGTATTTAAAGAAAATGACGTTATTCCTATGTCTGTGTTTGCTAAAGAAGGATGGATTACAACGGCGCTGTATGATGCTATTGCTGTAAGATATGATGCTGGCGGTATTGATAAACTAGATAAGGGACAAGGAAAGGCATCTGATGAAGCCTATACATCAGCTGCAAAAAAGCTTAATGAATTAGTTAAAGCAGGATTACTTCCAGACGGGGTTACAAACCTTAATTATGACCAGGCAGCAGCTCTTTTCTATGAAGGAAAAGCCGCTATGTTCTTAAATGGCCAGTGGGAAATTGAAGCATCGACACAAAAACTAGGAGATAAAGCAGATTGGATGTACTATCCAGCAGCAGATGAAGCAAGCTATGAAGCCAGCAAAACGGTTTGGGCAGGCGGAGGTGCACCAGGTGGTTATGCAGTTAACCCAAATTCTCCTAATAAAGAATTAGCAGCTGAAGTTGCGGCTTTTATTTCTGAAAAGTATTGTGAGGCAAAATATAAATTAAGATCAAATCCAATGTTAGCACTTAAAGTTGATGCAAGTATCACACCAGAAAAGCCATTTTCCCCAATGATGGAGAGACTTGCAAAAGAAATTCCAAATATCACATCAACAACTAAGTTTGCATGGGGACTAAGCAATCAGCCTCTTAAGAAATCTATTGAAGAACAAACACAATTTTTATGTACACCTCAATACACTGCAGAAGAGTTTATTCAAGAAATAGATAAAGTAATAGATAGAACAAATAAGTAATCAGCAATAAAAAGTCCTTCTTTTTAAATAAATTGCAAGGACTTTTTTTATAGAGAAAGGAAAATAAAGATGAAGAAATTTTTCAGTGATAAGGTAGCTATAACTGTTTTTACTTTACCGGCATTACTCATTTTCACTGTTATGATCTTTATCCCTATTTTACAGGTTTTTTGGAATAGCTTTTTCGAGTGGGATGGCTTAAGTGAAGGACTGTTTATTGGGATAGATAACTACATACGTTTATTCGACGATAAAGCATTTTATATTGCAAATAAGAATGGATTTATCTTTGCAGCCATTATTACAGTACTTCAAATAGTACTAGCAACATTTTTTGCTATAGCGGTAGCAAATAGCAAAATAAAGGGAAGAAGATTTTTTAGAATTGCCTATTTTATACCCGTTGTTTTATCTGTTACAGTAGTTTGTCAGTTATGGTTGTCGATTTACAATGCCGATACAGGGTTATTAAATAAGTTTTTTGAAGCTATAGGAAGTGACTATAGACAGAACTGGCTTTCAGATAGAAATAAGGCTATTATGGCTATAGCAGTTGTTAACGCATGGCAGTGGATGGGATATGTATTTGCACTTATACTAGCAGGGATTAAGTCTATTCCAAACTCCTATTATGAGGCAGCACAAATAGATGGGGCGAGTGATTTTAAGGCTCATACAAAGATTACTATACCACTTCTTGCAGAAACATATAAATTCTGCTTGATTCTGTCAGTAACGGGAGGGATCAAAGCCTTTACGGAAATGTTTATTATGACAGGCGGAGGGCCAGGAAATTCTACTTATACACTTACTTACTTAATGTATACATCGGCTTTTAAAAGCGGAGAATTTGGCTATGGTTTAGCTGCAGCAACAGTCTTAGTATTAGAATGTTTAATAGCTATTATAGTTATTAATAAACTTTTTAAACAAGATGCACAGATGAATTAAAGGAGGGATAGAGATGAAAAAGATAAAAATTGGAGACCTAATATTTAAAAGCTTTTTGTGGATCTATGCAATGATTTCTCTATACCCGCTAATATGGATGGTATTTTATTCTTTTAAAAATAATGAAGAAATTTTTGTTAGTAATCCATTTGGATTTCCAACTGTTTTAAGGGTAGAAAACTATATAAAGGCATGGACTCAATATAATGTACCTAAATATTTTATTAATAGTCTTATTGTAGCTGTAGCAACAGTTATATTGACTGTAAGTTGTGCCTTATTATTTTCCTATGCTACCTCTCGTATGAAATGGAAAGGAAGCGAGATAGCTAGAATCTATATGGCTCTAGGAATGTTTATACCTGTTCAGGCAGTACTTATACCTGTTGCAAAGATTGTAAAAGAGCTGCATCTGATGGGTCATTATTCTTCTTTGATACTGCCTTATACTGCATTAAACTTATCCTTTGCAACACTAGTATTTTATGGATTCTTTAAAGGCATACCTGTAGAACTTGAGGAAGCAGCTTGTATCGATGGAGCAAATATTTATCAAGCTTTTTTTAGAATTATTGTTCCTGTAGTAAAACCAGCTATTGCAACGCTTGTTATTTTCACCTTTTTAACAGCATGGAATGAGTTTTTGCTGGCAAACGTACTTATAATAGATGCTAAGCTGAGAACATTGCCACTCGGGGTACTGTTCTTCCAAGGTCAATTTACGACGGATTGGGGCGCAATGGGTGCTACCATGGTTATTGCAAGTATACCAACTGTTCTCGTTTATACGTTGTTTAGTGAACAAGTAGAAAAAGCTCTTACTGTAGGAGGGGCAGTCAAAGGTTAAATTATTTTTAAATTACAAAGCTGAGTATTAGGCGCAGTACTGACCTATACTCAGCTTTTTTGTGATCTAATAAAATGTATGGACTCTCGGCACGCTTTCTTGATAGGATAAAAGAATTTTGAATGTATGAGTAGATTAAACGCTGGTAAACAAGCACTTGCTCATACTCTTTGTAATACTATGTATAAAGGGTAATTGCCAAAAATATTAGAAAAAAGGCAAATGATAGGGGTGAGTGTGTGACGCATATAATTGAGATGAAAAATGTTTATAAAAGCTTTTATACAGAAAGCTCAGAAATACTTGTACTAAAAGATTTAAATTTAACACTTAAAAAAGGTAAAATACTAGCTATATTGGGGCCATCAGGAAGTGGTAAGTCTACTATTCTTAACTTGTTAACCTCTTTGATACAACCTACAAGCGGAGAAATAATGATAAATGGGAAAATAGGCTATATGTTCCAAAGAGATCACCTTCTTGAATGGCGAAATATTATGGACAACATTACGATAGGACTCGAGATACAAAAAAAACTTGATAAAGAGTCTTTAAAGAAAATAGAAAGACTTTTAAAAACCTATGACTTATGGGAATTTAGAAATGGCTTTCCAAAAGAATTATCAGGCGGAATGAGACAAAGAGTAGCACTTATCAGAACGCTGGCAACAAATCCAGATATCCTTCTTTTAGATGAGCCTTTTTCTGCTCTTGATTATCAGACAAGGCTTTTAGTAAGTGAAGATATTTATAAAATCATCAAGAATGAGCATAAAGAGGCTATACTAGTGACCCATGATATTGCAGAAGCAATTTCCATGGCAGATGAGGTCGCAGTACTATCTATGAGACCAGCCGCCATTAAAAATATTTATGAAATAAAACTCACTATCGAAGGAGAAAAAACACCTCTTATAGCAAGAAAGTCACCTGAATTTAAGGACTACTTTGATGATTTATGGAAGGAGCTGGATATAAATGACAAATAAACAAAAAGACACTGAAAAAAGTGAAGGTTATAAACATTTTTTAAAAGAAAAACAGAAGAAAAAGTATAGTATCTTATTTTGGCAAGTTTTTTTATCAGTTGGTTTTATATTGCTGTGGGAAGTAATGGCAGCATATGAGCTAGTCAATACGTTCCTTGTAAGCAGTCCATCTCAAATTTTCAAATTGTTCATTACGTATATTGCCGATGGAAGCTTATTTAAGCATGTTGCTATATCTGTATGGGAGACAATATTAGGATTCTCTCTAGGAACAATATTAGGGATTATGGTAGCTATTATACTATGGTGGTCAGATACTGTAGCTAAGGTTCTTGATCCTATACTAGTTGTTCTTAATGCCCTACCTAAAACGGCTTTAGCTCCTATACTTATTGTTTGGGCAGGTGCAGGCATACAAGGGATAGTTGTAACGGCTATTACTATTTCTATAGTGACAACTATTTTGTCAGCCTATAACTATTTTATTCATGTAGATGAGGAAAAGGTTAAAATGCTGCAAAGTTTTGGGGCCAGTAAAGCGCAAATCCTTACCAAGCTTGTTTTACCTTCAAATGTAGCTAATATCATTAATATTATAAAAATTAATATAGGCCTGTCGTGGGTAGGTGTTATTGTAGGAGAATTTTTGGTATCTAGATACGGTATAGGCTATCTTATTGTATATGGCGGTCAAGTTTTTAGACTGGATTTAGTTATGATGGGGGTTGCTGTACTTGCGGTATGTGCATTTCTTATGTATACGGCAGTAAATGGAATAGAAAAAATATACCGTGCAAAAAGGGTAACCAAATATTAAGAAAAGAATATGTTATAGTATGGTGTGTAAAAATTTACCAGTTAATAATGAGGTGAAGGTTATGAAAGGTTTAAGAAGATCATTAGCTCTTATCACAGCGCTGATACTTACAGTATTCTCTGCAGGCTGCAGTGATAATCAAATAAAAGATATTAAAGTTGCAGAAGTAACGCATTCAATATTTTATGCTCCGCAATATGTAGCACTTGAAAAAGGGTTTTTTGGAGATGAGGGATTAAATGTAGAACTTATTGGAGCGCAAGGGGCTGATAAAACAATGGCAGCCTTATTATCAGGTGAAGTCCAAATAGGCTTTATGGGTCCTGAAGCTTCTATTTATGTGTATAACCAAGGAAGTAAAGACTACGCGGTTAACTTTGCGCAGGTTACCAAAAGAGATGGAAGCTTTTTGGTATCCAGAAAGGATGAGCCTAACTTTAAATTTGAAGATCTTGCAGGTAAAGAAGTAATAGGAGGCCGTAAAGGTGGTGTTCCTGAAATGACACTAGAATATGTGCTAAAAAACAATGGGCTTACTTTAGGAGAAGACACAAAGAGCGGTGCTGTTAATGTAAGAACAGATATTCAATTTGCAGCAATGGGAGGAGCTTTTACTGGTGGCGAAGGGGATTATGTTACACTTTTTGAGCCCGTAGCTACTTCACTTGAAAAAGCAGGAGAAGGTTATATTGTTGCTTCAATTGGTAAAGAGTCAGGAGAAATACCCTATACAGCCTATTGTGCACTTAATAGTTACATGAAAAAGAATCCAGAAGTTCTTCAAAAATTTACTAATGCACTTTATAAAGGTCAGCAGTTTGTACAGAATCATTCAGCAGAAGAAATTGCACCTATTATTGCACCACAATTTAAAGAACTCAGCAATGAAGATTTAATAACAGTTATTAACAGATATAAAGACATCGATGCATGGTGCAGTGAGCCTATGCTTAAAGAAGACAGTCTAAATCGATTAATGGATGTTATGCAGCTTGCAGGTGAATTAGATCAGAGACCGGAATATGACAAAATTGTTAATACAGAGTTTGCAAAAAATGCAATAAAATAAAATCATTAATTAAGTAATAATAAGGCTGACCCTGCTGCTAATGGGGCCAGCCTTATTACATAGGCTTTACTGCTGGTTGGCAGAAGCTTTTGAAGCTAAAAGTCTATCAAGATAAATAGATTTCATTTGTTTACTGGCTAATACCTGTTTGACTGGGGGAAGACTTAAAATACATGAAAGAACTGCTGCCATAGCGCGATGGCTCATAAAAGCTTTATTATCACATATTAAGTCAACAAGCCTTCCTTTTTCAATGGCCATTAGAATGGTACGATGAGTGGTATTAACGGGTGTCAATATTTTTTTATCTCTGCGCAGTAAAGCAATACTGCCATTAGGACAATTGCGTGCACATACGCCGCAGCCGAGACAGATATTAGAATTAGGGACAAGCTTTGCGGCATGGAACTCATCAACTTCTTTTTCAATACAGTCTACGGGACAGACACGCTGACATTTACCGCATCCTATACATGTATGGGGATTAATAGAAGGCATAAAAGCAGTAGTCTCAATAGGATTTAGCACACCAAAACGTTTAGCAGTTGTCATAGCCTCACAGCAGCAGCCGCAGCAATTGCATAGAAAGCTGACGCCTTCTCGTACATTTTCACCGCACTGCACAAGATTGTGTTCATAAGCGGCGTGGAGAAGCTCGAGGCATTCAGAAGCTTCTACCTTTCTTGCATAACCATATTTCGCAAGAGAGGAAGCAGTTGCGCCAAAGGTCATACAGATATCCAGAGGAGCTTTACAGTCCTTGCCTAAATGATGCATTTTATGGCGGCAATAGCAAGTACTTATGCCGATGCTTTCAGATGTTTGAATAATATGGCTTGCTCGTTCAAAATCTAATACATGAATTTGGTTTTCGGACGTAAGAACCCCTTCTTGAACAAAGGTTCTTCCAAATTTAGTCTCAGTAGAAAAAAATAAGTCCTTTATAAAATCTTCTTCAACACTCAAATATTGATGATATAATTCACTAAGAAGTTTTTGATCAATATCAGCTCTAGTGCGCATTAAGGAAAATTCAAAGAAACCAACCATAGGAGGAGGCAGAAAATAGGTGGTCTTTCCTTGAGTTTCCATATCTAGTAAGACACCTTTGGAACAGAGACTCTCTAATAACTTAAGGGTATTATACTCACTCATATTCCAGGTTTTTGCAGCTTTCCTTAATGTAAAAGGCCTGACAGGAAGTTTAGCAGCCATTTTAGCTTCTTGCTCAGTAAAGAGCAGACTAAGTATTTGATATAAGGTTTCTGAAGGAGGGGCTCCCTGAGGGAACTTATTTAATCTTTCTTCCAAGCTTTTATAGGCTTCTTTGCCAACAATATGACTCATGTAGTACCTCCAGTAGTTTAATATAAAAAATGTACCATTATTTTGTTTTTTTGTAAATTTAAATCTCCTTTTATTTGTTATTAAATTGAAAAGTGTTTTTAATTGGGAAAACGTTTGATATAATAGTTTCATTAAGTTAACTTAAAAATGAAATCATGACTTGCAGGAGATGATTCTTCGCTTGGACAAAAGGAGCAGTTTATATGTTTATTTTTATAGATGTTACTCAGCTAACTAAACAAATGAAAAGTATCCCAGGAATTTGCATGGTATGTCAGCAAAAAAGGCAATTGATACTGTTAAAAACTTATAGCTGTTTTAGAATCTTTTTTATTCCTATATGGCACTGGGGGGAAAGATATTATATTACTGATCAAACGTGCGGAGCTGTATATGAAATCAGTGAAGAAGATGCTGTGTTAGTAAAGTATGATAAAAAGGATATTAGCACATGTATGCCTATTGCAGAGCATCAAACAGTAATAAAGTGTACGGCGTGTGGTAAAGTTTTAGAGCAAGAATATGAGTTCTGTCCTTATTGCGGATATAAAAGAAAGTAGGAAATAAATATGGAATGCAGAGAAAATTGCGGAGCCTGCTGTATTGCTCCTTCTATTAGTTCATCTATTAAAGGCATGCCGAATGGTAAAGCAGCAGGCGTAAGATGTGTGCAGCTAGATGATAAAAATAGGTGTAAGCTGTTTAATGACAAGGAAAGACCAAGTGTGTGCGGAGGACTCAAACCAAATAAAGAAATGTGCGGATCCAATGCAAAAGAAGCACTTGACTATCTAACGAGGCTTGAAAAAGAAACAAAGCCCTGTTAAGTAAATAAGACTGATAGAGTAAATAGGCTAAATTCGTGAGTTTAGATAAGAAATAAGGAATGTCGGTAATGAGAGGGAGTTAGGGCATGGGAATAATAAAAACAAATGTAATGAGAATCCTTGATAAAGAAAAGATTATTTATGAAGCAGTGACATATGATGTAGCGGATGGAAAAACAGATGGTGCAGCAGTTGCAAAAAAGATTAGCAAGGAGCCAGACCAAGTATTTAAAACACTTGTTACGCTGGGACATTCAAAAAACATCTACGTTTTTGTTATTCCTGTGGAGAAGGAACTAGATCTTAAAAAAATAGGGCGAATAGCAGGAGAAAAAAGTATGGAGCTTCTGCCGCTTAAAGATCTTCAAAAAACAACAGGTTATATAAGGGGTGGATGTTCTCCAATTGGGATGAAAAAACTATTTAAGACATATATCCATCAGACAGCACTGGAATTTGATCATATCACTTTTAGCGGAGGGAAAATAGGCGTGCAGGTTACTATGAACCCTTTGGTACTTAAAAACTTAATTCAAGCGGAATATGGGGACTTAGTTAAATAAAAAAGCATTAAAGAATGAATGGGCTAAAATGAGCCCATTCATTCTTTAATGTATAGTTTATAATAACCTAGCAGTAAATCAACCATTCTGCCATAACTTTTTTCACCGTCTGACACACCATTTGCTTTAAGATAGGTATCATTAACTTTAGAGGATAATGCCTCAACTGTTCCTTCATATTGCTTCCAAAATCCATATTGATTTGTGATATCCTGAAGAACATAAGGAGACAATCTCTGGTTTAGCTGATGCAAAAGAGGAGCATTATCTCTCGCTAGTGCAGAACTTGTATGAGATAATGCGAGAAGATATCCAGAGTATTTAAAATCTACATCAGGGTGCATGCTGCTGCTTAAAAAAGAGATAAAGTTACATTCATCTTCGTTTGCATAGCCTCGTTGGTGGGCCATTTCGTGCAGTGTGGTTGACGGAATAGCTGGATCCAGGAGGGTGATGTTAACATTAGCTTCACCTGTAAATGGAAAATAGATTCCGGCTATACCTGTATAGTTCATGAGCTTGGAGATGAGAATAGGTTTTGGAGAACCATAAGTTCCTTTAAGCATGGGGAATGCTTTAGCGGCTTCATTATATCCCAAGGAAGCTCTTTCAAAAGCACTTTTATAGCCCCCGTCTAATATCGTATTGCCGTCAGCATCTTTTAATGTCTGTTCACTAAGTGCATTAACTTCGTCAATGAGGTAAGAGTAAAGTTCGGCAAGTTCAGAAGTAGTGTAACGGGTGACATGAATCCCTAGAGTATCTCCTAGGCGAGGCCTAAGATAATTAAATCCCCACATGCTCATAAATAGAAAATAGAAAACAGAAGATGCTGCTAAAATACTTAATAAAGAATTAAAGAGTACGGTAATTGGCGAATGCTTATGATCAAGAAGTTTTAGGAGTGTATGTATCATATAAACTAAAGCAAGTAGGGTTACCCCGTATATACTTAATTCAGCAAGAGAAAAAGGAAAAGCACCAGTTAACTTGCTTAAAACTTGTATAAATGCTTTATTCAGTTTTAAAGAATAAATAGATTCACTTATATAAGGAGATATAGAAAAAAGATAATTGAGTAACAATGTAATAGGAAAAAATAGAAGACATAATAGTTTGAATCTTACTTTTTTCATATCGAAGCTCCTTATCAATGTGTATAAAGTTTAGCTGGACGGATACTTTATTTTCATTATAATATATAACGAATAAAAATATAATAGATTAGACGAAGAATAATGTGACAAATCATTCCATGCCAGCAGACTAAAAAAAGATGACCATTAAGTTCATCTTTTTTTAAATAGTATTTAGCCACTGATTAAATGAGGGTAAACTTTCCATGGTCTCATCATATCCTTGGGCATACAGTTCTTTTAATCTAACAGAGTCTTTTTCGAAACGATCTACCAGAAGAGGTTTCTGAGGTCTAAAGATATACACAAGGCCTTGCTTTTCCAGTTTATATAGCTTTTTAAGTGAATCATTATACTTTTCGTGGCGTATACGTATTTTTTCTATAACATGAGGATATTTTCTAAGATAAATTTTGCAGAGTCTATGCAGTGTTTTAGAATATGTTTTTTGATAACCAGCATTTCTCGTTAAAATAACAACATGATATTGATTGCCGTCTTCAATAGACTTTTCAATAGGAATAGGGTCCGCGATCCCGCCGTCTAAGTAATGTTCACCACTAATTTCTACTGTTTTGGCTATAAGAGGCAAACTGCTTGAAGCACGAAGAATTTGATTCATATCAGAGTGACGAGAGGCTTTTTTTGGTTCAAAGTAAATAGCTTTCCCTGTTATGCAGTGGGTTGTACCTACTTTAAAAGTTACATCAGCCTTTTTAAATGCCTCAAAATCAAAAGGGTCAAGTGTGTGAGGCAGTTCATCAAATAAAAAATTCATACCAAAATAACTTCCCTCTTTAAAGATATTCGTAAAATGAAGAAAGCGCTTATCAGTTATCCATTCGGTATAGAGCCTATTATTGCGTTTTTTTTGATTGGAAATATAGCTGCAGGAAGTATTAGCACCAGCTGATACCGCTACAATATAGGGAAAATAAACTTTCTTATCGCTAAAGGCCTCTAATACGCCGCCGGTATAAGCACCTCTCATACCACCGCCTTCAACAATAAGACCTATTTTCTTGTCTAGCATTATTACACCTTCTTTAAGATTGATAAGTTTAATAGTATAAAAAATAAGTTCTTAATTATTATAATCTTTTAAACATATAAACTCAACCTTATTTTAACCTAGGGCTTATGAGAGCTTAGTGCTGCTTTTTTGCATGCCGCTCATCTGCAGTAGTGAATGTAAAATTTAGTTTTCTAGTAAACACCTTATTGTTAAACTTAAAATATATGTTATAATACAAACTGTTAAAGATAATGAGATAAAAGGATGATTACAATATGATTACTGTTACAAATGTGAGTTTACAATATGGTGGTACCAAGCTTTTTGATGATGTTAACCTTAAGTTTACACCTGAAAACTGCTATGGTGTAATCGGGGCGAATGGTGCAGGAAAATCTACCTTTCTAAAAATATTATCAGGTGAAATAGATAGCTCAAGCGGTGAAGTATCTATACCTAAAAAAATGAGGATGTCTGTACTTAAGCAAGATCATTACCAATATGATGATTATGAAGTGCTTCAGACTGTTATTATGGGTAATGCAAGGCTTTATGAGATTATGAAAGAAAAAGATGCCCTATATGCTAAAGAAGATTTCACAGATGAGGATGGAGTAAAGGCATCTGAACTTGAAGGAGAATTTGCAGAAATGAACGGCTGGGAAGCAGAGTCAGAAGCTTCTCAAATTTTACAAGGACTTGGCATTGCTACGGATCTTCACTATTCACTTATGAAAGATTTAAAGGGCGGGGAAAAGGTTAAGGTGCTCCTTGCACAAGCCTTGTTTGGACAACCTGGCATTCTTTTGTTAGATGAGCCTACTAACCATTTAGATATCCAATCTGTTAATTGGCTTGAAGATTTCTTATTAGATTTTCCGGGAACAGTTATTGTTGTATCCCATGACAGACATTTCTTAAATACTGTGTGCACGCATATAGTAGATATTGATTATTCAAAAATTAGGATGTATGTAGGAAATTATGATTTCTGGTATGAGTCAAGTCAAATGATGCAGTCACTTATGAAGGCTCAAAATAAGAAAAAAGAAGATCAAATTAAACAACTTCAGGACTTCGTTACAAGATTCTCAGCTAACAAATCAAAATCAAAGCAAGCTACTTCTCGTAAGAAATTATTGGATAAGATTTCTTTAGACGAGATGCCAGCGTCTACAAGACGCTATCCTTTTGTTCAGTTTAAGCAAGACAGGGAAGTTGGAAATGAGATCTTAACAGTTGAAGAAATAAGTAAGACAATTGACGGAATAAAAATACTTGATAATGTCAGCTTCCGTGTTAATAAAGAAGACAAAATTGTATTTGTTGGAGAAAGTGAAATAGCACAGACCACCCTGTTTAAAATTTTAATTGGGGAAATGGAACCTGACTCAGGCACAGTTAAGTGGGGGATAACGACTTCGCAGTCCTATTTTCCAAAAGATAACAGCCAATATTTTAATGACTGTGATCTAGATCTCATTAACTGGATGAGACAATTTTCAGAGGAACAATCAGAAAGCTATTTAAGAGGCTTTTTAGGAAGAATGCTTTTCTCCGGGGAAGATGCACTAAAGCCTGCTAAGGTTTTATCAGGAGGAGAAAAAGTAAGATGTATGCTTTCTCGCATGATGCTTAGCGGTGCAAATGTCATTTTATTAGATCAACCAACTAATCATTTAGACCTTGAATCTATAACTGCACTAAATAATGGACTAATAGATTTTAAAGGCAATATTCTTTTTACCTCTCATGATCATCAGTTTATTCAGACGGTAGCCAATCGTGTTATAGAAATTACAGAGACTGGAATCGTTGATAGGATGATGACCTACGATGAATATTTAGAAACTAAATCAAAATAATATTTTAATAAAACTCTTACTAAAAAATGATTCATTTGTCATTTGGTAAGAGTTTTTGTATTTGAAAGGGTGAAATGATGATTGAAATATGTTATGATAAGAACAGGATTAAAAGTTAGACTTATCAAAAAAATAGGAGAATGGTACCCCGAATGCGTACTTTTAAAATAGAAGAATATGTCTCCAGACTACCTTTAACAATGAAGTTATTTCACCACGATTTAGGACAGAGACAACTTATTAAGTACAAAGATGTAAGATATGGAAGAGATAAAAGACAGTATTATAGACTTTATCAAGGGAACAATCCAGAACGCCCACTTGTTTTCTTTATACATGGGGGGGGATGGTGGCATGGTAGTCCGAAAGTGCTTACTGCAATTGGGAAGTTTTTTTATAGGCTGGGGTATACTGTTGTGCTTCCTGCTTATAGGTTAGTTCCAGAGTACACTTATCCAAGGCAAATAAATGATATTATGAGAGCTTTTTCGCATGTTATTAAAACAGTGCCTCGCGAGTGCTGCAATCAAGTTGCAGTAATAGGGTTTTCGGCAGGGGGAGAATTAGGAGCACATTTAGTATTCGACCGCGTCATGCAAGATAAATATGGCATAGATCCTACAGTATTTAAATGTTTTATTTCATTAGCAGGAGTGCTGGATTTTACAAAGTGTCGTTCTTCCTATGCTAAGCATTTAATTAAGAATTATTTAGGGCAAAAGTATGCTCTTGATAAGGCAAACCCTAAAGAGCTTATCAAAGGGTCAATTAAAATACCTGTGTTATGTATCCATGGAAGTAAGGACAGGCTTATTGACATTCAAAATGCTATTAGCTTTGCCGAAACTATTAACAGGCATGGAGGAAGTGCAAAAGTGCATAGGCTAAAAGGTTACCATCATTCCGATATTATGGAACTCCTAATAGGAAAGGGGAAAGCGGAAACCTATAGACTATTAGATTTTATAGAAAGATAATCTGCAAAAGACAGGGGGCGTTCAATGGAACAGACACAAAGAAACTATCTCATTGATAATTTGAAGGTACTACTTATCTTTTTTGTTGTACTTGGACATGTTATTGAATATAATATACAAGGTAATTCATTTTTTATGGGATTATATCTTTTTATTTATTTTTTCCATATGCCGCTTTTTGTTTTTATTTCAGGGTATCTTTCAAAAAATATTGAAAAATGCAGAAAAGGCGCTATAAAAGGTCTATTGATACCCTATGTTGTATTTAATATTATTTGGTATATATTAGCGTATATTGCTACAGGCGAGCTTATATGGCCAGTTATTTATCCGGGATGGACACTTTGGTATTTAATTAGCTTGTTTTTTTGGCGTGTTACCCTTAAATATGTTATTCGTATTAAATATATTATTCCGTTAAGCATTGTATGTGGGCTTTTAATTGGGGCTATGCCAAGAGGAGGCATTGTATTATCATTATCACGAACGATTTCATTCCTGCCGTTTTTTCTAATTGGCTATTATACAAATGAAGCAAATCTCATTAAAGTATCTAAAATAAGTAAAAGATTATCCCTTGCAGGGATTTCAGCAGCAGTGCTTTTAGCTTTTTATTTAGGAAAGCATAACCTTATAGATTATAACTTTTTATATCACTCTCAGTCTTATGGGTTTAGCGGACTTAGTAATAATGAAGGGATTTTATTCAGAGCAGCTATTTATATTGGGTCAACGATTTTAAGTATTTGTGTGTTAAACCTTATTCCTAGAAAAAAAGTATTTTTCACAAGCGTAGGGGAGAAAACGATGAATATCTATTTATTTCATCCATATCTCACCATAGGTGTATATGCTATCATACATGTGCTCAAATTGTTAAGCTATACAATGTTAAGCAACATTACAGCCATTGTCAGTCCTATTCTTATTATGTATGTGTTAACAAGAAAACCTGCTCAAAATCTATATAATGGGCTTTTTAATGCTGTCTATAAAATATTATATCATCGCAAAATATGGGAACCATGTAAGAATAAATATGTTTTTATAAAACCTAAATTAGTATGGCTTAGGCGGAAGCTATTAAGGTTCTAGAACTATGAAAAATGCCTTTTATTCTTAAGAAGTTGATACGTCTTTTTTAGGGTACAAGGTTATAGGGAAATGATTAGTTTGCATATAACGCACAGAAAACTCCTCTGTTTTTTAGAGGAGTTTTCTGTGCTTGGGTAAGGGTGGTTTCAGCTGATAACAGATAGTTAGTATACCTTTTTCAGCTGAAACAGGTAAGATATTTCTTAAAAATGATGGATGTATTATATGATATTGTGGGTGCCATATACACCTTAAAGATTTGCTTAAGATGTATTTATAGTGTAGCCTGGTTTTTATATTTTATACATGTTTTTATATTATTATATTTCCTATATATAGTATATAATAAATGAAGAGGTTATCTGATTTTTAATAGACGAAAGGAGTTTCTTAAATGGAAAACTATTTTTATAAGTGTGAGGTATGTGGTTTTGTACATTTAGTGCCTGCTTACTGGACATCCTTTAATCCGGATCCGGAAGTGGAGTTTATACATATTAATATGCAAACAGGGGAAGAATGTATCAATAATAAGTTATTGTTATTAGAAAATGAGTGATAAGTAAAAAATATCGGATGGACTGGAGACGCTAAATGAACTGGAGTAAAGGAATTGTTTATAGCATACGGTTTATTTTTATAGTAAATGCTATTTATTTACTATTTGATCAAAAGGTTCTTTTGACAGGATTGCTTTTAGGCAGTTTGGCTCTTACATTTGCACCTGAAATCTTTACAAAGCTTACTGGTGTAAAAATAACAAGTGGCGGAAGGGTAACTTATACTGTCTTTATATTTGGAACGCAGTGGCTGGGTACTTATCTAAGGTTATATGATTCACTTATATGGTGGGATATTATGCTGCATTTCTCCTCAGGTATTTTACTAGGTTATGTCGGAATTTTACTTCTTATATGGCTGGATAAGGATAATCTGGTGAAAGGAAAAAGTACAACCATTATGATTGTATTGTTTTCATTCGTAGTATCGATTTCGGGAGCAGTTTTTTGGGAAATCATGGAGTTTTTAGCTGACACAATTTTTGGAAGTAATACTCAGCTGGGCAGTTTGCAAGATACTATGGAAGATATGATTTATGGAACATTAGGAGCAGTTTTATTTGCTGTTTATATCCTAGTAACATCTCATAAAGGTTATAGTTCATGCATAAATAGGCTGATTGAAATCAATACCCGCCGCAAGAAAGGATGAGTAATAAGCTCATCCTTTTAATATTATCCTTTCAAATAAAAGAAAATCTTGGTATAGTTAGAAGGAAGTATTCAAGGAGATACATAGATTGATCATAAAGCAGGTGAAATAAGATGAAGTATTTTGGCATAGATATTGCGACTCATTTAGAAATAAGACCTATAGAAAGAGGGGAAGATACTGATTTATTTGTCCCAACTTTAGGGTATCCCATTCATTTGACACTGGAAAACAAAGACTTTTCTAGAATTCAATTCCCAAGCGCCAAGGCATTACTTCTAAGACTTTCTCCGGCTGTGAGAACAGTAACATGTCATGTTTTGAGAGATGTTGATTTGTTTTCGAGTTTTGCAAACTTTGAAGTAGATAAACCGCTTAAAAGTATAATCATTCATCAGTATGAAGGTTATATTGAGCTAAGTTTTAAATAGAGAGGAAAGCATTATGATTTTATTATCTGCTAATAATATAAAAAAGGTATATGGCGAAAAAACAATTTTTGAGGATCTTTCAATAAGTATTGAGACTTTAGACAAGATAGGTATCATTGGTATAAATGGAACGGGGAAGAGCAGTTTGTTAAAAATACTAGCTGGCTTGGAGACCCCGGATAAAGGAGAAGTAGCTACTTCAAATGAATTAGTCATAGAATATCTGCCTCAAAATCCAGCCTTTGATGATGAGTCAACTGTCATAGAACAGGTATTTAGAGGGGAATCTCCCTTTATGAAAGTTTTAAGAGATTATGAAAACACATTAGAGGCTATAAGTATACATGAGGAGAATATAGAGCTGCAGAAAAAACTTATTAAGTTAGGGGAGCAAATGGACAGCTTGGATGCATGGCAGTTAGAAAGTGAGGCTAAAGTGGTTCTTACAAAGCTCGGGATTACTGAATTTAGTCAAAAAATAGCTAAGCTGTCAGGTGGGCAAAGAAAAAAAGTTGCACTTGCCGGAGCACTGATAAGACCTTGTAACCTACTTATATTAGATGAGCCAACCAACCATTTAGATAATGATACAATTGTTTATTTGGAGGAATTCTTAAAGACGAAAAAGTGTGCTGTTGTGATGGTAACTCATGACAGGTACTTTTTGGATAGGATAGTGACTAAAATAGTAGAACTTGATCAAGGGAAACTTTATAAATATGAAGGTAATTATCAAGTTTTTGTAGAACTTAAAGCGCAAAGAGAAGAAATTGAAGAAAGAATAAGAGAAAAGAACCTTTCTTCCTATAAAAAAGAATTAGAATGGATGAGAAAAGGGGTAGAAGCAAGAAGAACGAAGCAAAAGGCAAGACAAGATCGATTTTATGAACTTGAAGAAAGTATAGGCGGAAGTTCCAAACAAAACATGGATATTTCCTTAGGGACAAGCAGGCTGGGGAAAAAAGTTATAAGCCTAGAACATGTTACTAAATGTTTTAAAGAAAAATCTATGATTAAAGATTTTACTTATACAGTTGTAAAGGAAGATCGCATTGGAATAGTTGGGGATAATGGTATTGGCAAATCTACCCTGCTTAACCTTATCGCTCAAAAAATCTCATGTGATGAAGGTACAATAGAAATTGGTGAAACAGTAAAAATAGGCTACTATACTCAGGAAAACAAAGAGCTTGACCTGTCTCTTCGTGTGATAGATTACGTCAAAGAAAAGGCCGAATATATTAAATTAATGGATGGCAGTACTGTATCAGCAAGTAAAATGTTAGAAAAGTTTCTTTTTCCCACTTTTATGCACTATACAACTATTGGTAAACTCTCAGGAGGAGAAAGAAGAAGGCTTTATCTATTAGGTGTTATTATGCAGGATATTAATGTACTGCTTTTAGATGAACCTACGAATGACTTAGATATTTATACGCTGCAGGTATTAGAAAGTTATATTGACGATTTTAGCGGACCAGTTATTGCAGTATCTCATGACAGATACTTTTTAGATCGTATAGCTGATAAAATTTTTGCCTTCGAGGGAAATGGGAAAATAAGCTATTATCCAGGAAATTATACTGACTATTATCTAAAAAAAGAACAGCAGAGTTTACTAAGTGAAGATATCCGCAAAAAGTCTAAACAGACTGAATCTGAGATCAGTTTTTCAAAGAAGGCGGCTCCAGCAGCTAAACTTAAGTTTACGTACAAAGAAAAAATAGAATATGAAAAAATAGATGAACAAATAGAAGCACTAGAAAACAGTATTAAAGAAATTGAAGAGGAAATGACTAAAAATGCTACAAACTTTGCTAAACTTCAAGAACTAACACGTAAAAAAGAAGAGGCAGAGGATAGTCTTACTTATCAGCTGAATCGTTGGGAATATCTGAATGAACTGGCAGAAAAGATTAGTGAACAATCGTAGGGCTAAGATATTAATTATTTTTTTAGAAATTATCTAATAAAACTTTTAAATAGACTATATTTTTATTATAAGAATGTGTATAATAATAATGGTATATTTAGAGATAATAAGGAGGAGCATTAAAATGGATGAAAATAATCTCACCATGGCGGACTTAATGGCAGAAATTGATAAATCAATGACTCGTATATATAGAGGTGACATCTTAAAAGCAAAAGTTGCTTTAGTTCAAGATCAAGGCGTTATTGTTAATATAGGTTACCATACTGATGGGTTAATTCCATGGAACGAGTATTCTTATGAAGATGTAGATAAGGCAGATGTAAAAATAGGTGACGAATTTGAAGTAACCGTTATGAAAATTGATGATGGCGAAGGCAATGTTTTAGTTTCTAAACGAAGAGCGGAAGCAGAGACAGCAATTCAAGATGTACAAGAATTATTTGATAAAAAAGAAACATTTACTGTACGTATTAAAGATGTTGTAAAAGGCGGGGTTGTAGCACCTGTTAAAGGATTAAGAGCGTTTATTCCAGGATCTCAAATTTCTAATACATATGTGCAGGATTTGTCACAATATGTAGGACAAGACGTTGAAGTTGAGATTATAGAATTTGTACCAAAAACTAAGAAAATTGTTTTATCAGGTAAAAAGATTGCAGCTCAGAAAGCAGAAGCAGCTAAAAAGCAAAAAATGACTGAACTTGTAGAAGGTGAAAAGTATACAGGTGTTATCACAAAACTTATGCCATATGGTGTATTTGTAGATTTAGGCGGTGTAGATGGATTAATCCATAATAATGATTTATCATGGGTTAGAATTAAACATCCTTCCGATGTTGTTAAAGAAGGCCAAAAAGTTGAAGTTACTTTATTATCTGTAGATAAAGCAACAGGTAAAGTATCTCTTAGACTTAAAGATATTACAATGGATCCTTGGTATCTTGAGACAGCTAATCTTGAAAAAGATCAAATGGTTAAAGCAGTGATCACACGTTTTACACATTTTGGAGCTTTTGCAAAAATAAGTGACAATGTAGAAGGACTTATTCATATCTCTCAGATATCTGAAAAAAGAATCCAAAAGGCAGAAGAAGTGTTGGAAATCGGACAAGAAGTAGAAGCTAAAATAATGAGTATTGATAAAGAAACTAAGAAAATTTCTCTTAGTCTTAAAGAAATAGAAGAAAAAGTAGACAATGAAATGCTAAAGTATATGAGTCAAGAAGATGAAGGCACTAAGCTTGGAGATGTATTAGGCAAAGTATTTTAAAAAGAGCCCATTAGGGTTCTTTTTTACTTGCTATCAAAGAAAAAACATTAGAGGGAGACTTGTATGGGGATATTTGAAGCTGTGTTTAAAAGATCAAAAAAAGAACATAGTACGCCGCAAGGGGCATCCACTGTAGAAGAACTGTTTGAGGAATTAAATGAACTATTTATCAAGAAAAGACGTGTCAGCGACTATCTGATAGATCTTAAAAATAGAGAGGAAGAAATTAAGAAGTTCCAAACTTTAGATAAAGAAGATATTGAGAAGCTGAATATTTTAGCTAATAGAGCAAAAGATATAGAAGAACAAAAGCAAAATCTTAGAGGCAGGCTGATTAAAAACAACAAATCCCTCTATTTGATCTCACAGTACGAAGATGATTTGCCTAACCTTATTAAAGAAATGTATGAATCAGAAAAAAAGTTAAAAGAAACTGATCGTAATATTTTCTATCTGGAAGAAGAAAAAGAAGAACTGCTTGTAGAAAGAGAGATGCTTCTAAAAGGTTATCAATTTTTAAAAACTTTCAGCATCATTTTTGTGGTCGTTATAGCAGTATGTGCGCTTATTACATCGGCACTTATGCAAGTGCTGAGAGAGGCTATTTGGGTTTATCTAAGCCTGTTTGGAACCTTGCTTATTTTCTTTTTGGCAGGAATCTTATATTCTAAAGATAGAATTGACAGTGAACTTAATAAAAATGTTATCTTGCAGCAAAAGGCTGTAAGGTATCTTAATAAATCTAAAATAAGGTATTTTCATCAAACCAGATATTTGGAGTTCCAGTATGAAAAGTTAGGGGTAGACAGCGCTTCTAAACTTGAAATGTACTATAATCGTTATATAAAAAATAAAGATAACGAAAAAAAATATTTGCAGCTTAATCATCTCCTTTCTGATATAGAGGAAAAAATGATAGAAGTCATAAAAAATAAAGGTATTGATATAGAGTATATTGAAAACTTAGCTGATTGGGCTGTTGCTCCAAAGAAGGTTAATGCCATTAAAGTTTTAAAAGCTGATAAGCAAAAAACAGAAGACCAGCTTCAGGCTTTAATGACTTACGAAGAAGCTTTATGGAAAGAAATATTTGCAATGCAGGAAAGTGAAGAAACGAAAAAAATAATAGATTACAAAATAGAGGAGTATAATAAAAGAACAAGCAAGTATCTTGACAAAGTAAATGAAGATGCATAAAATATTACTTAATGGAATAATAGTCTATGCGATGATAAAGAGGAGTATAATATAACTGCGATTAGAGAGAGAAGATTAACAAGCTGAAAGTCTTCTTGCGTACAGGATATTAGAAGGTAGCTTTTGAGCACTATTTTTGAACTTAAAGTAGAAAATAGCGGGTAAGCCCGTTACAGCAGTCAGAGTGCTTTGCATACTTGCAAAGAATTAAGGTGGTACCGCGAGTTTTTTCGTCCTTAAATAAGATAGGATGAAAGAACTCTTTTTGTTTGTAAGGAAAAAGCAGCAGAGGATGATAATAAGATGCAAGTAGTAGGTTTTATTCTGTTTTGTATAGGTATCATTATTACGTTCGGTTCAAGACGTATTGTACTATCAAAAACTAAATTGGAAGAAAAAGATAAGAAAGAAATGGAACTTCTTATGAGCGGAGCAGTTATTGCGGTTAAATTAGCTGGGTGTGTGACTGCTATAATAGGCATTTTATTTTTAATGATTTAAAGAATAAGATTTCATAAAACTAACACAAGGTGAATTGGCCAAGGAGGAAGAAACATGAAGAACTTAGAGAAAGTATATGATCCAAGTAATGCAGAAGAAAGACTTTATAAAAAGTGGATGGATAAGGGTTATTTTCATGCGGAAGCAGATTCTGAAAAAGAACCCTTTACAATTGTAATGCCGCCGCCAAATATTACTGGGCAGCTTCATATGGGGCACGCACTTGATAATACCCTTCAGGATATTTTAATTCGTTATAAACGTATGCAAGGTTATAATGCTCTTTGGATGCCTGGGACTGACCATGCTAGTATTGCAACTGAAGTGAAAATAGTAGAACAGCTTGCAAAAGAGGGAATAGCCAAAGAAGATTTAGGACGAGAAGGTTTCCTTGAGAGAGCATGGGAGTGGAAGGAACAGTATGGCGGGCGTATTATTGAGCAGCTTAAAAAAATAGGCAGTTCTTGTGATTGGGAGAGAGAACGCTTTACGATGGATGAGGGACTTTCAAACGCTGTACAGGAAGTATTTATTAAGCTTTATGAAAAAGGCTATATTTATAGAGGTGCCAGAATTATTAACTGGTGCCCGGTATGTGGAACTTCTATTTCAGATGCAGAAGTTGAGCATGCAGAAAAGGAAGGGAATTTTTATCATCTTAGATACCCTATAGTGGGATCTGATGAATTTATTAATCTTGCTACTACAAGACCAGAAACACTGCTTGGTGACGCTGCAGTTGCTGTTAATCCAAAGGATGAAAGATATGCTCATTTAGTAGGCAAAAAAGTCAAGCTGCCTCTTACAGACAGAGAAATACCTGTTATTGCTGATGAGTATGTAGATAAGGAGTTTGGAACAGGCGTTGTTAAAATTACGCCTGCCCACGATCCTAATGACTTTGAAGTGGGTATGCGCCATCAGTTACCGCAAATCTGTGTATTAAACGATGATGGCACAATGAATGACCTAGCTGGGGAGTATGCAGGAATGGATCGGTATGATGCCAGAAAGAAAATGGTCGCTGATTTAGAAGCGCAAGGACTCTTAGTTAAAGTAGAACCACATACGCATAATGTAGGTACCCATGATAGATGTAAGAGCGTTATAGAACCTATGGTTAAAGCACAATGGTTTGTAAAAATGGAAGAAATGGCAAAACCGGCTATCGAGGCACTAAAAAAGGGAGATCTTAATTTTGTACCTGAAAGATTTGGAAAAACCTATCTTCATTGGCTTGAAAATATAAGGGATTGGTGTATTTCTCGTCAGCTCTGGTGGGGACATAGAATACCGGCATATTACTGCGAAGATTGCGGAGAAATCATTATTGCAAGAGAAAAACCATCTGCATGCAGTAAGTGCAGCAGCAGTAAACTCACTCAGGATGAAGATACATTAGATACATGGTTTAGTTCAGCGCTCTGGCCTTTTTCAACTTTAGGCTGGCCAGAGAAAACAGAGGAGCTAGATTATTTCTATCCAACCAGTGTCCTTGTTACAGGCTACGATATTATCTTCTTCTGGGTAGTACGTATGGTCTTTTCAGGACTTGAACAAATGGGAGAAGTTCCTTTTAAAGATGTACTTATTCACGGGCTCGTAAGGGATTCTGAAGGACGTAAAATGAGTAAATCATTAGGCAATGGCATAGATCCGCTTGAGGTTATTGAGAAGTATGGGGCAGACGCTCTTAGGCTTACCCTTGTAACAGGTAATGCTCCAGGAAATGATATGCGTTTTTATTACGAAAGAGTTGAAGTTAACCGAAACTTTGGAAATAAGCTATGGAATGCAACGCGTTTTATCCTTATGAACTTTGAAGAAGAAGATATTAACTTAGAAACAGAGATAAGTGATCTTACCGCTGCTGACAGATGGATTCTTTCAAAAGTAAATGCGCTTTCTAAAGAAGTTACAGATAATATGGATAAATATGAGTTAGGTATAGCAGTTCAAAAACTATACGACTTTGCATGGGAAGAATTCTGTGATTGGTATATAGAAATGGTAAAACCTAGACTTTATAATAAAGAAGACAAGACAAGAAAGGCAGCACTTTGGACCTTAAAAACGGCTATGACTCATATTCTAAAGATGCTTCATCCGTATATTCCTTTTATTACTGAAGAAATATTTATGAGTCTCCAGGATCAAGAAGAAAGCATCATGATTTCTTCTTGGCCTGTTTACAAAGAAGAGTGGAACTTTGCTTCTGATGAAGAAGAAATAGAGCTTATCAAAGGTGCAGTACGTAACATTCGTAATCTTAGAAGTGAAATGAATGTGCCGCCGTCAAGAAAAGCTAAAGTATTTGTTGTATCTGGAGAGGCTAAAGTTATTGATATTTTTGAAAGAGGAAAGGTATTTTTTAGTGTCTTAGCATCAGCTTCCGAAGTAGTAGTTCAAAAAGACACATCAGGGATAGCAAGTGATGCTGTCTCAACTATCATACCAAATGCAACGCTCTATATTCCTTTTACAGACTTAGTAGATATACAAAAGGAACTTGAAAGATTAGCAAAAGAAAAAGATAAGCTTCAGTCAGAAGTAGACCGTGTTAATCAAAAGCTTTCTAATGAAGGATTTGTTGCAAAGGCCCCTGCTAAACTTATTGAAGAAGAAAAGGCAAAAAGAGAAAAATATGAGTCTATGCTCCACGTTATAGTTGAACGTATCGACAGTTTAAATAAATAGTAATTCTTGCTTTAACAGCCTGTTAGCCTTAAAGTCTGCATAGATATGCAGACTTTAAGGCTATTTTTTATGAGATAAAAATATTCGTCTTGCTAGCAAGGAACCAAGTTTTCCTATTTCGCAAGCGTGTGCGTTCTTTGTACACTTTCGTCTATAAGATATATGTGCTTTAAATGCTTTTTATAGAAGCATGCTAAAGTGTTCTATTTATAACAAGCTATGCATATAGATGATAGTGGACAGGCACTTATACGATAAAGAAAGCAGGGAGAAACTATGGGTGATAAGTATTATAAAAAAGAAATGAGTAGTCTCTTAGAGGAGCTAAGTGTAGACGAGCTAAAGGGACTATCAAACAAAGAAGCTTGTAATAGATTAGAACAATATGGATCAAATATATTTAGTAAGCCAAAAGAAAAAAGTATGTTACAAGAAATAAGGGAAAGTTTAACACAGCAGCTTATTGTGATTTTGCTTATTGCAGCTGGAATCAGTATGCTTATTAGAGAATATCATGATGCTATTGGCATATGTCTAGCTGTACTTATTGGAAGCCTAATAGGAATTTTGACAGAAAGCAGATCGAAAAAAGCGGCAGAGGCACTTGCTAAGATGGCAGACGATATTGAAGTTAAAGTGCTTAGAAATAAAGAAAAAATAGTCATTCATAAAAGTGAACTGGTGCCTGGAGATATCATTTTTCTTGAAAGCGGAGACAGAGTACCAGCTGATGGAAGAATTATAAGTTCAATGGATCTTAAAGTAAGAGAGGACATGCTTACCGGTGAGTCTCATGATGTTAATAAAAAGCCGGGTATCATAGAAGAAGATATTTTGATTATTGATAAAGAAAAGATATTACAAGATCCTAGCCCCTCAAAACAGCATAACATGCTCTTTGGAGGGACTCTCATTGCATATGGGAGCGCAAAGATGATTGTGACCGCTACTGGAGATCATACAGAAATGGGACATATAGCTAAAGCTTTGGAAGGCAGAGAAGAGGATACGCCACTCGAAATAAAAATGGACGGACTTGGAAGAAGTATCTCTAAGATTTCTACAGGAATTGCAGGACTGTTATTTCTCTATATGCTCATACAAATTATACAAAAGACCCATGTGAGGATGGACTTTACGAATTTTAACACAGTGATAGAGTCTATGCAGCCCATCCTTAAAAGCTTTCCAGAAATTAAAACAGCCTTTATCATATGTGTGGCACTTATTGTAGCCGCTGTTCCAGAAGGCCTTCCTACTATGATTAATATCACACTAGCTATTACCATGAAACAAATGGCCAAAATTAATGTTCTTGTCAGGAAAAAAGAAGCATGTGAAACGATAGGTGGGATAAGTGTTATTTGCAGTGATAAAACGGGAACCCTTACACAAAATAAAATGAAAGTCACTAAGCTTTATTTAGGAGGACGCCAGCAAGAAATGGAGGAAATCTCGTCTTATCCGTCTTTTTTAGATAACTGTATGATTAATAGTACTGCAGATATTGAAAAGTATGGAGGAGAAGAGAAGTACAGAGGGAGTGCAACGGAATGTGCACTGCTATCCTTATGCAAAGACTATAAATACGAGGAATTACGATGCAGAGCCAATATTGTTAAGCAAATCCCTTTTTCTTCAGAGAATAAGTATATGCTTACTATTATACTTAAAGAGGATGGGTATGAAATATTGTCAAAAGGTGCACCAGAAATGATACTTAATCAATGTGGCTATGAAAATATTGATGGCGATATTAAAGAGCTTACAGAAAAGAGATTGAAAGAAATTTACTATCAAATCGGGCTCCTGCAGTCTGATGCTATGCGTGTTCTTGCCTTTGCATATCAAAAAGTCCCTGAAGAACAAAATGTATTACAAAAAGAAATCTTCACTAAAGAGCTTATTTTTAATGGGTTTGTAGGGATAACAGACCCTCTAAGAGAAGGCGTAAAAGAAGCTCTAGAAACAGCTAAAGAGGCAGGTATAGAGACTAAAATGCTGACAGGAGACAATATTCAAACAGCAACGGCGATTGGCAAAGAAATAGGCCTTATTCAGAATGGAATGAGAGTAGTTGAAGCAAGTTATATAGATACACTTAGTGAAGAGAAGCTTTGTAAAGAAATAAGCACCATTGCGATTGTGGCAAGATCAAAGCCAGACACTAAAATGCGCATTGTACAAGCCTTGCAAAAAAATGGGGAAGTAGTTGCTGTAACTGGGGATGGCATTAATGATGCTCCTGCTCTTAATAAAGCAGATGTAGGTATTGCTATGGGAGTAACAGGGACAGAAGTCAGCAAAAATGCAGCTGACATTATTCTCACGGATGATAGTTTTAGTACGATCGTTGAAGCTATTAAGTGGGGAAGAGGGACCTATAATAATTTTCAAAGGTTTATTCAGTTTCAGCTTACAGTTAATATCATTGCCTTCTTGATAGCCATCATTAGCCAGCTTATGGGGCGCGAGATGCCTTTTACAACTATTCATTTATTATGGATAAATATTATTATGGATGGGCCCCCTGCATTAGCTCTTGGGCTTGAACCTATAAGGGCTACTGTTATGAAACGAAAACCTATTAAAAGAGACGCTAATATTATTAATTCATTTATGATAAGAACTATTCTTATTAATAGTACATTTATTACTCTCTTATTATTCGCACAAATAAAGTGGAACTTCTTAGGAGCAGCAGATTACATAATAGGGAATGCTTCAGAAAAACAAACAGTACTTTTTAGCTTATTTGCTTTTAGTGTACTATTTAATGCACTTAACTGCAGGGAGTTTGGAACCGGAAGTATTATACCAAACTTTTTAAAAAATAAGCTGGCTCTTAGAATTATTCTATTAACAGCCATAGTGCAGGTTATGATGACGCAGTTTGGAAGCAGTTTATTTAATACGATGCCGCTTACAAAGGAGATGTGGTTTAAGATTATCTTATGTGGATCTGCTGTTGTTATAGGTAATGAAGCGATTAAGGCTCTTTTAAGAACAGGGAAAAAATCAGCTAAGACCGCAGTCAGACGTGCCAGAAGAATATATGTAGAATCCAAATGTTAACATGTAAGTGCCCGATAAAGGATGCTGGTAAAGCATCTCTTCTCGGGCACTTGTTTTGCACGCTTTCTTGTAGGCTATTTAATGTTTGTGATCCTCGCAATTGCAGTCATGGTGCGTGTGATCATGGTTTAAGGAGTGGTGCTCATGAGAATCGGCAGAATTGACCTGTTGGGAAACTTCTTCACCTATAAAGAATTCATTCTCTTCTAATATATTAATCAGATACATTGCAGCTACTAAGTTCTGACCTTGATTTGAAAGTGTACTAAATGCTTGTTTAATATAGGTATTAAAGGTCTTTTCAGACATTACAAAAGGGACGGTACTTATAAGGTATTGCATCCTAAGTTTTCTGTCGCTATTTGAAAGATTAAGAAGACGTTCCTTAAGTGTGGATAAAAAATGATCAAAGACAGAAGAAAACTCTTGGGTTCCTTGTATATTCTTTTGAATATTAAATCCAAAGATATGGTCTACATCTATAGATAGATAGGTTTGCATGAGTGAAAAGGATGGATCTAAATCGCTGGACTTACATACCTTTTCAAAATTCGTCTGCAAATGATCTTTTATCTCCTGAACCTTGTCTGGCAGAGTGGATAAAAATAGTTCTCTGTCTTCGTCAGAAATAATAATACTTTTAACAGAGTGATAGAGATCATGGAAGCTAATATGAAGGCTTGTAAGTGCTTTAAAATCTAAATCATCAAATAGAAGAAGATTTGAAAGGCATCCTATCATTTTATATAAGTTGTGAACTATTTTAAGCAGAGAGTCTATTGTTTCGCCAAGCAGCTCAGTATTTTCATAAAAATCTTCATTAGCAGCACTCAGAGTTAATTCTTCAAGGGTAACAGCAAGATCTTTAAAGTGACGGCCATAGTCGGGGCATAGATGTCCGTCAAAAAGCTGTTCTAATATAGAAACTAGTAAAGCGGCACTTTCGGATGTGTTTTCTATAGCTATTTGCTCAATGCTTTTTTCTAAGTAGTGCAGATAATTTTCTTTTGTAATTCTAATGGGTATATAAGGTAAGAGTAAAGAAGCTCTTTCTTGCCTTATCTTTATCTGGGGCTTTTCAAATACAAAATGAACACAGTCAGAAGCTAACTGCTCAAAATCTATTTCAGTTATTTCTGGTGCATCTAAATCAGTATGATTCATATTAAAAGAAGTCATCAGATGATGAAGTTCTCTTTGATAAGCATGTAAAGCCCGATACTTCTTTTCAAGAGTATCTCTGAATCCTATGATTTTAACAGCGGAGGCTTCTTTCTGATCTAAGTTTTCAGAGATCATATCAGGAAGGGCTAGAAAAATGCTTTTTAGATCCTCCGTGATAGTGAGTGTCTCTGTATCTAAATAGCCGATTGATGAGTATAAACTATTATTTAGTAGGGTTAAATATTCATCAATATAACTTATATAAGAATAGGATAAACCTACGGTTAATTGTTCAGCGTGGTGACTCATTGTAAAACCCCTTTCGTCATTTGTTACATTAAGGATATACAATTTTCTTATAGATAGCAAGCATTTAAATACAGTATTTAAATACTATACGTACTTATCTGCTATTCAGTATGTAAATAAAATACAGCATATAAATGCAATGTATGTAAAAAAATGGATATAAATATTGAAAAAAGATTAGAAATAGTTTAGTATAATAGAAAGAGGTGAAAATTATGGAATTTAGCACATTTGTAATGAATGATCAGTTAACTAAGCTTAAACAAGGGGATTGTAATGATCCACATAGTGTATTGGGGATGCATACTATGGAGGAAGAAGGAAGGACAAGCCTAGTTGTAAGAGCGTTTTGCCCTACTGCTTGCAGTGTAGAAGTGATAAGTGTGGAGGATAGTACAAAAAGATATCCTTTATTATCTTGTGAAGATAGTGGAATTTTTGAAGGAGTGATAAAAAAAAGAAAGAACAAGTTTTTATATAAGCTGGAATGTCAGGATGCTGAAGGAAATAAGTGGGACTACGTTGATCCTTATCAATTTAGCAGCACTTTTTCTGATCAAGATCTTTATTTATTTGGAGAAGGAACAGATTATGAAATTTATAATAAGCTAGGGGCGAATGTTAAGGAAGTAATGGGAGTACAGGGAGTTACTTTTGCGGTATGGGCACCCCATGCGAAAAGAGTCAGTGTAGTTGGAGATTTTAATAACTGGGATGGCAGAAGACATGCTATGCGTTTTATCGAGACGCACGGTATATGGGAGATTTTTATCCCAGATATTCATGAGATGACTATTTACAAATATGAAATAAAGACCGAAAAAGATATTATTTTATATAAAGCGGATCCTTATGCAAAATATAGTCAAATAAGACCAGACAATGCTTCAGTCGTTTATAACCTCAATAAGTATAAGTGGAAAGATAAAAAGTGGATAGAAAAAAGATCTCAAACAGCTTATTATAAAGAACCAGTTTCTATTTATGAGGTACATATAGGATCGTGGAAAAAGCATTCAAATGGCGATTTTTACACGTACAAAGAAGCTGCTCATAGTTTAGCTAAATATATAAAAGAGATGGGATATACTCATGTAGAACTTATGGGAATTATCGAGCATCCTTTTGACGGGTCTTGGGGATATCAAGTAACTGGTTATTTTGCACCAACGAGCAGATATGGTTCGCCAGATGATTTTAGATATTTTATTGATATCATGCACAAGCATAATATAGGAGTTATCTTAGATTGGGTTCCTGCACATTTTCCAAAAGATGCTTTTGCTCTTGAAAAATTTGATGGAACAGCATTATATGAGCATATAGATGAGAAACAAGCTCATCATCCACATTGGGGAACACTTATTTTTGATTATGGAAGACCTCAGGTTGCTCTATTCCTTATCGCTAGTGCTCTTTCGTGGTTAGAACAATATCATATAGATGGTCTAAGAGTTGATGCAGTTGCTTCGATGCTTTATTTGGATTATGGCAGAGAAGGAGATTATGTTCCAAATAAATATGGCGGCAGAGAAAATTTAGAAGCAATAGAGTTTTTTAAAAAGCTTAATAGTGTGGCTCACAGCAGGTGCCAAGGAATTATGATGATTGCAGAAGAGTCAACTGCATGGCCTAGAGTATCTCACCCAGTAGAGCAAGGGGGCTTAGGTTTTGGGTTCAAGTGGAATATGGGATGGATGAATGATTTTCTGACTTACATGAAAATAGACCCGTATTTTAGAAAGTATAACCATGAAAAAATTACATTCAGCCTGATGTATGCCTTTAGCGAGAACTTCATTCAAGTACTATCTCACGATGAAGTAGTACATGGGAAAAGTTCCATGATTTATAAAATGCCAGGAGACGATGCTCAGAAATTTGCTAATTTAAGGGCTGCCTATGGCTATATGTTTATGCATCCAGGAAAAAAGATGTTATTCATGGGAAATGAGTTTGCACAAACAACTGAATGGAATGAAAAGAAGGAGTTAGACTGGGAGCTTATTCAAAATGAGCCACATGCTTGTGTACAGCAGTATGTTAAAGATTTAAATAAATTTTACAAGGCTCACAAATGTTTATGGGAAATAGGAAACGGATATGAAAATTTTGAATGGATAGACTGTGATAATAAAGATCAGAGTATCATCTCTTTTATAAGAAAAGGACCTCAGATTAAAGACAAGCTGGTTGTCATTATTAATTTTACCCCGGTCGTATGGCATACATATCGTATTGGAGTGCCAGAACGAGCAGTCTATAAAGAAGTTTTGAATAGTGATGATATCTATTATAATGGAACAGGAGTAGTCAATAGTACGGTTCATGCAGCAGATATACCGTGGCATGGTAAACCCTATAGCATAGAAATAAATATTCCGCCTCTAGGCATGAGTGTATTTAAAATAGAAAAACTGCTTAAAGAATCTCCTAAGAAAAAAGGGAAGTAGTTAATAATAAAATCATGTTTGCGTTTTGCTGTATGTGGTAATACTTTCAATAAAAAGGAAGTATGCCTATGTATCTGCTTAAACAAAGTTATAATAAGAGAGTGCAAAAAGATTATCTATATCTTTATGCATTAATTAATAATAAGTGGCAGCTCAATAAGACCATGGAAGTAAAAAATGCAGACTCCCTATTTAAACTTTTGCAAGACCAGACTTTTAAATTAGATTATGCAATTATTACACTTAGTCAGCCTTATAGAAACATTCTTTATCATTTTTATCCGCATATTAAAATGGTAATAGATAAATATGAAGTTATTGCATTATTTAGCACGTTGTTTAATCAAATATCAGAGGTGTATGAAGAAGTAGCAGTATCAATAGAATATAAAGATCATCCAGATTATTTTAATGGAGATATTAGATACTTTATATATGATTTCTATCATGCGAAGTCTAAAGCTGAAGCCATAGAGCTTTATGAGTTTTGGCAAAATTATATTCCGCTCAATGATAAAAAAATAGGCAGATTTGTAAGGGTTATGGAATTCTACGCCGATGAAATCCTTAATTATTTTGAAATAGATAAAGAGATCGCAGATGCATTTATAAATGTATTTTGATAAAATGAGAGCTGAAAAGCAGAAAAAAAATAAAACAGGCTCTGGAATAGAAGAATAATCTAAACGATAAAAGCTGCCTTTATGGCAGCTTTTATATTAACTAGTAAAGTATAGTCTTTTGATAAGAACTTAAACTATTTTCTATAATAGACTCAAAGATTTTATTTACTTAGAATGTGCTAGAAAAGCTTTTGCTTTTTCAAGATGAGCTAAAATAGCCTGAGTGCTAGGACCGCCTTTGACTTTACGTTCGTTGACACACGTAGCGAGGGAAATGGCTTCATAAATATCTTGATCAAATATAGGATGAATGGCTTGATATACATCAAGCGATAATTCTTCGAGAGAAGTGTTTTCTGTTACACAATGCAGAACTAGTTTCCCAATAACCTCGTGCGCATCTCTAAAAGCTAATCCTTTTTTAACAAGATAATCTGCAGCATCAGTAGCATTCGTAAAACCACCGGCAGCAGCTTTATACATATTTTCCTTGCGAATTTTCATTGTTTTAATCATTTCAGTGAAGATAGGCAAGCACATTTTAATGGTATCAATACTGTCGAAGATGCGTTCTTTATCCTCCTGCATATCTTTGTTATAGGCTAAAGGAAGACCTTTCATGGTTGTTAAGAGACTCATTAAATTACCATATACCCTACCGGTTTTGCCACGAACAAGCTCAGCTATATCAGGATTTTTCTTTTGCGGCATAATAGAGCTTCCTGTACTATAAGCATCATCTAGCTCAACAAAGCGAAATTCATGGGAGCTCCATAAGATGATTTCTTCACTAAATCGGCTAAGATGCATCATTAAGACAGAGATTGTATGCAGCAAGTCAAGACAAAAATCTCTGTCAGAAACACCATCGAGGCTATTTTCGCAAACACTATTAAAATGAAGAGCCTCTGCTACAAAATCTCTGTCAAGAGGATAGGTAGTTGTTGCAAGGGCGCCGCTGCCTAAAGGTAATGAATTAGTCATATCATAGGTAAAGTTTAAACGGCTGTAATCTCTTTTGAACATTTCAAAATAGGCCAGAAGATGATGTGAAAATGTAATAGGCTGTGCGCGCTGCAGATGGGTATAACCAGGCATTATAGTAGAAGTATGCTCCTTAGAAATAGCTACTAAAGCAGTCATAAGATTTAGCAGCAAAGCTTTTAAATCATCAACTTCATCTCGTACATACATTCTTACATCGAGAGCTACTTGGTCATTACGGCTTCGGCCAGTATGCATCTTTTTAGCCACATCACCTATTCTTTGAATCAATAAGGCTTCAATATTCATATGAATATCTTCCATCTTTTCGTTAAATGTTATCATTCCTTTTTCAATATCAGTTAATAAGTCGAGCAGTCCTTTTTCGATGAGTTTACTATCATCAGCAGGTATAATGTTTTGTTTAGCCAGCATTGATACATGGGCTATGCTGCCTAATATATCCTGTTTATAAAGTCTTGCATCAAAAGATATCGAAGAATTAAAATGATCTGTTAAAGTATCAGTTTCTTTAGCAAATCTTCCGCCCCATAATTTCATAGAGGTCCTCCTTAGAAATTTATTTATCTTTAATGAAATAAAAGATATCTTTAAGAGATATCTTTTATTTCAAAAAATGTATTTGGTAAAAATATACTGGTATTATTTTTGGTTTCTGCTTTGCTCCATAAGGGCTCTTACACGTAATGGCAGACCGTACAATGTGATGAAACCACCTGCATCTTTATGATCATAAAGATCTCCAGTTGTAAAGCTAGCTAAATCTTCACTGTAAAGAGAGAAAGGTGATTTTGATCCTTGAGGGATGATGTTACCTTTGTATAATTTAAGCTTTACTTCTCCTGTCACTACTTTTTGAGTGCTATCAACAAAAGCTTGAAGTGCTTCGCGAAGAGGTGTAAACCATTTCCCGTTATAAATAAGGTCTGCAAATTGAATACCTACTTCTTGTTTAAAACGATAAGTTTCCCTGTCTAAGGTTAGATGCTCAAGTTCTTCGTGAGCTTTATAGAGGATAGTGCCGCCTGGAGTTTCATAAACACCACGGGATTTCATACCAACAACCCTGTTTTCTACAATATCTTCAATGCCAATACCATTAGCACCGCCAAGCTCATTTAATTTTTCAAGTAAACTGGATGGATCCATAGCTACGCCATCTAAATGAGTTGGGATACCTTTATCAAAAGTTAAACTGATAATAGTAGACGCATCAGGTGCTTTCTCAGGAGACACCCCTAATTTCAACAAAGTGTCATAATTTGGAGCATTCCATGGATCTTCAAGCTCTAAGCCTTCGTGAGAGATATGCCACATGTTACGGTCACGGCTATAGCTGTCTTCTTTTTTCATAGGAACTGGGAGGCCGCGTTCTTCGAGATAAGCTATCTCTTCTTCACGGGATGAAATATCCCATATACGCCATGGGGCAATAACTTTAAGATGAGGTGCAAGCGCAGCGATACCAAGTTCAAAGCGGATCTGATCATTCCCTTTACCTGTACAGCCGTGACAAATAGCTGTCGCATTTTCTTTGAGAGCCACATTAACGAGGGTTTTGGCAATGATAGCACGAGCAATTGAAGTTCCAAGATAATACTTAGATTCGTAAATTGCACCTGACTGAATCATTGGGAAGACATAGTCACGCATAAATTCATCTTTTACATTTTCTACATATACTTTGCTGACACCCATAGAAAGAGCTCTTTCTTCCAAACCAACAAGCTCCGCATCCTGTCCAACATTTATGCATACTGCAACAACTTCGTAATCATAATTTTCTTTTAGCCAAGGGATAATAACAGAAGTATCTAAACCACCAGAGTAAGCTAAAACAACTTTTTCTTTCATAATATAAATCCTCCTAAAATAATATTAAATATATATAAGTATTTACGTATAATTATACATAAATAATAGCATAATTCAATACTTATATTAAAATATTTGCTGCTAACTATACAGATATAGTATATAGTTATTTTTAAAAATTGTATACCTCTTTATATAAAATTAAAACACACTCCATAGAGAGGAATTGTATTTTATTTTTGTAAACTATTAAAGGATGTAGCAAAAGAGTAAGGAGTGTAGTATACTTATGGTGTTTGAAATAGATGAGGAGGAACAAAACAAATGTCAAATTTTTTTGATTTAGATGCACCTATATGGGCTTGGTTATCAGAACTCGCAGATATTATGCTGATCTCTATCTACTGGTGGATATGCAGTTTGCCTCTTATTACCATTGGTGCATCAACAACATCATTGTTTTATGTATTAGGCAAAAAGGTAAGAAAGGAATCTGTTTATATAACAAGAGATTATTTTAAGAGCTTTAAAGATAACTTTAAACAGTCTATTCCTATATCTATTATTTTAATTATTGCCTGCATAAGCAGCACACTCTATGGGTTTATGGGAGTAGATAGTCTATTAAACGGTAATGTAACTGGTTTGATGAAAGTCATTATACCACTTGCAATCGTATTTATATTTGAAACAATCCATATTTCTCTTTATGTATGTGCAGTTTTTTCAAGATTTAATATGAAAACTTATACTATTTTTACAACATCATTTGTACTTGTGCATAGACATTTTTTGACAACTATTATTCATACTGTTTTATTATGCATAGGGGTTATACTATTTTTAAGAGCACCCTTTTTAATTATAATTATGCCAGGGGCTATAGTAGGTGTAATGTCTTTTTTTATACAGCCTATATTTACAAGATATATTGAGCAGCAGGAGTCTGAAGAAAACTTATCTCAAGAATAAGTTGCATTTAAGCATTTGGATTTATTTGTTTGAATACATGAGATTTAATATCATCATGCTAAATAGCATAATAAAAATAACATATTAAGTAAAACCTTTGACAATTATATTATTTTGTACTAATATTATATATTACAAATGCAATATACTTATTTATTTAGCTTTATATAAAAATATTCATATTAATAATATATGTTTGGTATATTATTATAAATGAGGTGATACAATGGATTTTATACTCAACATGTTTCTGGTTATTGTGCTGGTAAGTCTATTTAACTTAGTACGCTACGTATTTAAAATAAGAAAAATTATGAAGATGCATCAAGATAATCCTAATATACAGGGAATTAGTATTGTAAATGGAGAAATCAAGGTTATAGAAAAGAAGTTAAATGCCGGCGTATTAAATGAAGCACCTGCTAAAGAGCTTGTCAAAGACATAATATGTGACAAAGAACTAGAAAAAAAGGATGCTTATAGGGTTTTTAAAGACGGAAAAGAATACTATTTCTGTTCATGGGAGTGCCGGGAAAAATTTCTCAAACAATATGCTGAAGAAGAAGGCTCGATATAATCGGCCTTCTTTTTTCATACGTATCTATGTAAAAGTGTTATCATTTTATAAGTGCAGTGTTATAATACGTTTATGGATTATATTGGATGGAGGAAATCACTTAAATGAAAGCAGAAATTATTGCAGTTGGGAATGAAATTGTGACAGGCAATACAATTAATACAAACGCAGCCTATATAGCAAAACAGATTCAGACAATAGGGATAACTCCTAAGTATCATAGTGCTGCTTGTGATACCTTAAGTGAAATACAAGATGTTTTAAGTAAAGGTTTAGAACGAGCAGATGTCATCTTTATTACAGGAGGACTTGGCCCTACCGAGGATGATTTAACGAAAGAAGCTGTATCTTATTATCTTAATAAAGAACTTTTTATTAGAGAAGACATTGTACAAAATATGAAGGCATATTTTGAAAAACTAAATAGATATATGCCGGATAGTAATAAAAAACAAGCTGCATTCCCTGCAGATGCCTATATATTAGAAAATAAAAATGGTACAGCTCCAGGATGTATTCTTGAAAAGGAAGACCAATATATTGTGCTGCTTCCAGGGCCGCCAAAAGAAATGAAACCTATGCTGGACCAGTATGTACTGCCGTATTTTAAACAAAAACTTGACTATTGTTATCATACCATAGACATTAAACTATTTGGTATAGGGGAAAGCGAAATGGCAGAAAAGATAAAGCATCTTCTTGGAAACTTTGAAGATGTGACGGTAGCCCCATACATTGGAGACAATGAAGTTATTGTAAGAATTACTGCTTGTGGGAAAAATAGGGGGGAAGTTATTGAGAGAGCTGAGACTATTAAAAATAATGTATGTAACTGTTTAGGAGAATATGTGATAGGGTATAATGAGGATAAGCTTGAGAATGTGATCTTAGAGCTCATTAAACAATGTAACTACACTCTTGCTACTGTAGAGTCTTGTACAGGGGGTATGCTTGCATCCACATTTGTTAATAGCAGCGGTATTTCATCTTACTTTAACGAGGGCATTATCACATACAGCAATGAAGCCAAAATAAAATACGTCGGGGTCTCTTCTGATACGCTTAAGATGTATGGGGCAGTAAGCAGGCAAACAGCAAAAGAGATGGCAGAAGGTATTAGGATAAAAGCAGGGGTGGATATTGGTTTATCTACAACAGGAATAGCAGGGCCAAATGGAGGGAGTATAGAAAAGCCAGTTGGTCTGGTTTATATAGGGATTGCACTAAGAGACGAGACCTATGTCTATGAACTTCGTTTGACTGGAGACAGGCAAGCTATCAGAGAAAAAACAGTAAAAAGCTTATTAGTTAAACTATATAAACAATTAAAACAAATTTGTACTTGATATTGTAAATAAAATTAGTTATAATACATTTAGAACAAATGTTCGATTACTGAAGAGGTGAAAATAATGAATAATGATTCGAAAAAAGCGTTGGACGCAGCTATTTCACAAATACAAAAGCAATTTGGAAAAGGCTCTATCATGAAACTTGGTGAAGCTACTGAAACAAATGTATCTACATTTCCTACGGGATCTTTGAGTTTGGATATTGCATTAGGTGTAGGCGGGATGCCAAGAGGGAGAATTATCGAAGTTTTTGGGCCAGAATCATCTGGTAAGACAACCGTAACACTGCACATGATTGCAGAAGTTCAAAAAAAAGGAGGTATAGCAGCATTTATTGATGCAGAGCATGCCTTGGATCCTGCATATGCTAAAAAACTCGGTGTAAATATTGATGAACTTTATATTTCTCAGCCGGATAACGGAGAGCAGGCATTAGAGATTGCTGAGACGATGGTAAGATCAGGTGCTATTGACTTAGTAGTTATTGACTCTGTGGCAGCACTAGTTCCTCGTGCGGAAATAGAAGGGGATATGGGAGACTCGCATATGGGTCTTCAAGCAAGACTTATGTCCCAAGCTCTTAGAAAACTCACAGGAGTTGTAAATAAATCTAAATGTACTGTTATCTTTATCAATCAGCTAAGAGAAAAAGTAGGTATTACTTTTGGAAGTAATGAAACGACAACAGGTGGTAGAGCACTTAAATTCTACGCTTCTGTCAGACTAGATGTAAGAAAGATAGAGACATTGAAGCAAAGCAATGAATTTATTGGCAGCCGTACAAGGGTAAAAGTAGTTAAAAATAAAGTAGCTCCTCCTTTTCAGCAAGCTGAATTTGACATCATGTATGGAGAAGGGATATCGAAAGAAGGAGATGTTCTTGATCTAGCCGCTAATATTGATATCGTTAATAAAAGTGGTGCATGGTATTCTTATGGCGATATCAGACTTGGCCAGGGAAGAGAAAACTCAAAAGCTTATCTTAAAGAGCACCTGGAACTGCTTGATGAAATAGAGAATAAAGTAAGAGAACACTACGGAGTAAAAACTCTCGCTGGTACAGAAAGCATCGAGCAATTTGATGAATCTCTTGATTTATTTGAGGATATTGAGGAATAAAAAGGTAGAGACTATCTCTGCCTTTTTTGTTCATTCATTCATACTACAGCAGGAAATAGATTAAATGAGCCGTAGTTAACTCGTTATGAGCATTAAAAAGTGGGTTTTAGAATGAGATACCATAAGGTATTCTCCTACTATGCTTGACAGTATTTTTAAAAAGTTATACAATTATGTTGTTATTTGCACATAGCTAAAAAATAGGGAGGTGGTAGGTATAAATAGCATAATAGTTGTAGTAGTGGCATTAATTGTAGTTATATTAGTTGGAATAATAGCCTTTTCTAGCGGCGTATTTTATAGAAAACGTATAGCTGAAGCACAGATTGGATCTGCAGAAGAAAAATCACGAAGAATTATAGACGATGCTATAAAGACTGGGGAAGCTAAAAAAAGAGAAATGCTTCTAGAAGCTAAAGAAGAAAATATTCGTATTAAAAATGAACTTGACAAAGAAGTTAGAGAGAGAAGAAATGAACTTCAACAATTAGAAAAAAGATTAGTGCATAAAGAAGAAACTTTGGATAAGAAGACTGCTGTTCTTGAGCAAAAAGACGAACAACTTCAACATAAAATTGATAACGTCGATAAAGCTAAAGTAGAGATAGATGTACTTCATAAAAAGCATTTAGACGAACTAGAACGAATCTCAGGTCTTACTTTAGAGGAAGCTAAGCAATATCTTTTAAGAACAATTGAAGATGAAGTGAAACATGAATCTGCAATACTGATCAAAGACATAGAGGCTAAAACAAAAGTAGATGCAGATAAAAAGGCAAAAGAAATATTAACTAATGCAATTCAAAAGTGTGCAGTAGATCATGTAGTTGATACCACTGTATCTGTAGTACCTTTACCAAATGATGAAATGAAGGGAAGAATCATAGGTAGAGAAGGCCGCAATATTCGTACCCTTGAAACATTAACAGGGATTGATCTTATTATAGATGATACCCCAGAAGCAGTTATCTTATCTGGATTTGATCCTATAAGAAGAGAAGTTGCACGTGTAGCTTTAGAAAAGTTAATTGTAGATGGACGTATTCATCCAGCACGTATTGAAGAAATGGTAGAGAAGGCTAAAAAGGAAGTAGAAGTGCTTATCAGAGAAGAAGGAGAAGCTGCTACTTTTGAGACAAGTGTACATGGGCTTCATCCAGAACTTATCAGATTGCTTGGAAAAATGAAATTCAGGACAAGTTATGGTCAGAATGTACTGAGACATTCGATAGAAGTTTCTAATCTGGCAGGACTTATTGCAGGAGAATTAGGTTTAGATATTCGTATTGCTAAACGCGCAGGACTTCTTCATGATATCGGTAAATCTGTTGACTATGAGATAGAAGGATCACATGTCAGCATTGGAGCAAATCTATGCCGTAAATATGGAGAAAATCCATTAGTTATTAATGCGGTTGAAGCACATCATGGAGATGTAGAGCCAGAGACTGCAATAGCTGTTATTATTCAGGCGGCTGATACGATTTCAGCAGCAAGACCTGGAGCAAGAAGAGAAACATTAGAAACCTATATAAAGAGACTTCAAAAATTAGAAGAGATTGCAACTTCATTTAAAGGGGTTGAGAAATCTTTTGCAATTCAAGCAGGTCGAGAAGTCAGAATTATGGTTGTTCCTGAAGAAATTGATGATAATGGTTTAGTACTTCTTGCTAGAGATGTAACAAAACAAATTGAAAATGATTTAGAATATCCAGGACAAATAAAAGTCAGCATTATAAGAGAGACAAGGGCAACAGAATATGCGAAATAAAAATAGCGATACATTATGTATCGCTATTTTTATTTTTATAGGATAAATAAACTATAAAACATGGGAAATATTCGGTCAATAAATTAGTATGAATTACGCTTAAAATGAATTTTTATATTAAAATGCTTGCAAAAATATCTGTGTATTATTATAATGATTTTATAACTAGAATACCGATGTTAGAATAACTATAGGAGAGTGATACAAAATGATTTCTAGACTAGCAGCTCAAATAGCTCCATCTTCAACGCTTGTCATAACGGCTAAAGCAAATGAACTCAAGTCACAAGGAGTAGATGTGATTGGTTTTGGAGCAGGAGAGCCTGATTGCGATACACCAGATTATATTAAAGAAGCAGCGGTTAAGGCTATTATGCAGGGATTTACAAAGTACACACCAGCTTCTGGAACCCTATCTCTTAGAAAGGCAGTTGCAGCTAAGTTACAAAAAGATAATAATGTTCATTATACACCAGAACAAATTGTTATCAATAATGGAGCAAAGCATTCTCTTGTTAATGCGTTTATGGCTATACTCAATCCTGAAGATGAAGTTATTATTCCAGCACCTTATTGGCTCAGCTATCCTGAAATGGTTAAAATTTCAGGCGGTACACCTGTATGTATCAATACTAAAAGAGATAATGATTTTAAATTACAGCCAGAAGAGCTGAGAAGTGCAATAAGTGATAGAACAAAAGCGATTGTTATTAACTCTCCTTCTAACCCTACTGGAGTAGTGTATACAAGAGATGAGCTTAAAGCACTGGCAGATATAGCAGTACAGAATAACATGTGGATTATTTCGGATGAAATATATGAGTATTTAGTGTATGGAGATTCCAAGCATACCTGTATTGCCTCTTTATCAGAAGAAATTTATAAGCAGACTATTACCATTAATGGGTTATCCAAAAGTCATTCGATGACTGGATGGAGAATAGGCTACTTGGCAGCCCCAATAGAAGTTGCAAAAGCGGCTGGTAATATACAGTCTCATGCAACGTCTAATCCTAACTCTATTGCGCAAAAAGCGGCAGAGGCAGCTCTTGTAGTCGAAAATGATTTTGTTAGCAACATGGTAAAAGAATTTGCAGATAGAAGAGATTATATGTATGAGCGTTTAACCAAAATTGAAGGATTAGATACAATAAAGCCACAGGGAGCATTTTACTGCTTTATAGATATAGCAAAGCTTTATGGAAAGAAGTATAAAGATAAACTCATAGAATCAGCTTCTGATTTTGCTGATATTATATTAGAGGAAGAAAGTGTAGCGTTAGTTCCTTGTGCGGATTTTGGGACGCCGGATTGTATAAGACTTTCTTATGCTATTAGTAAAGAAAGTATTGCTAAGGGGTTAGACCGTATCGAGCGTTTTGTTGGTGCACTTCAATAAATATGAGTGATAATAGCTAAGGCAGCAAGGAAATCTTGTTGCCTTAATTTTTGACGCCCTCGAAAAGGAAAAAGTATATATAATCCTCACGAGAGTCGAACGAATAGTTGGGTAACCACGTAAATGTTCGAAAAAATATTGTAAAGTGAGGAGTTTTTTCATATAATAAAGACATAATAAAATACAATAGAGAGAATGAAAGGAACTATGATATGAGAAATTCCTATAAAAGTCCTTTAGAAGGAAGATATGCCAGTAAGGAAATGCTTTATTTGTTTTCTGAAGAAAAGAAATTTAAAACATGGAGAAAGCTGTGGGTTACATTAGCTGAAACAGAGCATGAATTAGGTCTTAATATTACAGATGAGCAAGTAAAAGAGCTTAAAGAATATATGGATGATATTAATTATGAAGTTGCAGAAGCATGGGAAAATAAAGTGCGTCATGATGTTATGGCTCATGTGCATGCCTATGGGGAACAAGCGGTAAAAGCCATGCCTATTATACACCTTGGTGCAACAAGCTGTTATGTAGGAGACAATACTGATCTTATCATCATGTATGAGGGATTGGAGCTTATACGTAAAAAAATTGTAAATGTAATAGAAAAGCTGTCTAAATTTGCTTTGGAGTATAAAAATTTACCTACATTGGGATTTACTCATCTGCAGCCTGCACAGCTTACTACAGTTGGTAAAAGAGCGACCCTATGGTTACAAGACTTATGGTTGGATTTAATAGAGGTAGATACTTTGCTTGAAAGAAAAAAGTTAAGAGGAGCCAAAGGAACTACAGGAACTCAGGCAACCTTTTTGACGCTGTTTGAAGGAGACTATGAAAAAGTCAAAAAATTAGATATAACTATAGCAAAAAAACTCGGTTTTGATGAGGTATATCCTGTAACCGGACAAACTTATACGAGAAAATTTGACTCGCAGGTGCTTAATGTACTAAGCCAAGTCGCACAGTCTGCTTATAAATTTAGTAATGATATTAGGCTTCTGCAGCATTTAAAAGAAGTAGAAGAGCCTTTTGAAAAAAATCAAATTGGTTCATCGGCTATGGCATATAAGCGTAATCCTATGAGGACCGAACGTATTTCATCACTAGCTAGATATGTTATTTGTGATGCACTTAATCCAGCTATTACAGCTTCTACACAATGGTTCGAAAGAACTTTGGATGATAGTGCCAACAAAAGAATAGCGATTTCAGAAGCATTTCTGGCTATAGACGCAATTTTAGAGATTTATCTCAATGTAGCTTCGGGGCTTGTTGTATATCCTAAAGTAATTGAAAAACATATTAAAGATGAACTTCCTTTTATGGCAACAGAAGTTATACTCATGGAAGGGGTAAAACGTGGCGGGGACAGACAGGAACTTCATGAAAGAGTGAGAGTATTATCCATGGAGGCATCACAGGAAGTTAAAGGATACGGCAGGTCAAATGATTTGATTGATCGCATTATTAAAGATGGAACTTTTAATATGACGCAAGATGAACTCTACGATATATTGAAACCGGAGAACTTCATTGGATGTGCGTCAATGCAAGTGGAGGACTTTATCAGAGACGTTATAAATCCAATTCTTGAAAGCAATAAGGATATTTTAGGAATTGACGGAGATGTAAGAGTTTAAATTGAAATCATGCTTTAAAAAAGGAATGCTGAACGCGTTTATAAAACGTTCAGCATTCCTTTTTTATTCATTATTCTTTACCAGATGACATGACTTCTTTGATGCCTTTAAAGGTTCCTAGGAAATTAATTGCATCTGAAGGAAGCACAAGTTTACTTGAATCGCTCTCAGCAATTTTTTCAAGAGCTTCCATAGACCTTATGGCAAGGATATTGTCATCGATGCCAGATTCTTTAATAGCAGCAAATACATATCTAAGCCCTTCGGCCTTAGCCTGCTGCATTTTCATAATAGCCGCAGCTTCGCCCTCAGCTCTTAGGATATCTGCTTGTTTTTGACCTTCAGCAGCTCTTACCAAAGATTCCTTTTTAGCTTCTGCATTAAGAATAGTAGATTCCTTTTCACCTTCTGCAAGCAGTACAGAAGCTTTCTTCTGGCCTTCAGCAGTTAATACAGCTTCACGTCTTTGTCGCTCGGCACGCATTTGTTTTTCCATAGCTTCCTGGATATCTTTTGGAGGAAGTATATTTTTAAGTTCTACCCTATTAACCTTAATCCCCCACTTGTCAGTGGCTTCATCCAAGATAACTCTTAACTTTGTATTGATAATATCTCGTGAGGTGAGTGTTTCGTCTAAATCCAGCTCGCCGATGATGTTACGGAGAGTTGTAGCTGTTAAGTTTTCTATGGCGCTTATTGGATTGGCGATTTCAAAAATGTAATATACAGGATCTGTGATTTTGTAGTAAACAACAGTGTCAATCTGCATTGTAACATTATCCTTTGTAATAACAGGCTGAGGAGGAAAGTCAATAACTACTTCTCTTAAATCAACCACCTTGTAAATTGTTTCAACAAAAGGAATAATAAAGTTGACACCGGTTTCTGCTTTGCGGCTGAATTTTCCAAGACGCATTACAATACCAACGCTGGACTGCCTAATAATTTTGATAGAACTAAACGTAATAATAAGAATGAAAATGAGCAAAACAATAATGATTATACCATTCACTGCATATACCTCCTTAAATTTCTGTTTGCGATACAATAAGCCGTACACCCTTTATTTCGTGGATGCTCACGATGGATCCTTTATTAATTGGATGTCCGTCTTTGGATACAGCTGTCCAAATTTCACCATCGAGTTTTACAAGTCCACTTTCAAAGTTATCTTTGCCTATGTCCTCAGTAACAATACCTTTTTTGCCAATTAAGCTGTCTATATTTGTAGGCAATGTAGGGTGAGATGAAAACTTTTTAGCAACAAGTTTAGTAAGTGTTAAAAGTAGTATAAGAGAAACCGCTAAAAATATAATGCCTTGATATAAAACATTGCTAGTAAAGAAAGAGGCTATAAGGGCAATAAAAGCTCCTATTGCAAACCAAATGAGAAAAAAACCGCTGGAGAGTATTTCTGCAATACTGAAGACTATACCTACTATAAGCCATAAAATCCACATAGTTAATCCTCCTTTTCTTATCTTACATATGCTGTTATTATAACATATATGCAAGGATAATAATATTAGAAGATTAACACAAGTATAAAATATGATATAATAACAGCGTAATTAGAACATGTTAAAAGGAGAAGAATGATGAATCATATAGGTTTTATAGGAATAGGCAATATGGGAAGTGCAATGGCAAAAGCCATTGCTGATAGCGGTGCTGAAAAAATAGTTGTATTTGATCATAATGAAGGCGCCTATCAAAAGTTTTCACATTATACCAATGTTGAGACGGTCAGTCGTTTAGAGGATCTGGTAAGAGGAGTAAAATACATTGTTATTTCAGTAAAGCCACAGTATTACCAAGAGGTTTGTACTAATATAATGAATCTTTTAACAGATGAGCATGTCGTTATCACTGTTTCGCCAGGGCACAGCATAGCTCACATAAAAGAAGTTCTAGGAGAAAAAACTAAAGTTATACGTACTATGCCTAATACACCAGCTCTTATAGGAGAAGGCATAACTGCTTATAGTTATAAGTGCGGTGAACTACTACAGGAAGAAATTCATTCGTTTTTAAAATATTTTAACTGCTTTGGAAAAACAGTTTGCGTTGATGAAAAAATGATGGCAGCTGTAGTGGCAGCTACAGGAAGTTCTCCAGCTTATGTATATATGTTTATAGAAGCGATGGCGGACGCTTCGGTAAGTTTTGGAATGCCGCGTGATATGGCATATGAGCTTACGGCTTCAGCGATAAAAGGAGCTTGTGAGATGATTTTGCAAACTAAAAAACATCCAGGAGAGCTTAAAGATGCAGTCACGTCTCCCGGAGGAACTACAATAGAAGCTGTTGTCACTCTCGAAGAACTAGGTTTTAGAAACAGCATTATCAAAGCAATGACAGCTTGTTATAACAAAGCTAACCAAATGTCAGGCAAGTGAGAGAATGGAGATTGAATGATGAAATTAATTAATCGTGAAATAGTTTATAAAGGCAAGATATTTGATGTAGCTGAAGATACTATTGAGATTGAAGAGGGAAGAGTAACGAAGTGGGATCTGGTTCTGCACAATGGAGCGACAGCTATTGTTCCTATTACAGAAGACAATGAGGTTATTTTAGTAAGACAATATAGAAATGCAAGTAATACTGAGGTTCTTGAAATTCCGGCAGGTAAATTAGAAAAAAATGAGGATCCGTATAAGTGTGCTATAAGAGAACTAGAAGAAGAGACGGGATATCAAGCAGGACATGTTGAAAAGATATGTTCTATGTTCAGTGCAGTTGGATTTAGTGATGAGAAATTACATTTATTTTTAGCGACTAATCTCAAAAAAGGTAAGCAGCACTTAGATGAAGATGAATATATTACTCTAGAGAGATATTCGCTTACTGATGCAGTAAAAATGATATTTAACGGAGAGATACAAGATAGCAAAACAATAGTTGGAATTTTTACTGCAATGCATTTTCTCAATATGTAGTTCTAAAGTAAGAGCTTGTATCATAACTTGATTTAAGACGGATAAAAGTTATGGAGGCTGCCCGATGAAAAGAAAATATGATACAAGATATATAAAGTATTTTACAAATGATATTATTGTAATAGGAATTTTTATTTTAGCAGTCATTAGTGGATGCATTTATGCCCTCTATATAAAGGATAGAGATAGCTCAGTTTTTCTTGTGTTAAATAGTTATATGGCACTCAATATAAAACAGTCATTTGAAATGCAGAAGTTCATAAGCGGTATTTATGATTATTTTAAACAGCTGCTAGTTATATGGCTGTTTGGATTTTTTTATTTTACGCTCCCGGTTAGTATGGTAGTGCTTTTTATAATAATCTTTTCCTATGCTTTTACTACAACATGTGCTATTTTAATTTATGGCGTTAAAGGGCTTGTTATTGCTTTTATTGCTTATGGTATTCAGGCTATCATTATGATTGCTATAGGCATGTACTTAGTGATAGCTGGACTAAGACAAAAAAATATAAAAATAGTATCTATCTTAAGTGACCATAGTATTGGTATTATACCTGTAATAATGGGAAGCTTTTTGGTATCATTACTTGACGTTTTGGCAGCAGCTAACCTGCATTATATGACAAGTCTCATACTATAGGTTTACATTAAATGAACGAAGTGCTAATTTTTTTGAAGAGGCAGACAAAATAGCTGTCTAAAATGTTGACATATTAGCATGTTGAGACATATAATGTTAGAAGCAGTTTGAAAATTTCGTAATACAATTAAATATTATTTTTACTTGTTTTAAAGGCAAATCTATTGAAAAGTAGAGACGCAAAGCTACGAGTCTAAGGTTAAAAAACTATGATAGTCGAGCCGCCATGTACAAAATCACTTATTGTAAAAACCATGGTATCATACTGTGGTTTTTGATTTTTCTGAAAATATAGAAAATGTATTTTAGACTCTATATTAAGTTTTAATAAAAATGATAAAATAGATTAAGCTATTGGATAAAGGTAATCAAAAGCCATGAAAAGTTATAGTAGGCTATAGAAATACGTAAAAAAATGTCGTCTATACACGAGTGGCAGAAAGTGTTCTGACAAATACTGCTAGAAGAAAAGTAAAAATTTAAAAAATGGCATAAAATAGCAGGTGTTTTTTACGTATAGTTTCTTATATTTATTGATTTATATGCTATTTAACTATATAATGAATCTATGTTTGTGATGTATAGAAATACATAAAAAAGTGATATATTTAGTCATTTTGTAACGGAAACAGAAATAAAAAGTATTATAATATGAGAGTCAACAAGAGGGGGGAGACTAATATGGACTTATTCCATAATATTGATATAATAAATAAGGCACTTGACGCCACGATGCTTAGATACAGTACAATTAGTAATAATATAAGTAATCAAGATACCCCTGGATATAAAAGAAAAGATGTAGCATTTGAGGGGTTTTTAGAAAAAGAAATAGAAAGAAAGGGAATTGGGAATATAAGTATAAATACACTTAATCCCAAGGTTTATGTCGATAATCAAAATTATGCCTATAGAATGGATGGCAATAACGTAGATATAGATGTAGAAATGGCAGAATCTGCAAAAGTTAAATTAAAGTATGATACGTTAATTGAGAGAACTTCTGCGCAGTTAGCACGCTACAAGTCAATACTACAGACAATTAAATAATAAGGGGGATAACACATGAGCTTTTTTGGGTCAATGGATACATCGGCTTCAGGCTTAACTGCACAAAGACTGAGATTAGATGTTATTTCACAAAATATAGCTAATGCTAATACTACACGAACACCAGAGGGAGGACCTTATAGGAGAAAAGCAGTTCTATTTGAGTCGGTTCAAAACAAGGAAAGCTTCAATAGTATTTTGAATAAATATACAGCATCAGAAAATAATGGGGTAAGAGTATCTAAGATTGTTGAAGATAATAAACCATTTCCTATTATATATGATCCAACTCATCCAGATGCAGATGAGAAGGGGTATGTACAGATGCCTAATGTTAATATGGTAGAAGAAATGGTTAATATGATTTCAGCAAGCCGTTCTTATGAAGCCAATGTTACAACATTTAATGCAATGAAGGCTATGGTTAGTAAGGCACTTGAAATAGGAAAATAGGAGGGAAATAAATGATACAAGCAGTACAACAACTACAAGGTGCCTCATTGGGATTAAATAAAATAGATAATAGCACAAGTTTAACAAGTGATGCTAGTTTTGTAGATTCGCTAGAAAGTGCTAAGAAATTACTCAGTGCTACTAATGAAGCTGAAAAAATAGCAGAAAAGTACACCTACGATTTTATGACCGGAAAAAATGATAATGTGCACAGTTTAATGATAGCGCAAGAAAAGTCAAGCATTTTATTACAATTTACAATGCAAGTGAGAAATCAAGTAATGGATGCTTATAGAGAGATAATGAGACTCCCCGTATAATGCCTGATTTAAAAGGAATGAGGTGAATTCATGCAGGAAACGTTAGAACAAATATCTAATCAGGTAACAGAAAAATGGGGCGCTCTTTCTCGTTCTCAAAAGTTAAAAATTTATGTTGGTATTATAGCACTTATTATAACATTAGGTGTAATTGCACTTATGTCCAGACCTCAGATGAAAATACTATATCGTAATCTTGATCTAAAGCAGGCATCAGAAGTGACAGATGTCTTAACGGAACAGAAAGTTAAATATAAACTTTTAGACGATGGAACAACCATCCAAGTGGATGCAAAGCAGTTAGATGAGGCTAAACTAATATTAGCAAGAGAAAATGTTCCAAAAGGACAATATACTTTTGATGATGCAATAACTAATAGTATGTCGACTACAGAAGATGAGAAGAAGGCAAAGATGAACCATCTCAAGCAAGTCGAACTAGAAGGCATTCTGGAATCTATGGAGAATATTGAAAAAGCTCAAGTTACTTTAGTTATTCCTGAAGAGAAAAATTCATTTATTGAGTCCAAACAGCAAAGCAGTGCAAGTGTCCTCCTGACATTGCATAATGAGCTTACTTCAAAGCAAATTGAAGGAATAGCAAGGCTTATATCAAGCAGCGTGCAGAATCTAGATATGAAAAACATCAATATTATAGATTCTAAAGGAGCAAATTTGTACATAGGTTCAGATGAAGGTAATCTTGCGCTTGGTAAGCAGCAGGAACTAAAAGGGGCAGCAGAAAACTCTATTAAGACTAAAGTTTTTGAACTGCTCGGGGGTATGTATGATGATGTGAGGATTAGTCCTAATCTCATTTTGAACTTTGATAAATATGAAGAAGTGAATGAAATCTATACTCCTCAATTTGAAGGGGATAAAAGAGGGATTATCCAAAAAGAAAATATTTCAAATTCATCTTCTACAAATACACAAAATGCTGCTGAACCAGGGGTTGCAAATAATGGTGGGGATACACCAACTTATCAAACAGGTGCAGGAGCAAATGGAGAAAGTAAAGCGGATAATAAGGAAGTTACTTATGTTAATGATAAGAAAGTATCTACCTCTGTAAAAAATGTTGGGGATGTTGATTTTAAGGCATCTTCCTTAGCTGTTAATTTGTTTAAAAACAAAGTTTATAGACAGGAAATCATTGAGCCAACCTTAAGCGGAGAAACATGGGAACAATTTAAGGAACAAACTAAAGATCAAAAGCCTATTGCTATAGATGAAACAATTGTTGCATCTATTAGAAATGCTACAGGAATAGAAAATGTTGTTGTTCAAGGATATGAAAAGCCTGTCTTTATTGATGAAGAAGCTTATGTTATCAATTATAAAGATTATTTACCGTTTATACTTATACTCCTTGTTCTTATTATCATTGTTATTGCAGTTATGAGGTTCAGAAGACATGAGCCGATTGTTGAAGTAGAACCTGAGCTTGAAGTCGAGGAAATGTTAAAAGTAGCCAAAGAACAAGTTGAGTTAGAGGAAATTGAGCTTAAAGAAACACTAGAGACAAAACGACAAATTGATAAATTTGTAGATGAAAAGCCAGAAGCAGTAGCAAACTTATTACGTAATTGGTTAACAGAAGATGATTGGGGGTGATAAGCTTGGCTAGGGAACAATATACAAGCAAACAAAAGGCTGCTATGCTTCTTATAGCATTAGGGCCAGAAAAGTCATCAAAAATATTTAAATACTTAAAAGAAGAAGATATAGAACAATTAACACTTGAAATTGCCAGCATTAAAGCAGTATCACCCAAAGCAAAAGAAGATGTATTACAAGAGTTTTATGAAATGTGTTTGGCACAGGATTATATTGCAGAAGGTGGTATTGGATATGCAAAACAGCTTTTAGAAAAAGCTTTAGGTTCAGAAAAAGCTGTAGAAGTTATTAATAAGCTTACAGTATCTCTGCAAGTTAGACCGTTTGAATTTGCAAGAAAGACAGATGCTGCTCAGCTTGTAAACTTTATACAAAATGAGCATCCTCAAACGATAGCACTTATTTTATCCTATTTAAAGCCATCGCAAGCGGCGCTCATTATTCGGTCGCTTCCTGCAGATATGCAATCTGATACTGCAAGAAGAATTGCACTTATGGATAGGGCTTCGCCGGATGCTATTAGCCAAATAGAACGAGAGTTTGAAAAGAGGCTGTCTACTCTTGTATCAGAAGACTATACAACTATCGGTGGTATCGACTCGATTGTTGAAATTATTAATCAAGTTGATCGCGGAACAGAGAAGAATATTATGGAGAATTTAGAAATTGAAGATCCAGAGCTTGCTGAAGTGATTAAAAAACGTATGTTTGTATTTGAAGACATTACTACACTTGATAATAAGTCTATCCAAAGAGTACTGCGTGAGGTTGATAATCATGAGCTGGCTATTGCGCTTAAGGGAGCAGGCGATTCAGTTAAACAGATTATTATGAGTAACATTTCTAAACGTCTTGCTGCTATGATAGAAGAAGACTTAGAATACATGGGTCCAAAGCGTGTCAAAGAAATTGAAGAGGCACAGCAAAAAATTGTTAACATTATTCGTAAACTAGAAGATGCTGGTGAGATTGTAATATCCCGTGGAGCAGGAGATGAGGTCATTGTCTAGTATCATTAAAAGTGGCAGAGTGCGAAGCCATACAAGTATTAACCTATCAGAACGGTTAACTATTGACAGCATACAGTATGATTCTGCTGAGCCTAATAAAGCTGAATTAATAGAAGAAAAGTCTGAAAAGCACATGGATTCGGCTAAACCAATGGAGGCAATTTATTTAGAAGCTGAGAAGGTGCTTGATGAGGCTCGCCAGAGGGCAGAAGAAATACTAAAAAAAGCTTTAATAGAAGCAACAGATATAAAGCAGGCTGCTGAAGATGAATCCTATCTTATTAGACAAGAAGCTTTAAGAGAACAAGAAACTCTTAGAGAGCAGGCCAGAGAAGATGCGAGGCAAATATACGATAAAATATACAGCCAAGCACAGGATGAAAAAGAACAAATTATTAATAGTATTGAAGGCGAACTTGCAGATACTTTAAAGACTCTGCTGCAGTATTTAATAGGTGAGGAAGTGTATCAAAATACAAAGTGGTTATTAAGTATTGTTAAGCGCATGCTGTCAAATGATGCGCTCAAGACAGACATAAAAGTCTTCATCTCACCTCATGTGTATGATAGACTCAGTGATAAAGAAATAGAGGATTTAGCAAACATAAGAGACACTGTCACACTTCATAGGTCAGAGGCATTAAGTGATACGGCATGCAGAGTTGAATCAAACGAGGGTGCAATTGAATATGATGTAAAATCGGGGCTAGACCAAGTTATATCAGATATTAAGATTTTACAAAACTTAAGGCAGGAGAGTTTATGATTGACTTAAAGAAATATACAAATATAACCCAAAGACAATTATGGACTTATGTTGGGCAAGTAACAAAAGTTATTGGTATGGGGATAGAATCTCAGGGGCCTTTTGTGAATATAGGGGATATATGCCGTATTGAATCATCAGGCGGACAAAAGCAAACATTAGCAGAAGTAGTAGGTTTTAAGGAAGACCGCATCCTGCTCATGCCACTGGGAAGCCTAGAAGGAATTGGGCCTGGATGCAAAGTAAAGTCATATGGTGATAAATTAAATGTCAGAGTAGGTGAACAATTATTAGGGCAAGTTGTGAACTGGCAGGCAGAACCTATCAGCGGAGACAAAATAGATTGTATTCATTCAGTACCTTTAGAGAACTCAGCACCTAATCCACTTACTAGAAAAAGAATAGCATCTCATATGACACTTGGAATAAGAACAATAGATGGTATGCTTACGGTGGGTAAGGGACAGCGAATAGGTATTTTTGCAGGAAGCGGAGTAGGAAAAAGTACACTGTTAGGGATGATAGCTAGAAATGCTTTATCTGATATTAATATCATTGCTTTAATTGGAGAACGGGGCAGAGAAGTAAGAGAATTCCTTGAAAAGGATTTAAAAGAAGAAGGGCTAAAGAGGTCTATTGTTGTTGTAGCTACTTCAGATCAGCCTGCACTTATGCGGCTTAAAGCAGCTCAGACTGCTACAGCCTTAGCAGAATATTTTAGAGATCAAGGAAAAGATGTTTTGCTCATGATGGATTCACTTACAAGGTTTTCTATGGCGCAAAGAGAAATTGGCCTTGCGACTGGGGAACCACCTGTTTCAAGAGGTTACACACCATCTGTATTTGCAGTTATGCCTAAGCTTTTGGAACGTGCGGGCAACTCAGATAGGGGAAGTATAACAGGAATGTATACAGTACTTGTAGATGGAGATGATTTTAATGAACCTATTACAGATACTGCAAGAGGTATCTTAGATGGGCATATTGTTTTATCAAGAAAATTAGCTAATAAAGGACATTATCCTGCAATAGATGTTTTAGCCAGTATATCAAGGGTTATGAATGACATTGTAACAGATGAACATAAAATGTATGCCCGGGAAATAAAAAAACATATGGCAGTCTATAAAGAGTCAGAGGACCTTATTAATGTAGGGGCCTATAATAAAGGAAGTAATGAAGAAATTGATGCAGCAATTGAAAAGATAGGCAAAATCAATAGCTTTTTACAGCAACCTGTTCATGATAAAGTAGATTTTGCAAGTACCATGAATGAAATGAAGAAGATTATGAGTTAGGAGTGGATACTATGTTTAAATTTGAACTTAATTCCGTTCTTTCACTCAAAGAAAAGATTGAAGATGTAAAAAAAAGAGAACTGGGGATTGCAAATACTTATAAAGAAGAACTTGAATTGCAAAAGGAAGCGTTAGTCAATGAACATGACGGTATCTATGTGGACATTAAAAAAAGCAGCTGTGCGGAAGTTGACATTCATGCAATTAAAGTATTAAGCAGATACTCTTCTTACATTAACAAACAAATTAAAGATGCAGAAGTGCATATTGTAAAAGCTCAAAAGGTAGTTGATATAAAGCGTGAGGAACTACTTCAAGCAATGAAAGAACGAAAAATATTAGACAATCTAAAAGAAATCAAATTAGAGCAGCACATGGAAGAATCGAAAAGACTTGAGCAGGTGCTTATAGATGAGATAATAAGCTATAAATATGGGCAAGAAGGAAGGGAGAATAGTTAAAGTGGCCAATCAAATTAAAAAGGAAAAGCAAGAAAATAAAGAGGCAAATAATCTTCCTTCGCTCCCTAAGAAACAGAAAAAGGGAAAAGGCATTCTCGTTTTCTTTGGTATATTAATTATTACTGGGGTTATAGGATTTGTTTTTAGAAAGCAGCTAAGCAGTACGTTAGGAAATGCGCTAAAAAATGTCCCTATAGCCAATAAACTTTTTAAACAAGAAGATACAGATCCTTATAGTAATCTGACTAAAGAAGAACTTATTAGTCAGTTAGAAACAGCAAAAAATGAACAAGATGCTCTTAATCAAAAGGTGTTAGATATAGAGGGTCAAAATCTGGAACTTGAAGAGAGGATAAATACACTTAAGCAATATGAAGCTCAGTATACAGACTTTCTTAACCAAAAACAAGCGTGGGATGAGAAGATAGCCAAAACAAATCCTAAATTGTTTTTAGAACAATTTGAAAAGATATATCCAGACACCATGGAAAAGATATATAAGGATATTAAAATAGATGATATGCTTACGAAAGAACAAAAAGAATTTTGCAATACTGTAGGACAGATGGAACAAGATCAAGCAGCAAAAGCGTTAGAGACACTCATATCTACTGACCCTGAACTTATTAAATTAGTATTTGAAGGAATGGAACAAGAGAGAAAATCTCTAATTTTAAGCAGTATGCAGTCACAAAATGCAGCTACAGTTATTAAGTTATTATCACCAAATGTCGATGGAACTAATGAATAGGGGGGATATAATGGATAATATAAGTATCAATATACTTGCACCTAATGTAAAAGACATTAAATTAGACAAGTCAAACATGAAGTCATCTGAGAGTCATTCGAAAGACAACAGTAATACTTTTGAAAGTCAGCTGTCTAAAGTAAAAAGCAAAAGTACAAAAGTATCAAAAAGTATTCTTAAGAATAATGTAAAGGATATTGCTATCAGTAAGTCCATTGATCTCAAAGAATTGGACAAAGCGGAAAGTAAGGAGTCTGTCAATAACTTGATTCTTACTCTTATTAATAATATCCTAGAAATACCTATAGAAAACATTAATCAAATTCTAGAGAAAATGAATATTACCCCTCAAGACTTGTTAGATGTAGAGACATTCAAATCATTTTTGGCACATGTTTATCCAGAATATGATGAAAATCAGTTGTTATTTAATGGGGAAAAATTAAAGGATATAAGTAAATTATTTGTGAAATTTGAGCAAATAAGCGATTATATTGAAGGGGAGCAAAATACGATTATAACCCAGCAATTAATTGATCAGAATGAAGTTGTTAACACAACAGTTATACAAGCTCGAACCAGTGAAGACCAGCCTCAGGAAAATAAAAATTTTCTTGCAGCATCACAAAGTGCCGTTCAGATAGTTCAAGATAATACTCTGTCTAAGGAACAAATAGCAAAGAATATAAATGCAGAAGAAGCTATTCCAGAAGGAAATTTTTCAGAAGAGGGATTACTTAATTTTAAGCAAATGGGACTTGGAATGAATGTACCAATTCAAGCTTTTAATTCAGCAGTGAATGCCAGATTAATGGATGCCCAGAATACGAAAGCTAATTTTTCTCAGTTTATGCAGGATACGTCTATAACAAATCAGATCATTAATAAGATAGATATATCTTCTCTTGGATCACTTAAAGAGATAACGATGGAACTTTCACCTAAAGAACTTGGGAATCTATCTGTTAAGTTAACAGAAACAAATGGGGTTTTAGTAGCGCATATTCGTGTAGATAATGAAAAAACAAGAGAGCTGTTATTAACTGAATCAGCTCAGCTTGAACAATCATTAGAAAAGCAAGGCTTATCTGTGAGTGAAGTTAGGGTAGATGTAAGGCAGAATGAACATCACTCTCAAATGGAACAACAAAAGCAAAAATCAACTAAGCGGATTCAAGAACTAATTAATAAACATTTAAGTGAAGCTGAAGAAAACAGCATGCAGGTTAATGAGCAGACTGGAGAGCTTCTTGAAACGGAAGTCAACTATATGGTTTAAAGGAGGTTTATAAATGGCTAATGTAAATTTAGTAACATCTGACAGTGATTATTTAAAAGTTAGCAGTGAAAGAACAACACAAAGTGCATTAGATAAAGACGCTTTTATGAATTTGCTTGTTACGCAGATGAAATATCAAGATCCTCTTAACCCTATGGATAATCAGCAAATGATGGCACAGCTTGCACAGTTTTCAGCACTAGAACAAATGTCAAATGTGGCACAAACCGCTGAAAAGCAATTTGCTAACAGTATGGTAGGCAAACATGTTTCTTATCAATATACTGATACCGATACTGGACAGACGGACATCCTTACTGGGAAAGTTGATTATGTTAAAATGAACAGCGGAGACACACTTCTTGGTATAGGTGATAAAGAAATAAAGGTTGGAGATGTGCAGCAAGTTATCGATTCATCAAGTATAGAGTCTAATACTACAGCATTTGAACTTTTAGGAAAAACAGTACAAGGTACAGTTAAGCAGAAAAATGATCAGGAAATAGAAGAAGATGTTATTATAGAAGGAGAAGTACTAGGTATTCAGATGAAAGATGAAGTGCCGTATCTTATTATTGGAACTGGAACTGATAAAGTGGAAGTTGATTTTAATAATGTACAGAACATAGTAGAAAAGCCAACTATAACCGGTAAAATGATTACTGCTGTTTTTGAAGATGAGAACGGTGTGGAGAAGACAGTTGAGGGAATAGCTGAGTACATAAAAATTAAAAAGGCAGGAACATATGTTTATGTAGATGGCCAGTTTGTAAAATTTGAAGACATTCAAACTGTTACAAATAAATAGGCAGTGATTGCAGTTAAATAAAATAGAGGAGGAAACCAATTATGATGAGATCAATGTTTTCCGGTGTGTCAGGGCTAAGAGTGCATCAGACACGTATGGATGTTATAGGTAACAATATTGCTAATGTTAACACGATTGGGTATAAATCACAGCGTGTTACATTTAATGAAGTATTCTCTCAAACCCTTCAAAGTGCTAGTTCAGCAAGTGATGAGACAGGCAGAGGGGGCCTCAATCCTATGCAAGTAGGCTTAGGTGTTAATATATCTTCTATCGATATGCTTATGACACAAGGGGCTGCGCAGCGTACAGATAATCCTTTTGACTTAATGATTAATGGGGAAGGCTTTATTGTAGTAGGAGATGCAAGCGGCAAATACTTCACAAGAGCAGGGGCATTAAGACAAGATGATGAGGGAAACCTTATTATCCCAAATGGTATGAAGGTTATGGGATGGCCAGCAAGCGACGATGGTAAAGAGATTAAAAGAGGAGAAGTAACAGCGTTAAAACTTAATGATGCCAAATTTAAGACAACACCTCCAGAAACAACTGCAGCAACCTCTATCAGTGGGAATCTAAATACAAATGACACACCTATACCAACACAGATTAAAATGTATGACTCACTAGGAAATCTATATACAATGAATATGTATTTAAGATATAGCGGGGCAACAGGTGAATGGAGTGCATCAAGTGATGAAGCTGGAACGAGCACAGACATAACGCTAACCGATCAAAATGGAAATATATTTGAAACAGGAGAAACATTTACTTCACCAGCTATTAAGTTTGATACAAGTGGTAAGTTAGATATGGGCACAGACCCTACACTAGTTGATTTGTTTGATCAAATAGATTTAACTGCAATAGATCCTAAAGATAAGAATGGTGTTGTACTAGAGCGAGTACCAGCGAAAATAGGTGGTACTAACGGGGTTAGTCTTGATTTTTCTGGGCTTACTCAATACGCTGCCAAAACAAATGTTGACTCAAAAGTAGGAGACTCAAATGGTAAAAACGCCGGTAAGGCTGCCGGTAAAATGAGTGGCTATGATGTAGGAGCAGATGGTAAGATTACTGCATACTATGATAATGGTGACAGAAGACTCTTAGGACAGGTAGTTGTAGCACAATTCGATAACCCGGCAGGACTTGAAAAAACAGGAGATAACTTATATAGAGCAACAGCTAACTCAGGAGATTTTGATAACATTGGTAAAGTCGGCAATTTCCAAGCTGGGGTATTAGAAATGTCTAATGTAGACCTTTCAAAAGAGTTTACAGAAATGATTGTAACGCAAAGAGGTTTCCAAGCAAACTCTAGAATTATTACAGTTTCCGATGAGATGCTTACAGAACTTACAAACCTTAAACGATAATAGGTAATTAGGAGATAGTTATGATAACACTTACTAAATTGAACTTGCAAGAGTTTGTTATTAATTCTGATTTGATTGAAACCATTGAGCATACACCGGATACTGTTATAACACTTACAACAGGCAACAAATATGTTGTTAAAGAAGGCAGTCAGGATATTATTGATAAAATTATAGTATATAAACGAAAAATACTACTTCTGGTAGACAGATAAGGGGGTGGTTTGATGGATATAGCAACATTGGGTGGATTTATTGTTGGATGGATATTAATTATCGTATCGATTTTGTTAGCTAAAGCAAGTATTATGCAGTTTGTAGATATTCCATCCGTACTGATTGTATTTGGAGGAACTGCATGTGCCTTATTAATGTCATATCCACTTCCTAAGTTTTTAGAGTCTATGAAAACTATTAAACATGCTTTTTCACATAAGGAGTTAGATCCTACGGCAGTTATTAATAAAATCAACGAGCTTGCATTGGCAGCTAGAAAAGAAGGGCTTCTTGCTTTAGAAGAAATTGCACAAGGAATGGATGATGCCTTTTTGCAAAAAGGCATCCTTTTGATAGTTGATGGAACAGATGCAGAGCTTTTGCGCAGTATCCTAGAGACAGAGATTGCATTCATTGAAAACAGGCATAAAGATAATCAAGGATTTTGGAATGGTGTTGCAGATTTAGGCCCTGCATGGGGAATGATTGGTACGCTTGTCGGGCTTATTGCTATGCTTGGAGCACTGGATGACCCTACCACTATAGGGCCTAAAATGGGTGTTGCTCTTATTACTACACTTTATGGATCACTCCTTGCCAATTTCTTTGCTACGCCTATTTCTAATAAACTAAAAATAAAGAGTAATGAAGAGATTTTACATAAGCAGGTTATGATAGAAGGCTTGCTTTCTATACAAGCAGGAGAAAATCCTAGGGTAATAGAAGAAAAACTTAAGGCGTTCTTGTCACCGGCCACACGTAGTGTGTTTGATAACGCGCAAAAAAGCGAAGAGGAATAGGCGGTGAGGTAAGATGAAAAAGCGTGAGGATGAACCCAAAAAAGGTGCTCCCGCATATATGAATACATACGGAGATATGATGACTTTGCTGCTCACCTTTTTTGTACTCCTATTTTCGATGTCAAGTATTGATGTATCTAAGTTTAAAGCTATAATAGCTTCTTTTGACGGCGGAACTGGTGTGCTTACTGGAGCGGAAACTATTGACGAGAATACAAATATTTTAGGCAATGGTATTAAGCAGTTTCCAGAAGAAAAAAATAAAAATGAGGGGACAGATGATCCAGGAAACAAAGATGCTGAAGAGGCCGTAGAAAAAATGAAAGAGAATCTTGAGAAGTACATTCAGGATCAGAATCTTGAAGAAAAAGTTACAATAGAAAAAAATGGTGACGAAATTATTCTTAGATTTGATGATATACTTTTATTTGATACGGGGAAAGCAGACATTAAGCCAGGGGCAATTCCAGTTTTAGATAAAGTAGGCCTTAAATTAAGAGAATACTTGAACCAAGGTTATAGAATAAGATTAGAAGGGCATACGGATAATAGACCTATTAAAACGATTCAGTTCCCGAGTAACTGGGAACTCTCGGCAGCTAGGGCTATAGCAGTAGCGAAGTTCTTTATTAAAGAGATGAGTTTTATGCCTTCTAAAATATCCACTGAAGGTTTTGGAGAAAATGCGCCAATAGGGGATAATGGGTCTTCCGAAGGAAGAGCAATGAACCGAAGAGTGGAAATTAAAATTAGTAAGGATGATATGTCATAACACAGAAAAGTTGGTGAGTAAACTTGGATAAAAAGTTTAAGATATTTGTTATTGCAGCAATTGTGTTTTTAGGAATAGCTATAGCTGTCAGCACTTTTTTTATTTTAAATATAGTAGGAAAAGATAAAGAAACGGCTGTAAGTGAAAAAAAAGAGAAAAGTAAAATTAGTCTTACTACAGTAGATTTAGGAGATGCTATTACAACCAATATATTTGATGAGGAAGACGAACAGCATATTGCCAGAGTCGTTATCAGCTTTGCAGTAAACGAAAAGGATAAGTCTTATAAAGCATTTCAGGAGGCCTTTGCTTCAAAAAATGTAGTTATCAGGGATGAAATTATACATATTATACGTGAACAAACTTATGAGATGATGTCAAAAGCAGATGCCCAAACTAAGCTAGGTGATGAAATAGTTATGCGCATCAATAAACTTTTAGATACACAAGTCATACAAGATGTATATTTTGGGGATTTCTTCGTTCAATAATACTAGATGAGGAGGTGATAAATTGGGAGAGGTACTGTCACAAAGTGAAATTGATGATTTGTTTAAAGCCCTGAACACTGGAGAGTTAAATGTTACTGAAATGCAGGACATAAAAGACCAAAAAGGGGTAAAAGTATATGATTTTGCCAGGCCATCAAAGTTTTCCAAAGAGCAATTAAGAACATTAGAAATTATTTTTGAAAGCTATTCAAGATTAATATCTACCTATCTGTCAGGACATTTAAGATCAAGGGTATCTGTTGAAGTCATGAATTCAGAGGCAGTTACGTATTCAGAATTTGCGAATGCACTCATTAATCCCGTTATCTTAGCTGTTACAGACTTTAAGCCTCTAAAAGGTTCAATCCTTATGGAATTATCACCCAATATGGGATATACGATTATTGACAGAGTATTAGGCGGAAGCGGACAGGGACTTGAAAAGATAAGAGAGTTTACAGATATAGAAAGAGTCATACTTGAAAAATTGTTCGTGCAATTTGTGCAGTTGCTTATAGAACCTTGGGAAAATGTTATTGAACTTGATCCTATGCTTGAGAAGATTGAAACTAATTCTCAAGTGGTTCAAATCATATCTCCAAATGAAATTATTGCTCTTGTTACGCTTAATATAAAAATAGGGAATGTAGCAGGTATGATGAATATATGTATACCTCACTTAGTAATTGAGTCTATTATGGACAGACTTAATACTAAATATTGGTTTGCACAAAAGGAGCAGGAACTAGGCCCATCCTATGAGGAATATATTCAAAAGATGATTGAAAAAAGCAAAATTCCTATCAGAGCTATTTTAGGTAAAACACATGTAACAGTGAAAGAATTTCTGGAGTTGCAAAGAGCTGATATTATAAAGTTAGATAAAGATATAGATTCAGAATTAGATATATATGTTGGTGATATATTAAAATTTTCAGGGACTCCCGGAGAATATAAAAATAAACTAGCTATAAAAATTAATCATGTGATAGAGAGGGAGGATGAGTAATGGCAGCCGAGATGCTTTCCCAAGAGGAGATTAATGCACTGCTAGGAAGTATGGTAGCAGATGACATGGGTTCAAGTAATGCACCGATTGTATTAAATGAAGAAGAGATAGATGCTTTAGGTGAAATAGGTAATATTAGTATGGGAACAGCTGCGACAACTTTATTTACATTGCTAAATCATAAAGTAATGATTACTACGCCTAAAGTTGAAGTATTAAGCTGGGAACAATTTGTTGATACCATTACAGATGATCTAATAGCTGTATCAGTTGACTATACAGAGGGTTTTATTGGTGCAAATCTACTTATACTAAAAGAAAATGATGTAAAAGTGATAGCCGATCTTATGATGGGCGGAACAGGAATGTATGCTGACGGGCCTATTACTGATCTTCACTTAAGTGCTATTGCAGAATCAATGAATCAAATGATTGGTTCATCATCTACCTCCATGGCACAATTATTTAATAAAAAAATTGACATTAGTCCGCCACAAGCAATCAGGATGGATACAAATTTAGAAGAAATTTTTGGGCCTAAAGGGGATATCGTAAAAGTTGCATTTAGACTGCAAATAGAAGAAAATATCATTGATAGTGAGCTGATGCAAGTGCTTCCTATTGATTTTGCCAAAGAACTGATCGGAGGACTTCTTAGCCAAGAGCAAACAAAAGTAGAAGATCATATTGACAAGAGTGACAGAGACAGACATACTAGTACTATAGAGCCACTTCAAAATGAGCCTAAAAAAGAAGAATATACTAAAGCTAGCAGTCAAATCCCAGAACCAGTATTTACACCACCTAATGATTATTTTGAAGATATGTACGAGCCCCCTCAGAGAACTTCTTCCTTTAAAAAGGATGTGGATGTAAAAACACCACAATTCGAGTCCTTTGATAATCGTAAGAAGGTATACCCAAAAGAAAATATGGATATTCTTATGGATGTTTCACTAGAGGTATCAGTGGAATTAGGCAGAACAACTCGAAAAATTAAAGAAATATTAGAGTTTGGGCCAGGAAGTATTATTGAACTTAACAGATTAGTTGGAGAACCAGTAGATATACTAGTTAATGGTAAATTTGTAGCAACAGGTGAAGTGGTTGTGATAGATGAGAACTTTGGAATACGTATTACAGACATAATTAATCCTGAAGATAGAATTTAAGAGAGGTGTATAGAATGGCGAAGAGTGTATTAATAGTTGATGATGCAGCGTTTATGAGAATGATGATTAAAGATATTTTATCGAAGAATGGATATGAAGTAGCAGGGGAAGCGGATAATGGTCTTAAAGCAATAGATAAATACAAAGAATTATCACCAGATTTAGTATTAATGGATATTACTATGCCAGAAATGAATGGTATAGATGCTGTAAAAAACATTAAGTCTATTGATCCAGGGGCTAAGATTGTAATGTGTTCAGCTATGGGACAGCAGGCAATGGTTATTGAATCAATACAAGCGGGAGCAAGGGACTTTATTGTCAAGCCGTTTCAGGCAGATAGAGTATTAGAAGCAGTTAGAAAAGTATTAGGATAAAAGATACAAAAAAATATAGGAAATATATAAGTATTAGTGGTATTTGATTTTTGAGTACCACTAATACTTATATATAAAAGAATATAAATACTTAGTGGTGATTAAATGCAAATACAGGATTTTTTAGACATGATTTTATTATTAGGCATATTTATTGGAGTACTCTTTCTTACTTATTTTGCAACAAAAAAAATGGCTACATTAAATAAGAAAATGGCCTTTAATAAAAATATGCAAGTAGTAGAGGTATTACAATTAGCTCAAGGGCGATACCTATTTATCGTAAAGGTAGGGAAACAATATCACCTTTTAGGGGCAGGGAAAGAAAGTGTTAATTACTGCACTCTTTTAGATGAGAATAAACTTAATCTTGAAGTACCTGAACAAAAGCATTTTCATGAATATTTAAGTTATTTTGTGAAAGGTAAAGAGGGAAACGACCATGACGAAAAGTAACCAAGCGCTTAAAGGCATCATACTGCTCGGTGTTATAATGAGCATTTTTATTTTGGTATCTCATGATACACTTGGGGCTACGCTTACGTTGCCTAATATAACAGTTGGAGTAAATGAAACAGATTCACCACAAGAACTTAGCAAGAGTCTTCAGATGATTTTTATCATTACTATCCTAGGTCTTGCCCCTTCTATTTTGATTATGATGACTGCTTTTTTAAGGCTTATTATATCGCTGCATTTTCTAAGAGCAGCTATGGGTACACAAACCATGCCCTCAAATCAAATCCTAATTGGGCTAGCTTTATTTTTAACTTTCTTTGTTATGAGTCCAGTATTTTCAAATATAAAAACAAATGCTTGGGATCCTTATCAGAAAGGGGAAATCACTCAATCAGTGGCATTTGATAGAGGGGTTATACCATTAAAGGAATTTATGGTAAAGCAGACTAGAGATGAAGACATAAAGTTATTTATGGACTTATCAGGCAGAGCTCCATTAAAAGATGACAGCCAAATTTTAGAACAGTTACCTTTGCATGTTGTTATTCCAGCATTTATTATCAGTGAACTAAGAGCTGGATTTATTATTGGTTTTTTACTCTACATTCCGTTTATTGTTATTGACATGGTTGTGGCATCAACGCTTATGTCAATGGGGATGATGATGCTTCCGCCGGTTATGATTTCGCTTCCGTTTAAAATTTTGTTATTTATTTTAGTAGATGGATGGAATCTCATTATTGGCCAACTCGTTCAAACTTTTAGATAGGAGGAATTGCTATGGAACAACTAGTGCTTGACATTATGCGTGAAGCGTTAATGATCATTATTAAGACCTCCATGCCTATATTGCTGACCGGATTAACGATAGGTCTCGTTGTGAGCATCTTTCAAACAGCAACCTCAATACAAGAACAAACCCTAGCTTTTATTCCAAAAATAATAGGGACCTTTTTAGCCATTATATTGTTTGGTTCATGGATTATGACAGTGCTTGTTACTTTTACTGTTAAAATTTTTAGTAGTTTTAATACGTATTTATAGGAAACAATACGATGGAAGAATTAACTTATTTATATACCCATATTGATGTATTTTTATTAGTCCTTATAAGGATAGTATTCGCCCTTGCTTTTTTACCAATAATTGAAGAATCTAAATTACCACCCATTGCGCTTGGGGGTATATCTACATGTCTGTCTTATATCACTATGTTAACAATACCTGCTTTAAATCTTGATTATAATCCCACACTTATTGGATTTACAATAGTACTTTTGAAAGAATGCATAATAGGGATTATTATCGGGTTTGGTGTACGTATTTTTTTTCAGGTCTATTTATTTGTAGGTATGCTTCTGGGAACACAGGGGGGAATAGGTATGAGTACGATGTTCGATCCTGCAAGTGCAGAGCAAGTCACTATTATAGGCAGATTTTATATGCTTGGATTTAGTATTCTTTTTATCTTCTCAGGAGGATATCATTGGTTTATTAAAACCCTTGTAGATTCTTTTAGGGTTATTCCCATTAACCAAGTAGTATTTAGGCCGAATATTGTAGGGACAATTGTAGAGGCGGTTTCTCAATATTGGTTAATTAGCTTTAAACTAGCTATTCCAGTCTTAGCAGTTTTATTTATCATAGATTGCGGGTTAGGGGTATTGGCAAGAGCGGTTCCGCAAATGAATATGTTTGTAATAGGACTTCCTTTAAAAATGATTGTACTATTTGTTTTGCTTGTATTTACCATAGGATTAATCCCCTCATTTAATGATATGATAATAGATAACATGGTTAATACAATCATGAATATGATACAAGGAATGAGACCATGATAGGAGAAAAACTTTATAGCATTGACTTACAGTTTTTTTCTGCTGAAGATGAAGGCAGAACGGAAAAAGGGTCGAGCAAAAAAAGAGAAGATGCAAGAAAAAAAGGACAAGTTGTTAAAAGTACAGAACTTAATACAGCTATTCTTATAATCAGTTTTTGTACTTTGCTGGTGATATTTGGCGGCTACATGTTAGATGCCATACAGACCAATCTCATTACAAGCATGAGGACACTGCCAGATGCACTTAAGAAGACAAATAATCATTTCTTACTGCAGATAGTTTCAGATGGACTTATGGATATTGTTATAACGTGTGCGCCACTATGGGCTGGTTTATTTGTTATGGCATTTGGAATAAGTTACATACAAGTAGGTTATAGACCTACATTTGAGCCCATGCAGCCAAAGTTTTCTAAGATGAATCCTCTTCAGGGCATCAAAAAGATTATTTCTAAAGATATGCTAACGACACTGGTGATCTCTTTAGGGAAAGTGACTATTTTAGGACTAATAGTTTTTAACATTATCAATTCTCAAATACCAGTGTTTGTAAAATTTTATGATTTTTCACCTGTTCAAATTTTGCTGAATATTTGTAATACAGTGATAAAGATTGGTTTTTTTACAGGTGGTGCTTTTATAATAATAGCTATTGCGGATTATCTCTACCAAAAGTATAAGTTTGAAGAAAGTATTAAAATGACTAAGCAAGAAGTTAAAGAAGAATATAAAAATTCAGAGGGAGATCCTCAAATAAAAGGTAAGATTCGCCAAAAAATGCGCGAAGGCTCCATGCGGCGGATGATGCAGGCTGTTCCACAGGCTGATGTTATTATTACTAACCCTACTCATTTTGCCATCGCAATAAAATATAAACCAGATCAGAATGCAGCTCCTACTGTTGTCGCAAAAGGAGTTGACTATGTGGCTCAAAAAATAAAGGAGAAAGCCAAAGAGTCTCATATACAAATAGTGGAAAATAAGCCTTTAGCCAGAACTTTATACTATACTGTTGACTTAGACCAAGAGATTCCACCAGAACTATATGGTGCCGTAGCTGAAGTATTAGCATTTGTTTATGGTTTAGAGGATAAACGCACAAGCAGGAGGAATATACGATGAAATTTAAATCGGGGGACTTGTTATTAGGGTTATTCGTAATAGCAGTTATATTTTTAATTATTATACCGTTACCAGATGCAATATTAAGTATATTTCTGGTCATTAATATCTCAATTTCAGCAATGATACTCATGAGTGCACTTTTTTCAAAAGAAATTCTCGATTTATCTCTATTTCCTACTATGCTGCTCTTAACCACACTTTTTAGATTAGGTCTTAACATTTCATCAACTAGACTTATTCTTAGGGACGGATATGCAGGAGAAGTCGTACAAGCTTTTGGGGAATTTGTCTCAGGCGGAGACCTTGTTATTGGAACCATCATTTTTATTATCATTACGATTGTTAACTTCCAGGTTATCACAAAAGGTTCAGAGCGTGTAGCAGAAGTAACAGCTAGATTTACATTAGATGCAATGCCAGGAAAACAAATGGCTATAGATGCAGATCTAAATACAGGATTTATTGATGATGAGGAGGCAAAGCGGAGACGAAAAAAAATACAAGATGAAGCTGCTTTTTATGGCTCTATGGATGGAGCGTCAAAGTTTGTAAAAAACGATGCTGTAGTGGGGTTGTTTATTACAGTTATTAATATAGCTGGAGGTATTATTATTGGTGTTGTTATGAAGAATATAGAATTTGGAGAGGCTCTGCAGAAATATACCATTCTAACAATTGGTGATGGATTAGTAAGTTCTATTCCAGGGCTTCTTATTTCGACCGCTACAGGTATTTTGGTAACGAAAACAAGCGATGGAGATGGTATAAGCAAGAACATTCTTAAGCAGTTAGCGTATTCGCCTATCGTTCTTTATGTAGTAGGTATTACCTTATTAGTATTAGGCTTTTTTACTCCTATGGGACCTATAGTAACATTGCCTATTGCAACTATCTGGTTTGTCATAGCTTATAGAGCATCTGTCAAAGAAAAAGTTAATGCTGTAAACTCGGAGATTAATATGGAAGATGAAGTAGCAGAAGAAATACGAAAGCCAGAAAATGTTATATCACTGTTGCAGGTAGATCCAATTGAGCTGGAATTTGGTTATGGTATTATTCCGCTTGCAGACGTCAATCAAGGGGGAGACTTATTAGACAGAGTTGTTATGATAAGACGTCAGATAGCTCTTGAACTAGGCAGTATAGTACCTATTGTCAGGTTAAGAGATAATATTCAATTATCACCAAATGCATATAGTATTAAAATAAAAGGCGTAGAAGTTGCCAAAGGTGAAATACTATTTGATCATTATATGGCTATGAATCCAGGTTATATAGAAGAGGAAATAGACGGCATTCAAACAATGGAGCCTGCTTTTGGGCTGCCGGCTCTATGGATTACAGAATCTCAAAGAGAAAAAGCAGAAGTTAAAGGGTATACTGTGGTGGATTGTCCGTCTATTATTGCAACCCATTTAACCGAAGTTATTAAGTCTCATTTACATGAACTTTTAAGCAGACAAGATGTGCAGACACTTATTAGCCACATTGGAGAATCACATCCAACGCTTATTGATGAACTCACTCCAAAGTTATTAAGTGTTGGGGATATTCAAAAGGTACTTTCAAACTTACTTAAAGAAGGGATTTCCATAAGGGATTTGGTAACAATCTGTGAAGTGCTGGCTGACTATGCAGTAACCATTAGAGATACAGATGTATTAACAGAATACGTGAGACAAGGATTGTCGAGAAGCATATCCAAAAAGATTTTTAATGAGAGGAGTAATCAGGTTATTACATTAGATCCTTCTGTGGAACAACAGATTATGGAGCATGTACAGCATACAGAGCAAGGGTCATATGTAGCCTTAGACCCTAAGACTATCCAACATATCATTTCGCAATTAAAAAAGGAAATAGGAAAACTTACCTCGATTGGTTTACAGCCTATTATATTAACTTCTCCAGTGGTAAGAATATATTTTAAACACTTAACTGAGCAGTATATTCCAGATTTAATTGTTATTTCTTATAATGAAATAGAGCAAAATGTAGAAATACAGTCAATAGGAATGGTGAGCATCGCATGAAAATCTTAAAAATTAAAGGTAAAAATGAAGAAGTTGTATTATCTGAAATAAATAAAGAATATGGGGATCTAGCGGTTATACTAAGTACTCAGCAAGAGAAAGAAACTGGAATTTTTAGCTGGTTTAAATCTCCTAAAACAGTCATAACGGTAGCTATAAAAGACGAAGGAGATGCCCTTTTAAAACCTGAAGAGAAGGAAAGTAAAGAAAGTAAAGAAAGTAATATGGATACGGTAGCTTATAATGTCTTATTATCACTCAAAGACCAAATAGATTCCATGCAAAAGTCTATTACAGATCTTAATAAAGTAAAGGAACAAAATAATGAGTGGATAGGGTATAATGAAAGTTCTAAAATTGTCAGTGTTTTAAAAGATAAGCTTTTAGATGCAGGTATCCATCAGGAAATACTGGATATTATCTTGCGAGGCATTGATGAGGATAATGATACTGAAATAGTCGTTAGATCATTATATGCTAACATCGAAGAACTATTAAAAAAGGGCCTGTATAGCAAAAAGCTTCCTAAAATAGTTTTTTTTGTAGGACCAACAGGAGTTGGTAAAACAACTACTATAGCCAAACTAACAGCGGATTATGTTTTAAACAGGGGCAAGAAAGTTGTTCTCTTTACTTCTGATACCTATAGAATTGCAGCGATAGATCAGCTTAAAACATATGGAGATATTTTAGGTGTAGATATAGAAATAATCTATGACGAAAATGAGCTAAGTGACACTATACAAAAGTGGGAACAAGCAGATCACATTTTTATTGATACTGCAGGCAGATCACATAAAAATGAAGAACAAATTGGAGATATAAAACGTCTTCTTGGGTGTGTAAAAGAAAAACAAGTGTTTTTGGTACTGAATGCCAGCACATCTTATAAAGATGTCAAGAGCATAGTGAATACTTATGAGGAAATATGTAAGGAGTTTGAGCTTATTATCACAAAATTAGATGAAACAGATGAAATAGGAAATATTATCAACATAGCTTATTATGCAAAAAGGCCTATTCTATATTTAACTCATGGACAAAATGTACCTGCGGATATATCAGGATTTAATGCAGATGAGTATACTAGTTATTTGTTAGGGAGAATAAATTATGAATGATCAAGCACAGCAGCTTAGACAAATAGTATCGTCTACAAAACAAGTTGAAAGTAAACAAAGCAATATGAAAATAATTACAATTGCAAGTGGAAAAGGTGGGGTTGGTAAAAGTAACTTTACTGTCAATTTATCTCTTTGTTTAAAAGAACATAAAAAGAACCCTATTATATTAGACGCAGATTTTGGCCTCGCAAATGTTGAAATTATATTAGGAGAAAGACCTAAGTACAATTTAGCCCATCTTATACGAGAAGAGTGTAAATTAAATGAATTAATCACAAAAAGCAAGTATGACATATCTTTTATCTCAGGGGGATCTGGTATTAATGAAATGATGTTTTTACCTGCTTCTCAAATAGAAGCAATCGGGAGCAGCCTAGTGCAATTAGAAAATATGACAGATATTCTTTTAATAGATACAGGAGCAGGCATTAATGACAGCGTCATAAAGTTTTGCATGTTAGCACATGAAGTTTATATTGTTGTTACCCCTGAACCAACGTCGATTACAGACGGATACGCTCTTATAAAAACTTTGAAAAGTGACTTTACGATGCAAAGCAAAATCAAAGTAGTTATTAATAAAGCAGATTCAAAAGAAGAGGCCCATGAAGTATTTAAAAAGCTCTATTATGTTACAAAAAATTTCATAAATAGTGAAATTGAGTACGTAGGGTATATTCCCTATGATGAAAAAGTATTAAGTGCTGTAAAAAGCCAAGTACCTATTTTTGCATATGATAAGAAGTCAAAAGCAAGTACAGCATATTTTCAAATCAGCAAGAACATATTAGAAAATAATGTACAGGATTTTAAAGCAGAGGAAAAAGTAAATTGGATTCATAGATTTAAAAAAATATTTTCCAACTAAGATATTTTCTAATAGTTATCAAGAATGCATAAAAATAAACAACAAAAGTAAGTATAGTATAAATATACTACATAGTTACAGGAGACTACCATGATAAGTAATAGCCATTCAAATGATTCAAAAAATAGGGAGGAAATTGTAGAATATGAGTATATTATCGCTATGGGTATATCTACTGGAGGACCTAAACTGCTCAATCAATTACTAACTCATTTAGAAGCTGAGTTGCCTGCTACATATGTTATTGTTCAACATATGCCACCTGGATTTACGAAGCCATTAGCTGATAGGCTTAATACAATAAGTAAACTGCATGTTAAAGAGGCTGAAAATGGTGAGAAGTTGAAAAAAGGGGTAGTCTATGTCGCGCCAGGAGGTAAACAATTACAAGTTACTAGTAAGTCCTGTCCCCAGATTACCCTTACAGATGATGAACCTTATAAGGGGCACAGACCATCCGTTAATGTGCTTTTTAACTCACTTGCAGCACTAAGCTTAAATAAACGTACTATAGCGGTCATTATGACAGGGATGGGGTCTGATGGACTAGAAGGTGTAACAAATCTAAAAAGAACTCAAAAATGTACCGTAATTGCTCAAAATCAAGAATCATCAACTGTTTATGGTATGCCAAAAGCGGTTATTAATGCAGGACTTCAAGATTATATAGCTTCTGCAGATGAAATTCACCAAATAATTAAAAAGATAGTGGGGGATAATCATGGACGTTAGTCAATACTTGCAAATTTTTATAGAAGAGTCAAAAGAGAACTTACAAAGATTAAATGAAAACTTACTAAAATTAGAAGGAAATCCAGACGATATACAAACGCTTAATGAAATATTCAGGGTAGCGCATACGCTTAAAGGTATGGCAGGTACAATGGGTTTTGTCAAGATGCAGAAACTTACACATCATGTTGAAAATGTACTATCAGAAATAAGATCAGGAAAGCTAAAAGTTAATGTAAGTATGCTAGATACCTTATTTCAATGTTTGGATGCCTTAGAGAATTACGTAGAAGAAATTGTGAATACTTCCGGGGAAGGCAATGAAGATTACGGACTACTTATTCAGGAACTTGAGAATATTGCTACTATGCAAAATGGGACTATTTCAAAAGAAGCAGTATCTGTAGAAAGTAAGGTGAATGACACTAAAGTTCTAAGTCCTGGAATTACTGAGGCTGAAAATGAAAATTTAATGGACTTGCCTGAAGTACAAGCTAATATAAAAAATAAAGCTATCAGCATGGGTATGAATGTTTTTCAAGTTGCAATCAAGTTATCAGCTAACTGTGTTTTAAAATCTGCAAGAGCATTTGTTATATTTACTGAACTTGAAAGATTAGGAGAAATAGTACATTGTGTTCCTAATACACAAGATATTGAAGACGAACGATTTGAAAATGAGTTCGTTTTAGTCTTTGTTACGAAAGAGTCTAAACAAAAACTGCAGGAAATTATTTTAGGCGTTTCAGAAGTAGAAAGTGTTACTATTGCTGTTTTCAAACAAAGTGAGGTTATTGAAGAAGACATTCCTGTCGTTAAGCAAGAGGATCAGCAAAATACTGAGCAACAAGAAAATAATCCAGTTCAAAATGGAAAGCAAGTATCAAGTAAAACTGTAAGAGTAAACATTGATAGATTAGATACACTTATGAATTTAGTGAGTGAACTTATTATTGTTAAGACACAACTTGAAGGGTTAGATGTTTCGACTCAAAATGCGGGCGGAAATTATAACGACTCTGTTGAGTATTTGGAAAGGGTTACAACAAGCTTGCATGATGCTGTTATGAAAGTTAGAATGGTACCGGTAGAGCTTGTATTTAATAGATTCCCAAGAATGATTCGTGATGTCTCAAGGAAGATTAATAAAGATATTGATCTTATTATGTCAGGAGAAGAAACAGAACTTGACAGAACGGTTATTGACGAAATAGGAGATCCACTTATTCACCTTTTAAGAAACGCTGCCGATCATGGACTTGAAACAACAGAAGAACGAGTGGCTCTAGGTAAACCTAAAAAGGGGACAATCAAATTACAGGCTTATCAAGATGGTAATAATGTTGTGATTGAAGTGAGAGATGACGGACGCGGGATAGATGTTAATAAAATCAAAAATAAGGCTATCCAGAAGGGTACTATTACTAAAGATGAAGCGGCCAATATGACAGAGCAAGAAATTATTGACCTTTTATTTAAGCCAAGCTTTAGTATGGCAAAAGAAATTACGGATTTATCTGGAAGAGGCGTTGGTCTAGATGTTGTTAAGAGTAAAATTACCGCTTTAGGGGGACATGTAGAAGTTCAGACAGAACTTGGAAAAGGAAGCAAATTTATTGTTAGATTGCCACTTACACTCGCTATTATCCAAGCACTTATGATTAATATTGGCAATGAAAAATATGCTATTCCTTTAGGAAACATTCAGAACATTGAAGATGTAAGAAAAGAAGATATTCAGCTTGTTCAGAAGCAAGAAGTAATAGTTGTAAGAAATGAAATTATACCAATAGTTAGGTTACATAGTATATTAGGTCTTCCTCAAGAAGAAGATAAGGATCTCATGATGGGAGTAATTGTTAAAAAAGGAGAACGTCAAGTTGGGTTTATTATTGATTCCTTAATTGGCCAACAAGAAATTGTTATTAAATCACTGGGGAAATATTTAAGTGGGATTGATATTATTGCTGGGGCTACTATATTAGGTAATGGAGAGGTAGCACTCATATTAGATATTAATTCACTAATTTAAGGAGGAAGAAGAAATGGAATATGCATTTCAGAGTATAAGACAATTTATTGTTTTTAAACTTGATGAACAACTCTATGGCATTGATATACAAAACGTTCAGATTATAGAAAGGATTAAACCTATTATGCGAGTACCTAAAGCACCAGCATGTGTTAAGGGAGTCATGAACTTGCGTGGAGAAATCATACCTGTAATAAGTCTTAGAGAACAATTTGACCTCATAGCTTCTGAATATACAGATAAGACAAGGATCATTATCGTTAAATTAGATGAAGCAATGGTAGGTATTATAGTTGATGAAGTTAAAGAAGTTATAGAATTATCTGAAGAACAAATAGAGGCTGTTCAAAATATACAAGGGAAAATCAAAACAAATCACATTTTGGGAGTAGGAAAGGTAAATTCTAGTATTATTACCTTACTCAATCTTTCAAATATTATAGAAGAGTCGTTTGAAAACTAACATAAGATAGGAGAATCAACTTGGGGGAGAGAAATTATCAAAATATTACAGAAGAAGAAATAGATATGCTGAAAGAAGCAGGTAATATTGCTTCAGGAAACGCGATGACTTCATTAGGAAAGTTGATAGGATGCACGCTAGATATGAGCGTTGTCCAGGTACGTATTGAAAAAATTCAAGAGCTGACCGATATACTGGGTGATGCAGAAGAATATATCGCAGGAATGCTTATTAATGTATATGGTGATTTAAATGCAATGCTTCTCTTAGCACTAGAAGCAGAAAGTGCTATAAAGACTGTTAATCTCATGTTGGGGAAAAATATCGAACATGTAGAGGATTTTGATGAGATTGATTGTTCAGTTTTATGTGAAACCGGCAACATACTTGCTGGATCCTACCTAAGTTCACTTAATACCTTTACAGGTCTAGAATTAGATGTTTCTATTCCGCAAATTTCAATTGATATGGCAGGGGCCATCTTAAGTTATCCGGCTATTGAATTTGCTAGAAATGATAATACAATGTTATTCATTGAAACAGAATTCAAGGATACTAATGAGGTATTAAACGGAACTTATATACTCATTTTAGATAATGACTCTTACAATAAAGTTATTGATTCATTAGGTAAGTGGTTATGAGTGACGTCAATATTATCAAAGTAGGAATGGCAGATTTAAATGTTGTAAAAGATCCCCATATTTTAACAACATTGGGACTAGGGTCATGTGTTGGAATAGCCTTATATGATGCCGTAACAAAAGTAGGCGGTCTTGCACATATTATGCTGCCGGACAGCAAACAGATAAAAAACAATAGTAATATTGCAAAGTTTGCAGATACAGCTATATTTAAACTTATAGAAGACATGGTGGGTATAGGAGCTAGGGGCAACAGGCTGGTTGCTAAAATAGCAGGCGGGGCCCATATGTTTGAATTTAAAAATATGGATGATATGATGAGGATAGGAACAAGAAATGTAGCTGCTGTAACGCAGATACTAGATGAACTTGCAATACCGATTGTAGCAAGCGATACTGGGAGTAATTATGGAAGAACTATTGAGCTTCATACAAGTACAGGTATTTTATTAGTCAAAACGATAGGGCATGGAATAAAAGAAATATAGCAAAAGTAATGGGGGTTCCAAAATGGATAAAAAAGATATAAACATAATTTGGAGACAATACAATGACACGAGGGATTCCAATATCAAACAATTGCTAATTGAGAAATATGTCTACTTAGTTAAGTTAGTTGCAGGAAGATTAGGTATTTATTTAAATCAATATGTTGATTTAGATGACCTTATTGGTTATGGGGTTTTAGGACTTATAGATGCTATTGACAAATTTGATCTTGCCAAGAACGTCAAGTTTGAGACTTATGCTTCGTTAAGGATTCGAGGATCTATTTTAGATGCTATCAGAAAGCTGGACTGGGTCCCAAGAACGCTGAGAAAAAAGCAAAAAGAATTAGATAAAGCGTATACAGAACTTGAATTCGAGCTAGGAAGGCAGCCAGAGGAAGGCGAGATGGCCAATTATTTAGGAGTAGAGATAAGTGAGTATAACCATTTGCTTACTGAAGTTAATATTTCCGCTTTAGTTTCAATAGATGAATATACTTATCAATTTGAGCTTATAAAGGATCCAAATGCAGAAATTCCTGATGCATACATTGAAGAAAAGGAAATAAAAGATACTCTTGCAAACCTTATTGAAGAACTGCCTGATAGAGAAAAGCAGGTTATTTTCTTATACTATTTTGAGGAACTTACCCTAAAAGAAATAAGTAGTATATTAGAAGTATCTGAGTCGAGGATTTCCCAGCTGCATACCAAAGCAGTCTCAAGATTAAGAGCAAAGATGCAGAAATTCAATATGATTTTTCCACTATAACAGTCTATTTTAAGGAGTACAAAAATGTTGCGACCAATTGATACTCAAACGATTTATCAGCAAACTCAGGAATTATCCAATAGGCAGCAAGTTCACAATCAAGGCGAACATACAAAACAAGGACAATTTGCGCACATTATGCAAAAGCAGACAGAGATAAAAAATGAAAGTGTCAATGAATTAAATAAAGATGAAAAAGTAGATAATCATTTAAATAAAGACAAAGAGAAAGATCAGAATAGACAAAAAAAGAATAAGAAAAAAAAGTCCACAAAGAATAATGAGTCTAAAAAATGGGATAATGAAACTAAGATCGATATTAGAATATAAAAGGAGAAGAAGATGAGTATTATGTTACAAAATATTCCCTTTTTCTGTTTGCTGTGGATAGGATTGGGATTTGTCTTTGTTACTTTAGGTATATTTATGCTGATATCTCATAGTGAATCACATAATCAGTATACTGAATTTTCTAATCAAAAAGTAAGTGGGGAATACACAAAAGAAGTCGGAGAATTATTTTCTTATTTTTTAGAAGAAGAGGAAAAAAAGAACGAAGGGCTTAGAGAAATGCTCTTAGAGGCTGTTAGCAAAAAGGAAAAAAATGTTGAAGGTCTTGAGGCATCTAGTCTGACTGCTATGAATTTAAACCCTATAAGTAATAGAGACAAAATGAAGGCAGTAGGTGATATTAGCAATAATCATACAGTTTCCACTTCGAATAGTTATAATGAAATGATTAAACTTTATGAGAGTGGTTTGGGAATAGAAGAAATAGCTAAAAAACTAAAAAAAGGGGTAGGTGAAGTGAATCTATTGATTTCACTATATACTATGAGGTAAGTTATGAGAGGCGATAGTAGTAAAAGATTTGTGTTTTGGCTAATTGGTTTTGGATGTGGTATCATACTATCTGGCATTATAATGATAGGATTTATTTTTAATACTGCAGAGTATCAAGGGCAATTAGCTGATAGAGTATCAAATAGTGAGAAAGAAAAGAACTCACCATCTGCAGCAGAATCAGCAGCTGATAACTCTGAAATAAATCAGATAATTGATAATACAGTAAATGCCTCAGTAAGTGATCAAGAATCAGATGAAGAAGACAGCAAGCAGCAGACGGATACAATTACTGAGAGTGCTTTGCCAGAAGTTAAACAGGAAGAAAAAGAGCAGACTATTACGGTCTACATCCCGAATAATACAAATGCAACTAAAGTTTGTCAATTGCTAGAACAAGAGGGCGTTGTTCAAGATGGAGAGGATTTTTTAAATTTTATTATTAAGAACGGAAAAACGAAGAAGTTAAGAGGTAATATAGAAAAAGTATTTCCATTGAATGGAGATTATGATGTGATATTAAATATTTTAATCAGTAGATAAATGCTGTCATTATTTAAGGCAATTTAAATATTTCTCAAAATCATTGTATTTAAATAATAAGTGTGGTATACTTTAGAGCGAAAATAAAACACACGTTTATAGATGCTAGATTAGGGTGCTAAAATAGTCTAATATAGTTTAATATAAGCGGAGGACTAACCAGGAGGTAATAAAATGAGCGTAATTTCAATGAAACAACTTTTAGAAGCAGGTGTTCATTTCGGACATCAAACAAGAAGATGGAACCCTAAAATGAAAGAGTACATCTTTACAGAAAGAAATGGTATTTATATTATTGACTTACAAAAAACTACAAAAAAAGTTGACGAAGCGTATGCTGTTATTCGTCAAGTTGCTGAAGATGGCGGTAAAGTGTTATTTGTTGGTACCAAAAAACAAGCACAAGAGTCAATTAAAACTGAGGCAGAAAGAAGCGGCATGTACTACGTAAATCAAAGATGGTTAGGTGGTATGCTTACAAACTTTACAACAATCAAAAGCCGTGTTGCTAGACTTAAGCAATTAGAAGAGATGGAAACAAACGGTACATTTGATGTACTTCCTAAAAAAGAAGTTATTGAACTTCGCAAAGAAATGGACAAACTTGAAAAGAACTTAGGTGGTATTAAAGAAATGAAGGGTCTGCCTAGTTTAATGTTTGTAGTTGATCCACGAAAAGAAAGAATTGCTATTCAAGAAGCACATATATTAGGTATTCCAGTTGTGTCTATTGTAGATACAAACTGTGACCCAGAAGAAGTAGATTATGTAATTCCAGGAAATGATGATGCTATTCGTGCTGTTAAGCTAATTGTGGCTAAGATGGCTGATGCAATTATAGAAGCTAATCAAGGTGAAATTTTTGAAACTACAGAAGAAATAAGTGATAATGCGAAAGCAATCGCTGAATAATTTATTTGGAGGTACTAAAGATGGCAATTACAGCTGCTATGGTAAAAGAATTACGTGAAAGAACTGGCGCAGGTATGATGGACTGCAAAAATGTATTAAATGAAACTGATGGTGATATGGAAAAAGCCATTGAAGTTTTACGTGAAAAAGGTTTAGCGAAAGCTGCAAAAAAAGCTGGACGAGTTGCTGCAGAAGGACTTGTAAAAGAAGCTGTTGCTGCTGACGGTAAAACAGCTGCACTAGTTGAAATAAATTCAGAAACTGACTTCGTAGCTAAAAATGAGCAGTTTATTACATTTGTAAATCAAGTAGCAGAGTTAGTTCTTAATAATGATGTTCAAGATGTAGAAGCATTAAAAGCTCTTGCTTGGATTGATGATGCGTCAAAAACAGTAGGAGATGTGTTAACAGAAAAAATAGCTACTATCGGCGAGAACTTATCTATCCGTCGTTTTGCAAAGATGACTACAGATGGAACACTAGTAGCGTATACTCATGGCGGCGGTAAGATTGTTACTATTGTAGAGGTCGCAGCAGAAGGTGACAAAGCTAAAGAAGTAGGAAGAAATGTTGCTATGCAAGTAGCTGCTGTAAATCCAGAATATGTTTCGATGACTCAAGTTTCAGAAGCTACAAAAGTTAAAGAAAAAGAAATATTAATGACTCAGGCGCTTAATGAAAATCCAGGAAAACCTGAAAACATTATTGAAAAAATGGTAATAGGCAGACTCAATAAACAATTAAAAGAAATTTGTTTATTAGAACAAGAATATGTTAAAGATCCTGACTTAACAGTAGCTAAATATGTGGCAGCTGAATTAGGAAGTGCAGAGGTTATTAAGTCTTTTGTCCGTTTTGAGACTGGTGAAGGTATCGAGAAAAAAGAAGAGAACTTTGCTGAAGAAGTTGCAAAACAAATTCAAGGTTAATATATGGAGGGACACACAGGTGTCCCTTTTTTTATGAACTAGGAAAGTTTGCCTTGCTAGTAAAGACTAAGCTTTCCTAATTCATAAATACATGGATTTTTGCATGATTTTTATCAGCTTGGAAATATAAATCTTACTGTAGGATTTTCAGTTTTCTATACTGAAACAAAGTTAAAAATATATCTAGAAATTAGCATACTTTTATGATAGAGTAGTGTTAGCAGGAAGGAGAAAACAATGAAAGGTTATAATAGAGTATTAGTTAAATTAAGTGGAGAAGCATTGGCTGGTGAGTTGCAGAGAGGTTTTGATCATCATATTATTACCGGTGTTGTTATACAGCTTAAAGAACTAATTCAGAAAGGCTTACAAGTAGCAGTTGTAATAGGTGGAGGTAATTTTTGGCGAGGCAGGACATCAGGTAATATGGATCGTACGAAGGCAGACCAAATAGGTATGCTAGCGACAGTTATGAATGCCCTATATGTTGCAGATGTATGTCGTGCAGAAGGTATTCAGGCAGTTGTTCAAACACCTTTTGCTGTAGGGAATATGACTGAATTATTTTCTAAAGATACTGCACTTAGGTATATGAAAAATGGGAGTATAGTATTTTTTGCTGGTGGTACAGGCCATCCATTTTTTTCTACTGATACAGGAGCTGCATTAAGGGGATGTGAGATAGAGGCAGACGCCTTATTATTTGCTAAAAACATTGATGGAGTCTATACAAGCGATCCTAAATTAGATCATACTGCTAAAAAATATGACACGATATCTTGTCAAGAACTCTTGCGTCAAGACCTTAAAGCAATCGATGCCGCAGCTGCTACATTGTGTATAGATCAAAAACTACCTATAATTGTTTTCAATTTAGGTGCCTCAAACGGCATAGTAAGAGTGGCTATGGGTGAACAAATTGGCACCACTATTTATATAGAAGATTAATCAAGGAGGATATAAGATGAAGCAGACATTAAATAAGTATAATGATAAGATGAAAAAGACAATCCAGACATTTGTTGATGAGCTTAATACAATACGTGCTGGAAGAGCTAATCCACATGTTTTAGATCGAATGACTGTAGATTATTATGGCACTGCTACTCCAATTCAGCAAGTAGGAAACATTAGTATTCCTGAGGCACGCATACTGCAAATACAACCATGGGACACATCATTATTAAAAGCTATTGAAAAAGCTATTAATGAGTCCGATATAGGTATTAACCCATCTAATGACGGAAAAGTAATAAGGTTAGTCTTTCCTGAGCTTACTGAAGAACGCAGAAAAGAATTAACAAAAGATATTAAGAAAAAAGGGGAAAATTCGAAGGTTGCTATTAGAAATATCAGACGGGAAGCCATCGAAATCTTTAAAAAAATGCAAAAAGGCAATGAGATAACTGAAGATGAACAAGAAGTAGCAGAAAAAGAAATTCAGAAGTTAACTGATAAGTTTGTGGATGAAATAGATGCACATGTTGAAAGCAAAAGTAAAGAAATCTTATCTGTGTAATGCTAAAAAAACTCCTCAATTAAGAGGAGTTTTTTGATATAGGAGGAAACATAATGGAAAACATAAAACTCCCAGTACACATCGCAGTTATAATGGATGGTAATGGAAGATGGGCCAAAGAACATAACTTGCCGCGTAACGAAGGGCATCGTAAAGGGACTAAAGTCCTAGAAAATATTATAAAACATGCTAACAAAATAGGAATTAAATATTTAACAGTGTATGCCTTTTCCACCGAAAACTGGAGCAGACCTCAAAATGAAGTAAATGGACTTATGAAGCTCTTTATGAAATATTTAGACCGCAATATTAAAAAGGCTATGCGTGATGATATTAAGTTTAATGCAATAGGAGATATCGATTCGCCCAATATCCCTAGCGATCTAAAGGAGAAAATAAAAGTATTGCAGGAGATTACAAAAGATAAAAAAGGGCTATGCTTTAATATGGCATTTAACTATGGCGGGCGTGATGAAATTATTAGGGCTTGCAAAAAGATGATGACTGAAATAAGCTTAGATAAGACTGGCAATAGTGAAATCACTGAGGCTTTACTTTCTAGTTGTCTAGATACAGCCAATCAGCCTGATCCTGATCTCATGATTCGTACAAGTGGGGAAATGAGAACAAGTAATTTTATGCCATGGCAGTTAACCTATAGTGAATTTTATTTTGCATCATGTTTATGGCCCGAGTTTACTGTGAAAGAATTTGATAAAGCCATAGAGGAGTATAGCACAAGAAAAAGAAGGTTTGGTAAAAGTGAATAGGAGGAATAAAGCGTGTTAACTCGGATAATAACAGCAATTATAGGGGTACCTCTTGTAATTCTAATTGTAACGTTAGGGAGTCCTACACTTAATTATGTCATGATAGCAGTTAGCTCTCTAGGTTTATATGAATTATTTAATACTATGAAAAAAGCATATCATCCTATGAGGACTATAGGCTACCTGGCTCTGATAGCTTATTTTATGTTCTTTGAGACGATTAATACTTATTATATGATTTATGTTGCGATACTAATTGTTGTAGCACTTATCTATATGGTTATGAAATATCCTAGGTATTCTATTACAGATGTTTCTCTTACAATCTTTTCTGCTCTTTATACCGGTTTGTTGTTTGGCTTTATTATTTCAACAAGGCATACAACATATGGGGCTTTTTGGGTTTGGCTTATAGTTATTAGTTCGTGGGGATCAGATACTTTTGCCTACTTTACTGGAATCATGATAGGGAGGCATAAGTTAGCTCCAAAACTTAGTCCTAAAAAAACAATTGAGGGAAGTATCGGTGGACTTATAGGTGCAGGCGTATTAGGGTATTTCTATACTTTTATCTATACGTTATACACATATGAAATTCTTAGAAAGTATACAGCAGCAGTTATCATTATAGTTGTGGTAGCATCTGTTATTTCACAATTTGGTGATTTAGCTGCATCAGCAATTAAGAGATTTTTTAATCAAAAAGATTTTGGGTATATATTACCTGGGCATGGCGGCATATTGGATAGATTTGATAGTTTATTGTTAGTTGCGCCTGTTATTTATTTAGCAGTACTAGTAACAGAGAAAATGATAAAATAAAAGTTCAGACTGACAGTATCTTTTATTCAGATACCCCAAATTATACATAAGGTTGTAACACACCTCATATGTATAAATAGGCCAACTCATCGACATTTTTTAGAGTATGACGGATGGGTTAGAGAATATAGCAGAAAGAAGGTATTAGAATGTTAGCAGTACTTATTTTTATATTAATTATTGCGCTGATTGTTGTAGTTCACGAATGGGGACATTATATTATGGCTAAGAAAAGTGGCGTTCTTGTTCATGAGTTTGCAATAGGGATGGGACCTAAAGTGTGGTCTGTTAAAAAAGGAGAAACGCTTTATTCTCTGAGAGCATTTCCAATAGGCGGATTTTGCAGCATGGAAGAAGAAGTTGGAAACAGCAATAATCCAAGGGCAATGTGCTCAAAAAGACCATGGCAGAAACTACTTATTGTAAGTTTTGGTGCAATGATGAATTTTATATTTGCATGGATTTTGCTAACTGTTTTGGCAGGTTATGTAGGATATGGGAATAATGTCATTAAAACATTAGATCATAATATGCCAGCAGCACAAGCAAATATGTTAGTGGGAGATAAAATTATAGCTATACAAGGCATAAAAGTAAATAGGCTTTCAGATATAGAAGAAGTTGTTAAGGATAAGGATAAAACTTATGTGTTTACTATAGTAAGAGGTGACGCAGAACCTTTTAGTGTTGAATTAAAAGCTAAATGGCTGGAAAATGAAAAACGAGCGAGATTCGGATTTGCTCCCGAAATCATACATTTCAATCTTATTGAAAACGCTAAAAGAGGTTTTATAGAGACATTTAATGTCATTAAGGTAGTATGGGAAGGGCTTGTTAAAATCGTAACAAGGCAAGTACCTATGAATCAAGTTGCCGGCATCATTGGCGTTGCAGATTTTAGTGCTAAACAATGGGATACTGGTATGCAATCAGGAGGTATTTGGGTAGCTGTTATGAATATGCTTTATATTGCTGCTATCATCTCAGCTAACTTAGGAGTTGTTAATTTGCTGCCTATGCCTGCCTTAGATGGAGGTCGTATTATATTTATAATAATTGAGATGTTAAGAGGTAAACCACTAGATCCAGAAAAAGAATCCATGGTGCACTTTATTGGGTTTGTTTTATTAATGCTCCTTACAGTGGTTGTTTTATACAATGATATAGTGAAGGTGTTTAATATATGACATTATATAAAAGAGAAGATACTCGGGTTATCCATATTAAAGATAAGCTCCTTGGGGGTGGAAACCCCATCCTTATTCAGTCGATGACGAATACAAAGACTGAAAATATAGCAGAAACGATTGATCAAATTCTAAAGCTCGAAGAAGCAGGATGTGAAATTGTTAGGGTTACTGTTCCTAGTGAAGAAGCGGCTAGGGCTATTGAAAAGATTATCCCCCGCATTCATATTCCATTAGTGGCAGATATACATTTTGACTACAAGCTTGCATTACTAGCTATTGAAAATGGCATCAATAAATTAAGAATTAATCCAGGAAACATAGGGAGCCGTGATCGGGTTGAGAAAGTGGTTGAAAAGGCAAAGCAATATAAAATTCCTATAAGAATAGGAGTTAATTCAGGTTCGCTTGAAAAAAATATTTTAAAAAGTCACGGAGGAGTAAATGCACTTGCAATGTTAGAAAGTGCTAAGAGACATATCGATATATTAGAGGAACTAGATTTTCATGATATTGTAATATCTCTTAAAGCTTCAAATGTTCCTTTGGCTATAGATGCGTATACTACCTTTGCATATCACTACAATTATCCACTCCATGTTGGAATAACGGAATCAGGGACTTTATATAAAGGAACTATCAAATCAGCAGTAGGTCTAGGGGCTATATTATCACAAGGAATAGGTGATACTATACGGGTTTCCCTTTCGGATGATCCCGTCAAAGAAATAGAATGTGCTAAGTATATTCTGCAGTCTTTAGATCTTAGGAAGTTTGGGGTTGAAATCATAGCATGCCCTACCTGTGGCAGAACAGAAGTTAATCTTATAGAGCTTGCAAAACGAATTGAAGAGTCTACCAAACACATTAAAAAAGATCTTAAAATAGCAGTCATGGGATGTATTGTAAATGGTCCTGGCGAAGCCAGAGAAGCAGATATAGGTATTGCTGGAGGCAAAAATGAAGGGCTTATTTTTAAAAAAGGTGAGATTATAAAGAAAGTAAAAGAGGAAGAACTTTTTGCTGCTTTGATGCAGGAAATAAAAGACATGCAATAAGGGGGATCTCATAATGCATTCGAAAGAGGAAAAAAGATATTTTTCTCATGTTTTTTCAAAATTAAAGCTTAACCCTAATACTGAGAGGCATTTTCAAAACTGCAAAGTTGAGAACATCATTATCAATCAGCATGCTAAAGAGATAGTTGTTTACCTTGAAGATTTTAATCTTCAGAACGATCCTGCCATTAAGGATCTTGAAATGGAAATAAAAGATAATTTTCAAGGGATAAGTAGAGTCAGCATTGAGTGGGTTAAAAAAGATCAGGAAAAAATGTCAAATGAGGAAAAAATAAGTATAATACGAGATAATTGGAATAACTTTTTAAAAAAGCTTGGAGAAACGGCCCCTTTTCTTGAAGCTATTTTACTCTATGCAAAATGGGAAGTGACAAATAATAGTCTGTGGATTGATATACCATCTTCTTATAAGATTTTTTTGCAAAAAATGAACTGCAAAGAAATATTGGAGGAGATTCTTTATGAACATATAGGACTTATAGAAATTCACTTCAATTTTATAAACGAAGGCAAAAATATTATGCCTAAAATTAATGATGAAGTTACTAAGATTACCAATCAAAGTGTTGAACGTATTACGACGCAATATCAAAAAAGTAATGAATTAAAACAAGACATAGTAGTAGATGAGAACACAGATATTATTCTTGGGAAGGTATTTACAGGGGATGTTATACAGTTATCAGGGCTGCCTGAAAATGATGAGATTGTTGTAGTAAGAGGAACTATCCTGAATATTGACATTAGAGAATTAAAAAATGAAAATACTCTAGTATCACTTGATATTACTGACTATACGTACTCTATTACAACCAAGTTCTTTATTAAAAAGGACAAATGGGAAACGGTTAAGGGTCAAGTTAAAAAGGGTGTTTCTTTAAAAATAAGAGGGCTTCTTGAGTATGACTCATTTGTACAAGAACGTATCGTTAAGGCTAAAGATATTATCAAAATAGATGGACTCCGTACAACAAGACTGGATACATGCAGTGAAAAGCGTGTAGAACTCCATGCGCACACACAAATGAGCAGTATGGATGCAACAGTTAATGCCACTGAACTTATTACAAGAGCTGCAAAATGGGGACATAAGGCAATAGCCATAACAGATCATGGGGTAGTACAAGCTTTTCCGGATGCAGCTATGGCAGCTAAAAAGAATAACATTAAAGTTATTTATGGAGTTGAAGCCTATATTGTAGATGACTTAGGAGCTGTTGTACAAAGTTCCAGAAATCAAACATTAGACGATACGTATGTTATATTTGATATTGAAACAACAGGATTTACTCCAGGTAAAAATCATATAACAGAGATTGGTGCCGTTAAAGTAATAAATGGTGAAATTGTTGATAGATATGAGACATTTGTTAATCCGGGAACACCTATACCACCGCAAATAGTGGAGTTAACAGGTATTACTGATGAGATGGTTAAATACGCACCGAAAGTTGAGGCAGTTATTCCAGAATTTCTAAATTTCGTAGGAGACAGCGTTTTAGTTGCGCATAATGCAGCTTTTGATACAAGTTTTATTAATTTTTTTGCAAGTCAATTAGGCCAATCGGTGACAAATACAGTTCTTGATACCTTAGGATTATCTAGACTGCTTCTTACTCATTTATCGAGGCATAAGTTAAATCAAGTAGCAGAGTATTTTGAAATTAATCTTGAAAATCATCATAGAGCAGTAGATGATGCAATGGCTACTGCTGAAATCTTTATTAAGTTTAGAGAAATTTTAAAAGCTAAACAGATAGAAACACTCGATGAACTGAATGAATATGCAACTAGGGAAATTGATGTAAAAAAACTAAAGACTTACCATGCTATTATCTTAGTTAAGAGTCAGCAAGGATTATTTAACCTATATAATCTTGTCACTAAATCCCACATTGATTACTTTTTTAAAAAACCTCGTATTCCCAAAAGTGTCTATAAAAAGCATAGTGATGGACTCATCCTTGGATCAGGTTGTGAAGCAGGCGAATTATTTAAAGCTTTATTAGAGAATAAACCTCAAGATCAAATTGACAGTATTGTCAGTTTCTATGATTATCTTGAAATACAGCCTCTTGCAAACAACCACTTTTTATTAGAAAAAGGGAAAGTACAGTCGTATGAAGAACTAAAAAATATCAATAGACAAATCATTCAATTGGGCAAAAGACATAATAAAAAAGTTGTGGCTACAGGGGACATACATTTTCTTGATCCAGATGATGAGGTGTATAGACGCATTATTATGACAGGACAAGGGTATAGCGATGCAGATAATCAGCCCCCCCTTTATTTTCATACTACTGATGAATTTTTAAAAGAGTTTGACTATCTTGGAAAAGAAACGGCTTACGAGGTAGTTATTGAGAATCCTAATCTGATAGCGGATAGCATAGAAGCCATTAAACCTATTCCAGATGAGACTTTTCCGCCTAAAATAGATGGAGCAGATGAAGAATTAGTCGAAATTACTACAAAAAAGGCTATCGAACTCTATGGGGATCCACTGCCTAAGCCTGTAAAAGATAGACTTGACAGAGAACTTAACTCTATTATTAAAAATGGTTTTGCTGTTATGTATATTATTGCGCAGAAGTTGGTTTGGAAGTCACTGGAAGATGGCTATTTAGTAGGTTCGAGAGGCTCTGTAGGGTCATCATTTGTTGCAACAATGGCCACAATCACAGAAGTTAATCCTCTGTCGCCGCACTATGTATGCAGGCAGTGTAAGTATTCCGATTTTGACTCTCCGGAGGTTATTAAGTTTGCAGGAGGTTCGGGATGTGATATGCCTGATAAAGTATGCCCTGTGTGTGGCAGTATGCTAGCAAAAGAAGGACATGATATTCCTTTTGAGACTTTCCTAGGGTTTGATGGAGATAAGGAACCTGATATTGATCTTAACTTTTCAGGAGAATATCAAGCATGTGCACATGCCTATACAGAAGAATTATTTGGATCTTCACATGTTTTTAAAGCAGGAACTATTGGTACTTTAGCTGAAAAAACAGCCTATGGATTTGTCCAAAAGTACCTTGAAGAAAAAAATATGAAAGTGGCGAAAGCAGAGATCGGCAGGTTAATTAGTGGATGTACAGGGATTAAACGTACAACAGGGCAGCACCCCGGAGGGCTTATGGTTGTGCCAAGAGATAATAATATCCATAATTTCTGCCCTGTGCAGAGGCCGGCTAATGATATGAAATCGACCGTAACAACGACACATTTTGATTACCACTCTATTAGCGGTAGATTGCTGAAATTAGATATACTAGGCCACGATGATCCGACCATTATACGGATGCTTGAAGATTTAACAGGATTAAACGCTACCCAGATACCACTCGATGATAAAAAAACAATATCCTTATTTACGACTACTGAAGCTCTGGGTGTCACGAGAGAAGATATTAACAGCGAAGTAGGATCCCTAGGGATTCCGGAATTTGGAACTAAGTTTGTAAGACAAATGCTAGTTGATACTAAGCCTACTACTTTTTCTGAACTCATTCGTATTTCTGGACTGTCCCATGGAACTGATGTATGGCTAAATAATGCACAAGAATTAGTAAGGCAAGGAACTGCCACTCTTTCAGAAGTTATATCTACTCGTGATGATATTATGGTTTATCTTATTATTGAGGGAGTAGAAAAAAAAGGTGCCTTTAAAATAATGGAATGCGTAAGAAAAGGGAAAGGATTAACAGAAGAGCAAGAGGATCAGATGAAAAAAGCTGGTGTTAAACAGTGGTATATTGATTCTTGTAAAAAGATTAAGTATATGTTCCCTAAAGCCCATGCAGCAGCCTATGTCATGATGGCATTTAGAATTGCATATTTTAAAGTGTATTATCCAGAAGCATTTTATACCGCGTATTTCTCAATACGTGCTAAAGGTAATTTTGATTATGAGCTCATGTGTCATGGCCGGGAAGTAGCTGAAATGGCCATTAAAGAGTTAGAGCAAAGACAAATGTTATCTACTAAAGAAAAAGATACACTCACTGTTTTAGAGATGGTAAGAGAAATGTACGCAAGAGGGATAAAATTCAATCCTATCGATTTATATAAATCAGATTCAGAACGATTTATCATTGAGGAAGACGGCATCCTCCCGCCGTTTAATTCTCTTCAAGGCCTAGGAGATACGGCAGCTAAGAATATTGTTGAGAAGAGAAAACAAGGTGAATTTTTATCCATTGAGCAGTTTAGAAATGAAACCAAGGTAAGCAGTACGATTATTGATTTAATGAAGAAAAATGGTATATTAAATGGCATTCCGGATACTAGTCAATTAACATTGTTCTAGAACAAGGGTTGATTTTTAATATTAAAAGGAGTATAATTAGTTATTATAAATTTTGAACGTGGAGAAAGAGTGGGTGTACGCCCACTCTTTCTATATTGTTATCATGTATATATAATACAGTTTCTGTCAAACTATATTATATGAAAGGATGAGTTTATGAATAAAAAACAAATTGTTGATCAGGTAACCCGTGAGCTGGAAACCATTTTAGACCAGAATAAATTTGAACTAGTTGATGTAGAGTTTGTCAAAGAAGGACCAACCTTTTATCTGAGGATTTATATTGATAAAGAGGGAGGCATTACAATTGATGACTGCCAGAAGACAAGCAGAGCTATAGAAAAGGTATTAGATGAAAAAGATACAATAAAAGATCCCTATATTTTAGAAGTAAGTTCGCCCGGGCTTGATAGAATTCTTAAAAAAGATAAGGATTTTGAAAAGTTTAAAGGGTCAATGGTAGAAGTTAAGTTATATGAACCCATTAGCAAGAAGAAGCAGTTTATAGCGGAACTCGTTTCCAAAGATTCTGAAGAGCTAATTATAGAAGATGAAGGAAATGAAATAAAAATTCCAATGAAAAATGTAGCCGTCGTGAGACTAGCCATTATGTTTTAATAGATAATTTATCTTAAACACTTAGGCTCTCTTGGGTCTTTGGGTGTTTAAGGTATTTAAGGTAGCAAAACTTTAGAGGAGGATAAAAATGAATCAAGAATTTATTACCGCAATTGATCAAATTGCAAAGTCTAAGGGAATCAATAGAGAAAAGCTTTTTGAGGCCATTAAACAATCAATAGAAGTTGCATGTAAAAAACACTTTGGAATTGGGGCTGGAGTAAAACAAAATATTAAAATTAATATTAATGAGACAACTGGGGATGTTAAGGTTTTCGCATCTAAAAAGGTTGTAGAGGATGAACAGCTAGTTAATTCACTGTTAGAAATAGGAATAACAGAAGCAAAAGCAATTAATCCGCTCGTTACAATTGAAGATATTATAGATGTAGAAATCACACCTAAGAACTTTGGTCGTATTGCTGCTCAAAATGCCAAACAGGTAGTTATACAAAAGATTAAAGAAGCAGAAAGACAAATGGTATATGATGAGTATAGTGTAAAGTTAAATGATATAGTTAAAGGAAAAGTATTACGTAAAGAAAAAAATGGCTATATTGTAGAATTAGATTTTACAGAAGCATCACTGCCGCTTACAGAAGCTATCCCAAATGAAAATTTTGAAGCTCAGATGGAACAGGGCAACGGTATTAGTGGTTATAAGGCATTTTATCTTCTGAACGTTAAAGATTTTAACAAAAATGAAGGGAAAATAGACACTAAAAATAAAAATGCTGGCGCACAGGTTATTGTATCACGCACCCATCCTGAACTTGTTAAACGCTTATTTGAACAAGAAGTAGTAGAAATTAAAGAGGGTACGGTAGTAATCAAGAGTATAGCAAGAGAAGCAGGTTCACGTACAAAAATTGCAGTACATTCGAATGATCCATTAGTTGATCCGGTTGGTGCATGTGTAGGTGAAAAAGGCAAGAGAATTAATAATATTGTTCAAGAACTCAATGGAGAAAAAATAGATGTTGTACGCTGGTGTGAAGATGCAAAGGAATTTATAAAAGAAGCTCTAAGCCCTGCAAAAGTTTTAGAAGTTGAGCTTGAAGAAGACGGTGGAGAACGAAATGCAAGAGTTATCGTTCCTGTAAATATACTGACACTTGCTATTGGCAAAGGCGGACAAAATGTTAGACTTGCAGCAAAGTTAACAGGATGGAAAATAGACATTAAAAGTATGCAAACAGACAATGAAGAGGAGTGATTGAATGAAACAAAGAAAAATCCCTTTGCGTAAATGTACTGGATGCAATGAAATGAAAAATAAGAAAGAAATGATCAGAATTGTTAGAAACAATGAAGGCGTTTTTTCCTTAGACTTTCATGGTAAAAAACCTGGAAGGGGAGCGTATATTTGTAAAAGTATTGAATGTCTTAATCAGGCAGAAAAAAATAAAGGTCTGGAACGTTCGTTTAAGATGTCAGTTGATAAAGCAATATACGGCGAACTGAGAAAAGAGTTTGAAACCTATGATGGAGAATAAAATATATCAAATCATTGGACTGTGTCAAAAGGCAAGAAAACTTGTTGCAGGTGAATTTGCATGTAAACAATCAGTTATGCAACAAACAGCTTTACTTGTTATAGTTGCAACAGATGCTTCGGACAATACTAAAAAATTGTTTAAAGACAAGTGTTCTTATAGAAATATCTTGTGCATTGAATGGGGAACTAAAGAGCAATTAGGTAAGTTTTTAGGAAAAGAAATACGAGCGGTCGTGTCTATATTGGATGAGGGTTTTGCGAATAAAATAAGTGAAATGTTAAAGAGTATCCAGTAAATATTGGAGGTGGATTTATGTCTAAAATAAGAGTATATGAAGTAGCAAAACAATTAGATATAAGCAGTAAGGAAATAATGGATAAATTAAAGGAATATGGTTTTGAAGTACATAGCCATATGAGTACTTTAGAAGATGACGAAGCAACATTAATTATCAACTATTATAAAGAAGTAGCTGAAAAGGAAAAACAAAGTTCAGCTACTGAAGAAAAAAATAAAAGTGAAAAGGTACAAAGTATTAAAAAGCAAGAAACACACAAAAATTCTATTAAGGAGACTGGTGATATCATAGAAACTAAAAGTACTAACGTGACCCAAGTAATACAACCTGTTACAGCAAATAACGAGACAGAGGATATTAAGTTAATTCAACTTCCAACATCAATTTCTATAAAAGATTTGGCAGAGAAGCTGGAAGTAACAGCTACTGAAATAATCAAGCGCTTAATGAAAAAGGGTAAAATAGCTACAATCAATCAAGAAATAGATTTTGATTTAGCATCTCAAATAGCAGATGAATTTGATGTTTTAGTAGAGGCAGAAGAAGAAAGAGACTTAATGGAAGAAATATTCGGTGAGATACAAGATGAAGAAGATGAACTAGATGAAAGACCTCCTGTAGTTGTTGTTATGGGGCACGTAGACCATGGGAAGACATCACTACTTGATGCAATACGTTCAACTAACGTAACTGCAAAAGAAGCAGGAGGCATTACACAGCATATAGGTGCTTCATCTATTAGTATAAACGGTAAAAAAATAACGTTTCTTGATACTCCAGGACATGAAGCCTTTACAGCAATGCGTATGCGCGGTGCACAAGTTACAGATATAGCTATTCTTGTAGTTGCAGCAGATGATGGCGTTATGCCTCAAACAATCGAAGCGATTAACCATGCAAAAGCAGCTAATGTGCAAATAATTGTTGCAATGAATAAAATGGATAAGCAAGGAGCAAATCCTGACAGAGTAAAACAAGAACTTTCAGATCATGGCCTTCTTGTAGAAGAGTGGGGAGGGGATACAATTTGTGTTCCTGTATCGGCTATTAAAAGAGAAGGATTAGACACACTTCTGGAGATGGTACTGCTTGTTGCAGAAATGTCAGATCTTAGAGCGAATCCAAATAGAAAAGCTAGAGGAACAATAATAGAAGCTCAATTAGACAAAGGAAGAGGACCGGTTGCTACTGTACTTGTGCAAAGTGGTACATTAAAGGTTGGTGACCCTATTGTAGCTGGTACGTCTTATGGTAGAATTAGGGCTATGGTAGATGATAAAGGGAGAACAGTTAAAAAAGCTGGCCCATCAGCACCAGTTGAAATTCTTGGGCTTTCTGAAGTGCCAACAGCAGGAGATATGTTCTACGTATCGAATAGTGATAAACAAGCAAGACAAGTTGCAGAACAAATGAAAGCTCAGGGCAGAGTTCAATTAATTGGACAGACACCTCAAAAGGTTTCCTTGGATGATTTATTTACTCAAATTCAAGAAGGAAAGATGAAAGAGTTAAATATTGTTATAAAAGCAGATGTACAAGGTTCCGTTGAAGCTGTTCGCCAAAGTTTAGAGCGATTAAGCAATGACGAGGTACGCATCAGAACTCTCCATGGTGGAGTAGGGACTATTACAGAATCTGACGTTATGTTAGCTTCTGCATCAGGAGCTATTATCATTGGATTTAATGTAAGACCAGAAACAAGTACAAAAGCAATTGCTGAAAAAGAGCAGGTTGATATTAGGTTATATCGTGTTATATATAATGCAATAGAAGATATTAAAGCTGCTATCAAGGGAATGCTTGATCCAGAATTTATAGAAAAAGTCATTGGGCATGCCCAAATTAGACAGACATTTAAAGTATCTGGAGTTGGTACAGTAGGTGGAGCGTATGTAACAGATGGTAAGATTGTAAGAAATTCAGGAGTACGTATAGTCCGTGATGGTATTGTAGTTTACGAAGGTCATCTCACATCACTTAAGAGATTTAAAGATGATGCAAAAGAAGTCAATACCAATTATGAGTGCGGTGTAATGTTTGAAAGGTTTAATGACCTTAAAGATGGAGATGTTGTAGAAGCATTTATTATGGAAGAAATTCCTAGATAATCAGCACTTTAAAAGGAAAGGGATACAATATGTCAGCACAACGAATGACTAGAATTAATGAAGAGATTAAAAAAGAACTTGCACAACTTGTTAATCAGGAAATAAAAGATCCAAGAGTTAGTGATACAATGATTAGTATAGTAGATGTAGAGACTGCAAATGATCTTAAGACCTCTAAAGTTTATATCAGCGTACTGCAGGATAACAAAAAAGAAGATGTTATAAGTGGACTTAATGCCGCACAAGGATTTATTAGAAAAGAAATTGCCAGACGTATTAATCTTAGAAACACCCCAGAATTTATATTTAAACTAGATGAATCGATAGAATATGGGATGCATATGTCAAAAATAATACAAGATGTGATGAAAGACAGTGATAAAGCATGATCAAAGATATTATTAAGGTTGTGAAACAGTCCAATCATGTATTATTAGCAGCGCATGAAAACCCAGATGGAGATGCAATAGGCTCACTCGCTGGAATGGCAAACATTTGTGACTATTTTAACGTAGCCTATACTTTGATGGTAGAGAGAATCCCTGATGAATACGTGTTTCTTATGGGTAATAGGCCTATTCATAGCACCTGGGATAAAGCATATGATACTTTTATTAGTTTGGATTGTGGAGATGTGTATAGGTTAGGGTTTGCAAAAAAATATTTTGAAAAAGCACAAACTACAATTAATATAGATCACCATGAAACCAATAATCATTTTGCAACCTATAATTATGTGGAAAAAGACGCTTCTTCTACATCTGAATTAATTTTTAATATGATAGAGGAAGCTAATATACCACTTACTGAAAATATTGCTAAAGCTATTTATTCGGGGATAGTAACAGATACAGGGGGATTTATGCATTCGTGTACTAAGCCAAGTACACACCTTGCTGTATCTAAGATTCTTGGTATCCCTTTTGATTTTAGTGAAGTTTATTATCAGCTTATTCATCAGAAAACTGAAAAAACAGTACTTCTTCAAGGAATAGCTATGCATCATCTTACTAAGTTGTCAGATGGAAAGATTTTTCTTTCTTATATAAGCCATGAAGATTTAGAATCTCAGCATGCAACAAGAGAAGATGCGTCAAGTATAGTAACACATATAAAAAATATTAAGGGATGTGAAATAGCTGCATTAGTCTACCCTAATAAGGAGCCGAGTTCTTACAAAGTAAGTTTAAGATGTAATGCCCCTTATAATGTAGCAGAAATTGCTTCAGTTTTTGGTGGAGGCGGTCATATAAGAGCTGCAGGAGCCACGATAAAGGGAGAATTGCAAGAGGTTATAGAAACACTTAAAAGTACTTTAAGCGCCCTATAGAAGAAGGCTTAAGAGCACTTTAATAAAGCAGCTTGTAGGATTGGACATTTTAGGAAGGAAAGAGTATGCTTAGTGGAATTATCAACATCTATAAGGAAAAAGGATATACATCACATGATGTAGTCGCAAAAGCAAGAAAAATACTGGCAGAGAAGAGAATAGGACATACAGGTACATTAGACCCAGAAGCTGAGGGGGTTTTGCCTTTATGTATCGGACAAGCAACTAAAGTAGTACAGTATATAACAGATGCTGATAAGTGTTATGAAGCGGAAGTTATATTGGGAGCCTATACGACTACGGAAGATCATACAGGAGAGGTCATTGAAACTTTGAGTGTAGATGTCAGTAAAAAGGAAGTAGAGCAAGCTGTATCTTCATTTAAGGGGTTATATATACAAATACCGCCTATGTATTCGGCTATTAAAATAAATGGCGTTAAATTATATGAATTAGCAAGAAAAGGAATTGTTATTGACAGACCCGCAAGAGAAGTCACTATTTATGATTGTCAAATAACAGAATGGATTACTGATAGTCGCTTTAAAATAAGAGTTCATTGTTCAAAAGGAACGTATATTAGAACACTGTGTACGGATATAGGCAAAAAGCTAGGGTGTGGTGCTTATATGGGAGCACTCTTAAGAACGAAGGTAGGAATGTATACACTTGAAAATAGCATTCCCCTAGACTATCTGGCTGCTCATAAAGAAGATGCAGACAAATACCTTTATCCCTTAGAGGCTATCTTTAAAGATCTACCCAAAGTAAGTGTAAAAGCACCATCAAATAAATTCCTGTATAATGGAAACAAACTTAGTATTAGTGATCTTAAGGCATTTAGTGAGAAATTTCCGAATGGACTTGTTAGAGTGTATGACAGCAATGAGTTATTTATAGCTTTATATCGCTTAGATAATAATAGCCAGTGCCTTTTAGTAGAAAAGATGTTTTACACTCAATAAAGAGGAGCTCCTTTAATCATAAAATAAGGAGCTTTTTGTTTGAATAGATATGAACTTTTTACATTATTATCATAGCATAGATAAGTAAAACACCTATGGACATTATGGTCCTTTTGGGGTTATTATAAAATTACAACAAATTAGTACTAAGAGGTGCTGAGATGCAATATATTTATGGAACAACAGATATAGAGCAAAAAGAGAACAGTATAGTTGTTCTGGGAAACTTTGACGGAGTACACATAGGCCATCAGAAATTATTTGAACTTGCAAGAGAAAAAGCCAAGGAAAATAGGCTTCAAATAGTCGTTTTTTCTTTCTATCCTCATCCAAGTTGGGTAATTGGAGGGTCTCCGAAGTCTTTATTAATGTCAAGAAGAGATAAGGAAGAAACCATTAAGACTTTGCAGATTGATACGCTTATTGAATATCCATTTACAAGAGAATTTGCATCTATATCAGCAGAAAGATTTTTTGTAGATATCTTAATTTCTAAATTAAAGGCAAAAGTCATTATAATAGGCAGCAACTATTACTTTGGCAGAGGGAAAGAAGGCAATCAAAAGTATTTATATGAGCTAGGACAAAAATATGATGTTCAAGTATGTGTAGTAGATGCAGTAAAAATAGACGGTAAAATTGTATCTAGCTCAGCTATTAGGGACCTCATAACCGAAGGAGAGCTAGAAACAGCAAATAGGTTATTGGGACATACCTATTCAATTATTGGGACAGTTGTACGAGGGAAAATGTTAGGCAGAACAATAGGCTTTCCTACAGTTAATATTAAAGCTGAATCTGATAGAATCTATCCGCCTAAGGGTGTATATGCTACAAAGATTCAGGTATATAATAGAGAGTATTTGGGAATGACTAATATAGGATATAATCCTACTGTAAATGGTTCCCATAAAATGATAGAGACGCATATATTTGGTTTTGACGAAGAATTATATGGGGAAGAAGTTAGGGTTTATTTTTATAGTTATATTAGAGCTGAGAAGAAGTTTAGTAATGTAACCTTGCTCGCAGAACAAATACAAAAAGATAAACAGCAAGTACAAATGTTTTTTAAATCTTAAGAGAAATAGTTTACAAGAATATTGAATATATGCTATACTGTTAGGTGTTGTATGCCATTACTCAGATATCGGAAACTCCGGCCATATCTTAGTGATAGGTGTTACTTAAATTAAAGGAGGTCATCATATGACAAAAGAACGCAAACAAGAATTAATGGTAAAATACGGCAGAGCTGCTAATGATACTGGTTCTCCAGAAGTACAAATTGCTTTATTAACAGAAAGAATCAATCATTTAACAGACCATTTACGTATGCACAAAAAAGATCACCATTCACGTCGTGGATTATTAATGATGGTAGGTAAAAGAAGAGGTCTTTTAGATTATCTTATCAAAACAGATATTGAAAGATATCGTGCAATCATTGCTGAACTTGGAATTAGAAAATAATTTAAAGGGGTGGAGTATTCCGCCCTTTTTTCAAATCACTTAATACGTAGGAGAGAAATAATGTTTTTGTGCAATGTCATAACATTCTTAGGATTAAGAGTGCTATAAGATTGCGCAACAAAGTTTCTCTTCTAAAAATTATTTCATTGAGAGAGGAAAATAGAGATGGTAAAAAATTATTCAACAATGTTGGCTGGAAGAAAGCTTTCAGTAGAAATAGGTAAAGTAGCTGAACTTGCAAATGCCTCAGCTATGGTTAGTTATGGAGATACAGTTATTTTGGCTACTGTTGTAGCAAGTGAAGAACCCAAAGAAGGGATTGACTTCTTTCCTTTAAGTGTGAATTATGAAGAAAAATTCTATGCTATTGGTAAGATACCAGGAGGGTTTATTAAGAGAGAAAGCAGACCATCAGAAAGAGCTATTCTTACATCCAGAGTAATAGACAGACCAATGCGTCCATTATTCCCAAAAGATTATAGAAATGATGTTGTCATTACAACGACAGTTTTATCAGTTGATCCTGAATGCAGTCCAGAAGTAACTGCTATGATAGCAGCTTCATTAGTAGTAGATATTTCAGACATTCCTTTTAAGGGACCGGTAGGATCAGTACAAGTTGGTTATTTAGATGGAGAATTTATTATAAATCCTAATAATGAACAAAGACCAAATTCAAAACTGCAGCTTACTGTTTCTTCTACAAGTGAAAAGGTTATGATGATCGAAGCTGGAGCAGATGAAATAGAAGATAATATCATGTTTGATGCAATTATGAAAGGGCATGAAGTTAATCAAGAAATCGTTGCTTTTATTCAAAGCATTAAAGATGATTGCGGCAAGAAAAAAAATGAAGATTATAAAAAATTTGGAGTGCCAGAAGATATTTATTCAGATATCATAGCAATTATTAGTGATGCTAAAATGGAAACAGCAGTATTTACTGATAATAAACAAGTAAGAGAAGCACAATTAAAAGAGCTAAAAAATGAAGTCATACAAAAACTTACTGAACAAGGTAAAGAAGAGCACCTTACTTACTTAGAAGATGCATTTTATACTTTTGAAAAGAAAACAGTAAGAAGAATGATATTAAAAGAGTCAAAACGTCCTGACGGCCGTACTTTAGAAGAAATTAGACATCTTGCGGCTGAAGTAGATTTACTTCCAAGAGCTCATGGTACAGGATTATTTACACGTGGACAAACTCAAGTTCTTACGGTAACAACTCTTGGGTCACTATCGGATATGCAGGTTTTAGATGGATTAGATGAACTTGAAGTATCTAAAAGATATATGCATCATTATAATTTCCCTCCTTATTCAGTTGGAGAGGCTAGGTCTCCTAGAGCGCCAGGAAGAAGAGAAATTGGGCATGGTGCACTTGCGGAAAGAGCACTGCTTCCAGTGCTGCCTTCAGAACAAGAATTCCCATATGCTATTAGACTTGTATCAGAAGTCCTTAGTTCAAATGGATCTACTTCTCAAGCAAGTATATGTGGTTCTACCTTAGCACTTATGGCAGCAGGAGTACCAATTAAAGCACCTGTTGCAGGGATATCCGTTGGCCTTGTAACCGGAGAAACTGATGATGATTTTGTACTGCTTACTGATATTCAAGGTCTCGAAGACTTTTTTGGAGATATGGACTTTAAGGTAGGTGGAACACACAAAGGAATAACAGCTATACAAATGGATATGAAAATACAAGGGCTTACACCTGAAATTATTAAAGGAGCCCTGGACCAAACAAAGAAAGCGCGATTTTATATACTAGATGAGGTTATGCTGAAGGCTATCAGTGAACCTCGCCGTGAGTTATCGCCTTATGCCCCTGTTATTACTCAAATTTTAATTGATCCAGAGAAGATTAGTGAAGTCATTGGGCCAAAAGGAAAGGTCATTAATAAAATTATTGATGAGACAGGTGTAAAAATAGATATTGAAGATGATGGAAGAGTATTTATCTGTGGCAATGATGCAGAGAAAGCTAATAAAGCTATTAAAATGATAGAAGGTATTGCTAAACCTATTGAAGAAGGACAAGTGTTTACCGGAAAAGTTGTTAAACTTATGAATTTTGGTGCTTTTGTTGAACTTGTACCAGGAAAAGAGGGACTGGTACACATTTCCCAGTTCTCACATGAAAGAGTTGCTAAAGTTGAAGATGCAGTTGCAATTGGAGATGAAATAGAAGTAAAAGTAATAGAAATAGATAAACAAGGCAGAATTAACTTGTCACGAAAAGCACTTCTTAAGAAACCAGAGAAAGTAAGTGAAGAAGAGTAGTACTTTAATGAGGTATCTATAATTTAATTATAGATACCCTCTGTCTTTTAGTATAAATGTAAGAGGGAACATCATGTATAAGAAATTAGAATGTAGTGTATATGCTTTTTTGGTTTTGTTATGGTTTCTAGGGTGTCAATTATTAATAATAAGTATTCTAAAGTTGCTATTAGGGATGAATTCAGCATCATTCATTGCCTATTATAGCAATCATATGTATAAAATTAATGCACTTGTACAGTTAGTATGTATAGGGGGTGTTTTAATTTGGAATGCTTTCAAACGATATAATAGTTTAGCCTTCTATAGCAAGTTTAAAAATAGGCGTATCCCTACTTATATTTTTTATGGTATAGGATTATGGATAGTATCAAGCAGTATGAATATGCTGCTAAGTATATTTTTCCCGAAGTATAGTACAGAGGTACAAGCTTTATTTACGAACAAAGAAGTTTTGTTTAGATTTTTTGTCATAGTTATCTTTGCCCCTGTATTGGAAGAATTTATTTTTAGGGGACAAATCCAAAACCTATTAAAAATAGGGTTTAAAGTGAAGACTGCTATTGTGCTGCAAGGTTTTTTATTTGGAATTATCCATCCGATGAGTCTGCAAAAAGTTTATGCTGTTCTTTTAGGAATAGGATTAGGGATGATTAAGGAAAAAGAGAAGAATTTACAAAGCAGTACGATTGTGCATATGACAATTAATTTAATAGGATTTGTAATTGGAACTTTAACATTAACATGATCTGATTGATGGAGAAAATAAATGAAAAAACAAAAGTGGAAAGCAGGGAATATGATTTACCCTCTGCCGGCTGTTATGGTAAGCTGTGGTGATGAGAAAGAAGCAAATATTATTACTGTTGCGTGGACAGGTACAATATGTACGAATCCACCGATGACCTATATTTCACTGAGGCCTACTAGACACTCTTATAAGATGATTAAAGAAAAAGGATATTTTGTCATCAATCTTACAACTAAAGCACTTGCAAGAGCAACTGACTATTGTGGGGTAAGATCAGGTAAAGATACGAATAAATTTGAAGATATGGAACTTACACCATCCTATGAAAATGAAACATTATGTCCCATGATTGGTGAAAGCCCAGTAAGTATTGAATGTAAGGTCAAAGAAGTAAAAGAATTAGGGTCCCATCATATGTTTATTGCAGATATCTTAAATGTTTATGTAGACGAGCAGTATATTGATAGTAAAGGTAAGTTCCATCTTAATAAAACAGAGTTAATAGCTTATTCACATGGCAGTTATTTGACATTAGGAGAGGAAATAGGGACATTTGGTTATTCTGTAAAAAAGAAAAAGAAGAAGAAAAAAAATAAGACCAACAAAAAGTAAAAAATTTGTTGGTCTTATTTTCATATTTTTAGGTATGAATTACCATCGAGAGAAATGACAGATAAAAGAGGAAATTCTTTTAACCCTGTACCTATCATATAGATAGAATAAAATCTAATTGGTTTTAGACGGATATTAGGAGCAGTTAGCAAACGCTTACCTGTTTTGCTGTCAATTATTTGTAACGTATAAATTCCAGGTTTTAAAGATGTATAATTAGTCAACTCGCTGCAGCTAACTCTTTTAAATGTGGCCATGTCATTTGATAAGAAAACATCTATAGAAGAAGTATTCATACTAAAGTGCCCAAATCTAATAAGAAAGTTATTTGAAGGAATAGGCCTTGTAACATCTTCCATCTTATAAATTTCTATGCCTATACCTTCTTTAGTTTTTGGAGCAATGATTCCTGTGTATATGATTTGATCTGAGATGTCCCAAGTTGTGCTAAAAATAATAATAGGGTTATTAGTTCGGGTTATATGGATGGTATGTTCACCTGGCAGTAATGCAATATAGTCTGTAAAATCTTCATAGAGTCTATCGCAAAATGTTAATTTATCGTCTATATAGATATCAATACTATATTGAATTGGGAGTGCATGAAAAAATCTTAAATAGGACTTAGAGGGCATTTTGTGCTTAAACATGCATATATCCTCCTTGAGAATTACTTTATTACATTATATGTAAATGAATGGTAAATGTGTAAAATAAAGCTTGCAATATCGATGAAAAGTGTAAGGCGTTTATTAGTATAGAGATATATCTTATAACTATATTGTATTATTAATATTTTTCATGATAAAATGATTTATAAAGTTCTTTAATTGATAGATTGGGGAAGGAGTTAATCATTGAATATAAATAAATTAAAACAGCTTCTAAAGAATGAGGAAGGTTTTAAGTTAGACTTTAAACTCAAGTTATCATTAGAATTAGAATCAGACAAAAAGGAATTTGTAAAGGATGTCATTGCAATAGCCAATACACCGGGGGGGAGAGGTTATATTTTATTTGGGGTAGAAGACAAAACACGAAATTTGATAGGTATCGAAGAGGTACCGTACAATACTGAAGAAAAGATTCAGCAAATTATTTCAAATAGAAGTGTACCACCTGTTCCAGTTATGTTTGAAGTTCAAGATATTGATAATAAAAAGATTGGTATTTTAACTATATTTAAAAGTATGCAGGTTCCTCATCAAATGCTTCAGACGGGTGCGTTTTATGTACGCAGAGGATCAACTACAGATAAGGCGACAAGACACGAAATAGCAAATATGCTTCAACAGTTCGGGATGCTTAGTTTTGAAAATGTGCCTTGCAGAAATGCAACACTTGAAGAGCTAGATTTTGAGCTCATTAAGCAGCATATTGGTCATTTAGATATATATAAAAAACAAGATAAACTTATATTATCTACTCTAGGTATTATTTCAACTGACCTAGAAAAAAACACCTATTATCCTACGTATGGAGGATTATTGCTCTTTGGAAAGAATCCACAACAGTTTATTCCGCAGGCTGTGCTGGAAATTCATTATAATGGTCATAGGATAGCTTTTACAGGAAATATTTCTAAGATGCTGCAGCACTTTGAAACGGCTGTAATGCAGATCATACCAGCAAGTTATCCAATTGAAGCACTTATAGAGGTGGTTACAAATGCCATTATACACAGGAATTATTGGAATAATTCCCAGTATACCACAGTAAGGATTGAAGAGGAATTAATAGTGGTATGTAACCCAACAAGTTATGAATATAGAGAAATAAGCGGGGACAGAACGAGAGTTAATCCATGGTTATATTCAAGATTACTTATCTTCGGGCAGAAAGAAAATGATTTTCATTTTGGCATAGGACTTGATAAAGCTAAGCAATTATTTAGAGATAAAGCTGAGATTAAGATAGAGACAAACCTGTTAGAGGGCTTATTTCAAGTATTTTTGCCAGGTATTAAACATTATGAAGCGCAACAATATTAAATACATCATATAAATGGGAGGATAACATGAAAATTAAAGAAATAAAGGGCGCATTAAAGGCACATGTATGGACAGGAGAGGAAAGCCTTGATAGAGAAGTACATGCAGCATGTGGCTGCGATCTTATGAGTGATGTACTTGCTTTTGCAAAAGAAGAAGTGCTGCTGCTTACAGGGCTTGTTAATCCGCAGGTTATTAGAACAGCTGAAATGTTAGATATTAAAGCAATAGTATTCGTAAGAGGAAAAGAGCCCACAGAAGATATGATTAAGATGGCTTATCAAAAGAACATGATTATTCTTTCGACAGACGACCCCCTTTATATTGCATGCGGTAAATTGTATCAGCTTGGGCTAGTAAATAAAGGAGAAGAATAGCATGAAGTTACATTATGAGGTAGATGGAGATAATTTTTTAGTTGCAGGGGAAGCGTCAGCATCTTTAAAACGTACCTTAAAACAACTAGGAATCGATTCAAGTATCATAAGAAAAATATCTATATCTATGTATGAAGCTGAAATGAATATGGTTATCCATGCTTATGGAGGCGTTATTGATGTAGAAATATCAACCGATAAAGTAAGTATTATTTTGAAAGATCAAGGACCTGGAATTCCTGATATTAATCTTGCTATGCAGGAAGGTTATTCAACAGCTACTCATGAAATAAGAGAGTTGGGATTTGGGGCAGGGATGGGGCTGCCTAATATGAAGAGATATAGTGATCACTTAAATGTACATTCAGAGGTTGGGGTAGGAACAACTGTAGAGATTACAGTCTATTTAACATAATCAAATGGAGTAAGAGAGAAGGTGATTGGCATTATGTATAGCCATTCAGTAACATTAGAACAAGAAAAGTGCATAGGATGTACTGACTGCATTAAAAGATGTCCAACAGAAGCCATAAGGGTAAGAGGTTCAAAGGCAAAAATTATTCAAGATAGATGTATTGATTGCGGAAATTGTATAAGAATCTGCAGAAATGGAGCTAAAAGAGCAGTTACAGATGATATTCATATGATTTATAATTATAAATATCGTATAGCTCTTCCAGCCCCTTCTTTTTATGCACAGTTTCCAAAGGCTAAGAATATTGAACAAATTTTAAATACACTTTATCATATTGGCTTTACAGATGTACTTGAAGTGGGCTGTGCGGGTGAAGTGATTGCAAAACATACGTACGATTACGTTAAGAATGCTACGGTTTTCCCGTTTATTTCTTCTTCTTGCCCAGCTATTGTAAGGCTTATTCAAAGAAGATTTCCTTCACTTATCCGTCATGTATTACCTATTATTTCACCAATGGAGTTAGCAGCTAGATATATAAAAAGTAACTATCTTGATCAAGGTATAAATGAAGAGGAAATAGGGGTCTTTTTTATTTCTCCTTGTCCAGCAAAAGCAACTGATATACATAGACCAAAAGGTTTAGAAAAATCTTTAGTAGATGGTGTATTATCAATGCAGGATATTTACAAGGTGATGATCCATAAAATGAATACTGAAACCAGCAAACCTATTAAAAGACAGAGCAGTTATAAAGGACTGTCTTGGGCAATGAGAAATGGCGGATTAGATGAAAATACTATAAAAAGTCATATTGCCGTAGACGGCATGGAAAGTGTTATAGGTATTTTAGAAAAAGTAGAAGATGGAACACTATCTAATATAAAATATATTGAAGCTTTAGCCTGTACAGGGGGATGTCTAGGCGGCGCTCTGGCTCTCGAAAATCCATTTGTTAGCCGTTATACACTCAAAAAATGGATAGAAGAAGATATGGCAAAAGGTGCTTTAGATAACAGAGAACTTCTAGAGTCTATTGGTCAAATACCTGTCTTATTTAATAAAGATATCACTCCGAGACCAGTTTTTTCTTTAGATAATGACATGGAAAGAGCTCTTAAAATGATGGAAGATATTGAAATGCTATATAAGGAATTACCTAAAATAGATTGTGGTTCATGTGGTGCGCCTACATGCAGATGTTTTGCAGAAGATGTTGTGAAGCAAGATGCGACTATTGAAGAATGTGTGTTTATGCTAAGGAAAAAAATAAAAGATCTCTCACAGGTAATGAACAGCCTTACAGAACCGTTGGTTCAGGGGGAAAATGATAAATATAGAAAGGAATGAATAGGTTGATAGTAAAAGAACTTATAGAAAAAATGAACCTTACACTTGTAGCAGGGGAAGAAGGGTTAGAGAATCAAATAGAGGGAGGATATGTTGGAGATTTATTAAGCTTTGTAATGGCTCATGCAAGGGAAAAAAATGTATGGATTACTATTCAAGGACATATAAATTCAGTTGCTGTAGCAAGCTTGCTTGGTCTATCTGCGATTATACTTTCAGAAAATGCAGGAGCAGATGAAGAAATGATTAAAAAAGCCAATGAAGAGGGGATTCCTGTTTTAAGTACATCTCTTAATAGTTTTGATGTGATTTGTGAGTTTGCCCGTTATAATAATGCATAGAGGAGGACTAAATGAAAATAGCCTATGATTTTCATATACATACAGCAGCTTCACCCTGCGGCGATGAGTATATGTCACCTAATAATATTATCAATATGGCTAAACTAAATGGTTTGCAAGCAATTGCAATTACTGATCATAATACATGTGCTAACTGTGAAGTCATTATGAAGTTGGGTAAAGAAAATAATCTTTTAGTTATACCCGGTATGGAAATAGAATGTTTGGAAGAGTTTCATTGTATTGCGCTTTTTCCGGATATAAATACAGCTAAACAAATTGAACAATATGTACAGGCACATATGCCAAATATGAAAAATAGGATAGATATCTTTGGACATCAATCTATTATGAATGAAGAGGATGAAGTAGTAGGAGAAATAGAAAGGTTACTTCTTACTGCTTCAGGCATATCAGCTGAAGCACTATTTGAACAAGTGAGAAATGTGGGAGGGGTTATCTATCCTGCTCATATTGACAGAAACTCCTATAGTATTATTTCAAACTTGGGATTTATACCTGATGAATTAAAAATAGGTACGATTGAAATATCTAAAAGCGCTTCCTTGCAGATGTATAAGACAAAATATGAGAATATTACTATCATTCAGTCATCTGATGCCCATTATCTTCAAGATATCTCAGAAGAAGGAAACGTAATAGAGGCTCAGTCTGTTTGCGTGGCAGATATTTTTAAGAGCATTGATGACTATTATAAAAGGCATATTTGATAAAACTTTGATTTTATACTGGAAATATTGCTCAGTAATTAATTAACAATAGTATTGAATATAAAGATGATATATAATTAAGACAAAGTCTTTAATTAATTGACAACATAAATTTTTTGTGGTATTTTCATAAAGTAAGTAAGAAACTTATAACAATTTTGTTAAAAAATTAACAAAGTTATTATAAAGCTTAATATAAAAGGAATAAATAAGGAGGATATGTTATGTCATGTGAAAGTTGCAAAAATGAACTTGCAAATGAATTGTATGCGCAACTCGCAAAGTTCATTGATGAACTACCAGAAAAAAGAGGAGCTCTTATTTCTGTGCTTCATAAAGCTCAAAGTATATTTGGATATTTACCTAGGGAAGTCCAAATATTCGTAGGAAAGAAACTTGGCGTGCCAGTATCACAAGTATATGGTGTAGTTAGTTTCTATTCATTTTTTACAATGATTCCAAAAGGAAAGTATCCTATTTCTGTCTGTCTTGGAACAGCTTGTTATGTAAGAGGAGCTGACAAGGTTCTAGATGTATTTAAAAGAGAACTTGGTATTGAAGTAGGACAAACAACAGCTGATGGTAAATTTTCATTAGATGCACTAAGATGTGTTGGAGCATGCGGCTTAGCACCTGTTGTTTTAGTTGGGGAAAAAGTGTATGGACGTATTGGAACAGCTGAAGAAGTAAAGAAAATTATTGCTGAATATCAAGAATAATAAGTACAGGAGGAGCTTTATATGCCTAAAATCATGTCATTAGACGAGCTTAAGAGCTTAAGAGATAATGTAAAAAACAAAGTTGATTTAAGAGAAAAAGGCGAAAATGTAGACGAGATGGTAGTGATTCGTGTCGCAATGGCAACATGTGGCATTGCATCAGGTGCAAGAGATACAATGAATTTTTTTGCAGAGCTTGTAAGAGAAAACGAACTTAATAACGTTGTTATCACACAAAGCGGTTGTATGGGTTACTGCTATGCAGAACCAACAGTTGAAGTAACACTCCCAGGAAAAGAACCTGTCGTATATGGACATGTTAATAAAGAAAAAGCTAAAGAAATTTTAGAAAAACATATTAAAAGCGGAGAAATGGTAGATGGTATTATTCCCGTTGCTCACAAATCCCTAGACGAGTAATAGAAAAGAGGTGGCCTAAAAATGTCTAAATTTACAATGCATATTTTGGTATGTGGAGGGACAGGATGTATTTCTTCACAATCAAATGAGATCGTAGAACAACTTAAGTTTCATATAAATGCAGCAAATATGTCAGAAGAAGTACAAGTGCTTAAAACAGGATGTTTTGGTTTCTGTGAAAAAGGGCCTGTTGTAAAAATACTTCCTGATAATACTTTTTATGTACAAGTTACACCTGAAGATGCTGAAGAACTTGTTAAAGAACATATTGTAAAAGGTAGAAAAGTAGAAAGATTACTTTACTCTGATCCAACAACAGAAAAGAAAGTATCTGACTCTAAACATATGGATTTCTATAAAAAACAAATGCGTGTAGCCCTTCGTAACTGCGGTTTTATTGATCCAGATAATATCGAAGAGTACATTGCTAGAGATGGCTATTCAGCACTTGGACAAGCGCTTAGCATGACACAGCAAGAAGTTATAGATGAAGTTAAAAAATCAGGACTTCGTGGCCGTGGGGGCGGTGGTTTCCCTACAGGACTTAAATGGGAATTCGCATACAAAAATGAGGCAGATCAAAAATATGTTGTATGTAATGCTGATGAAGGAGATCCAGGAGCTTTTATGGATCGATCAATCTTAGAAGGTGACCCACATTCAGTTGTAGAAGCAATGGCTATTTGTGGTTATGCAATTGGTGCAACACAAGGTCTTGTTTACATAAGAGCTGAATATCCTCTTGCTATTAAGAGACTTGAAAAAGCGATTAAAGATGCCAGAGAATATGGTTTATTAGGCAAAAATATTTTAGGAAGCGACTTAGAATTTGATATTGAGATTAAATTCGGAGCCGGTGCTTTCGTATGTGGTGAAGAAACAGCACTTATCCATTCTATGGAAGGTATGCGTGGAGAACCTACTACAAAACCACCATTCCCAGCTGCTAGCGGTTATTGGGCAAAACCAACAAACGTTAATAACGTAGAAACTTTCGCAAATATCCCAGTTATTTTCTTAAAAGGTGCAGATTGGTTTGCTTCTATTGGTACTGAAAAATCAAAAGGAACAAAAGTATTTGCGCTTGCTGGAAAAATCAATAACGTTGGTCTTATTGAAGTTCCAATGGGTATTACACTTAGAGAAGTAATTTATGATATCGGCGGCGGTATTAAAGATGGCAAGAAATTTAAATCAGTACAGACAGGCGGCCCTTCAGGTGGATGTTTAACAGAAAAAGACCTTGATACACCTATTGACTTCGATAACCTTATTGCAAAAGGCTCTATGATGGGCTCAGGCGGTATGATTGTTATGGATGAAGATGACTGTATGCCAGCCGTTGCAAAATTCTATCTTGAATTTACAGAAGAAGAATCATGTGGTAAATGTACACCATGCCGTGTTGGTACAAAACGTCTATTAGAGATACTAGAAAAGATTACTCAAGGCAAAGGTACAATGGAAGACATTGATACACTTAGAGAACTTAGTCATGTTATCAAAGATACAGCTCTTTGTGGCTTAGGCCAAACAGCTCCAAACCCTATTCTATCAACATTAGATATATTCTATGATGAATATGTTGCGCATATTAAGGATAAAAAATGTCCAGCTGGACAATGTAATGCATTACTTCAGTATAAAATTACAGATAAATGTATTGGCTGTACAGCATGTGCAAGAGTCTGTCCAACAAATGCTATATCAGGTGCTGTAAAACAAAAACATCTCATTGATCAAGAAAAATGTATCAAATGTGGTGCTTGTATGGATAAATGTAAATTTGCAGCGATTATAAAAGAATAGAAAAGGAGTGAGAAAGCAATGTCAGATCTTAAAATTACTATTGATGGCAGAGAAACCACAGTTCCAGCAGGCGCAACTATTTTAGAAGCAGCAAAAACAGTGGGCGTTCATATACCAACACTTTGCCATTTAGATTTACATGATACAAAAATGGTTAACCAAGCAGCTTCTTGTAGAATTTGTGTTGTAGAAGTTGATGGACGTAGAAATTTAGCACCAGCTTGTGCAACTCCTGTAACAGATGGCATGGTTGTTAATACACGTTCAGTAAAAGTACTTAATGCTAGAAAAGTAGTACTTGAATTATTACTCTCAGACCATCCAAAAGATTGTCTTGTTTGTGAAAAATCAGGAAAATGCGAACTTCAAGATGTTGCTGTTAAATTTGGGGTACGTGAAATTAAGATTGGTAAAGACGGTGCACAATCTACTTATCCTGTAGACGAAAGCAAAGCTATCGTTAGAGATATGGATAAATGTATCATGTGCAGACGTTGTGAAACAATGTGTAATAAAGTACAGACAGTAGGAGCTTTATCAGGTATCAACCGTGGATTTAACGCAGTTGTATCAACAGCTTTTGAAGTTGATCTTGAAGATTCAGTTTGTACCCATTGTGGACAATGTGTTGCAGTCTGTCCAACAGGTGCATTATGTGAAAAAGAACATGCTTGGGATGTTGTCAAACACCTTGCTGATAAAGATAAAGTAGTTGTTGTTCAAACAGCTCCAGCTGTAAGAGCAGCACTTGGTGAAGAGTTTGGTATGGAAGCCGGAACACTTGTTACAGGTAAGATGGTTGCAGCACTTAGAAGCCTTGGCTTTGACTATGTATTCGATACAGATTTTGCAGCGGACGTAACCATTATGGAAGAAGGTGCAGAGCTTGTAGATCGTATTTCAAGATTCAAAGCAGGAGATACATCAGTAAGCTTACCTATCCTTACAAGCTGCTGTCCAGCGTGGGTAAACTTTATCGAAAGCCAATTCCCTGATTTATTAAATATTCCATCAACAGCAAGATCTCCACAACAAATGTTTGGTGCTATTGCGAAAAATTACTTCGCAGAGAAGTATAATATCCCAAGAGAAAAAATGGTTGTTGTATCTATCATGCCATGTTTAGCTAAAAAGTATGAGGCATCAAGACCAGAATTTAATAATGATGTAGATATCTCTATCTCTACGAGAGAATTAGCTCATTTAATCAAGAGAGCAAATATTGACTTCAACAATCTTCCAGAAGAAGACTTTGATAATCCATTAGGAGAATCAACAGGCGCATCTGTTATCTTTGGAACAACAGGTGGAGTTATTGAAGCAGCAACACGTACTGCTTATGAAGTGATTACAGGTGAAACACTTGGAAAAGTTGATTTTGAAGAACTTAGAGGATTTGAAGGTGTTAGAAGTGCAACAATTAAAGTAGGCGATATGGATCTTAACATTGGTATTGCCCATGGACTTGGTAACGCAAGAGAACTTCTAGAAGAGATCAGAGGCGGTAATCCAAGAAACTTCCACGCTATTGAAATCATGGCTTGTCCAGGTGGATGTATCGGTGGAGGCGGTCAGCCATACCATCATGGAGATACTGAGATTCTTAAAAAACGTCAAGCTGCTATTTACACCGAAGACAGAAATAAGACTATTCGTAAATCTCATGAAAATCCATTTGTAAAAGAACTTTATGCTAATTACTATGAAAAACCAATGAGTCATAAAGCTCATAGTCAGCTTCATACACATTATGAAGAAAAAGATAGAGTATAATATAATTTAACTAAAATAATAAGAAGTGCAGGTGCTAGTGTACCTGCACTTTTTATTTATTTTAGTTAAATTCATACAGAATGATATTAGATTTTTATGAAGGCCCTAGAGGAATAGAAGTGAATGTTATTTATGTAACGAAGTTTATTGCTGTTTTAGTCAAAATTCATATATATAGTTGTAATATCTCATATTATTGTTCATATTATAGAAATAATCTTTAAAACATTGACAAAAAAATAACAAAGTAATATAATTAAGAAACGCTTAATAAAAAATAAAATTGTAATGGATAAAACCATAAAGAATAATGCTTTAAGTGGAATAGCCTATTCTAAAAACTGACTACAAGGACGTATTCATTTAATAGTTAAAAGAGGGAGTGTTAATATGAAAGTCGTAAAAATATGTATCGGAAGTGCTTGTCATTTGAAAGGTTCTTATCAAGTGATCGAAATTTTTAAAGCCCTAATTGAAGAATTTAAATTAGAGGACGTTATTGAGTTAAATGCTGCTTTTTGCATAGGCCGATGCACCACTGCTGTTTCGGTAGCAAGGTGGGACGACAAAATTTTGTCTGTTTCGAAAGAAAATGCCCGTGACATTTTTATTAATCAAATTATGGCAGAGCTGTAAGGAGTGTTTAGTCAATGTGGATTATAAATTTTTCAGCTGCAAATTGTAAAAACTGCTATGCGTGTGTAAGATCATGTCCTGTTCATGCTATTAAAGTACAGTCCGAACAGGCGCAAATTATGAAAGAGAGATGTATAGGATGCGGAAAATGTCTCAAGGTCTGTCCAAAAAATGCTAAAGAAGTAAAAACTGAACTCCAAACAGTTAAAAACTATATTGCACATAAAAAGCAAGTAGTCGCTTCAATAGCGCCTTCATTTGCTGCTTTGTTTGGAGATAGCAGCGGTAAAGTGTATTCACTACTTAAACATCTTGGATTTACATATGTTGAGGAGACGGCAGTAGGGGCTGATTTTGTTACAAATCAGTATGAGACCTATGCAAATGCTGCGGGAGATACATGCTATATAACGAGCTGTTGTCCATCTGTTAATTATCTTATTCAAAAACATTATCCAGAAGTTATACCAAGTCTTATACCAGTCGTATCACCAGCCGTATGCCATGCAAGACTCCTAAAAGAAAAGTATGGGTCTGAGGTTAAAGTTGTGTTTATTGGGCCGTGTCTGTCGAAAAAAATAGAAGGACATGATGAAGAGGCAATAGATGCAGTACTGACATTTGATGAGCTTGAAAAATGGATTCATGAAGAAAATATAGAAATAAACGCTTTAGAAGAGCGTAGTTTTGATGAATCAATCACTGCCCAAAGACAGTATCCTATATCAGGCGGGGTGACAAAGACGCTTAACAAGACCGCTTTAAAAAGAGAAATTATTCAAGTTGATGGGATAGAAGAATGTATAGAGGTGATTGAAGCCATTAAAGATAATCAGTTTGAAAATATTCTTTTTGAAATGAGCTGCTGCAGACATAGTTGTATTAATGGACCCGGGATATCCCATGATGGTATCAATATTTATGAAAGAAAAGCAAGAATTAAACAATATGCTGCCAGAGAAAGTGTGCAGGCAGAGAATGATAGCTTTCAAAAGATTAAAGAATGTATCAGTAAGAGTATAGCTAGAGTAGATTTAACCCAGTATTTTCCATCGTTGCATATGAAGCTTAAAGAACCTAGTGAAGAGGAAATAAAGCATATCCTGAGAAGTATTGGTAAGTACACAAAGTTAGATGAACTTAATTGCGGAAGCTGTGGCTATCACACTTGCAGAGAAAAAGCTATAGCAGTATTTAATGGTATGGCGGAGGCAAATATGTGTCTGCCATTTATGAGGCAAAAAGCAGAAACCTTAACAAATGTTATTTTTGATGCGACGCCTAACCTGATTCTTATCCTTAATAAAGAGCTTGAGATATTAGAACTTAATCCAGCTGCTGAAAAATTCTTTAAAGTGTCAAAAGAAGGTGCAGCATTACTGCCTATTTCTATGTTTATAGATGAAGAGATTTTTGAAAACGTAAAAGCTACTAAAAAGAGTGTATTAGGACAAAAGGTTCATATCAATCAAAGCGACTCAGTTGTTATTCAAAGTATCATCTGGATAGAATACCATCAAGTGATGTTATGGATTGCCCATGATATTACTAAAGATGAAAAACTTGAGAAGAAGCTCCAGAACATGAAAATAGATGCTATTAATATGGCACAAAAAGTCATTAACAAGCAAATGACTGTAGCTCAAGAGATTGCTAGTCTTTTAGGTGAAACGACAGCGGAGACTAAGGTGACTCTCACACAGCTTAAACAACTTATTCAAGAAGAAGAAGGTATCAAAAAATGAAGTTTTTTGTAGATTTTGCAACTGGGAGCTTAAATAAATATGGTGAAGAACTATGCGGGGATAAAGTAGAATTTTTTAGCGATAAAGATAGTTTTATAGCTGTACTGTCAGATGGACTTGGAAGCGGTGTCAAAGCTAATATTCTTGCAACGTTAACTTCAAAAATAGCCATTACCATGTTAAAGGAAGGATTAAGTATCGAGGAAGTTGTGGATACCATTATTCATACGCTGCCCATGTGTTCTGTGAGAAAATTAGCTTATTCTACTTTTACAATTATAAAAATAGATGCTGAGGGTATGGGATATGTTGTAGAATTTGATAATCCAAGCGTCTTTTTTATGAGAGATAATCAGATTTGTCAATTGGAGGCAACAATTAAGGAGATAAACGGCAGAAGGATCAAAGAGAGCAAATTTCAACTGCAGGAGAAAGATGCCCTTGTATTTGTAAGTGATGGCGTAATCCATGCGGGAGCGGGCATGATTCTTAACTTAGGCTGGAGCTGGAATGAGGTAGCTAATTATTTGCAGACAACAATGAATGCATCAATGCCTGCAAAGATGGTTACAAATCTTTTATTAGGTGTGTGTGAGGATCTGTACATAGAAAAACCAGGAGATGATACAACGGTTGTAACAATGAGAGCTATTAAGCCTAAGCTTGCCACTCTGTTTTCCGGTCCACCCATTGATTTAAATAAGGATAGAGAAGTTGTTGATACGCTTATTCATAGTTTAGGGAAAAAAATAGTATGCGGAGGTACAGCTGCCAATATTGTATCTCGAAAGACTAAGGCAGAGATCAGGACGACTTTTAATATTATTGATAAAGATATTCCGCCTATAGGATACATGAAAGGGATAGACCTTGTAACGGAGGGAGTCTTGACAATAAAGGGTGCGGTTGAAAGACTAGAGAAGTTAAAAACAGCAAAAGAAGTTGATTTTTTGTATGCAGAAGATGGTGCTTCAAAGCTTGCACGTATGTTATTCGAGGATTGCACCCATATCAAGATGCTTGTTGGAAGAGCTATTAATCCTGCTCACCAAAATCCAGACTTTCCAAATGAACTAAGTATTAAGCTAAATGTTTTAGCCAAGCTTGAAAAAGTATTAATGAGTTTAGGCAAGTTTGTAGAAATTGAATATTTTTAGAGAGGAAATAAGGCAATGAGAAAATTTGAAAGCCATGTACAATGGATTAGACATGCGGTATTCAAAGAAGTTATCAAAAGAGTTATTCAAGGTGAGTTCGAAACCACAAGACATACTATACCCAAAACCATTATTCCAGGCAGTACGCCTGTTTCAAGATGCTGTGTGTATAAGGAACGAGAAATTATTTCAGAGAGAGTAAACTTAGCAGCCAAAAGCATAGATTCTAAAGATCCTATTATTGAAGTTATTGATATTGCTTGTGATGAATGTCCAGCAGAAAGATATATTATTACGGAAGCGTGCAGAGGGTGTCTCGCCCATAGGTGTATGCAAGTCTGCAAAAAAGGTGCTGTTGAAGTTATAGAGGGTAAGGCACAAATTAATTATGATAAATGTGTAAGCTGCGGAAAATGTATGGAAGTATGTCCGTACAATTCCATTGTTGATGTAATGAGACCTTGTATAAAGGCATGTAAGAGTAAAGCAATTAATATAAAAGAAAATAAAAAAATACAAATTAACTATGAGCGATGCATAAGTTGCGGAGCATGCGTTTATCAGTGCCCGTTTGGAGCGATTACGGACAGAAGTGAAGTTATTCCTGTTGTTAAGGCACTACAGGCAGCAAAAACAGTCAAAAACACAAGATTATATGCCGTTATTGCGCCTTCAATTGTAACGCAGTATAATGCGCATATTGGTCAAATTGTAGCTGCTATTAAAAAGATAGGATTTAAAGATGTGATAGAGGCAGCTCTTGGCGCAGACATGGTAGCTTATAATGAGGGATTGGAATTTATAGAAAGAGTGATCCAAGGAGGAGAAACATGTATGATGACTTCATGTTGTCCTGCATTTACAGCACATGTAAAATCTCATTATGCAGAGTTAGCGGAACATCTGTCTACAATGGTTTCTCCTATGGTTGTCATATCAAGGTTTGTAAAAAAAGTAGATCCAGGAGCGATGGTCGTATTTATTGGACCTTGTACAGCTAAAAAAGAGGAAAAGAGAGAAGAAGACGTAAAAGATGCTGCAGACTATGTTATAACTTTTGAAGAGCTAGAGGCAGTTATTGAAGCCTACGGGGTTAAAGTATCGGAATGTCCAGATGAGCCGCTTAACAATGCATCTTACTTTGGCAGGCTTTTTGCAAGGTCAGGAGGAGTTGCTGATGCAGTTACGACTATTATTAAAGATAATAATTTGCCCGGAAGTGAGTATAGGCCTATTGTGTGTAATGGTATTGATGAAATAGATAAGGCACTTAAGTTACTAAAAGCCCGTAAACATACGTTTAACTTTATCGAAGGTATGGCCTGTGTCGGAGGGTGTATTGGAGGGGCCGCTTCGCTTACTCATGAACCTAAAGAGCAGAAGAAGGTTGATGAGTATGCCAACCTTGCAATAGAACGTACAATTAGTGAATCCCTAAGAGTAATGGACTATTCAGCTATACATATACATAGAAAATAGTAAGCTTAATAAAAACGTGGTTAGTGAACGCATAGAGAGGTATTTATCTTGAAAAAGGATAAATACCTCTTTGTCTTATTTGAGAATATAATATGAATATTAAGTTGATAAGTCCCAGTAAGTCTGCTATAATGGTAAAACAAATGGTAAAAAATGGAATTAAATACAAGTTAAGGGGGATGAAAAGTGAGACGAGCTGTTATAGTAATATGTGGATTAATAGTATGTTGTAATAGTGTATTTGGTAATGATGATATAAATGGCATTAACTTATCTGATGAAATAACTTATAAAATGATGGGAAGTGAAGTGGAAAAGGGTATTTTGCAGATAGATACGAGTGAACTTTCGCTCAAAGAACAAATAATTCATTATTTTGAGAATGAATCTGACAGAGAACTATATAGGGATTATTTAGAGGATGACAGCAGTATATCCCAAGGAGAAGCAGCTAAAATACTTTGCAGGTATATTGAACGCAGTCCAGTTTATTTGCCAGAAAAGGAACAGTGCAATAGTCCTTATATTGGAAGATTAGTTGTAGAATATATTTGGGGAAATCGTTCTTTTGATGAAAAAGAGATTATTACTTTAGCTGATTGGGATACTCTGTTTAACAAGGCCAAACAATTTAAAGACGATAAAGACTATCTTAAAAACGCTTTGTTAAGTGATGAGGCAAATATAAAACAGAAAATAAGTCAATATATAGGGAGTATGAGTAAAGATCAATCATTTAAAAAAGTGGCTATAGGGACAATGGTTAAAAGTAATTTAGAACTATGTGTCAATGAGAAATTCTATGACGTTTATCAGTTTTTAAATACAAGTTACATAAGTCTGAAAACATTAGAAAACATTGGATTTAAGAAACAAGCAAACAGTGGCCTGATACAGCTTATTTGGCAGGGATATACTTCTGTAGAGGAAGAACAAACTGACTTTGATAAAAAGGAAATCTATATGAGTAATGAATCCATTTACATAGGGGAATTAAAAACTCATTCATTAAGTGCTGGAGAAGAGACCTTCATTCCAATAAGAGCCCTGCAAGTCTATTTTAATCTTAACATTATGGATAACCAAATTTTTTTAAACCCAAGATATGATCTAATGAGTGAGTATATTTTATGTGATAATGAGAGTCTTATTAACCAAACCGATGAATGTTTAAAGGTAATGTATACTGACTTATATTGGGATGGAAATGAGATCATTGAACAGAGATCGGAACTTAATGAAATCCCTGCTAAAACTAAAATAATAAAAAATAAAGAGTTATATGTTTTAAGAAATGCTAAGTACCTTACGACTATTATCAATTACCTTGAAACAGATTATCAAATGATTGAGACGAACAGTAAGTTTGGACAAGATCACTCAGAACTCTTTAAAAGATACAATCAAGAGGTTATTAAAAAGGAAAGCAGCAGTCATACAGAAGCTGATAAGGGTTTTCCAGCATCAATTATAATAGGAACAATGAAGTATAGTACTAATGGTTTTGCAAAAGGACAAAAAGTTGAGGTGTGGGCAGCTGAAGACCATGTTATTTATTACGTAAAGAATAGCAATAATAAAACAGTTAAAATCCCATGGAATAGTATCAGCATTCCCAAAAACCCGCCAACTGCAACAGATAAACCTACTAAAGTTCAGATAGAAGACTTTATTAATTGTCAAGATATAAGTAGTAAAACAATGTATCTTGTGTGGACTGACTTATATAGGCAGAAAACTTACATATTTAAAGGTCAAAAAAATGAATGGCAGCTCATTCGAACACTCTTATGTTCTACTGGGAAAAATACGACGCCTACCCCAAGAGGTAAATTTACACTTACAAATAGGGTACCTTATTTTGGAGTAGATAAGGGATATAGATGTAAAAATGCGTTTCAAATATTTGGAGATTATCTCTATCACTCTATTATATTTGATGTTACAGGGACAAGGCTTTTAGAAGGAAAAGGGGTGCTTGGTCATAGAGCATCCCATGGCTGCATTAGATTTTCTGAGGAAGATAGTTTATGGTTTTATAATACTATGAAGTCAAATACTACAGTATGGATTAATTAGTAACAGCAATAGCTATGCTATTACAGTAATAGCTGTACCATTGCAGTTTCTTGACTAGTATCAAATAATATATTATTATCATTATGATTATAACTAATCGTAGAGAGTATAGAAATTCAGAAGCCCTAATGGGAAAGTGATATAATGATTAAGAGAAATCTGCAATTTATTAGATAGGAGTTTAGAATAATGGTTAAGAAAAATATAGCTATTTTAGGTTCGACAGGCTCAGTTGGTACGCAGACTTTAGAGGTTGCAAGACATGATCATAATCTAAATATAGTAGGACTTACAACCAATACTAATATCGATTTACTAGAAAAGCAAATTATTGAATTTGAACCTGAGCTTGTATGCGTTATGAATGAGCAGAGGGCACTTGAGCTAAGTCAAAGACTTGCTGAGAAATCAATTCACGTAGAAGTAGTAAGTGGATTAGAAGGATTAATAGAAGTGGCAACTTTAGATAATGCACATCTCGTTGTTACTGCTGTAATAGGAATGATTGGCCTTGTTCCTACTGTAGAGGCCATAAAAAAAGGAAAGCATATAGCTCTTGCTAATAAAGAGACATTGGTGGCTGGCGGAGACATAGTAATGAAATTAGCTAATGCATATAATATCCCTATTCTTCCTATTGATAGTGAACATTCTGCTATATTTCAATGTCTGCAAGGTAATAAAAGAGAAGAGGTAAGCAGGTATATTTTAACAGCTTCAGGAGGGCCTTTTAGAGATTTTACTTATGAACAACTGCAAAAAGTAACTGTTCAGGATGCACTTAAGCATCCTAACTGGGAAATGGGCTCTAAAATAACTATTGATTCGGCGACACTCATGAATAAGGGGCTAGAGGTTATTGAGGGAAAACATTTGTTTAATACATCCTATGATAAGATAGATGTAGTAGTGCATAGGGAAAGCATTATACATTCAATGGTTGAATATAGAGATGGATCTACTATGGCTCAGCTTGGCTATGCAGATATGAAAGTTCCTATTGCATATGCCATTTACTATCCTAACAGGCAAAAAGCAAACCATGCTGAAAAATTAGATTTCTGCAAACTCAAAAGCCTTACCTTTGAAGAACCTAAACGAAGTTTATTTCCATGCTTAGATTTAGGATACAGTGCTCTAAAAACTGGTGGAACTATGCCTGCAGTACTAAATGCAGCGAATGAAATAGCTGTTGAGTCATTTTTAAATAAAAAGATATCTTTTCTGCAAATACCTAAGCTTATAGCTAAAGTAATGGAGAAACACACATGTATAAGTGAGCCAACACTTGATGAGATTTTGTATTATGATAATTGGGCAAGAGAATACAGCAGAAAAAAAGTGAAAGAATCCGGAACTTCTCATTTATAATGGATAAATAAAATATAAATTGGACTTGTGTCGCTATAGCAAGATACTATAGTGAGACAGGTCTTTTTTGCTGCAATTACAAAACTATAATGAAAGAAGTTTATTAGTTGAGACGGAGTATACGCCCCCATGAAGAAAAATTGATGGATAATGATTTATAGAATAATAAAAGCATGACCTATTCATAATATAAATGTATAGTAACATTTGGAATAAAATAATATAATATGGTATAATATTTAACGACTGATAAAGGAGGAACGATATGTCAGATTTTAAAAAGGAATATAAGCATGCTTGGACGAGTTATACAGAGGAAGACTTAAAAACGCTATTTGAATATGCAGATAGATATAAAAGTTTTATATCTGAAAATAAAACAGAGCGGGAATGTGTGCGATCACTTGTGAAGCAAGCAGAGGAAGCTGGTTATAGAAACCTTGAGGAATTTATTAAAACCAATACCAAATTAAGTACAGGGGATAAGGTTTATGCTAATTATCTTGATAAAACTTTAATTTTATGTTGTATTGGGCAGCAGTCTTTAGAAGATGGTCTGAATATTTTAGGTGCTCATATAGATTCACCTAGGTTAGATCTTAAGCCTAACCCGCTCTACGAAGATACTGATATTGCATTATTTAAAACCCATTATTATGGGGGGGTTAAGAAATACCAATGGGTGGCATTGCCTCTAGCCATACATGGTGTAGTAGCTAAAAAGGATGGATCAGTCGTTAATATAGTCATAGGAGAAGACGAAAGTGACCCTGTAGTAGGTATTTCTGATTTGCTTATTCATTTAGCAGGAGAACAAATGCAAAAGAAGCTTAGTGAAGCTATAACAGGAGAGGACCTTAATGTATGTCTCGGAACTATCCCGCTTCAAGGTGATGAGAAAGATAAGGTTAAAGTAAAGGCTAATATATTAAAGCTTCTCAACGAAAAATATGGTATAGAAGAAGAAGACCTGGTATCAGCTGAAATTGAGATTGTGCCAGCAGGCAAGGCTAGAGACTATGGACTTGATCGCAGTATGATTATTGGTTATGGGCAAGATGACAGAGTATGCAGCTATGCTTCGTTTGAAGCTCAGCTTGAGATCACAAGACCTTTAAGAACGACTATGACTGTTCTAGTTGATAAAGAAGAAATTGGGAGTGTAGGAGCTTCAGGCATGCATTCTAAGTTTTTTGAAAATACAGTAGCTGAAATTCTCAACTTAGTAGGGGAATATTCAAGCTTAAAATTAAGACGTACTTTAGCAAGGTCAAAAATGCTTTCATCAGATGTAACAGCAGCCTATGATCCTAATCACCCATCTGTTTTAGAAAAGTATAATGCAGCCTATTTAGGAAAAGGGGTTGTATTTAATAAATATACTGGATCTAAAGGAAAGTCGGGATCAAATGAAGCGAATGCAGAATATGTAGCAAAGCTAAGAAAAATGGCGGAAGATAATCAAATTATATGGCAGACATCAGAGCTTGGCAGGCTTGACTTAGGCGGAGGCGGTACAATAGCCTATATTGTTGCAAACTATGGCATGGATGTTATAGATTGTGGCGTAGGTGTACACAGCATGCATGCCCCATGGGAAGTTACAAGTAAGGCAGATATCTATGAAATGAGAAAAACCTATATCGCGTTTTTAAAAAATGAATTTAAATAAGAGGAGAATAGAAATGGAAAATACAAACCCAATTGTTACAATTACGATGGATGATGGCAGTAAAATGATTGCAGAACTCTATGCGGATATGGCTCCTAATACAGTAAGGAACTTTATTTCACTTATCAATAAAGGATTCTATAATGGACTTACTTTTCATAGAGTCATTCCTGGATTTATGATTCAGGGAGGCTGTCCGCAGGGAACTGGAACAGGAGGTCCCGGGTATCATATTAAAGGAGAATTTAGTTCAAATGGAGTAAATAACACGCTTAAACATACTAGAGGCGTTTTATCAATGGCACGGGCAATGGCTCCAGATTCTGCCGGTTCACAATTCTTTATTATGCATCAGGATTCCCCTCATTTAGATGGTCAATATGCAGCGTTTGGCAAAGTGATTGAAGGGTTAGATACAGTTGACTATATAGCAAGCCAGCCTACAAACTATGCAGATAAACCTAATACGCCGGTTGTGATTCAGTCCATGACAGTTGATACAAAAGGAAAAACATATGAAGAGGTGCAAAAAGAAGGTGAATTCTAGTGCCTATTATTGATCTTCATTGTGATACAATAGATAGAATTTACACAGAAAAATCAAGTCTATTAACAAATGAATATCATGTTGACCTAGACAAACTAAGAACTAGTGATTATGCTGCCCAGTGGTTTGCAATATTTATAGATACTAAGACGGCTAAAAAAACTTTAATGGAACTTGCCAAGGAAATGTATGATTATTTTATGAAAGAACTGGTGCAGCATGGTGAACTCATAGAATTTGCAACCAATTTTGAAGAATATAGCCGTATTAGATCAAAAAATAAAATAGCTGCATTCTTATCGCTTGAAGAAGGACAAATCATAGATGGTAATATAGAAAATATTAAAAAGCTTTATGACTTAGGGGTAAGGATGATGACGCTTACCTGGAATTATGAAAATGATTTAGCCTATCCCCATTCCAGTCATAAGGGACTCACAGCTTTTGGCAAGCAGGTTGTAGAATATCTGAAGGCTATACCTATGCTAATCGATATATCACATCTTTCAGAAGCCTCGGTAAAAGATATCAGATCCATTTACAAAAGACCAATTATTGCATCTCATTGTAATTCAAGAGCTATCTATAATCATACAAGAAACTTATCAGATGATATGATTAGGTTAGTAGCTGATTCGGGGGGAATTATGGGTATCAATCTATATGGTTTGTTCCTGGATGGCTCCGAAGTCAGCACAATTAATGCCATATGTAAACATATAGAATATATTTATCAGTTAGGCGGAGAAGATATACTTGCATTTGGAACTGATTTTGATGGTATAAATTGCGATTTAGAGGTATGTAATGCAGGACAAATGGGTAAACTTATTGATGCATTAACAAAGCTATACCCTCAGTCATTTATTGATAAACTAACGTATAAAAATGCAGAAAGAGTTATTATGGAAAACTTATCATGAAAAATTGGTAAATTTTCACGCACTATGCTATAATGACTATGTAATGAATTCCTAAGGAGGAACGATATAATGGAAGATAATAAAAAATGTGGTTGTGGCAGTGAACATAACGAAAAAGGCTGCGATTGTCATGATGAAGGTCATGAAGATGCAGTGATCTATGTAACTTTTGAAGATGAAGATAAGGAAGTAGCATGTGACGTACTTGGTATATTTGAAGTAGACGATGTAGAATACATTGCTCTTGCTCCACAAGATGAAGAAGACGTACTTATCTATCGTTATTCTGAAGAAGGCGATGACATTAAATTAGATGAGATCGAATCAGATGAAGAATATGATAAAGTAGCAGCTGAATTTGATGAAATGTTTTTCCAAGAAATGGAAGAAACTGAAGAATAAGAAACTAAAGAATAAGAAACAGGGTGATAAACCCTGTTTTTCTATTTTTATAAGGCAGATTTTATACAGGGATTCATTTAAAATAATGACCGATTATAAAAGATAGAAGAATAAAAAAAAGATGAAACATACATACTTATAAAAAATAGCCAAAGAGAGTGTAAAATGATGAAAAAGATAACCATGATTTTTACTATTATAGGTATAAGTATGATCTTGTTTTATTCTGTTAATAAAGCTACTGGTAAAGATGAAGAACTTCAATCTCTTAAAAATCCAATAGTTACAGTTTTATTAGAGAATTCTAAGGATTTTGAAATAGAATTATATCCAGAATATGCGCCTAATACAGTGAATAATTTTATAGATCTTGTAAATAAAAAATTTTATGATGATATGCCGTTTTCAAAGATCATACCAAACTATTTACTGCAGACAGGAGATCCAATAGGTGATGGCACAGGTTTTCCAGGATATTTTATAAAAAGTGAATGTAAACAAAATGGTTTTAAAAATAAGCTTAAATGCGAACAAGGTACTGTTTGTATGGCAAGATCAAAAAAGTATGATACGGAGGGGTCACAGTTTTTTATTTTACTGCAAGAAAATTTTGGACTAAATGGTCAGTATGCTGCTTTTGGGAAAGTTATTAAGGGTATGGACGTATTACAAGAAATAGGAAAAGCACCAGTAGATGGGGAGAACATTCCGCTGCAGGAGATAAAGATCAAAACCATTACAGTGAATACCTTTGGAGTCAAGTATGAGGAGCCGCAGGTTATTTCAATTTATGAGCATAGAGATAAATAAGTATAAAGGAAGGTCGGAGAGAACCGACCTTTTTTTATTGCTATGTCATGAGATAATGATATTAACTTATTTATACATTAATTTAAATCTTGACAATATAAGAGTATTTCTTTACAGTAATAGGATGAGATAATATGTATAGGTGGTAAAATATGAAACAAAAGACGTATGACAATCAGAGCATTTCGGCCTTAAAAGGTGCAGACAGAGTAAGACTGCGTCCAGGAGTTATATTTGGATCAGATGGGATAGAAGGATGTGAACACTCTGTTTTTGAGATTCTTGCAAATTGCATAGATGAAGCTAAAGAAGGACATGGTGATATAATCAATATTACGCTGCATGAGGATTATTCTATTACCATTGAAGACTACGGCAGAGGTATTCCATTAGATTATAATGAAGCTGAGGATAGGTATAATTGGGAACTTGTATTTTGTGAACTCTATGCAGGAGGGAAATACAATAACAATGATGGTGAGAATTATGAATTTAGTTTAGGATTAAATGGATTAGGAACATGTGCAACTCAGTATAGTTCAGAGTTTATGAATGTAGAAGTTAGAAGAGACGGTTTTTGCTATGAGCTTCACTTTGAAAAAGGAGAGAACATAGGCGGACTTAGAAAAAATAAATGTGATGATAAAAAGACAGGAACAAAGATACACTGGAAACCCGACCTAGATGTATTTACAGATGTTAATATTCCTCCTTCTTATTTTGAAGACGTATTAAAAAGACAAGCTGTTGTTAATAAAGGTTTGCGGTTTGTATTTAAAAATGAAGTGCAAAATGAAGTTAAAACTTATTTATATGAAGATGGTGTGGTAGGGTATGTCAAAGAATTAGCAAATAACAAGCAATTTACAGAGATTGTTAATGTTGAACAGACAACAAAGGGGCAAGACAGTCCAGACCGTCCTGAATATAAACTCAAATTTCAAGTTGTATTTTGTTTTTGTAATGAAAGCAACCTTTTGGAGTACTATCACAATTCCAGTTATTTAGAGTATGGGGGGTCTCCAGATAAGGCTATAAAAAATGCTTTTGTGTATGCAATAGATCAATATCTTAAGAGCGAAAATATTTATAACAAGGATGAAAAGAAAATTTCATTTATAGATATACAGGATAGTTTAATACTTATTTCAAACTCCTTTTCAACGATTACCAGTTATGAAAACCAAACAAAAAAATCAATCACAAATAAGTTTATTCAAGAAGCTATTCAGGACTATCTTAAAGAGTATCTGTTTATTTATTTTACAGAAAATAAAGATGAGGCAGAAAAAATTGCTAAACAGGTACTTGTTAATAAACGGAGCAGAGAAAAAGCTGAACGTACAAGAATAAATGTAAAAAAACAGTTAAGTGGATCTATCGATATCACTAACCGTGTGAAAAAGTTTGTTGACTGTAGGTCAAAGGATACAGCTGTAAGAGAGCTTTATATAGTGGAAGGGGACTCCGCCCTCGGTTCTTGTAAGTTAGGAAGAAATGCGGAGTTTCAAGGGATTATGCCAGTAAGGGGAAAAATTCTTAATTGTCTAAAGTCAGACTATGACAAAATATTTAAGAGTGATATCATCGTTGATTTATTAAAAGTATTGGGATGTGGTATAGAAATTACTTCTAAGCACAATAAGGATTTGCATACTTTCAATCTTGATAATTTAAGATGGCACAAAATCATTATTTGTACAGATGCAGATGTAGATGGCTATCAGATAAGAACCCTTATTCTTGCAATGCTCTATTCGCTTGTTCCTACTCTTATTAAAGAAGGCAAGGTATTTATCGCAGAAACACCTCTATATGAAATAAATACTAAAGATGATACTTATTTTGCTTATTCAGAGTATGAAAAATCTCAGATTCTTAGTCGCATTAAATCTAAATATACACTTCAACGTTCAAAGGGTCTTGGAGAAAACGATCCTAAGATGATGTGGAAAACAACGATGTGTCCAGAAACAAGACGCCTCATTCAAGTCTTGCCAGAAGGAAATGAGGCAACTAAAGAAATGTTTGATACGCTCCTTGGAGATAATCTGAATGGAAGAAAACAATTTATAGCTACAGAAGGACATAGGTATTTAGACCTTGCAGATATGAGCTAAAAATGTTGATAGAAAGGAACTGGAGTTAATGAATGAAAATGTGATAGCCCAAAATATCACCGAAACACTTGAAAACAACTATATGCCCTATGCAATGAGTGTCATTGTATCAAGAGCTTTGCCAGAAATAGATGGATTTAAGCCTTCTCATAGAAAGCTGCTTTATACTATGTACAAGATGAATCTTTTAAAATCTGCCCGTACGAAATCAGCTAATATTGTAGGACAAACTATGAAACTTAATCCACATGGTGACGGAGCTATTTACGAAACAATGGTAAGATTAACAAAAGGCTATGGTGCACTTAACATGCCCCTTGTAGATTCAAAGGGTAACTTTGGGAAGGTCTATTCAAGAGATATGGCATATGCAGCTGCAAGGTATACAGAAGCTAAGTTAAGTGAGATTTGTATTGAACTTTTTAAAGATATTGAAGAAAATGCAGTTGATTATATTGATAATTATGACAGTACGATGAAAGAGCCTGTTCTCCTTCCAGTTACATTTCCTAATATTTTAGTTAATCCTAATCAGGGAATAGCAGTTGGGATGGCAAGTAATATCTGCAGCTTCAATCTAAAGGAAATATGTGAGGCAACGATAGCATATCTTAAAAATGAGAAAGCAGATATGGCAAAATATATTCTTGCACCAGATTTCCCCACTGGCGGTGCTTTGTTATATCATGCAGGTGAAATGGAAGAGATTCTTAATACGGGCAGAGGCAGTTTTAAGGTGCGCTCAAAATATAGCTACGTTAAAAAAGAAAACTGTATTGAAATTACAGAAATTCCATATACCACTACTGTTGAGGCGATTATTGATAAAATCGAAGAACTTGTGAAGAACGGCAAAATTAAAGAGATTTCAGATGTTCGGGATGAAACAGATTTATCTGGGCTTAAACTCACCATTGATCTTAAACGAGGAATTGATCCTGACCTATTGATGAGCAAGCTTTTTAAGTTTACGACACTGGAAGATAGTTTTAGCTGTAACTTTAATATTCTTGTTGATGGTAAGCCTAAAGTTATGGGCGTTAAGGAAATTTTAGCTAATTGGTGCGTTTTCAGAAGGCAATGTATTATTCGTAAATATACTTATAACATTGAAAAAATGGAGAAGAAACATCACTTATTACTTGGCCTTAAGCAAATTCTCTTAGATATTGATAAAGCAATTGAGATAGTCAGAAATACAGAAAAAGAAAAACAAGTTGTTCCAAATTTAATGAGCACCTTTGATATCAGCGAAATGCAGGCAGAATATGTTGCAGAGATTAAACTTAGACATCTAAACAAGCAGTATATTCTAGAGACTTTAAAGGAACTTGAAGTATTAGAAAATGAGATTGCAAAACTTAAAGATATTATTGCAAGTGAAGATAAAGTTAAAAAGGTGATTATAGATGAACTTAAACAAACACAAAAAAAATATGCAAAAGACAGAACGACTGATATTTTAAAACATACAGAAGTTGTCGTGACCCCAAATGAAGTCTTTATCGAAGACTACAATGTCAAATTGTTTTTTACAGATCATCAATACCTCAAAAAAATTACCCTTGTTTCTTTAAGAAGCAGCGGAGAGCAAAAAATAAAAGAAGATGACAGTATTATACAAGAGTTAGAAAGCAGCAACAAAAGTGATTTACTGCTATTTAGCAACAAATGTAATGTCTATAAATTAAAGCTTCATGAGGTTGAAGATTCAAAAGCTAGTCAATTTGGTGTTTACTTACCTAATATTTTAGATTTGGAAGAAAATGAGCAAATTATAGCTATTCATGCAACGACAGACTATAACGGCTATATGCTATTTGGTTTTGATACAGGGAAGATTGCTAAAGTGCCTGTTTTATCTTATGAAACAAAAACAAATCGAAAGAAACTTGTTAAAGCTTATTATTCAGGGGCTGCCTGTGTGGGTATTGTTTATGCAAGTGAAGAAGATTATATAAGACTAATAAGAGAAGATGGGAAAGTTGCTATAGTTGCAGCTGGTATGATTTCAGAAAAGCAAAAAAGGGATTCAAGCGGAGTGCAAGTTCTTAACATTACTAAAAAAATCGGTATGAAGAAGATAGAAAAAATTCAAGAATTAACAGAAGAAAATAGCAGGGCAGCGGCTAAAACTATACCAACAGCCGGTAAGCAGCAATAGATTATCGTATTGAGGGAGATACAAACATGAGAGATAAAATTAAAAAAGCTAAAAGAATTATTGTTAAAATAGGAACGTCTTCGCTAACTCATGAAAATGGTAAAGTTAATTTAGATAAGATGGAAAAGTTATCCCGCGTACTTACAGATATTAATAATTCAGGTAAAGAAGTCATACTTGTATCTTCAGGAGCAATTGGAGCGGGCATGCAGCGTATAGGCAGAAATAAAAGACCAGAAGATTTACCTTTAAAACAAGCAACAGCAGCTATAGGCCAGGCGATACTGATGCAAATGTATCAAAAGTTTTTTGGGGAATATAATCAAGTTATTGCTCAAATACTACTTACAAAAGATGTTATAGAAGATGAGATTAAAAAAACAAATGCTAAAAATACGTTTGATACTTTACTAGACTTAGGTGTCATACCTATCATTAATGAAAATGACTGTATCTCTACGGCGCAGATAGAAGGATATAGATTTGGAGACAATGATACATTATCAGCAACAGTTGCACAGTTAGTACAAGCAGATGTACTTATTCTCCTCACTGATATAGATGGGCTCTATACAGATAATCCTAAACAAAATAGTGATGCGGTACTTATACCTAAAGTAGAAGATATTACTCCAGAAATAGAAGGCTTGGCGAGTGGCGCAGGATCAAGATTAGGAACAGGCGGCATGGCGACAAAGATTATTGCTGCAAAAATTGCAAAATCCTGTGGAACTGATACCATTGTAGCATCTGGTGAGGATATTCAAATACTAAGTGCCCTATTACAAGGGGAAGAGTTAGGAACGTGGTTTGTAGCAAATTAGAAAGGAAGTAAATCATGGAAATGAGTGACCTTATTAAAAAGATTAATGAACTTGCTCATAAGCAAAAAACAGTAGGGCTTTCAGAAGAAGAAAAACAGGAACAAGCTGGGCTAAGGCAAGACTATTTAAAGATATTCAGATCCAATTTTAAAAGTCAATTAGAACATACTAAAATTCAAACACCAGATGGTAATCTGCATCCTCTTAGGTATATGCCAAATGATGACAAAAAACCAAACTAGAAAACATATTAAAAATAAAAAAATGCAGTTAGATGCTTCCCTTATAGATGATGCCTCAAAACAAATTACGAGTCAACTGATAGACTTAAAGGTGTTTAAAGAGGCTGCGGCTATTTTTCTGTATGCCGCTTTTAAAGATGAAGTACAAACGAAATATTTGCATGAGACTGCAAAAGGGGAAGGAAAGAAAATAGCCTATCCTAAAATAACACTAGGGACAGGGAAGATGGAGTTTTATAGTGTAAGTGATTTAGAAGAATTAGTAAATAATAATTTTAAAACAATGACAATCTATGAACCTAATCCGAAGGTGCATCCTCTAGCTATTCCTGTTCCAAAAGATATCATTATCGTACCTGGATTAGCATTTGATTTGAAGGGTAACAGGGTAGGTTATGGCGGAGGGTTTTATGATAGGTACCTCGTTAAGTATCCTTATTTATATAAAATAGGTGTATGTATGGATTTTCAGATCATAGAGGGGATAAATACAGAAGATTTTGATGTAAGGACAAATTATATTGTGTCTGAGAAACAGGGGTATTTGCCATTTTTATAAGTATGGTATACAATAAGAACAGATGTTCTTAAGTAAGGAGTTTAGGTAATGATTGCATATTTATATGGAGTAATAGCTGAAATAGGGGATAATACACTTGTTCTGGAGACTCATGGTATTGGTTATGAGGTATTTTGCTCTGCCCATCAGTTTTTCAGTGAAATGGAAAAAGGCGAGCCTATAAAAATATACATTTATGAACATATCAAAGAAGATGGACATGATCTATATGGTTTTAAAACCAAGGAAGATAAAGAGTTATTTAAAAAATTAACAAGCGTAAGCGGTATAGGCCCAAAGGGTGGAATGCAAATTTTAAATACTTATACAAACCAAGACATTGTCAGTATTATTTTGTCAGAGGATAGCAAGGCTTTAAGTAAGGTAAGCGGTATAGGTGCAAAAACAGCACAGAGAATTATTCTTGAGCTAAAAGATAGTATAGGAAAACTTACTGGTCAAACAGCAGAGAGTTTAAGCAGCAACTTAGCTTCAACTAGTCAGAAGAATGAAGCTATAGAAGCACTAGAAGCATTAGGATATACTCTAGCAGATGCCAAAAAGGCAGTTAATGCTATTATTGATGAACGGGATAACAGCGAGCAGATTATCAGAAAAGCACTAAACTTACTAGGATTATAGAGGGGGGGAGAATATGACTAAAAGAATTATGTCATCTGATTTGCAATTAGAAGATAACGAAATTGAAAGCAGTATAAGACCTCTTTCTCTTGAAGAATATATAGGACAAAGTGCAATTAAAGAAAATATTAAAATATTTATACAAGCAGCGCAAAAACGAGACGAACCTTTAGACCATGTTTTGCTTTATGGCCCTCCAGGGCTTGGTAAAACAACACTTGCTGGTGTTATTGCCCATGAAATGGATGTCAAATTTAAAATAACCTCGGGCCCCGCAATTGAAAAACCAGGAGACATTGCGGCTATTTTAAATAACTTGCAGCCAAGAGATATTTTGTTTATTGATGAGATTCACAGAATGAGCAAGCATGTTGAGGAAGTGCTTTATTCAGCTATGGAAGACTATTGCATTGACATTGTAGTAGGCAAAGGACCTACTGCAAAATCTATTCGCTTAACGCTTCCTAAGTTTACTCTAATTGGGGCGACGACAAGAGCTGGGATGTTAAGCTCGCCTCTTCGAGATAGGTTTGGCATTTTGCAGAGGCTCGAATATTATTCAGTGGATGAGCTTAGCACAATTATCTTAAGAACTGCGAAGATTTTAAATACTTCTCTGTCAGAGGAGGCAGCTGTTGAGATTGCGAAATGCAGCAGAGGAACTCCAAGAGTAGCCAATAGACTGCTAAAAAGAGTTAGAGATATAGCACTTATCAAATATAAAAAGCCGATAGATGGGGATATTTGTTTAAAGGCATTAAAATTATTAAGTATAGATGAAAATGGAATGGATGAACTTGACCGACAGATTATACACACGATTGCAGTGCAGTTTAAAGGCGGACCAGTTGGGCTCGAAACTTTGGCGGCAGCGTTAGGTGAAGAAAGAGATACGCTTGAAGATGTCTATGAACCGTATTTAATTAAGCAAGGACTGCTGCAGAGAACTCCAAGAGGAAGAATGCTGACACCCTATGCATATGAGATGTTTAACATTGAAACAATAAAGTAGTATTTTAAAGGAGGATATGCTATAATTACAAAAAAGAAAGAATAATAGCATAATGACAATGATGAGGTGTTATTAAATGTCGAAAAATAAAGTGGAGGTTATCATAGGGGGAAATATATACTCGCTGCAAGGTGAAGAATCTCAAGAACATATTCATAAGGTAGCCGGTTTAATTAATAAGATTATTAGCAGTATTCAGAAGGCTAATGTAAGAACAAGTTTAAACACTTCAAAAGTGAATATGTTAACAGCACTTAATGTAGCAAGTGAATATATTAAAATGCAAGAAGAGTTAGAATCCTATGCAAATGAGCTTGAAAAGTGTAATGCTGAAAACCTGGCCCTTAAAGATAAAATACGAGAAATGACAATAGAAATAACAAACGTAAAAAATCAAATGGCAGAAGCAAAGACCTATCATAAGAAAAATGATCATACAAGCAGGGGAAGATAAAACTTCCCCTGTTAATTATATTAAGGAAAAGGTGAAAGGGTTGAAAACAGTAGAATTGTTAGCGCCTGTAGGAAAAATAGAAAATGCTTATGCTGCAATTGAAAATGGTGCCGATGCTATATTCGTAGGTGGTAAATGTTTTAACGCCAGACAATATGCTGATAACTTTACAAATGATGAACTTGAAGCCATTGTGAGGTATTCAAAACTTAGAGCAGTAAAAGTATATATAACTGTAAATACACTTATAAAACAGCAAGAGATACATGAACTATTTGATTATCTGATCTATTTAGATAATTTAGGAATTGATGCAATTATTAGCCAGGATTTGGGAGTTGTGTCACTTGTCAAAAAATATTTCCCCCAAATAGCTCTGCATGCTAGTACGCAAATGACGGCCCATAGCGTCCACGATGTTCTTTTCCTAAAAAGTTTAGGCTTTAAAAGAGTTGTTTTGGCGAGAGAACTTAGTCTAAAAGAAATTAAAGAAATAATAGAGATATGTAGCATTGAGATAGAAACTTTTATACATGGGGCATTATGCTATAGTTATTCAGGCCAATGTCTCATGAGCAGTCTAATAGGCGGCCGAAGCGGAAATAGGGGCAGATGTGCACAGCCATGCAGAATGAAGTATAACTTAACAGAGAATGGTCATATGATGAATTCAGATGAGTATTTAATTAGTTTAAAAGACATGTGCAGCATTGAATTTTTACCGGACTTGATACAGTGCGGTATTCATTCTTTTAAAATAGAAGGAAGAATGAAGTCCCCAGAATACGTAGCATCTGTTGTAAAAACTTACAGAAAATATATTGATTTAATAGAAAGTCAATCATCCTATAAAGTTGATTTGAATGATATAGAAGAGGTAAAGGGTGTTTTCAATAGAGGAGGTTTTTCGAAAGGTTATTATTTTGATGGAGATCTTAATCATATGATTACACCTACAAGTCCAAGACATATGGGTGTCAAAATTGGTACGGTTACCCAGTTTTCTCCAAAACTAAAAAGAGCTACTATTTTGCTAGATGGAGAATTAAACCCTGGAGATGGTATAGAAATTATACGCAAGGGCCGTGAAAGCGTAGGTACTGGAATTTCTAAGCATTATGAAAAAGGATTGTCAATACAGCTAGAATTTGATAAGTATATTGATGCAGGTAGTGAGGTTTTTTTAACAAAAAATCATCAGCTCTTAAAGCAGTTAAGAAATACTTATTTAAAGGCCAATAGAAAAATACCAATTGATTTAAAAATCGTATCTGAAGTTGGACAGCCCATTTATATTGAGGCTGCATATAAAACACTTAGTGTTCAGTATAAGGGAGAAATATTAGAAGGAGCATCAAATGCACCTATTACTAAGGAAAATGCCATAAGACAGCTGACTAAATTTGGCAATACGTCTTTTATTCCTGGAAAGATAGATGTTAAGTGGGATGAAACAGGCTATATCCCTATAAGCAAGCTTAATGAAATAAGAAGAAAAGTATTAGAAATGATGGAAGAAAAGATTCTAGAACGCTCTATTAAGAAAAAACAAGACTATATCTCTCCTCAGAATCATGTAGCCGATCAAGCAAAGACTTGGAGTGCTTATGTTACAACGCTGGAACAACTGGAAGTATGTATTAATAATCCTCAAATAGAAACTATTTACTGGGATTGGAACTATAATAATGAAATGAGCCTGCAGGCAAATGAGCTGTGCAGTAAAAGACATAAGAAATTTTACCTTGCCTTACCGTATATTATGAAAAATAAGACTTATAAAAAGTTTGCAGAAGACCTCTCCTTTTGGGATAGAACTTCTATAGATGGTTATCTCATAAGAAACTATGGGCAATTTAATCTGCTGAAGAGTAGTTTGAAGAACAAGAATATTGACTATAACTTAAATATAATGAATAATGAAGCTATACACTTGTGGGATGCAGCAGGAGCCGCTAAACTAACTGTCTCTGTGGAAACAACCTATACTGAACTGCAATGCATGCAAGGGAATCTGGAAAGAATCGTGTATGGTTATATTCCTGTTATGACCTCAGAACAGTGTCTTCTTAAAGATCATCATAAATGTACGCGAATGGGGGGAGAACAAAAAGTTTTCAAGCTTGTGGACAGAAAAGAAGCGGTGTGGGGGATTCAAACCGACTGCGAAGCGTGTGTTATGCAGCTCTTAACTGAGAAACCACTCGTTGTTAAACATTTAGATGAACTTAATAATAAGGGTATAAAAAGTTTACGGCTGAATTTTACTCATGAATCAAAAGAGGAAACTCAAAATGTACTAGAAGCTTATCTTGCAGAGGATATGTCTCAAATAAAGTTAATCAAAGGGGTTTCCTTTAAGTCGATTGAATAAAGCAGGTGAAAAAGATGGCATATTTTAATTTAATGATTTTATTAAGCAGATATATTTTCGCAGGGTTTGGTATTTTGTTTATTATAGTTTCTTTTAGTTTTATGAAGCCGTTTACAAACTATTCGCTAGGCAGGACAAGTGAGAAAAATAAGTTTTTATATTTGTGCTTGGCTTTTTTTCACCTTGGAGGCATAAGTATTGTGGGGGGAAAACAAGCAGATCTAGTTATCAGAACATCTATTATTATGAATGGTGTTATCGTTTTTGCGCTTATTACTATTACTTTGTGGCTCCTAAGGTTATGGCGCATGCAGAACGAAATGATTCTGTGGAACCTTATGTTTTTTTTGATAGATATAGGATATATTATGTTGGAGAGACTTGATCACAAATTAGCATCTAAGCAAATTATTGCGTATGGTATTGGTGTTTTAATTGCTTTAGTATTTCCAAGTATATTTGCAGTTCTTATACGGCCGGCAAACAAATATTTATATTTATGTGTGCTGGCAGTGACAATGGTCATCCCATTTTTCTTTGGAAGCAAGGTTTTAGGAGCAACCAATTGGGTTGAAATAGCTGGAATGAGCCTTCAGCCATCAGAGATAGGGAAAATTGCGCTTGTGCTTTTTTTAGCTGCATTATTTAATCACTTTGACTATAAAGTGAATAAGAAAGAAACGATTGTCTTTTCTATTGCTGTCATCATTATTGTACTTGGTTGCTTAGTTTTGCAAAGAGACTTAGGAGCCGCACTACTTTATTACTTGACTTTTCTTGTTATGCTTTTTATGGCTACTCAAAAGCCTGTGCTGCCTGCTCTAGGCTTATTTGCAGGGGCATTTGGAGGCGTCATAGGCTATTTTATGTTTGGCCATGTAAGAAATAGAGTAGAGGCGTGGCTTAATCCCTGGCAGGATATATCTGATACAGGGTATCAGGTAGTACAGGGGTTATTTGCGATTGGTACATGGGGATGGTTTGGAAGTGGACTGACAAGAGGAACGCCTAATAAGATCCCTTTTGCTGAAACTGACTATATTTTTGCTGCTCTATGTGAAGAATTTGGGACCTTAATGGGTATTATCGTCTTGTTATGTTATTTAGGTATTATTTTGCATTGTATGAATGCAGCACTAAAACAAAAAAATGAGTTTTACAGGCTAATTTTAATAGGAATAGGAGCACTCTTTACAGTGCAGATTTTTATTATTGTTGGAGGTGTATTAAAACTTGTTCCTCTTACTGGTATTACATCACCTTTTTTAAGTGCAGGAGGTTCGTCTATGGTTGTTTGTATAGGGATGATTGGTCTTATTACTTATTTTTCGCATAAAAATAATGATGAGAGAGTAAAGGAAGAGACGCATGGTGGATAAAAACAGGAAAATAATTTATACAATAACGAGTATTTTTATAGGCATGTTTGCCCTGCTCATTCTTTATATAGTCTATTTCACAGCCATTAAGCAAAAGCAAATATCTGTTCATCCCTATAATACAAGACTCAATACGCTTGAACAAGAAGTTATAAGAGGAGATATTTATGATGCTAATATGAAAATCCTGGCCACAACAGCTAATAACAAAAGAGAATATCCAAAGGGAAGTTTATATGCTCATGCAGTAGGATATTCTCAAAGAGGGAAAACAGGTGTTGAGGCACTAGCCAATACAGAGTTACTTTATCCTGATTATAATCTTGTATCACTATTTAAGAATGCATTTGCTAATGAAAAGTTTGAGGGCAGAGATATTGTTTTGACCCTAGATGACAGATATCAGGCGGCTGTTGCCAAAGCTATGAAAGGTAAAAAAGGGGGCGTCATAGTTATTGAGCCTGCTACAGGTAAAATAAAAGCAATGTATGGCAGTCCAGGATTCGACCCTAATAATATTAATCAGGATTGGGAATCCTTAACACAGGATACAAAAAACTCTCCCCTTTTAAATCGTACGACAAATGGGCTTTATCCTCCGGGATCTATTTTTAAAATTATTACTGCTCTAGCTTATATAAGTGAAAATAAAGGGGAAAATCTAGATTTTATGTATGAATGTACAGGGAAAATAACAGGTGATGACTATAGTATTCAGTGTTATAATAAAACTGCACATGGTCATCTGGATCTTATGGGAGCTTTTTATAAATCATGCAATACGTATTTTGTTAAACTTGGTGAAACTATATCCGTTAAAAGCTTAAAAAACACAGCAGAAAAACTGGGATTTAATCATCCGCTGTATTTTGATATGGATTATGCAAGAAGTAAATTTCAGCTTGTAGAAACAGAATCACCTTTTGAAAAAGCAGCGACCTTTATTGGTCAAGGGAAAACACTTACTACACCTCTGCATATGGCAATGATTGCGTCCTGTATAGCAAATGATGGTGTTATGATGAAACCATACCTTTTAGACTATTCTATGAATAAAAAAGGCAGTGTAAAAGTAAAATATTTACCCCAGTATAAAGAGGCTATAATGGAGGAAGAAACAGCAAAGGTGTTGCAGGATATGATGACTGGGGTTGTGAGTGAGGGAACTGCCGCTAAACTTAAAAGAGAAAATATTATAGTAGGCGGTAAAACGGGTACTGCTCAAAATGAGACTTCTGAAGACCATTCGTGGTTTATGGGATTTGCAAAATATAAGAATGAAGATAAAAACAAGCTTGCTTTTGCAGTTATCGTAGAAAATGGCGGTAAAGGAGCTAAAGCACTAGATGTTACTGATAAAATACTAAGTGTCTATGAAGAGATTAAGCCATAGAAATGAGACTAAACCTTCATATGAAATATTAAGATAAAGAGGGAATCATATGATAAAAACTGTTAGTTGTGGAGGAGTAGTGATTCATAAGGGAAAAATGCTTTTATTATATAAAGATTATAAGCAAAAGTATGTTGGATGGGTACTCCCTAAAGGTACAGTGGAGTCGGGTGAAAACCATCAAATGACAGCTTTAAGAGAGGTCAAAGAAGAAACTGGAGTGGAGGCTCATATTATAAAGTATATTGATTCTAGTGAATATACATTTAAGGGACGAGAAGATATTATAAATAAAACTGTTCACTGGTACTTAATGGCAACAGACAGTTTTTATTGCAAACCCCAAAGAGAAGAATACTTTATTGACGGTGGATACTACAAATACTATGAAGCATATCATCTTTTGAAATTCAATGATGAAAGGCATATCTTAAAAAAAGCATACGATTTATATAATGAACTGAGACGATCAGACTATTCTCAAGATTACTATACCAAAGCTTTTAAAAGAAAATAGAAACTTTCAGGCATTCGCACTGAGAGTTTCTATTTCATGCAGAAAACACACCAATCTTTAAGTATACATCTTATAAAAAAAACTACCACTGAGTAGTGATAGTTTTTAAGTAATACCGCTGGCCGGACTCGAACCGGCACGTATTGCTACGCCTGATTTTGAGTCAGGTGCGTCTGCCATTCCGCCACAGCGGCATAAAGTGTTGTGATTAATCAAGCTGATAAAATCAGAACAAATATTATATTATCATAATATAAGCTAAATATCAATACATAGTTGAAATTTATCAAAAAACTATATGAGGATGTGAAGAAACTTAACCTGGAAGATAAAAATATCCTAAAAAAGGGGGCAAATGAAAATGAGTGAAGACCTAGAAATCCAGTTAATAAAGAAGGCGCAAAGCGGAGATGTAAGTGCATTTGAAACAATTATAAGCTCCTATGAAAAGGTCATCTATAATATCTGTTTAAGAATGTTGACGAAGGAACAAGATGCTTATGATGCTACGCAAGAAGTATGTATTAAGATATGGAAGGAGATCCATAACTTTAAAGGCGAGTCTAAGCTAAAAACATGGATTTATAGAATTGCTACAAATCAGTGTTTAGATAGACTGAGAAAGACAAAAAACAGGCAGGAAATATCATTGTTTCAACAAGGCGAAAATGAAGATGAGGAATGGATTATTGATAAACCTTCCGAACAGAAAAATACAGAGCAGATAGTTGAAAATAAAGCATTGCAGGACGTGCTGAAACAGGCTATTTCGGAGCTAAAGGAAGAACATAAAGTAATCATTGTACTAAGGGACCTTAATGACTATGCTTATGATGAAATTGCTGAGATATTAAATATATCCTTGGGAACAGTAAAATCAAGGATATCAAGAGCAAGATTAGCTTTAAAAAAGATTCTGGAGCAAAATAAGGAACCTTATAAATCTTTTTTCGTCAAAAAAGGTAATAAGGAGGGTAAACTATGAAATGTTATGAATGTACAGAGCAGCTATCAGCCTATATTGATAATATGTTAACACCAGAGGAACAAAAAGACGTTGAGATGCATTTGAAAACTTGCCCATCTTGCCAAAAAGAATTAGATAGTCTAAGATACATGCTTAACCACATAGATTCATTGGAGGAGGCAGAAATTCCTGAAACACTTCACCAAGATATTATGAGGGCTATCCATAAAGAAAAAAAGATTCAAAGAAACATTATACCATTTAAAGGATGGATGAAATATGTAACAAGTGCAGCAGCAGCCATATTTCTTGTGATTATTCTGCTAGATGCTAACCTAACTGGGATTAAGAATGAAAAGATAAGTGCCTTGGAAACTCCAAAAATGATGCAGGATGAAGCTGGGGAACCTATAGCCTTTGCCAGTGAGGCACAAGCAGAAGATAATCTAGAGGCAGCATCATTGCCGGTTCCCGAAAGCGGAAAAGAAGATATTGTTTTAAAGAGATCTAAAATGGCTGATGAAGTGATTGAAGAATGGGAAATTCTATCAAATGAAAAAATAAAGATTATAGAGGCTATAAAAGAATATATTAGCAGCAATGGAATTAATGCGGAGTATAACCCAGATGAAAATAATGTGTCAGAGGTTATCCTTTACAAAGTCCCTGATAAAGAGAAATTATTTGATATTTTAAAAGAAACAGACAATCAGATAGAAGTTAGCAAAGCGGGACAAGAAGGAGAAAATTTAAAAATTATTATAAAATAGTATAGGAATGCGTAGTCTATACTTGACAGCAGTATAGGTTTTTGTTAAATTAAATGCGTAGATACTAATAAATTACGATGAAAAAGAAAAGTAATAAAAATAAGGAGTCAAAGCGAAATTGGGAGAGTGAGAGCCAATTACTACTTTTTTATGAAAGGCACTTTGGAGTAATATTTTTGAAAGAGGAGTGTGCAAATGTGCACTCAATAAGGGTGGAACCGCGGAAGATACCTTTCGTCCCTTGCGATAGCAGGGATGAAGGGTTTTTTATTTTACTTAAAAATAATAAGGAGGAAAGGTTATGGAGGAAAAAAACATGCAGCAGATAGTTGCTGTTGCTAAATCAAGAGGCTTTGTATACCCAGGATCAGAGATCTATGGAGGGCTTGCAAATACTTGGGATTATGGTCCATTAGGAGTAGAGTTTAAAAATAATGTTAAAAAAGCATGGTGGAAAAAATTCATTCAAGAAAGCCCGTATAATGTTGGGGTAGACTGTGCAATTCTTATGAATCCAAAGGCATGGGTAGCATCAGGTCATGTTGGAGGTTTTAGTGACCCCCTTATGGATTGTAAAGAGTGTAAGGAACGTTTTAGAGCAGATAAGATAATCGAAGACTTCCTTACTGAAAAAGGGGAGCCAGCAGTTGTTGATGGCTGGAGCAATGAACAGATGCAAAAATTTATTGCAGATAATCAAATATTATGTCCTACTTGTGGGAAACATAACTTCACAGACATTCGCCAATTTAATCTGATGTTTAAAACGTTCCAGGGTGTAACAGAAGATTCTAAGAACGTTGTTTACCTGCGCCCAGAAACAGCTCAGGGTATTTTCGTAAACTTTAAAAATGTACAGCGTACAAGCCGTAAGAAAGTGCCTTTTGGAATAGGTCAAATCGGTAAATCATTTAGAAATGAGATAACGCCTGGTAACTTTATTTTTAGAACAAGAGAATTTGAGCAAATGGAGTTAGAATTTTTCTGCACACCAGGTACAGATATTGAATGGTTTAATTATTGGAAAGATTATTGTAAAAACTGGCTCTTAAATCTAGGTGTTCATGAAGATCATATGAGAATTAGAGATCATTCCCCAGAAGAATTGTCCCATTACAGCAATGCAACTTCTGATATAGAATTCTTATTCCCATTTGGATGGGGAGAACTATGGGGAATTGCAGACCGTACTGACTTCGATCTTAAACAGCATCAAATTCACTCTGGTGAAGATATGAGTTATTTTGATCAAGGCACAAATGAGAAATATATCCCATACTGCATTGAACCTTCATTAGGAGCAGACAGGGTGACATTAGCCTTCTTATGCGAAGCCTATGATGAAGAAGCATTAGAAGATGGGGATGTGAGAACTGTATTCAGATTTCATCCAGCCCTGGCACCGGTTAAAGCGGCTGTATTTCCGCTATCTAAAAAGTTATCAGAAGATGCATCTAACGTTTATCAAATGCTCTCAAAGCATTTTAATGTAGAATACGATGAAAGCGGTTCTATAGGAAAACGTTACAGACGTCAGGATGAAATTGGAACACCTTTCTGTATTACCTTTGATTTCGACTCTTTGGAAGATAAAAAGGTAACCGTTCGCGACAGAGATACTATGACACAGGAACGTATAGCTATTGAGCATTTAGTAGCATATATACAAGACAAAATGGATTTTTAATAGGCAAATTTATCAAAAAAAGACAACATAGCTTAAAAATTTTAAAACAGTCTATTCAATCTGCTATTTTGTGGTATAATGTATGAGAAATGGAGATAGTAACCAAATTCATTTAGTATTCGTCGCCAACAAAACTAAGAATTAAATACTACTTCAATGTTAAGAAGAAAAATTAGGAGGGAAAAACATGAGCCAAAAATGGGTTTATATGTTTAAAGAAGGAGATCCAAAAAATAAGAATTTACTTGGTGGTAAAGGTGCAAACCTTGCTGACATGACACAATTAGGTTTACCAATTCCTCAAGGATTTATTGTAACAACAGAAGCTTGTACAGGTTATTATGATAATGGTAAAAAACTTTCAGACGATATGGAAGATCAAATTAAAGCTAGCTTAGCAGAGCTTGAAACTATTTCAGGCAAAAAATTTGGTGATAATGAAAATCCACTACTTGTTTCAGTACGTTCTGGTGCAAGAGTATCTATGCCAGGTATGATGGACACTGTATTAAACTTAGGACTTACTGACGCTGCTGTAGAGGGACTTGCTAAAAAAACAGGCAATCCAAGATTTGCATACGATTCTTACCGTCGTTTTATACAAATGTTCTCAGACGTAGTTATGGAAATACCAAAACCACGTTTTGAAAAAATTATAGATGAATTAAAAGAAGAAAAAGGTGTTACTTTAGATACAGACCTTACAGCTGAAGATTTAAAAGAAATGATCGTAAGATACAAAGCTCTTTACAAACAAGAAAAAGGGGAAGACTTCCCACAAGATCCAGAACTTCAATTAATGGAATCTATTAAAGCAGTTTTCCGTTCTTGGATGAATCCTCGTGCGATCGTATACAGAAGAATGCATGATTATCCAGCAAGCTGGGGTACAGCTGTAAACGTACAAATGATGGTATTTGGAAACATGGGTGATACATCAGGTACAGGTGTTGCATTCACAAGAAATCCAGCTACTGGTGAAAATAAAATTTATGGTGAATATTTAATCAATGCACAAGGTGAAGACGTTGTTGCTGGTATTCGTACACCAAATCCAATTTCTCAGCTTGCTGATGATATGCCAGAAGTTTATAAAGAATTTGAGCGTATTTATACTAAACTTGAAGATCATTACCGTGACATGCAGGATATGGAATTTACAGTTGAAGATAAAACACTTTATTTCTTACAAACACGTAATGGTAAAAGAACTGCAGCAGCAGCTCTTAAAATAGCTGTAGACTTAGTTGCAGAAGGTAAAATCACAGAAGAAGAAGCAGTTCTTCGTGTTGACCCTAAACAATTAGATCAACTTCTTCATCCAATGTTTGATCCAAAAGCACTTAAGGCAGCGAAAGTAATCGGCAGCGCACTTCCAGCATCACCAGGGGCAGCAGCAGGTAAAGTATACTTCACAGCAGAAGATGCAAAAAATGCAGCAGCAGCTGGAGAAAGAGTTATCTTAGTTCGTCTTGAAACATCACCAGAAGATATTGAAGGAATGGCAGCTGCTAAAGGTATCTTAACAGTGCGTGGTGGTATGACATCACATGCAGCTGTAGTTGCTCGTGGTATGGGAACATGCTGCGTATCAGGCTGCGGAGAAGTTAAAATTAATGAAGAAGCAAAAACCTTCGAACTTGCTGGTACAGTATACAAAGAAGGCGACTATATCTCATTAGATGGTTCAACAGGAAATATCTACGGAGAAGACGTTGCAACAATTGAACCAGAAATCACAGGAGACTTTGAAACATTAATGGTATGGGCAGATAAAGTACGTGTACTTAAAGTTCGTACAAATGCTGATTCTCCAAAAGACGCTGCAAATGCAGTTAGATTTGGAGCAGAAGGTATCGGTCTTTGCCGTACAGAGCATATGTTCTTTGAAGAAGATCGTATCATGAAAGTTCGTAAAATGATTGTTGCTAAAGAAGAAGCAGAAAGAAGAGAAGCCCTTACAGCACTTCTTCCACTTCAAAAAGGTGACTTCGTAGGTATCTATGAAGCAATGGAAGCAAGACCAGTTACTATTCGTCTTCTTGACCCACCACTACACGAATTCTTACCACACAATGATGAAGATATTGCAGAACTTGCAAAAGATATGGGTATTACTTTTGAAGAATTAAAAGCTACAGTTGATTCACTACATGAATTCAACCCAATGATGGGACATCGTGGATGCCGTCTTGCGGTTTCTTATCCAGAAATTGCTGAGATGCAAGCACGTGCTATTATTGAAGCAGCTGTACAAGTTAAAAAAGAAAAAGGATTTGCTATCGTACCAGAAATCATGATCCCACTTGTAGGCGAAAAGAAAGAACTTCAATATGTAAAAGACATCGTTGTTAAAACAGCTGATGAAGTTATTAAAGAAGCTGGCGTTGAGCTTGAATACCATGTAGGTACGATGATTGAAATCCCACGTGCATGTGTAACTGCAGATGCAATTGCAGAAGATGCAGAATTCTTCTCATTTGGTACAAATGACTTAACACAAATGACATTTGGATTCTCTCGTGATGATGCTGGTAAATTCTTAGAAGACTACTATACAAAAAATATTTATGAAACAGACCCATTTGCAAAGCTTGACCAAACTGGTGTTGGCGGGTTAATACAAATGGCAGTTGAAAAAGGTAGAAAGACTCGTCCAAATATCAAATTAGGTATTTGTGGTGAGCACGGTGGAGATCCTGCTTCAATTGAATTCTGTCATAAGACTGGATTAAATTATGTATCTTGTTCACCATTCCGCGTGCCAATTGCTCGTTTAGCAGCAGCACAAGCAGCTCTTAAGAACAGATAAATTTTAATCTAGAAATAGAAATAAAGTTTAGTGAATAGTTTAATAAATGATGATAAAAACCCATGTTTTTAATATGGGTTTTTATTTTTTCATAAAAATGTCATTAAAAAAAGGAAATAGGAGTATTATGTAGTATTTATATTAGTATGTGGGGTGATTGCCGTGTGTTATAGAAAGGAACAAGAAACGTTTGAAGTAGCAAGGCTAAGTCCGTATGCAACGAAATCAACTTATTCAAAAGGAAGAGCAGAAAATGAGAAAGAGTGTGAAATAAGAACAGCCTTTCAAAGAGATCGTGACAGGATACTGCATTCAAAAGCATTTAGGAGACTAGCACACAAAACGCAAGTTTTTATTTCACCAGAAGGAGATCACTATAGGACAAGACTTACACATACACTAGAAGTATCCCAAATTGCAAGGACTATTGCAAGAGCACTCAGGCTTAATGAGGATTTGACAGAAGCCATTGCGCTTGGCCATGATTTAGGACATACGCCATTTGGACATACCGGGGAACATATGCTTCAGGAGCTGACGGAAAATGACTTTTCACATAATAGTCACAGCTTACGGGTAGTTGAAGTGCTTGAAAACAGGGGGAGAGGACTTAATCTTACATATGAGGTAAAAGACGGTATACTTAACCATCCTACTAGTGGCACACCTTGTACATTAGAAGGTAAAATTGTACAAATAGCAGATAAAATAGCTTATGTTAACCATGATATTGATGACGCAATAAGAGGAAAAGTGTTAAAGCCGGGAGACTTGCCAAAAGATTGTACGGCAATTCTTGGAGAAACATCAAGAGACAGGATTCATCTTTTAATATCAAATATTATAAGTGAAAGTTATGAAAAGAATGAAATAAAAATGAGTGAGCATGTTAAAAGTGCTTTTTACAGTATACGTAAATTTTTATTTAAGAATGTCTATATTGGGTCTCTTGCTAAAGAACAAGAAAATAAAGCTAAAGAGGTTATTAAGCAGCTTTATAATTATTATATTTATAAAATTGATAAATTACCTAAAGAATACATAGAAAGGTTAGAACTTGGAGATTCTGAAAAACAAATAGTATGTGACTATATTGCTGGTATGACAGATAGATATGCTATTCATACGTACTGTGATTTGTTTTTTCCAGCTTCATGGAACATTTATTAAGATGATTTCACAAAGAAAGAAGGAGAGTAGATGTATTATCCAGAGCACATCATAGAAACAATTAGAGAAAGAAGCGATATAGTATCTCTAATCTCCGAGTATACAGCACTTACTAAAAAAGGTCATTCCTATACAGGATTATGCCCATTTCATAATGAGAAAACGCCATCTTTTTCAGTGAGTGAAGATAAACAGCTTTATTATTGTTTTGGCTGTGGGGCCGGAGGCAATACCATTACTTTTTTAATGCAAAAAGAAAATATGACTTTTCAAGAAGCTATCAAGTATTTAGCAGAAAGAGAAAACATAGAATTAGAAGAGAACTATTTATCTCAAGAAGATATTGAAAAGAATCAAAAAAAGCAAGTTCTCTTAGAAATAACTAAAGAGGCAGCAAAATTTTTCTATTTTACTTTAAGAGATGATAAATTTAAGGATGTTTTAAGCTATCTGGTAGATCGGGGTATTTCTTTAGATAAGATGAAACAGTTTGGAATAGGTTATTCTCCAACAGATTATAATGCCCTTTATAAATATTTAAAAGAAAAAGGATATGCGGATCATATGCTTATGGAAAGTGGCCTGTTTGTAACAAGCCAAAAAAAAGGATTTGTTTATGATAGATTTGCATCTCGTGTTATCTTTCCAATTTTCGACGTCAATAAAAAAATTATTGCTTTTGGTGGAAGAGTTATTGACGGAAGTATGCCAAAATATCTTAACTCCCCTGAAAACATTTTATTTAATAAGAGCAATACCCTCTATGGTCTTAATTTCGCAAAATCCAGTACCAGTGACTACTATATATTAGTAGAGGGCTATATGGATGTTATTGCGATGCATCAAGCAGGAATTACGCAAACAGTAGCTTCTCTAGGCACTGCATTTACTTCATTACATGCTAAGATATTAAAAAGGTATATTAAAGAAGTTATCATTATGTATGACAGTGATACAGCAGGAATAAATGCAACTCTGAGAGCGATTCCTATTCTTAAAAGTGAAGGGCTTAAAGTAAAAATATTACAGCTTAAAGAGTATAAGGATCCAGACGAATTTTTAAAACAGCGTGGAAAAGATGAGCTTTTAACCCTTATAGAACAAGCGCAGTCTGATATCTGGTTTAAGATATCACGTATTGAGATGAAGTTTGACACCCATGTACCAGAACAAAAAGTGAAATTTTTACAGGAAGTCGTTCTGATGCTCACTGAAATAAACAGCAGTATAGAACAATCCATTTATATTGATGAAATATCTAAGAAGTATCAGATTGAAGCAGATGTTTTAAAAGCGGAAATAAATAGCCAGTATAAAAGACCTGCTGCAATAAATCCTATAAAAAATGTTCAGAAATCCAGCAAAAACCATCAAAATGTAATTAGTACAGAAGTAGTGTTTCTATCTACTCTTTATCATTTCCCGAATATTGGTAAACGTATTAAGGACTATATTTTACCTGAAATGTTTGAAGATAAGCTACTTTACGATTTAGCAAAAGCTATTTTTGAAACATTTGAATCTGGAGGAGATATAGATATGAAATATTTTACAACAAATTATAAAGAAGTAAAGGATCAAAATATTATTTCACATGTTTTAATTCATAAAGATATAAGGTACGAAGATCATACGATCTTACAAAAAATGATTCTTGAAAATATAAAACGACTTAATAAAAATTATATTGAAAAGAGACTAAAAAATACAACAGATATCAATGAAGTACAAAAACTACTATTTCAAAAAAAGGAACTTGACAAATTGTATATTGATTTTATAAATGGTTAGAATAGTAGACAGGAGAAAGGATTGATAATGGTGAAAGACTTAGCAGAACAAAAACTGGCATTTAAGGCAAAACTTGATCAACTCATTAATATTGCAAAAGATAAAAAAGGTATTTTGGAACAAGATGATATAAATGAAATGTTTTCTGATATGGAATTAGAACCAAGCAGAATTGAACAGATCTATGAATATTTAGAAGCGCAGAACATTGATATAATCGGTAATATTTCAGATATAGAAGTAGATGATACAGAAATTGATTTTAGCAATTTACCTGAGGGTATAAGCATTGATGATCCAGTGCGTATGTACCTTAAAGAAATTGGCAAGGTTCCTTTGTTATCGGCGGATGAAGAGATAAAACTTGCTCAAAGAATGGAAGAAGGGGATCAAGAAGCTAAGAAAAAATTAGCTGAGGCAAACTTAAGACTTGTCGTAAGTATTGCAAAGCGCTATGTTGGGCGCGGGATGCTCTTTCTCGACCTCATTCAGGAAGGAAACCTAGGGCTTATTAAAGCTGTAGAAAAGTTTGATTATGAAAAAGGCTTTAAGTTCAGTACGTATGCTACATGGTGGATTAGACAAGCTATTACTAGAGCCATCGCTGACCAAGCCCGTACTATTCGTATACCTGTTCATATGGTAGAGACAATTAATAAACTTATGAGAGTCTCAAGACAACTTCTTCAAGAACTAGGACGCGATCCTCAGCCAGAAGAAATTGCAAAAGAAATGGAAATGACGGTTTCTAAAGTACGTGAAATTATGAAAATTTCTCAAGAACCCGTTTCATTAGAAACGCCAATAGGAGAAGAGGAAGACAGCCACTTAGGTGATTTCATTCCAGATGAAGATATTCCTGTTCCAGCAGAAGCAGCCGCTTTTACACTTTTAAAAGAACAGCTTATAGAAGTATTAGATACGCTTACTGAAAGAGAGCAAAAGGTGCTTAGATTAAGATTTGGACTTGATGATGGCAGGGCCAGAACACTTGAAGAAGTTGGTAAAGAGTTTAATGTAACAAGAGAACGTATTAGACAGATTGAGGCAAAAGCATTACGTAAATTAAGACACCCAAGCAGAAGTAAAAAACTTAAAGATTACTTAGAATAGAAGTTGATTATTCAACTTCTCTTTTGTATAATTTGGGGTATTTAAATTAAAATGAAATAAAGAGGTGTTTACGTGCAGTTATCTAAAAGATTATATGCTATAGCTGAGTGCGTTCCAAAAGAGAGTAAAGTCGTAGATGTTGGAACAGACCATGCACATATTCCTATATATCTTATGAGAAATAGTAGAGCAGCTTCATGCATAGCAACAGATATAAATAGGGGACCACTAGAAAAAGCCAGGTTAAATATGAAGACTTATGGGGTTCATACTATTGACTTAAGACTTGCTAACGGACTTAAAGGCATTAAAGAAGACGAAGCTGATGTGATTATTATTGCAGGGATGGGAGGATATCTTATTATAGATATTTTAGAAAATAGCCCACAAATAGTTAAAGAGGTAAAGAAGCTTATTTTACAGCCTCAGCAAGATATTCCTCTTGTTAGAAAGTTCTTACACACGATTGGATTTAAAATAGAGGATGAAAAGTTCATAGAAGAAGACGGTAAATACTACACTATTATTGTGGCTGCTTTAGGCAATGAAGCATACGAAAAGGACTATGAGTATGAGTATGGAAAAATACTTATTCATAAGAAAACAGAAACTTTTAAAGAGTATATTCTTAGAAAACAAGACAAACTGACAGAGATCTATCAAAACATCAGTCAAATTGACACTGAATATACGTCCCAAAGAAAAAAGGAATTAGAAAAAGAAACTAGAATGCATAAAGAGGTCATGCAATGTATATTTTAAATGATGTGATCAAAACTTTAGAAGAAATTGCCCCACCGTACCTTGCAGAGAGTTGGGATAATGTAGGGCTTATGATAGGAACAAGAAAACAAAAGATAGACAGAATACTATGTGCACTGGACTTAAATGAACAGGTTTTAGATGAAGCGATAGAAAAAGAGGCGCAGTGTATTGTAACCCATCATCCGTTTATCTTTAAGCCTTTATATTGCATTGATTTTGATACACCTAAAGGAAGTATCATTCAAAAGGCGATTTGTCATGATATTGCGGTCTATGCCATGCATACAAACTATGATATTGCAGAAGGTGGTATCAATGATATTTTATGCCAAAAGTTAGCCATTGGTCATACACAAGTCTTACATATATCTCATTCAGAAAAGCTATATAAAGTAGCTGTATATGTTCCGGAAGAAAGTTATGAACAGATAAGAGATATCATTATAGAGAAGGATATGTGCAATATAGGCCAGTATAAAGGATGTACCTTTACACTTGAAGGGGAGGGAACCTTTGTGCCGCTGCAAGGCAGTATCCCCTATTTGGGAACAGTCAATTGCCTGCAAAAGGTTAATGAAAGAAAAATAGAATTTATGATACATCCAAAAGATATGAAGAAAATGTTGCAAGCCATAAAAGAAGTTCATCCTTATGAAGAAATGGCTTATGATGTATATACTTTAAATAATATGAATAAGACCAGCGGAATAGGAAGATATGGAGAGCTAGAACAAGAGACGACACTGGACGATCTAATAATGAAGTTAAAGCAAATGTTGAACATTTCCCATGTAAGGGTAACAAATACTGAGAATAAGCGTATTAAAAGAGTCGCAGTATGTTCAGGAAGCGGAAGCAGTTTTATTAAAAGGGCAAGTGAAGTTGCAGATGTATATATAACCAGTGATATTAAATTTCATGAAGCACAAGAAGCCAGTGCTTTAGGCCTAACGGTTATTGATATAGGACACTACGTATCAGAAAATATAGCAATGGCATACATTACATCTGAACTTAACAGCAGATTAAAAGGTATGCATGCTATGAGTTCAGCTGTCAATTGCGAGGCGATACACATTAAATAAGAAGGTGAAATCATATGAGTGAACAAATAAATGTTGTATTAAAAAATGGTAAAAAGCTACATTTTAATAAGGGGATTAAACTCTTTGAAATAGCGGAGTACGTAAAACAAGACTATCGCTTTCCTATTATGCTTGCCAAAATAGGAAGCAGTTTTAAAGAATTATGTACTGCATTAAACGAAGATGTGGAAAACTTAGAATTTATGGACTTAAGCCACAAGGATGGCATGAGAGTTTATCAAAGAAGTGCTACCTTTTTACTCATTGCAGCTGCAAAAAGAGTGTTTCCAGGGTGCAACATATTAGTGAACCACCATATAACAGGAGGGTACTTTTGTGAGTTTGAAGACCAATGCTTGTGTACGCCTGAATCTATCTCAAAAATAGAATCAGCGATGCATGAGATTGTAAAAGAAGAGCTGCCTATCACTAAGCAGATCTTAGGTATTGAGGAGGCTCTGGATCTTTTTGAAAAGGAGAATAGGTTAGATAAAAAGAGATTATTTAAATACCGAAGAACTTCCACGGTAAATGTCTATTGTCTAGATCATATCAAAGATTATTTTTATGGCTATATGGTAACGAATACAAGACATATTACACTCTTTAAACTCATTCCTTATGCCCATGGCTTTGCGCTACAGTTTCCAAATGAACAAAATCCTATGCAGCTTGCAGAATTTGCTCCCCAGCCTAAATTATCTGAAGTCTTTAGAGAATCAGAGAAATGGGCAAGAATTATGGATGTGGATATTGTAGGTTCATTAAATGATATCATTTCTAAGGGGAAAGCAGAAGATCTTATCAAAATATCAGAGGCATTACATGAAAAGAAAATAGCTGAAATAGCAGACAAGATATTAGCAAAAAAGTGTACCAAGCTTGTTCTTATTGCAGGACCATCTTCTTCGGGGAAGACGACATTTGCCCAAAGACTTTGTATACAATTAAGAGTTAATGGGATGAGACCGCATATTATTTCGCTTGATGATTATTTTGTTAACAGAGAGCATACCCCAAGAGATGAATTCGGGCAGTATGACTTTGAAGCCCTGGAAGCAATAGATGTAACGCTGTTTAATGAGCATGTTAATAAACTTATACAGGGCGAAGAAGTAGAAATTCCTCGCTTTAACTTTGTTACCGGGCAGAGGGAATACAAAGGACAATGTATTAAATTAGAAGAAGAAGATATACTTGTTGTCGAGGGTATTCATGGCCTTAATGAAAAATTAAGCTATGCTATAGCAAAAGAAAATAAATTTAAAGTTTATATCAGCTGCCTGACACAGCTTAATATTGACTATCATAATAGAATCCCAACAACAGATACAAGACTTATGAGACGCATGGTAAGAGATAATCAGTATAGGGGCACTTCGCCGGAGCGAACAATGGAAATATGGGCTTCCGTAAGAAGAGGGGAAAACAAGAACATTTTTCCATTCCAAGAGGAAGCAGATGTCATGTTTAATTCAGTGCTTATTTATGAACTGTCTGTACTCAAACAAAAAGCCGAGCCCTTGTTATTCAGGATTGAGAGGACTTCGCCTTTTTATGCAGAAGCTAAACGCATGCTGAAATTTTTAGAGTATTTTTTGACATTAGATACAGCAAGTATTCCAAATAATTCTATTTTAAGAGAATTTGTCGGCGGCAGTTCTTTCAGTTAATTGACAGGAACAATAGGATATGTTATTGTATATAAGTTGTTAAGTAAGTCAGACAGTCGCACGTACAATTCCGAAAGGAAGTACTTGAGGAACGTCCGAGCTCCAAAGAGCAAGGTGCTGGATAACACCCAGTGGAGGCAACTCTAAGGAAAGTGCAACAGAAATAGACCACCTATCAATAGATAGGTAAGGATGGAAAGGCGAGGTAAGAGCTCACCGCCCTTTAGGTGACTAAAGGGGCTATGTAAACCCCACCTGGAGCAAGACCGTATAGAAAGACGTTTAATAGCTGCTCGCTATGTCTTTGGGTAGGTCGCTAGAGCATATAGGTAACTATAGGCGTAGATAGATGACTGTTTAATACAGAACTCGGCGTAAAGATTTGGTTAACAACTTAATAAAAGAATTTCGTAGGGCAAGATATTGAGTAAGATCAGTAGCTTGTCCTTTTTTGCGTTGGGCAGTTTTATTAGTGCCGCAAGGGAAAGTGAGGGGAGTTTTCATTTCTCCGTCGACACGCTCCAAGTCGAACTGAAAATTCCCCCCACTTCCCCTTGCTAGCTGTTAAAAGACGCTGGATAATGATCAAATAAAGTGAATAATAATTATAAAATATATAATAGTATGGAATATTATAGAATAGTGATTAAAAATGTTGTAAAATGTTTAAAGAATAGTAAAAGGAGAGGAAGTCGTATACTAACACAGATAATGTAACATTATGTGTGATGCATTATTTAGCATGAAAAGTAAACTGGGATTAGCTATTTTTGCAAATGAGTGTTAAAGAGATGGATTAAAGTGAGATGTAAACAAAGTGTTAATCAGTAGAACAAGCAGACTCGTTATAAGAAAAGTTTATATCTAGTGTAAGTAAAAGAATAGAAGGAGATCTGTAGTTTGGCAAATGGAGGAGAGAGGAAAAAACATTCAAGTTGCTAAAGAACTGTTAGAGGATACCAACAGAAAGAAAAAACTTAAAAGAAACTAAGATATATAGAAAATGATTAATAAGTTACATGTTTATATCTTATCGTAGTGGCAAGTCTCCGTGTTCGCCTTGTTTGAAACCGGCAAGTGCTTAAGACCTTCCACTACGATAGATAATCAAGTTATTTAATCATTAATTTATATATTAAAGAAAAGTTCTAGATGACTAGGCAACTCTTTTAATGCTGAGAAAAGGGCTAATAAGATTTAAGATGGATGATCTAATTAGTGCTTCAGACTGCATATAGGTGTAGTGAAACTAATTAGTTGATTGTATTTAGGCATAGCATTGAATAAAGTATGTAAGGTCAATAAAACAATACATAATTGCTACAACTAAGATAAAGTATGTATATTATAAAAGAATATAAAAATTTAGAAAACATGTAGAAAACATGTAGCTCATGGGTGAGGAGAAATAGATGTTAAGAGAGTATACGGAGCGATACTATCCAGATGGTATTTTGAAATTTGAAGGAAACTACAAAGATGGCCAAGCAAATGGATATGGAAGATCATTTTATCAATCAGGTAAACTTCAATATGAAGGTATGTGGGCAAATGGAGTTTATCATGGACAAGGTACTTTGTTAGATGAGGATAAACAAGTGATTTTCTCTGGAAGTTGGGATAATGGGCATCCCAGAGAAAATATATTTGAAAAAAGTTTAGATTCAACAAAATTAAATGAGTATATTGATGAGTTAAATTCTTTTATTGGTATTATAAACGTTAAGAGAGAAATAAACAATTTAATTAATTTTGTAAAACTTCAACGATTAAGGAAGCAAGAAGGTTTAAAAGTACCGAAAATTTCGTTACACATGGTATTTACAGGTAATCCAGGTACTGGAAAAACTACTGTAGCTCGTATTTTGTCAAAGATATTATACGAATTAGGTTATCTTTCAAAAGGTCATCTCATAGAAACTAATCGCGCAGGGATGGTAGCGGGTTATCTCGGACAAACTGCTTTAAAGACTGAAGCAATAATAAATCAGGCAATAGGAGGAGTTTTATTTATTGATGAGGCGTATACATTATCTTCTAGTGACGAATATGGACAAGAAGCAATAGATACTTTATTAAAAATTATGGAAGATTATCGAGACAATTTAGTTGTTGTTGTAGCGGGGTATCCGAAACTAATGGATAACTTTATAGTGTCTAATCCTGGTCTTTCTTCAAGATTTAATAGGTATATTTTTTTTGATGACTACAATGATAAGGAACTGATAGATATTTTTAAATATTTTTGTAATAATAGTTCCTATAGGTTAGATAATGAAGGTGAGCATATACTTGAAGATCATATTAAAAGATTGCTGAAAAATAAAAATGAGAATTTTGGCAATGCACGAACAGTAAGGAATATATTTGAAAAGAGTATTGCCTTTCATGCTAATAGGGTTATGGCGCTAAAAAAGTATTCAAGCATAGACTTGGAGTTATTAATGAAGTCTGATATTTTAAGAAGTATAGAGTAGATATATATTATTTGTAACTGTTTAGTTTTTTTATCATTTTTAGGCTATGGTATCATATTTTTTAAATAGATATGCATAAATATGGGGATTATCAACGTTACCTGTATATTCATTCAATTTTTACACAGTAAAACTTTAAATTCAAAGGACTAACGGAACAGTTACTAATATTTTTAATAGGTAATTGAGAAACTAAAAACCTAAGAAGTGTGGTAAATTTTAATGATTTCAACGAAGACATAGGCTTTCTAGGATAAAACTTTAAAAAGTCTATGTAATAAAACATGGAAAACGTAGACTTATTCACAAATCTACAAGCAAATAAAGTAAGTTTTTCCTTGAAAAGTGAGAAATCTATAGAAATTATTTTCATAAATATGTATTTTACAGGGGGATGAGAGTTTCGCAATTAACTAAAATATTTTTAATATAATGAGGAGGCATTTTAATGGAGATAGAAAAGTGGCAGGATATATATGATGAGCAAGATAAATTATTTAATGAATGTGAACTACTAATTAATTCATTAGCAAAGGATATTGATGCTGATGTAAATGATTGGTGCAACATGCATAGAATAAGTTCTAGGATAATAAATTATGTAGATAAAGCAATAGTATTATCCACCTTTTATAATTTAGAAAATGAAATGGAAAGTCAAAAGGATAATTTCTTAGTGCAGAAAGAATTGAAATTCTTTTTAGAGGATTTTAAGAAGGAGTATGAAAGAAACATAGAAGTATGCCGTACATGGAAAATGCGAGATTATAGATGTGTTAGGTTTTTTGAAAGGTTAGAATATTTTTTTGTACAAATTTATAGATTTATGGTTGATTAGATTTGTTTACAAGCCAATTTAATGAGGGATAAAAAATGTTAAAAAAAGAATTAGTTCATATAATATGTGCTGCTGTTTTAAATGAAAGTTTTATCAAGAAGCAAACTATGGAAACAAGTAATTTTTGTGGAAGAAATACTAGCTATAAAAGAGGAATATATTTTCTATTTGATGATAAGGATAATGTTATTTATGTTGGAATGGTTGGTAATTCAGCTAATACAAGTCTTTATGATAGGATGGTTGGACATGGAAAAGGTAGCCACAAAAATAAGGACGCTAGGTGGTATGATAAAGTAGCTAAAGGAAAATTTCATATTTTTAGTCAACTTAGTAACAATGAATTAAGAAAAGTTGAACGATTGGCAATATGGGGCATGGGCCAACCCCAATATAATGATATAGATATAACTAATAATGACATAAGCTCACTACTTAAAAAACTTTAAAGACATTTTGCATTGAATATGGGGAGTCTTCATAACCTCTTGAGGGTGTATTTTCTTATTAACACTTAATAGTTTTCTTATGTTGTCCAATGGCACGTTGTGACTATAGTAGGACTGTGTAAAATATAAGTAGAATAAAATTATAGACAGACATGCTATAAATTCTTTTTAACACTATCTTTTCAAATAATAGCAAGGGGATATAAGGGGAGGCTTCAGCTTGACTGGGAGCCTGACGACGGAAAGATGAAGTCTGCCCTTATATCCCCTTGCGGCACTTTAATAAGTTGCTCCCCAATAAAATTATTCCTGCAGGTGGTTAAAATGTCGCAATATATGGTATAATATAGAAAGTTAAGGTTAATATTATAAAAAGTAAGGACAGTAAGGACTACTATTCTATGAAAATATCAAAGTATTTATGGGTAGAAAAGAATGCGGGATTTAATAAGCTGAGAAGGGCTCAAATTAGAATGCAGAATAGGTGCAGGAGGCATTTTTATTTTATTTGTACCTCTTATAATAGTCATTTGTTATTTGAGATTGTTGAGAGTCAATATTTGACAGATAACTATAAGGACTGCTATCTGGTAGGGGTGGCGAGGTCTAAAGAAATGGCTCTGCAGCGGGTAAGTGTATTAATTAATGCATTGTATAATTCAAAAACATTAAGTTACGATATGATAAAAACCTAGCAGGTGAGGTGTATAATGAGTATTTTATGGCTAATAATAAAGGTAACGCTACTCGTGTTGCTTGGGATATTTTTGGCGTTAGCTTTTATTTTGCTTGTGGTATTACTGGCACCTATCAAGTATGACTGTATCTTTGAAAAATATGATGATGCTTATTTTCGTCTAAGGGTTAGTTTTTTAAGTTTTATAAAGGCTAGCTGGGTATTTGAAAATGGTAAACAAGATACTCGCATTAAGGTGCTTGGTAAAGTCGTTTATCGTTATCACACGGATGACTTCGAAGAGGTTGCTAAAGAAGCGGTAGAGAATACAACGGATAATGCAAAAGTAGTGTCTAAGGAAGTTGTTGAAGAGGAAAGTGATGAAAGAGGAGAAAGTAAGTCGGGGACAACCAAGTGGCGTGTAATGAAAGACTTGCTTTTGGATGAGCGTTTTTTTGCTTTAATAAAAGATATTTTAGTAGCTGTCAAAAGGATACTCCGGTGGCTTAAGCCTTCTAAGTTAAGTTTTGAACTCGCTATTGGCAGGGAAGATCCGGCGGATACTGGAGAATTAATCGCAGGCTTAACGCTTTTATATCCTTGGTATTATAGGTATGGTGTTGTTGAAGGCAGTTATGATGAAGAAGGGGTATGGGGTAATATTTATGCTAAGGGCAGGTTTTATCTGGTTACTTTAGTAAAAATCGTTATACTGTTTATAATAAAAAAAGAAACAAGAGATTATATACACTTATTATTGAAAACAAGAAAGGGAGCTTAACATGCAGGATAAACTTAATCAAGACTTAAGCGGATTAATAGGAAAGTTAGAAGGATTTATTACAACAAAAACAGTGGTAGGAGAACCTATTCATATTGACAATACTATTTTAGTACCACTTGTTGATGTGAGTTTTGGTGTTGCAACCGGATCAACAGCAAGAACGAAGTTTAGTGAGAGAAATAAAGAAAAGGAAAGAAGGGTTGATGGTGGTACAGATGCTGGAGCAGGCGGACTTGGAGCAAGAATCAGTCCTAGTGCGATGCTTGTTATTCAAAATGGAACCACTCAGCTTATCAGTATTAAAGGTCAAGACAGTGTGACTAAACTTATTGATATGATCCCAGGCCTTATTTCTAAGGTGCCTGATTTTATGGCAAAGTTCTCAGGAGAAGCTTCCCATTCTAAAGCAACTGATAAAAAAGACGAGGAAAACGAGTATCATAAAATGGAGGAATAAAAATAAAGGAGCAGCAAAAATCTGACTAGATCTTTGCTGCTCCTTTATTAGTGCAGTCATTATTTTAAAATGAGCATAAAATTGCTATTAATGATTCTATCTAACGGTTATCATACTTTTCTAGAACTTCTTTTAATTTCTGAGCTTGAAATCCTGATTCTTCGGCAAACTCCTTAAACATATTTTTAACTTCAGCGGCGTATGAGTCATTTTCTTCGTCTAGTCGTTTGGAAAAAGATTCATAATCCCGCACATTTTCTTGAGCATCCAGCATTTTTTTTAGAACAGTATCCCTCGTATTTAAATGCATTTTTGTTCCTCCTTTTTAGTTTGCTGATCTTATTTTCTCTTATAAAAGGATCTTTTATACAGTGAAATTTTTGCAATTTAAGGAGGTATAATAAAACCCCTCTCAAGTAACTTAAGAGGGGTTTGGAGTCAGCTGTTTACACGTTAAATCTAAATAAAATAATATCGCCGTCTTGTACAACATATTCTTTGCCTTCGAGACGAACGAGACCTTTTTCTTTTGCAGCTGTATAAGAGCCTGAATTCACTAAGTCATTGAAGTTGACAATTTCTGCTCGGATGAAACCTCGTTCAAAATCAGAATGTATTTTACCAGCAGCGCCTGGCGCTTTTGTACCTACTGTAATAGTCCATGCTCTTACTTCTTGTTGTCCTGCGGTCAGATAACTGATTAATCCTAATAGCTTGTAACTTGCAGCAATAAGCCTGTCAAATCCTGTAGAGGTAATATTTAAATCTTGTAAGAAGAGTTCTTTTTCATCATCAGGTAAATCTGAAAGTTCCTGTTCAATTTGAGCACATATAACAAAAGCTTCAGACCCTTCTTTTTCTGCAAAGGCACGAACTTCTTTAACATAATCATTTTCTATTTGCGCAATGAGATCTTCTTCAGATATGTTAGCAGCATATAAAACAGGTTTTGTTGTAATAAGACCTAAAGACTTTATAAAAGCATCTGTTTCAGGAGATTCGCCTAGTAATGTTCTGGCAGATTCACCTTCTTCTAGAACTTTATAAATTCTTTGTAATATTTCAAGTTCTTCAGCAGCAGCTTTATCTGCCTTAGCTGTTTTAGCTGTTTTGGAAATCCTTCTTTCAAGAACATCCATATCTGCAAATGCAAGCTCTAAGTTAATAGTTTCGATATCGCGAATAGGATCTACTGTTTTATCAACATGAACAATATTTTCATTTTCAAAGCATCTTACAACTTGAACAATAGCATCTACTTCTCGGATGTGAGACAAAAATTGATTGCCGAGACCCTCACCTTTGCTTGCTCCCTTGATTAGGCCTGCTATGTCAACAAACTCTACAATAGCTGGGACAACTTTTTTTGAATCATACATCTTTTCAAGGACAGCTAATCTTTCATCTGGTACTGCTACAACCCCCACATTAGGTTCAATGGTGCAAAAAGGATAATTAGCAGATTCAGCTCCAGCACGGGTTAATGCATTAAATAAAGTACTTTTTCCAACGTTAGGAAGACCAACGATTCCTAATTTCATAAAATTCATCCTTCCTTAAAGCATGTAACAGTTTACATACTTATTATATATTGTATAGGCTGATATCATTAATGAGCTTTGTCATAATACCTTCTAGCATGTATGTATCATATTATGATGTAATGTATAGCTTATTCATGGTATCTATATTATCACAATCTATATATTATCGCATAATAAATAAAACTGCAATAAAATGCAGTTTTATTTATTATGCGATAATGCGTATCCTATGATCATCCCAAAAATCCAGATGATAAGCGCGAGACATGATAATAGGGTTAAGTTGCTTTCATTAATAGACAAAATAGGTTTTGGTGAAGCACTTTTATTTCGGGACACGACGCGATAATGTCTTGCTTTTGGTACCATGGTATAGCCTCCTTGTATGATGATATACTACATGTTTATTATAAATAAATAAGGCATTAATTATTCTATAATTCATATAGACATTTACATCATCCTATAAATACAATATAATGAATAGGATAAAAAAGGAGGAATGTTATGCCAAATATATATTTTCCACATTTAAATCTCTATTTTAATATTAACTCAATTGCATTTAAAGTATTTGGATTACCCGTTTACTGGTATGGAATTATACTTACTACTGGTATTGTATTAGGAACAGCCTTGGCTAGTTATATAGCAAAAAAGGAGAATTTAGATTCAGATATTATTATTGACTTTATTTTATATGACATCATTTTTGCACTTATTGGGGCGAGAGCCTATTATGTTGCATTCAACTTTGGTTATTATAAGGATAATCTTATTGAGATATTTAATATAAGACAAGGCGGCATAGCTATATATGGAGCTGTTATTATTTCAGTTATTGTTGCAGTGGTCTATACTAGAAAGAAGAAATTAAACTTTTGGAAATTTGCAGATATTGCAGCTTATGGCCTTGTTCTAGGACAAGCAATTGGAAGATATGGTAATTTTGTAAACAAGGAAGCCTTTGGTGATTATACAAATAGTATCTTTGCAATGAGAATACTTAAACAAGAAGCTAAACTGCCGCTCTCAGAGAATATATTAAGTCACCTGCAAACAGCTTTTGGCGGAGAGTATATACAAGTACATCCAACATTTTTCTATGAATCATGCTGGAATATAGTACTGCTTGCTTTGTTATTTGCCTATAGAAAATATAGAAAAGCGGATGGTGAAATATTTCTTTTGTATTTGATTGGATATGGAGTAGGGCGTTTCTGGATAGAAGGATTAAGGACAGACCAGCTGCTCATTGGGACTACCCATATAGCTATTTCTCAAGTTGTTGCCATATTATCCATAATACTGGGAATAATTGGAATAATTATGTGTCGAAAGCTTGCTAACAAAGAATAAATTATCCAAATTATGAGAATAATTGTTGATTTTTTCCAAATGAGATATTATAATACTAAATATATAGATTATTTGTTCACTTTTTTGTTTTATTTTTAAGGGGGATTTGATATGAAAGACATGAAAAAAAATATCTTATGCATGCAGGAAAACTTAAACAGGATTTTAGGGACAACAGGATTTTCAAGATACAATACTAAACCTATTTACACGCTCAGTTTAAAACTTGATAAAGAAATAGTTAAATACTATAGAAATCTTAATAATAATTAATGTGATTTTATAATAAGGGACTAGCTCTATAATAGGCTAGTTCTTTTTTTGTGTATTTAGAATAAAGAAATTAATATTTATTCAAATTTAGCTTGAATTTTACCTCTGAAAAGCATAAAATAAAAGAAAATGGTGAGAAGTGGGCAGAAGTGGAGTGAAGTGGTACATGTTTATTGGGGAGTATAAACATAGCTTAGATGAAAAAGGAAGAGTTATTGTCCCTTCTAAATATAGAGAAAAATTAGGAGAGGTATTTATTCTCACGAAAGGGCTGGATGGGTGTTTATTTATTTATCCATTAACGGAGTGGACGATTTTTGAGCAAAAACTTAAACAGCTTCCGCTTACTAATACTAATGCAAGAAAATTTGTTCGCTTTTTTTTGTCGGGAGCTATAGAATGCAATACTGATAAACAAGGGAGAATACTTATACCGAACAATTTAAGGGTATATTCTGAGATTGAAAAAGACATAGTATTTATAGGTATGAGTAATAGAGTTGAGGTTTGGAGTATAGATAAGTGGAATGATTATAACGAAGAAGAATTTAGTGCAGAAACCATTGCACAGCAGATGGAAGAACTAGGAATATAAAGGGGATAAAAATGAAATTTGAACATGTACCTGTTTTACGCGACGAATGTATTCTAGGTTTGAAGATAAATCCTGATGGTATATATGTAGATGGAACCTTGGGAGGAGCTGGACATGCTAGTGAAATATGCAGACATCTTTCTGAAAATGGACATTTAATAGGCATTGATCAAGACAAGAATGCTTTAGAAGCATCAAAGATTAGGTTAGAAAATGCAATGCCAAAAGTATCCATTATTAACAGTAACTTTGAAAAGATAAGTGATATCTTAGAGGATTTGGATATTGAAAAAATTGATGGTATGCTCATTGATTTAGGCGTTTCTTCACATCAGCTGGATGAACCCATAAGAGGTTTTTCTTATATGCATGATGCACCATTAGATATGAGAATGAATCAGGAAGATACTTATACTGCCTACCATATTGTTAATGAGCTATCAGAAAATGAACTTTTTAGGATTATCAAAGATTATGGTGAAGAGAATTGGGCAAGGCGCATAGCAAGCTTTATTGTAGAGAAAAGAGAAAATCATCCTATTCGTACAACATATGATTTAGTAGATATTATCAAAAGTGCCATACCAAGCGGAGCTAGAAAAGATGGGCCTCATCCCGCTAAAAGAACTTTTCAAGCCATTCGTATTGCAGTAAATAGAGAACTAGAAATTATTGAGCCAACCATAACGGAGGTTATAGGGAAACTAAGTTCAGGGGGAAGGCTGTGCATTATTACTTTCCATTCTTTAGAAGATAGAATTGTAAAACATGTATTTAAGAAACTTGAGGATCCTTGTACCTGTTCTAAAAACTTTCCAGTTTGTATATGTGGTAAGACGCCTCAAGTAAAGATTATTACTAAAAAACCGATTTTACCGTCCGATGAAGAAATAGAAACTAATCCGCGTTCAAGGAGTGCAAAATTAAGAATTATTGAAAAGCTATAATGGGGGGATAGTTAATGGCACAGAATATACAAAGAAGCTACATGTATCAATACGGCAGTGAAGCCGAAGCGTATTATCAAGCAATACCGAAACCTAATATTGAGCCTAATCATAGACCTGCTGTAGAACCAAGAAAAAAACCGGATGTTGTTTTTGGATTTCAGCTAAGTCTATGTGGCATGATGGCATTTATATGTGCATTTGTGTATATTTATATGTATTCTTCGCTTGTTACAAAGCAGGACGAGCTACAGACTCTTAAAGGAGAAATAAGAGAATTAAAAAGTGCAATGAGTTTTACTGAATCTAAAATATCAGAAAACCTTAATCTGGATTATATAAGGAACCGAGCTTCAAGAGAGTTAGGCATGCGTGAGCCTTTGCCGCATCAAATTGTATATATAGAGCTGCCTAAGCAAAGCTATACTGTATATGATAAATAAGGTGAGGAATATCTATGGAAAATAAATATAAAAACAAGAAAACTTATTTCACACTAAACAAAACACGCCTTAATAGGCGTATATTTTTTATAGGGATGTTTTTTTTGACAGCAATCATTTATATGGGATATCAGGTTACAACGATTAAGCTTAAAAAGGGTGAAGATTACCAAAAAGAAGTTTTGAGCAGAATGGTCGGCCAGGAAGATGAAATCAGTCCGCAAAGAGGCAATATAGTTGACAGGAATAATAATACAATAGCAGCCAGTGTATTAACCTATGATATTATTCTAGACCCTAAAGTCATACTAGGTTTAGAGGAAGCTACGAAAATAGCCATTTACCAAACATTATCTAAAGTGATTAATATTCCTGAAGCAACAATTAGCAAGTTTGTGGCAGATAATGCTAAGTTAAGATACAGTGTTATAAGTAAAAATATTAGCAGTGAAAAAACTGAGATATTAAAGGAAAAAGGCTTAAAGGGTGTTTGGTTTGAAGAGAGCTTTGCCAGAAAGTACCCAAAAGGAGAATTCGCTGCTCAGCTCATAGGGTTTTTTAATAAGAATGGTGAGGGACAATACGGTATTGAACAACAATATAACGACTATATTCTTGGTAAACCAGGAAGAGTTTTTTCACAGCTGCAAGATGAACAGATTGTAACCACAGAAGTTAAAGCCGCAGAAAATGGAGCAAAAGTTGTTTTAACAATTGACGAAGTTATTCAGCAATACGTAGAGTCAGCTATGAAGAAGTATATTAATGAATATAAACCGATTAATGCTTCAGCTATCATCATGAACCCCAATAGCGGGGAAATATATAGTATGTATTCGTATCCGAATTTCAATCCAAACCGCTATAATGTTTTAGAAGAACAGTTAGGTAAAGAAGTCTGGAATGCGCTAACCGATGCTGAAAAGTCAGATAAACTGAACAATGCTTGGAAAAATTTTAATATACAAAGTACATATGAACCAGGATCAACTTTTAAGCCGCTTTTAGTGGCTGGGGCATTAGATGAAAGCATGATAGATAAAGAAGCCAAATATACATGTAATGGATCTAAAGTAGTCGTAGAAGGGCTGGCGCCTATAAGATGCTGGAAAAGAGAAGGGCATGGTGAGCAAACCTTAGAACAAGTATTAGCCAACTCTTGTAATGTAGGGATGATTGATATTGGAAGCCATATGGACTCAGCTGCATTTTTGAAATATATGAATCGATATGGATTTGGACAGCTTACTGATATAGAGCTGCCTGGAGAAGAACAAGGCTTGCTCCATCAAAAACTAGGTCCTATTGAAAAGGCAACTTACTCTATTGGACAGGGATTTACATGTACGCCATTACAGCTTATTATGGCTTTTTCATCTGTTATTAATGGGGGTTATTTGCTTAAGCCCTATGTAGTATCCGGTTTAGTGAATGATGATAATGAAATGATCTATCAAAATAAAACCACAGTAAAAAGGCAGGTTATTTCGGCTGAAACTTCAAAAACGCTGGCAATGTATCTTAAAAAGGTTATTGATGAAGGAACAGGGGGCAATGCAAATATTACTGGGTACAATATTGGGGGTAAAACAGGTACAGCACAAAAGCAGCCTCGTGAGGAGGAGAAATATGTTTTATCTTTTATAGGATATGCGCCAATAAATAATCCTCAAGTAGTTGGTCTTGTAGTATTTGACGAAATTCCCGAACATTCAGGGGTGCCGTCAAAGGCATTTAAAGATATGATGGTTAATATTTTGCCATATTTAGAAATTGAACTTGCAAATAGCGAGCAAATGACTGATGAAAAACTAAGTAAGGTACCTAATCTTATCAATATGGATATCTATAAGGCAAGTGAAGAACTGGATAGGTTAGCCCTGGGTTATGAAGTTATTGGAATAGGCAGCAAGGTTACTTCCCAGTACCCAGCTGAGGGGATTACTTTGCCAAAAGATTCTGAGGTTAAATTATATGTACAAACTGAAGCGCCGGACAGAATTATGCAAGTACCTAATTTGCTGGGACTTACAATAGAAGATGCTAAACTATTAGTTGGAGATACATTTGCAATTAATGGAGCGGGGAATGGCACAATTATTAAGCAAGTTCCTAAGGCAGGACATAAAGTAGAAAAAAATAGTCCAATAGTTGTAAAAACATCAGAGTAATGTGAATAATGACTCCTTCTTTAAAATACAATTTAGGTAAGACAACTTTTAAAGGAGGAGATTTTTAGATGCAAAGAGAAGTCTCTATCGGGATAAAAAAGAGAATTCTAATTTTAATGGCTGGTTTTTTACTTGTCATTATAAGCCTGTCTGTACGTTTAGGATATGTGCAAATCATAGAAGGGAAATCACTGCAGGACAGAGCTTTAGAGCAGCATACGCGCGATAGGCTTATAGCACCTACTAGAGGGATCATATATGATAGGAATTTAGATGTTCTTGCTCAAAGTGGTTCAGTAGCTACAGTCGGAATAGTCAATGCTCAGATAAAAGATGCAGAAACGGTTTCAAAAATACTCGCTGAAAAACTTAATCTAGATTATGACACCGTGTATAAGAAGGTTACAAAAAAAGTGGCATTTGAAAGAATACTGACAAAAGTAGATAAAGATATTGCTGACCAAATACGTAATCTTAACTTGCCTGGAGTTAAAGTAGATGAAGATTCAAAAAGATTCTATCCTTATAATAACTTAGCATCACATACGCTTGGATTTGTTGGAAAAGATAATCAAGGTATTGTTGGACTTGAGGTTAAGTATGACAATTATCTTAAAGGGGCACCTGGTAAGATACTGATGGAGACCAATGGTAAAGGAGAGAGACGGGATGAAGCGGCTGAAATGAGAATCAATCCGACCAATGGAAACCATTTAGTTACAACGATAGATGTTACTTTGCAGCAATATGCAGAGCAGGCTTTAGAAAAGGTCGTTCAAATGAAAGGTGCTAAGCGAGGAGCTATTATTTTGCTTAATCCGCAAAATGGAGAGATCTATGCACTAGCGAACAAACCAGACTTTAATCTTAATGAACCCTTTAAAATTAATAACGAGGAGCTTTTAAACAGCTGGAGCATGTATACTGAAAAAGAACATCAAGAATTTTTAAATCAAATGTGGAGAAACTTTACAATTAATGATACCTATGAGCCAGGGTCGACTTTTAAAATTTTTACATCAGCTATGGGACTTGAAGAAAAAGTAGTGACAGAAGAGAGTACTTTTAACTGTGGAGGCAATAGAGTTATAGCAGGAAGGACAATTAAGTGTTGGAGAAGTCCGCGCTCTCATGGAACTCAAAACTTTGTACAAGGCGTTCAGAATTCTTGCAACCCTGTATTTATGGATGTTGCGGAACGTGTTGGAGCCAGTAAATTTTATGATTTCATGATTAAGTTTGGCTTTAAATCTAAAACAAACATAGATTTGCCTGGAGAGGCAATAGGAATATTACATAATAAAAATAAAATAGGCCCAGTAGAACTTGCTACAATGTCATTTGGTCAATCTTTTCAAATAACGCCTATGCAGCTTTTGACAGGAGGTTCTGCACTCGTTAACGGAGGCTATATGGTGACTCCTCATTTTGGAAAAGAAATTATTGATAATGAAGGAAAGAGTGTTCAAGTATTTGAGTATGAAAAAGGAAGGCAAATTATAAGCCCCGAAACAAGTGAACGATTAAAGAAGATATTAGAAAGTGTTGTATCTGAAGGCACAGGGAATAAAAGTTACATTCCTGGGTATAGGATAGGTGGTAAAACGGCTACATCTCAGAAACTCCCTAGAGGTTCAGGGAAGTATATTGCATCATTTTTGGCATTTGCACCAGCAGAAAACCCAGTGATTATGGGGCTTGTAATCATTGATGAGCCACAAGGAGTCTATTATGGAGGAACTGTAGCAGGGCCGGTAATGAAAGAAGTGCTTTCAAATGCGCTGCCCTATTTAAATATTGAACCGATATACAATGAAAAAGAACTAGAACTTGACGAAGTTAAGACAATAAAAGTGCCTGTATTTGAAAATATGAAACTAACTGAAGCTAAAGAACTTGCGAGCAAACAGCATATAAACATTCAAGTAGAGGGGAATGGAGAAAGTGTCAAGTCTCAATTTCCACTGCCTAATGAAGTGATAAATAAAACAAGTAAAATTATATTATATACAGAATAGATGGCTTTTTAATATGCATAACTCATGATATAATAACTAGGAAATATAAAGAGGAGGGTTACCATGAAGCTAAAAGACCTGGTGATTGGATTGCAGTATGAGTGTATCTGCGGAGACTTAGAACAAAAAGTGGATAATATTATTTACGACTCACGAATCAAGACGAAGAGTGGGCTCTTTATTGCTATAGAAGGCTTTAAAACAGATGGACACCAATTTGTTGACGCTGCCATTCAGAATGGGGCTAAAGTATTAGTTATCCAAAAAGATATCCAGTGCGATAACAAGGACATTACCATTGTTAAAGTAGAAAATACAAGAAGTGCTATGGCTGTTATAGCAAATAATATGTTTGAGTATCCTTCAAAAAGGTTAGACTTAGTAGGTGTCACAGGGACAAATGGTAAAACGAGTATCGTATTCTTATTGGGTCAGGTACTTGAAAGTTATCATAAAAAGGTAGGTATTATAGGTACTATTGAGAACAGAATAGGAGATATCGTATTAAAAGCTGAACGTACAACTCCAGAATCTATTGATTTGCAGGCTATTTTCCACAAAATGCTGGAACATCAAGTTGAATATGCTCTTATGGAGGTCTCTTCACATGCGCTTGATCTTAATAGAGTAGATGGCTGTGATTTTAAAATAGGGATCTTTACGAATCTGACTCAGGATCATCTTGATTTTCATCTTACAATGTCAAATTATGCCCATGCAAAATCTAAACTGTTTAAGATGTGCCATATAGGGATTATTAATAATGACAGTGAGTACGCAGATATTATGCGTGAGGGAGCTGCAGGCAATATTATCACTTACGGTATTGATTGTGAAGCTGATTATAGAGCTTCAAATATTACAATAACTGCAGCAGGTGTAACATATACTCTTACATGTCCTCACGGACAGTATAATGTATCCGTACCTATTCCTGGTAAGTTTTCAGTCTACAATTCTTTAGCTGTTATTGTTGCTTCTATTTCGTTAAACATACCATTAGACCATATTATGAATTCTCTAGCTCATGTTAAAGGCGTGCCGGGACGTGTACAGTCTTTTGCATCTAAAAAGGGATTTAGTGTTCTTGTAGATTATGCCCATACGCCTGACGGATTAGAAAATGTATTAGCAACTGTTAAACAATTTGCGAAGGAAGATATTATTACAGTGTTTGGATGCGGCGGAGACAGAGATAAGACTAAAAGGCCTATTATGGGTCAAATAGCTGCAAAGTATTCAAATAAAGTTACTATTACATCCGATAATCCGCGTTCTGAAGATCCTGCACAAATTATAGATGAAATTGAAGAGGGCGTAAGAAATAGCAATGCTATTTATGATAAAATAGAGGATAGAAAAGAAGCCATTTTATCAGCACTTAAGCAGGCAAAATCAGGAGACGTTGTTCTTATTGCAGGTAAAGGACATGAAAACTATCAAATTCTAAAAGATAGGATTATTCATTTTGACGATTCCGAAATTGTCAGAGAATATTTACAGGAGGAAGAGTAATGGATTTACATTTACAAGACATTGTAAAAGCTCTTGATGGTGACTGTTTATGTCCAGGAATACATGGGGAAGTTCATGTACAGTTTATTCATACAGATTCACGTCAAATGACGAAGGGCAGCCTATTTATACCTTTAAAAGGAGAAAAATTTGATGGGCATGAATTTATTCCCACGGTTTTTGATAAAGGCGCTATAGCAACATTAACTGAAGAACGTAGCATTAGAGATAGTCGCCTTTATACTATTTATGTTAAAGATACACGGGAAGCGCTTTTAAAACTTGCTAATTTCTATAGAAATCTTTTTGACATACCTGTCATTGGTGTTACAGGAAGCGTGGGCAAAACGAGTACCAAAGAAATTATTGCTGCAGTTTTAAGCGCTAAGTATAATGTGCATAAGACAGAAGGTAATTTTAATAATGAAATAGGATTACCCCTTACATTATTTAAACTTCAAAAAGAACATGACGTTGCAGTAGTAGAAATGGGTATGAACCATTTTGGAGAAATACACAATTTAAGTATAGCTGCTAATCCTCAGATAGCAGTGATAACAAATATAGGAACTTCACATATTGAACATTTAGGAAGCAGAGAAGGCATATTAAAGGCGAAACTAGAAATATTAGATGGACTGGGTAAAGATGGGCTGCTTATAGTGAATGGAGATAATGATTTGTTAAGCGGAGCACATACAGAACCCATACAAACCATAAAGTATGGCCTCTTGGAAGATCATCCTTATTATGCAAAAAACATAATAGGTGAAAAGAATAGCACAACAGCTGATATCTTTACACCAAAAGATGTTTATCCTATTACTATTTCTGCATTAGGGGAGCATATGATTTATAATACATTAGCTGCAGTAGCTATAGCAGAAAGTCTTGGCCTTTCAAAAAATGAAATATTAAGAGGACTTGCTTCTTATCAGCCAACCAAAATGAGAATGAATATTCAAACATATGATAATGGATTTACAGTAATTGACGATACGTATAATGCAAGTACAGACTCTATGTGTGCAGCGCTTAAAGTATTACAAGACTATCCTGTAAGTTCACGTAAAGTAGCTGTTTTAGGGGATATGCTGGAACTGGGAGATCATGCTGCTCTTTTGCACGAAGAAGTTGGCAAGTTTGCAGGTTCAGTTCAAATTGACCTTATATGTGCTGTTGGCCCGTTAGCTAAATATATCTATGATGGGGCTAAAGAAACCTGCTCTCCCAAAAAAGTAATATACTATGAAAAGCAAGAAGCGTTTATAAAAAATATAAAGGATATACTACATTTGGGTGATACTGTTTTGTTTAAAGCATCAAGAGGAATGCATTTTGAAGAAATGGTAGAAGCAGTAAGAAAGGTGAAGCGTGATGAATAATGGGGCATTCTATGCAGTATTAATAGCATTTTTTTTAAATGTGGTCATAAGTCCTTTTGTAATTCCTTTATTACAAAAGCTAAAATTTGGGCAGAATATAAGACATGATGGCCCGGATAGTCATTTTAAGAAATCAGGTACGCCTACTATGGGAGGCATTATTATTTTGACAAGCATGGTATTAACAAGCTTGTTATTTGCTATTGGAAATAAAGAGCTGCAGATCATACTTTTCGTTACAGTAGCATTTGGTTTAATTGGATTTATTGATGATTATATAAAAATTGTAAAAAAGAGGTCTTTAGGCCTAACCGCAAAGCAGAAAATAATAGCTCAAGTGATTGTTACTCTTATTTTTGGGTATTTATTAAAATATTATCTGGAAATTAATACGAGCATTATTCTTCCTTTTAGCAGAGGAAAAGAATTAGATTTAGGCATGCTGTTTTGGCCATTTCTAGGGATAGCCGTTTTGGGTGTCGTAAATGCTGTTAATTTAACCGATGGCTTAGATGGGTTAGCATCGGGAGTTACAGTATTAGTAGCAACTTATTTTGCTGCTATTGCTTGGGCAATGAATAGTAACGTTCTTCCAATTGCAGCAGCAGCGGTTGGCAGTTTACTTGGGTTTCTTTTATTTAACAGCTATCCTGCAAAAGTATTTATGGGGGATACAGGGTCTCTTGCATTAGGAGGATTCGTCATATCTACTGCATTTGTTATGAAAATGCCTCTCTTTATCCTTATTGTAGGAATAATCTATGTTGTTGAGAATATATCTGTTATTTTACAGGTGGTTTATTTTAAGAAAACTAAAAAAAGACTGTTTAAAATGGCTCCCATACATCATCATTTTGAATTAAGCGGATGGCCGGAAACAAAAGTTGTTACAGTCTTTTGTATTGTAACTGCGATTATGTGTTTACTAGGGCTGATTGCCTTATAATTGGAGGTAAAGTAATGACTATTAAGGATAAAAATATTTTAATAATAGGCAATGCAAGAAGTGGCATAGGGGCAGCCAAACTAGCTGTAAGTCAAGGAGCTAAGGTCTGTATCTATGACCAGAAAAGTTATGAAAGATGGGATATTTCTATGCAAAGAGAGATTGATGTCATGAAAGAAAAAGGCATTGCATTTGTTTTAGGCATAGAAGTGATTGTTGCTGAATTCGATCTTCTTATAGTTAGTCCGGGAGTACCGTTAGAAATAGATGTTATCGAGTCCGCAAAAGCCGAAAATATAGAAGTTATTGGGGAACTTGAATTTGCCTCTCGTTTTTGTCATGTCCCTATTATTGCAATTACAGGGACAAATGGTAAAACTACTACGACTACTTTAGTAGGAGAAATATTAAAAGACTATAATCCTCACACTTATGTTGTGGGAAATATTGGAAGAGCTTTTAGTGAAGAGGTCATGCTTATACCAAATACAGGAGTAGTTGTAGCTGAAGTGAGCAGCTTTCAGCTTGAAACAATAGAGACTTTTCATCCAAAAGTAAGTGCACTTCTTAATATTACACCAGATCATCTCAATAGACATCATACTATGGAGAGGTATTGTGAGGCGAAATATAACCTATTTAAAAATCAAGATGAAGAAGATTTCTGCATTCTTAATCCAAGAGATAGTTATTTTGAAGCGGCAAAAGCAAAGGCACATGGCAACTGTATTGAATTTTCGCTTAGCCAAGTACCCCAAAGAGGTACATATGTTGTAGATAATAAATTATTTGAAAATATTCATGGAGAAGAGCATTTTATCTGTGAAATAGAAGAGCTTAAAATAAAGGGAACACACAATGTAGAAAATGCTTTAGCTGCGGCTGCCATTACCATTGCATTTGGGGTTCCCCTACATAATGTAAGGAATGGTTTAATAACATTTAAGGGTGTGGAGCATAGAACAGAATATGTTACAACGAAAAATGGGGTAGATTTTTTTAATGATTCCAAGGCGACAAATACAGATGCAGCTATTGCTGGACTTGTAGGACTTAGTGTGCTTCAAAAACCAATAAGGCTGATTGCAGGAGGAATGGATAAACATACAGAATTTAAAGATTGGATTAAGTTATTTCATGGTATAGTCAAGGAAGTCTATATCATTGGAGAAACAAAAGATCAAATTGTTAGAGAATGTAAGGAAGAAGGGTATACTGCCTTTAAGACCTTTGACACAATTGAGGAGGCTGTTATTACAGCCTATAAAGAAAGTAATCCTGGAGAATGTATACTTTTATCTCCAGCCTGCGCAAGCTGGGATATGTTTGAAAGTTATGAACAAAGAGGGGATATATTTAAAGAAATTGCAAACCGTTTGGAAGGGTGAAAACAATGGCAGCAGAAACAGTGACTAACCTTACAAAAAAGAAAAAAAAGATAACAAAAAATACACCTGATGGCATCTTACTAACTATTATACTAATGATTGTAGGATTTGGAATTATAATGGTTTATAGTGCAAGTTTTTACTATGCAACAGTAAAAGGAAGTGCCCCGGCATCTTTTGCAATCAAGCAATTCATCATTGGGTTAGTAGGCATCATTGTTATGCTTGGCGTAGCTTTTAAGTTTAATTATCGTATATTATCCAATATGATATTAGCCAGTACTCTGTATGTTGTAAGCCTGATACTTTCTATTAGCGTTATGTTTATTGGGCAGACAGTTAATGGGGCTACAAGATGGATTGATTTAGGATTTACACAGTTCCAGCCTTCAGAAATAGCTAAAATTGGTGTTGTTATTATGCTTTCTGCTTATATTATTAGACATAGAAAAGAAATGAATAAGTTTAAGTACATAGCAAGAGCATGGGGGATTGTGCTTCTGCCAACAGGAATTGTCGCAATAGAAAACTTAAGTTCTGCGATTGTTATTTTTTTTATAGGGATTATGATTATTTTTATTACAAGTTCTAAAACATGGTACTATTTAGTTCTTGGACTTATTGGGGTATGCCTAGCTGGCGGAGTCTACTATCTAGCAATGACAACCAAGCCAGATCAGGAATTAAGCATCCCTATAGTCAAGGACATACTCAAACCGTATAGACTAGACAGAATACGAGTATGGAAAAATCCATGGCTAGACCCAATTGGAAAAGGTTATCAGCCCATACAGTCTCTTTATGCTGTTGGTTCGGGCGGAATATTTGGGGTTGGACTAGGAAAGGGTATACAAAAGCAAGGCTTCTTGCCAGAACCTCATAATGATATTATATTTGCAGTTATATGTGAAGAACTAGGACTTGTCGGGGCCGTTTTACTACTCATAGGCTACAGTATTTTGGTTCTTAGAGGATTAGTTATTGCGGTAAGAGCAGCAGACTATTTTGGAACACTCGTGGCCGTTGGGATTTCAACTATGGTAGGTATACAGGTATTAATTAATGTAGCAGTAAACACCAATACTATTCCAACAACAGGTATGCAATTACCATTAGTCAGCTACGGTGGAACGGCTTTAGCGGTTCTATTAGGAACACTAGGTATTCTTTTAAATATATCTACGACTTCTAATATTCAAAAGGTTAATAAGTAATATGTAACAAATTTCCACTTCAGAGAATAAAATGGTTTTATAGAAGCTTACCTATTTCAGGAGGTGCTCTAAATGAGTAAATACATTATTCATGGAGGTAAGCGTCTAGAAGGTGAATTGCATATAGATGCAAGCAAAAATGCAGTTCTGCCAATTATAGCAGCAACCATTTTGAGTGGAAATACAACATACCTTTATAATTGTCCAAGGATAGTAGATGTAGAGACTATGGTAGATATTTTGAAGCAATTGGGTTGCAAAATAAAGTGGGATAATAAAACGTTAATTATAGATACTAGTACAATACAAAGCTATGACATTTCAGAGCAACTAGTAAGAAAAATGCGCTCTTCTATTATATTGCTAGGAGCTATAATAGGGAAGTTCGGAAAAGCTAAAATTAGCTATCCGGGAGGATGTCCATTAGGTGCAAGGCCAATAGATTTACATTTGAGTGCTTTTAAAAAAATGGGCATAACAGTTACTGAAGAGCACGGTTTTATTATTTGTGAGAGTTCACACCTTCGAGGCGCAAAAATTAATCTTGATTTTCCAAGTGTAGGGGCAACTGAAAACATTATGTTAGCAGCTACATTAGCAGCAGGCGATACAATTATTTATAATACAGCTCGAGAGCCAGAAATAGTTGATCTGCAAAACTATTTAAATGCTTGTGGGGCCAAAATATCTGGAGCAGGAACAGAAACAATCTATATTCAAGGGGTTAAAAGGTTACATTCTGTTTCCTATAAAGTTATTCCAGACCGTATTATTGCAGGAACTTATTTAGTTGCTGCAGCTATTACAAGAGGGACAGTTACATTAAAAGATGTATACCCAAGTCATTTAAGAGCAATTACATCAAAGCTTGAAGAAGCAGGATGTACTATTGTTGAAGATGTTAACCAAATCACACTTATCTCTCCTAAAGAACTTAAAGGAGTTAATATTACAACAGAACCTTATCCGGGATATCCGACAGATATGCAATCTCAGATGATGGCTCTATTATGTACGTGCAATGAAATGAGTATTATTAAAGAAAATCTATTCGAGGCAAGATTTAAGGCTGCCTACGAACTTATTCGAATGGGCGCAAATATAAGTGTTGAAGGAAGAATCGCTATTATAAAACCAACTGCTTTTTTAATGGGAACAACAGTTTATGCTGAAGATCTCAGAGGTGGAGCAGCACTGGTATTAGCTGGTTTAGCAGCACGAGGAACTACAGTTGTAGAAGATATTGAGCATATAAAGCGGGGCTATCAAGATATTGCTTTAGATTTAAGAAGCATTGGAGCATCCATACAAGAGAGGGAGTAATTATATTTGAAGGAATATAATCATAAGCCACTAAAGAAAAAGATTTATATTATCAGTTTGTTTGTTATATTTATGATTGTGATCTTAGCACTTCCTATTTGGAATGTGACAGACGTTGAAGTAAGAGATAATGATTGGTACAGTGATGAAGAAATAGTGCAAGTATCCATGATAAAAAATAACAATATTCTAAGCCTGTCTCTTAAGGAAGCGAAATCAAATCTTTTAAAGCTTCCTTATATAAAGAATGCAGTGATCAAATATTACTTTCCAGGAAAAGTTATTATTAAATTATCTGAAAGAAAACCTTTAGGATATGTTCCTTTTATGGGGACATATCTTTGTATAGATGATGAGGGACGAGTTATAGAACAAACAACAGACATGCATACTCGTTTACCGGTCATACAAGGGTTAGATTTTGACGAATTTAAGGTACAGGAAACTTTGCCTGTTGAAAATGAGGACAATCTATTGTGCAGCATAGAATTGATAGAAGCTCTTCGTAAACATAAATACCATGAAAAAGTTAAGGGACTAGACGTCTATGACCTTGAACAAATTCACTTGTATGTTGATAACTTAGATGTTATAATTGGGAATATAGGGGATTTTGACAAAAAACTCCAGTGGCTTATTGAGACACATGAGGCATATGATATGGGAGTTTTAGATCTATCCAATATAAAAAATGGACAAGCAACATTAAGTCCTATTACATAAAAAATCATTGATAAGATTATATATTAAAACTATTATATACTTCTGTTGGAGGGGGAATCTATTTTGCTTGAAATATGGGAAAATGAATTACAAGGTGCTCAAATTAAAGTCATTGGAGTTGGCGGTGGGGGCAATAATGCTGTTGATAGAATGATTGAAAAAGGACTTGGCGGAGTTGAATTTATTACAGTAAATACTGATCATCAGGCCTTAGCAAGATCGGGGGCACCAACTAAGATACAAATCGGTGAAAAGATTACAAGAGGATTAGGAGCAGGAGCTAATCCTGAAATAGGTACTAAATCAGCAGAAGAAAGCAGAGAAGAAATCATACAGGCTATTAAAGGCGCTGATATGTTATTTATTACAGCCGGAATGGGCGGTGGTACTGGGACTGGTGCGGCACCAGTTATTGCAAGTATAGCTAAGGATCAAGGTATTCTTACAGTAGGGGTAGTAACTAAACCGTTTAGTTTTGAAGGCAGAAAAAGAATGATTAATGCTGAAAAAGGTATAGCAGAATTAAAACAAAGTGTAGATACGTTAGTTGTTATACCAAATGATAAAATATTACAAGTAATAGATAAAAAAACAACTATGGTCGATGCATTTACAAAAGCTGATGATATTCTTCAGCAGGGTGTTCAGGGCATCACTGATCTGATATCCAATCCGGGTATTATTAATCTGGACTTTGCAGATGTAAGAACAATCATGAACAGCAAAGGTGTAGCCCACATGGGAATTGGTAAGGCAACAGGTGAAAATCGTGCAGAGGAAGCTGTTAAATATGCTATTAGCAGTCCGCTGTTAGATACAAGCATAGATGGGGCAAGATGTGTTTTAGTCAATATGTGTGGCGGTGAAACACTTGGACTTATGGAAGCAAATGTAGGGATGAGCTTGATAAGAGAAGCCGTAGATCCAGACGCAGAAATCATTTTTGGAACATCAATCAATGATGCTTTAGGGGATGAGATTATTATTACAGTAATCGCTACAGATTTCCAGAATGATGACGTTAGCATAAATACTTTTCAGCCTATACAAAAACAAAAAGTTGAGCCTCAGATGAAGTCACAGAAGGCAATCACTAGTCCAAGAGAAGAAAAATTTGTTCCAATAAAAGATATTCAAGTGGAGATACCACAATTTCTAAGAAGAAGTAGATAAAATTGAATTATATAAGATAAAAAAAAGATACGATATTGTCGTATCTTTTTTTTATCCTACTCTACTGTTTTTACAAAATTTGTAAATTAATTCATTTAGAATGTAATTATTCAACCAAATGAAGACATAGCTAGAGGTGATAGTGTGTATGTAGTCTATATAGATATCCTATTTTTAATTAATTTGGTGATGGATATAATCATTTTTTATATAGCAACAATGTTATTAAATAGGGCTATAGGTATTCATAGAATAATATACGGGAGTGTACTAGCTGCAATAATCTACTGTTTACTCTTATATATTCCTGCACTTCAAAGGATATCTTATATACTGTATGCCCTATTTACTCCCGTACTGCCTATACTCTATATCTATAAGCCTATACATATTAAGGAATTTTTAAAGATTTATTTGGTATCCGCTGTTGTTGCATTTATTATTGGAGGATCAACATTTAGTTTATGGTATATAACAGGGTATAATGCTGATATAAGCAGTATGAGCATCGGCTGGCTTTTAACAATTGGATTAAGTATAGGGGGTATTTTCTATCTAACCTTTTATAAGATTAGAAAAAGATTTATTTTACCACTATTTGAATATGAGGTGAAAATTACCTACAGAGATAAAGCGGTTTGTATTAAATCCATTCTGGATACTGGTAATTGTCTCTATACTCCGATAGGACATAGGCCTGTTATAATTGTAAGCTATGATGCTTTGAAAGATTTATTTACAAATGACCAGAGACTCTTGCTTGATAAATATAAAAATAATGTTCTAGAGCTCATAAGCAGAGAGGATTTTAAACCATCTTACATCATTCCTTTTAATAGCGTTGGATGTAAGTTAGGAGTGCTTTTGGGAATAGAAGCTGATCAGATTAATATCTATAGAGATAATTTTGAAAAGATTGCTGAGAAATATATTATTGGTATAACATTCAATAATATATTTTATGATAAGTCATATCATGCATTGCTTCATCCAGATTTTATATTGAATTAGGGGGAAAATAGATGAAAAGAGTGGAATTGTGGATAAGGGAATTTAAAAGAAAGATAAGAATGTTTATATATAAACTCATATGTAAATATCCTAGAGCTATACATTATATTGGAGGAAACGAAGTTCTTCCGCCTCCTTTATCGAGAGAAGAAGAAGAAGAACTTATTTTGCAGTTATCAGAGTTAGAAGAGTATGAAGAGGAAGTTAAGCAAATTAAAACAGTATTAATAGAAAGAAACTTGAGGCTGGTTGTATATATTGCAAGGAAATTTGAGAATACAGGTATTCACATGGAAGATTTGATATCTATTGGAACTATAGGTCTGATTAAATCAATTAATACATTTAAACCCAGCAAAAAGATAAAACTTGCTACATATGCTTCAAGATGTATAGAAAATGAAATTCTTATGTTTCTAAGAAGAACAAATAAACTCAAAACAGAGGTTTCAATTGATGAACCGCTTAATGTAGATTGGGATGGAAATGAACTGTTACTCTCGGATATATTAGGGACAGAGCCAGATATTATTTATAGAAATATTGAAGAAGAAGTAGATAAAAGTTTACTGCAGCAGGCTCTCCTCAAATTATCTGATAGAGAAAGAGAAATAGTAGAATTAAGATTTGGATTTAGCGCCCAGGGAAAAGAAAAAACACAAAAAGAAGTAGCAGACTTATTGGGTATTTCACAATCCTATATTTCAAGATTAGAAAAAAAGATTATATTGAGATTAAAAAAGGAAATTAATAGAATGAGTTAATGATCTGAATAAATAAATGGATTATGGAAAATATTATCTATAGACTTAACCTATGCTGGAGTAGTATAACTAGGAGGCATGTGAGATGGCTATAAATAAAGTTGAGATTTGCGGTGTAAATACTGCGAAGTTACCGATATTAACCGCTGAACAGAAAGAAATCTTATTCAAATTAATACAAAGTGGCGACAATGCTGCAAGAGAAGAGTATATTAGAGGAAACTTAAGGTTAGTACTTAGCGTTATTCAGAGGTTTAATAATCGAGGTGAACATGTTGATGATTTATTTCAAGTTGGATGCATTGGGCTTATTAAAGCAATTGATAACTTTGATGTGACACAAAATGTAAAATTTTCAACCTATGCAGTTCCTATGATTATTGGAGAAATAAGACGCTATCTAAGAGATAATAATTCTATTAGAGTAAGCAGGTCTTTGCGGGATACAGCATACAAAGCACTTCAAGCAAAAGAGCAGCTGATTAAAAAAAATTCAAAAGAACCAAGTATTCAGGAAATTGCAGAACAACTGGGGATTAAAAAAGAAGACATTGTGTTTGCTTTAGATGCAATTCAAGATCCTATATCATTATTTGAGCCAGTCTATCACGATGAAAGTGATACACTTTATATTATGGATCAAGTCAGTGATGAAAAAAGTCAGGATGATATTTGGCTTGAGAATATTGCATTAAAAGAAGCGATGAAGAGATTAAATGACAGAGAAAAGCAAATACTCATGTTAAGGTTTTTTTCGGGTAAAACACAGATGGAAGTAGCTAATGAAATAGGTATTTCTCAAGCACAGGTATCAAGACTTGAAAAAACAGCATTAAAACATATGAAAAAGTATATATAGAGATTATTTTTATGGGGGGTATTTAGTGATGATGAGAATTGCAGATATGAAACACAAGGAAATTATCAATACGGTGGACGGTTCAAGGTTAGGGTACATTTGTGATGTTGAACTAGACTTAAAAGAAGGAAAAATAAATAAAGTTATCGTACCAGGTCCCAGTAAAATTATGGGGATTTTTGGAAAGAACCTAGAGTATGCCATACCATGGGAAAAGATTAAAAAAATAGGGGAAGATATTATACTAATAGAAATTGATACAGATGAATATTTAAAAGAGAGTGAGTATTGACTTTCCTTTTAAATATATGATATCTTTTAGTATATAAAAACTAGGAGGATATTATCCATGAAATGCCCTTACTGTGGGGAGAGTGACTCAAAAGTACTTAATTCCAGACCCGTAAATGACAGTGAATCTATAAGAAGAAGAAGACAGTGTGAAAAATGTGACAGGAGATTTACTACATATGAAAAGATTGAGACTATTCCTATCATGATAGTCAAAAAAAATCTTACGCGTGAACCATTTGATAGGGAAAAACTATTAAAAGGAATATTAAGATCATGTAATAAGAGAAGTATAAGTTTGCAGCAAATAGAATTGTTAGTGGATGAAATGGAAAATCAAATAGCAGGAATGGAAACTAAAGAAATTTCTTCTACAATTCTTGGAGAAATGACCATGGAAAAGTTAAAAGCATTAGATGAGGTTTCTTACATCCGTTTTGCTTCAGTCTATAAGCAATTTACAAGCATAGAGGAATTTATTACTGAACTTGAAGATATAAGAAAGTTAAAAAGATAAAACTATATTAAATGCAGAGCTCATTTAATATAGTTTTTTTATGCCCAGAATTTTCTATCTAATAAACGGTATTGAATTGCTTCTGAAATATGTGGAACATCTATTTGTGAACACTCTGCTAAATCAGAAATGGTAAGAGCTAACCTTAAAATTTTATCGTATGCACGCACACTAGACGATGAACTTGCAAACCAGCTGTTAAGTAAATCGCGGGCATCGTGAGTCATCATGCAATATTTAGGAAGCTTATTTGAAGGAATTTGACTATTAGCGTGTATATCAGTACCATAATACCTTTCTTTTTGAATAGCAATAGCGGTTATTACCTTATTGTATAATTCTTCTGATGATAAAGCTTGTGTATTATCTAAGTCATTTACTGTAGGACAGTGGGTTTCGAGATGAACATCTATTCTATCTAGTAGTGGCCACGTCTGCATATGTATACTTATCATTGATTATTTTTTGTGATTGAATTTGGAAATTACCGTTTAAAATTACGGTAATCTCCTCATTGTTATGAACGATTATTTTGTTTACTGAATCCTTAATCATTTCATCAGTAATTTCATCTTTATTTCTTATCTGTATTTGAGCTAAATTTTGGATCTTTAAAAGCCGCTGCTTTTTATCCTTTAAATTTTTATTCTTATTTTCATACTCCGCTATAAGGTTTGTAATTGAAAGGGATTCATTATCCAAACTTTCTTTTTTTCTTCTAAATTCTTCTTTGCTTAGTAATCCTTCTGAAAATAAATCAATTAGCTTATCTTTTTTAGCATCTATTTTAATATATTCACGGTTTAATCTACTTATGTCATTGTCAAAATTATCATTTTCTAAGGTCTGATTTAAGAGGGCAATAACTTTTTGAATATTTGTCTCTTTATTTTTTAGAAAGAAGATTATAGCTTCTTTAACTATATTATCAAGAGTTTCATCAAAAACATGAGGATTATCGCAGCCAAACTCCGAATTTTTACCGAATGTACGATATCCGCTACACTGCCATGCCTCACGTTTACTTGTGGAATATATCTGATGCCAATACGAACGTCCACACTTGCCACATTCAATGAGCCCACTGTACGTATGAGAACCCCTATAATAGCCCGCTATCTTTTCTGACGTAATATGTCCATGTGTTGTGCTATGCTTTGCTCTACGGCTAGCATGTGCGTTATTTGCTTGCTGCCATAATTCTTCTGATATAATAGCAGGAACACCTTCATCATGGATAACCCATTCACTTTCGGGGACAGTGGACACTTTTTTTGTATCAAAATCTTTATGCCTTTTGCCACAAACAAGTACACCTTTATATTTCTCGTTCTTTATCATTCTCTTTAAGGTAGTGGCGGAGAACATATTACCATTTAAGTTCTTTATGCCTTTTGCCTCTAATTCTTGTATAATTTTTCTAGTACCTAAACCGTCAACGCAACGCTGGAAAACGTACCTAACAATTTCAGCCTCTTTTTCGTTTATAACTAACTGCCCATCAATTTGATCATATCCCCACATTCGTCCATTAGTTATTACCCGACCTTTTTTCATACGCTGTTTTTGCGAATTATTAATCTTAACGGATAGATCTCTAGAGTATTGTCTCGCCACTATTGCTTTCATTCCCATGAGTAATTCGTTATCAGACTTATAGAAGGTCTTATCACTTAAGAAGAATAATTTTTTCTCATTTGTTACAAGTCTATCAATAAATTGATACCAGTTTAGAGGATTTCGATTTAATCTTGTTTCATCTTTAATGATAACTATATCGAATTTATCAGTTGATAAATCCTCATATAATCTATTATACTCAAATCGGCCTTTGGTCGTAGTGGCGCTTTTGCCCTCGTCTACGTAACGATCTACTAAATACCAATCAGGCTGTGAGTCGATGTGTTCTTCAATCATTTCTATCTGTGCTTTGAGTGCATTAAGCTGCCCTTCTTCTTCCGTGGATACCCTTGCATAATATACTACGTTCATAATTCTAGTCCTTTCTAGCTTCAGTTTGTGTCCTATACCATTATTTTACTAATACATATAACGAGAGTCAATTTATTTTTATGTTAAGTGTTTTTTCTCTTTTCAGTAAAGTTATAGTTTTATCATATTCGCTTTGAGTAATTAATTCTTTAGTTTTCAGCATTTTTAATAGTAGTAATTCTGTTATTAATTCGTCTGCGTTCTCATAACTGATATTTGCAATGTGTATTAATTTATTATTCTTAAACTCATATTTGATCATTTCAACGTCCCCTCTAAATTATATATTTAATCACACAAGGATTTAGTAAAAGGAGAGGTTAATTGTTACATGAAAATAAAATTTAAATATTAAGTTATAGTGTGCTATATTTGAGCAGATCTATGGGTAGGAGAGTATTAGATTATTGAAATAATCAAGTTTGTACGTAAATACATTAAAAAATAAATTGCTAGAGTTTTTTATATTAAAATATTTAATGTATTAGTGATAAGGTAGAAATTATTAGAAAAAATGCCTTTATTGAATTTTAAAACGAGGTAATAATGAAATATAAAGATAAAAATAATTGCATGGAATATTCAAATGTATTAGAATTAAATAAATAGATAGAGGGTATAATAATATTATTATGCCCTAATTTTTTAACTGTTAGGGGTGAGAGGATGGGAAAGAGCATAGAAGTTAAACTAACGCCAGAACTTGTTTCAAGAATCGCACAAGAAGCCCCAAAGAAAGCTTTAAAGGAGTTAGTGTGGAACTCTTGTGATGCAGATGCAAGCAAAATAAATATTAAATATGATGTGAATGAGTTAGATTCAATAGAACGTATTTGGGTTGAAGATAACGGTCATGGAATTGACTATGATAATGTTGAAAATTTATTTGGGAACCTGGGAAAATCACAAAAATCATATGCACAAACAAGTCCTAAAGGGAGAATCTATCACGGTAAATTAGGTCAAGGTAGATATAAAGGTTTTTCGTTGGGAGATAAGATAACATGGCATAGTAAATATACATCAAATGGTGAGATATTAGAATTTGATATCTTATGTGGCTCTAATGATTTAAAGAAATTTGATTTAACCACTGCTGCTAAAAGTAGTTCAGCTGAAACAGGAGTAATTGTTAGAATCGAAAATGTAGATGCAAAGAAAGCGAATGTTTTATTAAAAGAAGAAGAGATAAAACAAGATCTACTTGCAACATTTGCTCCTTATTTATTAGCTTATAAGGAGCTGGTTATAAATTATAATCAAAATATATTGAATCCAGATGATCACATTGAGAAAAAGCAAGAAAAGATTATTGAATATGATTACATGCAAAAAAAGTACTATTGTAAAGCACTTATTATACAATGGAACTCTTCCTTTGAACGAAAGCTTTATATATGCGGAGAAAGTGGAGTAGTCTATGATGAAATGCCGTTAAATTGTTCTAAAGCTATCCCTATTTCTACCTATATAATGTCTGCGTATTTTGATGAATTGCATAAGAGTAATACACTAACCCTTTTAAATCCCGGATATGGAGAAATTATAGAAAAAGTAAATGAACTTATAAATGAATATATGAGAGAAGAAATTTCGCGTACAGCAACTGAGCAAATTAAGGTTTTAAAAAACGAGCAAGTCTATCCTTATGAGGGTGAACCGAAAGACCAAATAGATAAAGTAGAAAGGCAAATTTTTGATATTTTGGCTGTAGAAATAAATAGGTACTCACCTAAAATAAAAAGTGCTAATAAAGAGTCAAAAAAATTAACTTATAGGCTTATAAAAGAAGCTCTAAAAAGTAGTCCTGATAATGTCACTAAAATTTTAACAGAAGTATTTTCTTTATCAAAGGAACAACAAGATGAATTAGTTGAGTTATTAAGTTTTACAACCTTACCGGCTATAATTAATACATCCAAAGTAATATCTGACAGATTATTATTTTTAAATGGATTAGAGAATATGGTATATGACAAGAGTATAAGCAAGCCGATTAAAGAACGTACTCAATTTCATAAAATATTGTTAAATGAGTTATGGGTTTTTGGAGAAAAGTATACCTACGGCGTTGATGATGTTTCCCTTAAAAATGTTTTAAAAGAATATATAAAGGCGTTAGGGAGAGAGGATTTGATTCCAGATATTCCAAAGGAAGCAATTGAAGATTTAACTCGTATTCCTGACATTTGTTTATGGCAACAGTATCCCAATCGTGAAGAAACAGTAGAAAACTTGGTTATAGAGTTAAAACGACCTTCATGTACACTTTCAAAAGTAGAGTTAGATCAGATTGAGGATTATGCTTATAAAATCGCAGGAAACAAGTTGTTTCCAAAAGAAAAAACGAAATGGAGGTTTATCTTAATAGCAAAAGACTATGATGAATTCATTAGCTTCAAATTGCAAGAATCTAACCAAAAAAACCAAGGTGATTATTACGAATCAAAAGATGGAAATATAGTAATAAGTGTTTTGAGATGGAGCGATTTAATATTAGCTAACAAAATGAAATATAACTTTTTAAGAGAAAAATTATCTTATCGAATGGAAGATAAAATGCAGGGCTTTGAATATATACAGAAAAAGTACAATCAATATTTTAAATAGACATATATTTAAGGGATATATATTTATTTGAAGTGAGATTTTCTTGTAATTATATCTGAGTCAATTATAGCCTCTTTTTATTAGACAAATAGACATAGTTTAGGGAGCAAGATACAGTGGATGAAGAAATACAAGTAATAAAAGCAGATTATAAGCCAGTTATAAGAAACATTAATACTCAAGATATTGAAAAAAGGTATACACAAACATTTAAAGAGCGAAGAGGCAGGATTCTCGAGGTGGTATCTTATCTACCACAGATACAACAAATGAAGAAACAATTGACAAGCAAACAAGAGTATAAAGCTGTATTTGAAGTTACTGGAGAGGGATTATCCTTATGGGCAGATAAAGATGGTAAAATTTTGCCATCTTTAAAAGATGCACAAGGAAGGATTAGAAAACAAGCCCGTTTAGTTCCCATGCCTAAAGAAACATACCCTATATTTAATGATATGTTATTGCAAAATAAACTCCAGGAGTTTTCTGAACAATTAGAGCAAGTTGATAAAAAAGTTGAATTGATCTTAAAGGGACAACATAATGATAGGATTAGTATAATTGAAGGGGCTCAAGATACTATACAGCAAGCATTTTTAGTTAAGAATGAAAATGCAAGACAACAACTTTTAAGTAGTGCAATCAACGACTTGAACCAAGGAAGAAGAAAAATAATTAATGAAACACTTGGGTATTTTAGTGAATTCCAAGAGGTACCAAAAACGGAGTTTATAAAATTAATTTATTCATTAATAGGAGCTTTGGATTTCGAGAAGATGAATGCTCACGCAGTTATAGTGCAAAAAAATATGCAGGTAATTTTAGAAGCTACTTACTATCAAATAATGGCCTTTGATTTATTAGGAGAACATATTAATATCAAAGATATAACGGATACACTAATAAAAGTAGATATTAATAATTTATTTATTGAAAGAGAAATAAATAAGTGGCTTGGCGAAAAAGATGCTTTTACTTTTAATATATATAAAGATGCTATAGATACGATAAAAGAATATAGAACTTTTGATTCTCTTAAAAATATTGAAATGGAGTTTACTGGAGAGGAAATTTTGTAAGGAGGCGTTCATTGTGGATAAAGAAAAAAAAGATGAGAATAATTATAAGTATGTTAAAGTTTGTAATGTGATTGGTAAGATCATCAAACAGATAGGCACTTTAGCTGTTATGGTGGCAGCCCCAATTATAATAGATACAATTAAAAACAAAAGTAAAGGCTAATATATATTTCTGTTAGCATCTCCATACATGTTGAAATTATGGTGAAAATAGAAAAGTATGATTTATGTTCCCACAGGCTTAGGATTGTGGGAATTTCTGCGTTGGAGAGTAATTTACACGCTAATTTTTATACCAAAGGTGAGTAATTTACAGGTTTGCTCGGAAAAAGGTACAAGTAGAGTCGTTTTATGAAAACCTAACAGTATCAAGGCTTTAAGGGTATGGTTAAAATTACATCTATAAAATACTTGTCTTTTAAAGCCCTTGTGCGTCTTATAAGTGTAAGGGATAAGGGATAGAGCTTAAAACGTTAGATAAACGTATTAAAGATAAAAGATCTTAGTTAGATATAAGAGTTAAGCCGTAATATACCCTTTGATAAATCAAGAGGGTAATTATTACGCTTATAAATAATAACACTCTAATCTATTTAATAACAGTAAATACCGTATTAAATAACGATTAGATAGCGTTAGTATAGCGCAGTACGTAGGAGCGTTTAATTAGGGAATTATTGTACGACTATAGAGCGTGATATCGTTAAATAGGACGTTAAATATTACGGTAATATAGCGATAATAAAGTGCTAAATCAGACCGTTAAATAGACGTTAAATAAAGCGTTAGATATACGTAGTATATAGCCGTAGAATTACTCATTAAATAAGACGTATCGGGCGTTAATAAATAGCCGTAAATTAGGAGTAAAAAGCGATAGGTAGCGATAAGCTATAGAGAGCTCCAAACGGCTCCATTTCGAGTGTCATGCCCCCACGCTGAGGCTCGCTGAATGCTTGATATGTGATTAAGATAAATTCCGCGAAATGCCCGACGTACATGCCGAGAAAAATAATTCATAGAGGGGGTTTTGTTAGTGGCTAAACGAGGCAGACCAAAGAAAGTCAATCCCCGTGATATGCTCGATATGAGACAGAGAAAAGCCGTGGAGCTAATCGTCTCTCGTGATGTGAATGGTCTTACTTACGAGCAGATAGCAGAGGAAATAGATGTAGATACAAAGACGCTTTATCTATGGCGTACAGATAATGACCATTTTATAGACCATATGGAGGAGAGAGCAGAGCAAGTACAAAGAGCCTTTATCTCCGAGGCTTATAATCAGATAAGAGGCATTATTGTAAATGGTAAAACTCACGACAAACTTAAGGCTCTTGATTTATTCCTCAAGAATCAAGGTAAGCTCAAACAGGTAGTAGAGGAGAGCGTAGAGATTAGAGAGCGGACTATAGAGGATTTAGACGAGGAATACCGCGATTTATTAGGCGAGGATATTTAGTAAGTTAAAAGCAGTACTGAATAGTGAGGGTATCCGTAGTTATCGCAAGACTATGGGTATCCTCTTTTTTTATTTATACATATCGTCCCTAAAACCGTGATATTAGGGACACCATAGGTTAGTACGCAAAATCAATGTCTATAGAGTCCCTAAAATGGGTATCTAAACTCGGTAATCTTTTGATGCGAATAAAGCTATGAGGGGGAGTATGGGGGATAGGGGGGGCTCACGCCCTACTGCAAGTCAATCAAAAATATACAAGATATTTTTTTAGTCGAAACTTAGCGAGAGGAACAGATAAACAATGATATGTAGCTGGGGGTATCTTGATAATTGTTAGTACGTATGGAGCAAAAGTAATAAAAAATTTTTTAGGAGATTTAACGTACTAAATACTCAAATGATAATTTAGATGAAACAGCAGGAAGAGTAAAGTAATCATGTATGAGTATAATCCAGTGAGGCGTACAGAAGAATTAAGGCAACACGGATGAAAGGTAAATAAGAACAGAGGCTGCAAATATATTGGAGCGATATGTGCGGTTTGTGGGATGTATTCATTTGGGTGAGCGCTAATTCCTGTTGTGTGAAAGAAAATAAGAGTCATGATTTATGAAAAGTGCGGGAGGTTCATAAGTTTATGAAGGATTACAATGAGAACAATGAACAAATAGGTCGCAGAAAAGGCAGTTAGTGAGAGAACGTATATCCCAAACTTTTTTTATATTGTAAACATTATTTTAAAAGGATAAATGAGAAGTTAAAAAGTATGGTATTAGCTAGAAAATAGCTTTCTATAAATTTTCAGATATGCTTGTGATTCGCACAGCATAAGGGGGAAATTAAATTATTAATAAAGTTGCTTTTAATTTTTATGCACAAAATCTAGTATACGGTGATTAATATTTGTAGTATAATGAACTGAATTTAGGATATACGAGGTGACGGATTTGACTATAAAGAGTAACCTATCAACTTTGATGGGAAAAAATCGGTATAAAATAAAAGATGTTCATGAAAAAACAGGCTTGTCGAGGAATACTATTTCCAACCTGTACAATGACAAGGCTACTCGTATTGACTTTGATACGATAGAGAAAATTTGTTTCCTATTTGACTGTGACGTTAATGAACTACTTGTCCGCAATAAATAATAATTGCCTAATTATATTAATAATGCAATTAAAATATAATCCGAGGCTAATCTAGAACTAAAGAGGAGTTATTACTATGAAAACCGAAATTAAACAAAATTATTCGCCGAACGTCGTGTCCGTTTTCTCAGGATGCGGAGGTTTGGACTTGGGCTTTCATTTAGAAGGCTATAATACTATATGGGCAAATGACTTTTCAGAATGGGCTGTTGCATCATTCAAAGAGCACTTTGGTGATGTAATTCGCTTTGGAGATATAACTGAAATAAACCCATACGACGACAAGACTATCCCTGATGGTGATATAATATTGGGCGGTTTTCCGTGTCAGGATTTTTCGATAATTTGGAAACAGCCGGGCTTAAGTGGTAAAAGAGGAGGATTATATCGACATTTTCTTGAATTTGTTGATGCAAAGCGACCTAAGGCGTTTGTTGCCGAAAACGTAAAGGGACTCTTAACTGCAAACAAAAGAAAAGCCATTGAAACCATTATTAAAGATTTTGAAAGTATTGCACCTGGGTATGTTGTAAAACCACATCTATACAATTTTGCTGAATATGGAGTTCCACAATTCAGGGAACGATTATTAATTGTAGGGGTGCGAATAGATACAGGATTTAATTTTATTCATCCCAAGCCAACACATGGACCCAATACATCGCTTCCATATGTAACTGCAGGAGAAGCCTTACAAGGAGTTAAAAATGTAAAATATAATAATGAGCACATTAATTGTATGGATAAAACAAAAAGAATGCTGGAGTTAATACCAGAGGGCGGAAATTTTACAGATATCCCTAAAGATCATCCGCTTTACGTAAAAGGAATGATTAGTCATGTATATAGAAGAATTAAATTGGACGAACCAGCTAAAACAATAATTGCCGCAGGAGGTGGCGGTACATGGGGTTATCACTATCCAGAGCCTAGACCTTTAACGAATAGAGAGAGGGCTCGTCTTCAATCTTTTCCAGATGATTTTAAATTCATAGGGAGCATTGCAGAAGTTCGCAGACAGATTGGCAATGCAGTTCCGCCAGAGGGAGTTAGGGTAGTTGCCAGAAGATTGAAGCCTTTATTTACTGGTGATTATGAAAAAGTTGATTTATACGAAGTCTATGAAAAATTATCTAAGCTGTCAGTGAAAGAACGTTTGGATTTTGTTACAAAAGAAATGGTATAAGGAGATGTCAGTATGGAACTATTATTCTCAAACTATCCGCCGATGCGAACGAAAATGTCAAGATTTTCTGATGCTTTTTATTCTCTGCTTCCGCGTACAAGCCAATTAGATATTGCTGTTGGTTATATAACATCAGAGGCACTAATAGAGCTAAAAAAAGCTGTTGAATTGAATAACATTGAAAGAATGAATCTTACCATTGGTATGCATTATCTGGATAAGTTTACAGCGGTTGAATACAAAACTGCGATTGACCTCAACAATTTTCTTATGGCTAATGGATGTGGGGAAGTTCGACTGGTAACTCCTTTTCGTTTCCACGGAAAAATGTATTCTTATGGAGATGCTAAAGGATCTTTTGCGGGTATAATTGGTTCAAACAATTTGAGTAGTATTGTGGAAAGTAACAGCAGGACATATGAAGCCTCAGTTTTAATAGATGATGCAGATTACGCACAGCAAATGCAGAAGTTTATTCATGAGCTTAACCGTACGTCAACTGAAAATATTGCAGCTTTAGATATTGATCAATTTAAGAAAGAAAATCCTTTGCTTGAGAATCATGAACATGTTGAAAAAGTTGATACGAAAGTATTGGCTCAATGTCTTTCAAGTCAAACGGAGATATGTTTTAATATTCCAATTAAAGGTGCAGAAGTATCTCCTCAGAGCAATCTCAATGCATTTTTCGGGCGAGGACGTGTTGGTAAAAACGGACTTGTTAAGCCACGCCATTGGTATGAAGTTGAGTTGATTGTACCAAAGCCTATAACAGATCAAATGCATTATCCCAAAAGTAAGACAGATGAAGCATTATTTGATGTAATTACAGATGATGGGTGGAAATTTAAGTGTAAAATCAGTGGAGACTACAGTAAAAATTTTCGGTCTGAGAGTGATCTTAAAATATTGGGAAAATGGCTAAAGGGGAGATTGGAAAATGCAGGGGCACTATCTGTTGGAGAACCTGTAACACAGGAAACTCTGAGACGATATGGACGTGATACATTCACTTTTACAAAAACAACAATACCTAACTTATGGTATTTGGATTTTGGGGTGACAAAATGAATTATTTAAACTGTTATTTGGATAGAATAGTTAAACGAGGTAATCAGCAGCTTGCAGATGCAATAAATAAAACTGTAAAAGATATTATACCAGAGTATGTTTCTAATTTTACTTTTAAAGATCACGTTGTTAGTCTTTTAGTTGGGGACGTTCAAAGTGGTAAAACCAGTCATATGTTTGGTCTTATGAGTGCTGCAGCTGATGAAGGATTCGGCATTTTTCTATTATTAACAACGGATAATATTTTGCTACAACAGCAGACTTTTAGAAGAGCTCAGAAAGATCTAAGTGAGTTTTGCATTTGCGATGAAAATGATTACTTATCTTTTGTGAATAATAACTTGCGAAAACCTGTAGTTGTTGTATTAAAGAAAAATGGCAGGATACTAAAACAATGGAAAAATAACATATCTTCAACTAATTTTTGTGCGGGTAATCCCTTATTCATTGTGGATGATGAAGCAGACGCTGCCAGTTTAAATACAATGGTAAATCAAAAAAAGCGAAGCACTATAAATAAGTTATTGGATGAAATTAAACGGACGACTTCTAGTAGTATATATATGCAAGTCACGGGTACTCCTCAAGCTATTCTGCTTCAGACTGCTCAAAGCGGATGGAAACCGTATTTTACATATTACTTTGAACCCGGTCAAGGATACTTGGGTGGGAACTTTTTCTTTGGTAATGAACAAACTCCATACCTTATTTTTACAGACAATGATGAGGCAGATGAACTATTAATAGATGATGAATTTCCAGAGAATGGATTAAAAAATGCACTTATGATGCATTTGATAACATCTGCGCACATTTTTTTAGAAGGAGGAAAAGTTTCTAATTTTTTAATTCATCCTAGTGTTCGTACTGATCAGCATAGTAAGTTTGCTGAAAAAATTGGGGATTATCTTAATGAAATTTCTATAACATATGAGGAACCAGAAACAGCTGATGCTTTTAGACTTGTGTATGAAAATCTTAAAGCAACAAAGACAAATATTCAACCTTTTAACAATATATTTGCTTTCATATGTAATCAGCTTGAAAATGATATGGTGAAGGTTTTAGTAATTAATTCATTTACTCCTTACGATGAAAATGTTAAATATGAAAATGATATAAATATTATAATTGGAGGAAACAGTCTAGGGAGGGGGGTCACGTTCCCACAACTGCAGACAATTTATTACTGCAGAGTTGCAAAAAATCCTCAAGCTGATACAATGTGGCAGCACGCCCGTATGTTTGGTTATGACAGAGACCATGCTTTAATGCGTGTGTTTATGCCTCCGATACTTTATAAACTATTTTCGGATATTAATACAACAAACAATAGTATAATAGCTCAGATTAAAAAACAAAGCAAAAATTGTGATATCAAGATTTATTATCCTACAGGATTAAAGCCAACACGAAAAAACGTACTTGATAAAAAATCAGTTGACGTATTTTCAGGAGGTGTAAACTATTTTCCTTTTTATCCTATCAATAAAGATGTAGATTTGCTTGATCAGTTGTTAGTGGCATTTTCTGAAGAATCATATTTAGTAAGCTTAAAGCTTATTATGCGGTTATTAGAACAAACCAGTTCTGAGATGGATGATTGGAGTATTTCGGCTTTTGTAGGGTTTATAAATACATTCATTGCTGAAAATCCTTTAGCTCAAGGCAGGTTAATCGTCCGCAGAAATAGGGACATAGCAAAAGGAACGGGAACTCTATTATCACCAAACGATAGAAAACTTGGTGATACTTATCCTAATGAGGTAGTGTTGACTATGTATAAAGTAACAGGAAACAAAGGCTGGGATGGTAAGAAGATTTGGATTCCCAATATTAAACTTCCGGGCAATATTATTTATTACAACGTTTAATTGATAGAGTACGAATATAGCTGATAATCATACGAAAGATATTCAAAGAATTTAGGGAGAGCCTAAAAAATTTACTTTATAACTGGAGCAGAATTATACGGAGAACTTAGTATTATGTTTGAGGGAAGGCTTCTTCTTTAGTATGCATAAAAGCACATGTCAAGGGCAACCTCTGATGAGAGGGGCTTTGACATGTGCTTTTATGCATACTATATTGTAGCTAAGTCAGAAACGCCATACTGTTGCCTTTCTGCCACACAATTAATTATTATAGAAAGCAATTTAAAAAGATTATTTTACACTCTCTTTAAATGAGACTAATACTATTAATCGACATTACTGATTTCACTTCCATCAATTTTCATCTTATAAAGAGTTTTTTCATCTCTATAATAAATCCAATCACCTACTATATTTATAGACTCACTATATGTATTATTTAATTTTGTATTCTCACTACCATCTATTTTTATTTTATAAACGGAAAAGTTATCATTAGGATTTTGATAATAAATCCAATCATCTGAAACATTTAAGTATGCACTTGCTTCTGTATTTAGCTGCGTATTTAAGGGCGTTTCATCAGTACCGTCTATTCTAATTTTATATATGGTTCCCCAGTCAGAATAATTTGCATAATAAATCCAATCGTTGTATACAACAATACCTAGGTTTTTGGAATTATTTAATTTTTTTCTTTGAGTACCATCAGTCTTGATTTTATATAAGGAATCGCCATCAGAAGCAGATGAATAATAAATCCAATCATCTACTATATTAATATCATAGCTGGTTTCATTATTTAATTTTGTTTTTTGAGTACCATCAGTTTTGATTTTATATATACATGTTTGGTCATCATCAAAATTATTATAATAAATCCAATCACCTACAACATTTATGTATGAGTCTACTTTTACATTTAATTGTGTATTTTCACTACCATCAATTTTCATTTTTTCTATAGTTGATGAACTAAAGCTTTTATAATAAACCCAATCACCAACTATATTTATGTTTGTACTTGGGACATCATTTAATTTTATTTTTTGAGTACCATCAGTCTTGATTTTATATATAGATGCTCCATCAGAAGAATTCGAATAATAAATCCAGTCTCCTTGAATAGCAGCTAGTCCAGAATTTCGGATGTTGCCTGTTGTATTACCTCTAATATTTTTATCTTTATTATTTATTGGTATAGAAGTCTTTGATTCATTTATAGAAATGTTTGTTTCTTCTCTACTATTTGAAGAATTTAATACAAATATCAATACACCACACATAATTATTAGGTATATAAGAATAGCAGCTATTATAACAAGCATAAATTTCGTCAGATTATTTGTCTTTTTATTCTTATGCATCATTTTTACCTCTTTTATTAGTACATATTTTATTTATCTGATTAGTAGAACTCTTGTTTTATTTACCACAACATTTTAATTTATTTGAACTATACGCATTTTGAAATATTTTTTATTATAACACACTTTAATAGTATCAGGTAGAATATTTGAAAGACAGCAGAAGTAATAATTTAAAGTCTTGACGAATTTTGTTGAAATTTTAGAGCTTTTATATTATTATATACTTATATACGTAATACAACTTTAAGTATAGAGATAGGAGATGGTAACATGGCAAAAATAGGATATGCAAGAGTGTCAACAATAGACCAGAAACTCGGCAGACAAACTGAAATACTTAATAAATTTGAAGTTGATAAGATTTATTTTGAAAAAGTGAGCGGAGGTAAAACAAATCGCCCTGAATTTAATAAAATGATGAACGAGCTTTCTCAAGGAGATATCGTAGTAGTAGCAGAGTTAACTCGTCTCTCACGTTCTACCTCTCAACTAATAGCAGTATGTGAGGAGTTTAAGAAGCGTGAAGTACAGCTTATTAGTCTTAAGGAAAATATAGATACAACAACCCCGAGTGGGCGGTTAATGTTCGGTATGCTGGCGGTTCTAGCGCAGTTTGAGCGAGAGATTATAGTAGAGCGTACAAAAGAGGGACTAGCCATCGCTAAACAAAAGGGTGTTAGGATGGGGAGACCCCCTGTAAATAATGATAGGATGGACTTAGCTGTCGAGCTTTGGGCGAGTGGTAGATATACCGTATCAGAGATAACACGAAAGACAGGAGTAACAAAGGCTCCATTATATAGAGAAATAAATAGACGTGAATTAACGAGAGAGGTTGCTTTGTAGCCTCTCTTTTTTTGTTTAAAATTCGATCAACTCTTATTTCTTAACCTCGCAGAATAATCTGCGAGGGTTTTTTACGCTTTTTACCGCTCCCTATAAGCTACGCACTTATGAGCCATAGGTTCTATTTTGGCGCAATCGCTTGTATTTAGAGTCGCTTTTCTAACTTGTATATAGGTAGTTCGGACTACCTTTTATTTTAGGTTATAGATGGGAGGTAAACTGTGAGTGTAGATTTTAAAAACCTACAGCAGGACAAGGCAGATATAGAAAAGCTGGAGTGCATTATCAAGCGTCTTAAAGAGAAGTACAAAGAGGCAGCAACCCCCGAGGAAAAGACTCACGCTATGGACGGTATTAGAGCCTATACAAAACAGTACAGAATCAAGCGCTCCGAATACGACGTTTTATTCTTCACTTATGAATACTTTTCAGATGAGCGTAATCCTGAAAACGAAAATAACCTCATTCCCATAGGAACACATCTAAGCGACGCGCCCGAGTTTCACGGCGAGCTATGTAGTATCTTGAACATTCTTTCTACAGAAGAGCCGACTAAACGTATCGCATGGTCGGTACCTAGAGGTCATGCAAAATCGGCATATTTATCAAACGTCTTTCCAGTACACCAAATCATTTTTAAGCTCCGAAAATATATTCTTATCGTTTCAGAAACGGAGTCTATGTCTCGCAAGTTCGTAGAGTGGGTATCAGACCAACTTAAGTTTAATATAAAGCTGCGCAAGGATTTCGGCGACTTTCTCTCCTCAAATAAAAGGGAGAATTTAAAAGACAATCAAGAGGGGTTCGTTACCCTAACCAATACAAGAGTACAGGGAGCCTCTATCGGTAAGCAACTACGAGGCGCGCGTCATGGAGCTTTTAGACCTGATTTAATTATCCTTGACGACCTTGAGAGTTCAAAGAACACAAACACCAAAGAGCTCCGAGATAAAAACCTCCATTGGTTCAACTCCGTTATTATCCCGATTGGAGATCCGAGCCGTACTGCAATCATTTACATGGGAACGCTCGTACACGGTCAAGGGCTACTTCCAGGGGTTCTATCAAGAGCAGATTTTGAGGGGCGTATTCACTCGGCTATTGTGCAAGAGCCCGATAATGAGGAGCTTTGGCAGAGGTTCGAGGAGATATACAGGGAGCAGGAGAACAGCGGACGAATGGAGGAGGCTATCGCTTTTTATGACGAGCATAAAGAGCAGATGGACAAGGGAGTGCGGACGCTTTGGGAGAGTAGATTCCCTTACTATAAATTAATAATGGAAAAAGTTAATATCGGTACTCGCGCCTTTGGTTCCGAGTTTCTTAACAAGCCTATAGATGACGAGAATGCAATATTTAAACCGTCGTTCTTTTCATTCTTTGATGATAAAGACCTTTATGACCAATTTAACAGACTTTTACCTCTTGATATCTATACTTTTTGGGATATTGCAATCGGTAAGAATAACCGCTCAGACTATAACGCGATTGTCACGATAGGGCGTGATAAGAGAACGGGGATTATATATGTCCTTGACGCTTGGGCGAAAAAGTGTCCAATGCACGAGGCGCTAGAGGTAGCAGTAGAAAAGGTTACTCAGTACAAACCGAGGACAGTAGGAGTTGAGACCGTACAGGCGCAATACGATATGTTTCGTCAGCTACGAGACAAACTCACAAAACGAGGTATCTATCACTCAAGAGTTAAAGCAGTCAACCCAAAAGGTAAAAAAGAGGTGCGTATTGAGCAGCTAGAACCTTTATTCGAGAACGGAGTTTTAAGGCTTAAATACAGTCAGCGCTTAATGCGAGAAATGCTAGAGCAATTCCCCGCACACGATCACGACGACTTACCCGATGCGTTGGCCTCGGTTGTAGAGCTTGCGGGAGCTAATAATCGCAGAGTGTTTTATAAAAAACCACATGGAATGTAGGAGGGTAATCTATGAGTAAATATTTCCAACTAGGTGAATTTTTCCCGCCTACACAGGACGGACATAGCGACAGGGTAGCGAGATATAAAGAGAATAAAAAGCTATTCCTTGGCAAGCACCATGAGATTTACAAGCAGGTACAGGGTAAAGAGTCAGATCTTTTATATGTCTCTATCAATTTACCATCAATTATCTGCAAAAAGTCAGCTGACTTCCTTTATGGAGAGTCGGCGCAAGTATCAGCGGGTAAAAGAGACGACTCACCCGAGCAAAAAGCGATAGATAGGATCGTAAAAGATAACGACCTCAATATCACAAACTATGAGAGCTCACTATCTAACGCCTACAGAGGAGACGCGTTTTATAAAATACGTTGGGGGCAAAATTACGGCGGAGCGCTACCCGAAGAGCTAGACCCATTTAGGGCGATTATTGAAAACCAAAACGCTGAATACGTTTATCCCGAGCCTAACCTTTACGACGCGAATAAGATAGAGGCTTTTCATATCGCCGTACCTATTCAAGTTGATAGGGGTAAATATGTGTTAGACGTTGAAAGCCACTACTCAGGGCATATCGAATACGGTCGCTATACTATAAGGCCAATCTCCACAGACACACAGGGTAACGTAGATTCTTTCACTATTACGGGAATTGTAGAGGGGTCTTTTACTACGGTTTTAACAGGCGTTCCAATGCCTTTAATTGTGCATGTTCCAAACTATTCACTAGATGACTCTTGGCAAGGGGTAGACGATCTTTCAGAGCATAAGTCAATATTTGATGAAATCAATAACCGTATCAGTCAGATATCACAGATATTAGATAAGCATAGCGATCCTGCTCTCGCCGTTCCTAGTGGGTTATTAGGTTCTGACGAGGATGGAAATCCTACTTTTAGAGTAGCAGTTAATAAAGTATTTGAGATTATGGGTAAGGATGACGTAATGCCTGAGTATATAACATGGAATGGACAATTACAGGAGGCATTTACAGAACTTGATAAATTAGTAGAGCTGCTTTTTATGATGGCGGAAATCCCCACAGTGGCACTCGGTAAGGGGGACAGCGGAACAAGTGGCTCCTCGGGGCTTGCTATAAAGTGGAGAATGAACAGCTTACTTTCTAAAATCAATAGAAAAAGACAGTATTACGAAAAAGCTCTTAAGCAGGTCTTTATTGTGGCGCAACTATTAGAGCATAATGTAGGCGGTCGTTCCGATTATGAAATAACTATCCCTGTCCTACGCTTTGGCGACGGACTCCCAAAAGACGAGCTAGAGACAGCTAATATTATGGCGATTAGAACAAAAGGCTCGCAGACTATGAGTCAAAAGACAGCTCTTATGATTATGGACGGGCTCACAGAGGAGCAAGCCGATAATGAAATCGAGCGTATTAAAGAGGAGCAGGAGGCAGCGGGAATGTTTGCAGACCCGTCAATCTTTAATGAGGAGATTACCGCCGACGTAGCGGAACAGGGAGAGACAATCGCAGCAGAGGCAGCAGCACAAGATCCGACAGATGAAAAGTTCAAAAGAATGGGAGAAATCCTTGACAATATGAAAATGTAAGGAGGGTTATAAATGGCTAATATGAGATTGATCCCCGAACCAAACTATAAAAGAGACGTAAATAAAATCCTAGAGCATTTTAGAGTGGGCTATAAAGATTTATATAATTACCTCATATCGGCGCTTATATTAGACCCCAACAACCCTTCTATAAAGGAGGAGATTTATATACTCCGTAGGATAGAGGCTAGACTAGGAGAGCTTGAGAAAATGATACAGGGAGATATTAAGGAGAGCTTAACCGACTCCTTTATAAATGGACAGGCGTACCACCTAGCGAGTATCGGAGCTTATGCAAGTTTAAGTGAGGCGGTTAAAAATATTGCCTCCTCATCTTTTAAAGTAAACAAGATTGAGGCTCTAATATCAGATACTTACGACGACCTCCTTTTTGCAACGCAAAATACCTCAAGGCATTTAAAAAAGCTCGTAAGAGATACAGTCGGAAAGTCCATCCAGTACGGCGCATTAAGAGAGGATGGTCGCAGGACTATAGGAAAAATAATTGAGGCAGAGCTATCCTCGAAAGGGCTCTCGAAATCTCTTAAAGAACAGGGCTTTGTTGGTATCATAGATAAGGCGGGGCGTAAGTGGCAGCTCTCCAATTATAGTGATATGGTAGTTCGTACTAAACTCGTTCAAGCACATACAGAGGGTTTGCGATATGAAGCACAAGAGAGCGGTTACGACCTAGCGATAATATCAACGCATAACGCTGACGACTCATGCGGAAAGTACGAGGGTATGATTATCTCGCTTAATGGTGGGACTAAAGGATACCCGACTTACGAACAAGTAAAAGCTACAGGCGAGATATTCCATCCTAATTGTAGGCATATCGTGCACTCATTTAGAGACGTTGAGTTCTTGCCTAAATCTGTACGAGAAAAAGATGAACAGGCTAGAGGCTATTTTGAGAATAGAAATTAATACTCTAGGCCATACTTCCAAAAAAAGGAGGCATGGTATTTTATGTGTGATGGAAATTGTATCGACTGCATGTACTATATAGAGAGTTCAGATTTTGAAACGTGGCCGTTTAGCTGTATGTGGGAATTACCTGTATTAGATCTTGAGTAGGTAAATACTTTAAAGAAAAATTTGAAACTAAAAAACGAATTATCCCGAGCGTAAAGGCTTGGGATTTTTTTATTTTCTAAAGTTTTTTATACTCCAACTTGTATTACGGGGATAGTTTACGACCTTATATATGGGAGACCTATAGACCACCAATCTATAGGTTTTTTAAATCCTGCGAGGCGTAGCTCGTAAAAAACGAACAAGGAGGACATTCAATGAACGAGACTTTTAATACATTCATGTACGAAATGGCGGAGGAAATGAGTCCAAGCGTTGATTTAAAGGCTGCGGGTGACGGAACGCCAACAGACGGAGAACTAAACGAAAGTAAGGTTCAAGAGATTATGATACCTAAAACCCGCTTTGATGAAATCAATAAAAAGTATAAGGATTTAGCGGACAAAGTAGCCGAGTTTGAAAAGGTCAAACAAGAGACGGAAAAGAAAAAAGCCGAGGAGCTCGGAGAGTTTGAGAAGCTCTATAAAGAGACTTCAAAAGAAATCGACGGCTACAAATCAAAGTCAACACAAGCGGAGGAACGCGCAAAACACCTAGAAACAGTAGTTAATGAGCTCATTGAAAATAAATTAAAAGACGTTCCCGACGAGTTCAAGGAGTTAATACCCGATGGGATGTCGGCGGAGGAGAAATTGGCGTGGATTAATAAAGCAGAGTCAAAAGGGCTATTTAAGAAAGCTACTGGAACAGTAGAAATCGGAAAGCCAATGAATTTTGGGGCTCCTAATATCGACGTTAACGCTCTATCAGCTAAAGAAAAATTATTATTCGCTTTCAACTCCACGAAGAAAAAACAATAAAAAACTAATCCAAACAGGGGGACTTTAAAATGTCATTAACATTATTAGAGGCAAGCAAGTATTCAACAGATATGTTACAAGCTGGCGTTATCGAAACAATGGCTAAAGAAAACGCGGTTATCGAGGTTCTTCCTTTTATGACAATAGAGGGCAACGCTTACAAATACAACGTTGAAACAGCACTTCCAAACGTTGAATTTAGAGCAGTAAACAGCGGTTACACAGCAGGAGCAGGAGCAGCAGAACAAAAAGTAGAGGGGCTCGTTATTCTTGGTGGAGACGTTGACGTAGATAAATTTATTGTTCAAACTCGTTCAAATGTAAACGACATTAGAGCTATTCAAGTGCAATTAAAAGCGAAAGCAGTCGCTAACACTTACGCAGATAAATTCTTCAATGGAGATAATTCATTGGAAGGACAAGCTAATGAGTTCGACGGTCTTAAGGTTAGACTTGCAGGAACAGCTCAAGAAATCAGCGTGCAAGACGCGGGCGGGAAATTACTTCTTGATGATTTAAACGCTCTTATCGACGCAGTAGACGGCGGAGCAGAGTTCTTATTCATGGGTAAAGCTACAAGGCGTTTAGTAACAAAATTATTACAGAGTAGTCAACATTATATCGAACAAGGACAAGACGCGTTCGGTAGACCAGTCTCAGGATACGGAGGAGCTCAAATCAGAGTTATTGACGACTCAATCTTACCAGCAGGCAAAATCTATGCGGTTAAAACAGGCGTTCTTGACGCGGTTTGTGGTCTCGAAAATGGTTCTCTTTCAGTTAGAGACCTCGGCGAAATCGACTCTATGCCTGTATTAAGAACACGTATCGAATGGTACTGCGGTATGGCGGTATTCAATCCTAAAACAGCAGCAGTATTAAACGGTATTGTAGCTGCTTAATAAGACTCTTTAGATAGGGAGGGGAGCTTTTCTCCCGTCCCTTTTTTATTAACCAAAACGGAGAGGAGGTCTACGGATGGCAATAAAAATAAAGGTTTCTAACCCTAACTTTAACGGGTTTAGAGCAGGGATAAGGTTTTATAACGGCGTGGGTACTTTCGAGGACTTAGTGCTTGGTAAGCGGATCGCCGAGGAGCTCGGTTATAAAATAGAGGAAATAACAGGGGGGAACGTAGATGGTAAGGAAACTCCGAAAAAGACTCCTTCTAAAAAGTCAACCTCTAAAATGGGGGCGCTAAAAAATGATTAACGTAAACGACGTTTCTCAATATATCACAGAGAATATTCTTCGTTCGGAGGCATGGGATAACGCGGACAGTGCCACTCGCATAAAGACAGTTAATAACGCGGATAGACTACTCAAAATATTACTTTCAGATTATTACTCTAGCGAGGTTCCTACGGAAGATATCGCAAATCAAGCGCTTTGGATGTTAAAACTAGACGATATGGTAGAACGCTCCGAGCAGGGAGTCAGTTCCTTAAGTGTCGAGGGCATATCGGTTCAGCTTGAGGATATCGAAAGGACAATCGCTCCTTTAATCCTAAAGTCAAAAGGAATTAATCCTAAAGACCCGAGAGCTCTTATCAAAAGACGAGTCGGCTCTTACGGTTTAACTCTATTAGATACTAACAGAACGGGCATAAGGAGGGGGCGCTAATGATGGGCTTTATCCCTATGAATAACCTAGTAACTATTATCAGTAATTCGGGACTTGATGAATGGGGAGAGCACACATCAAACGGCACGGAGATAGAGTATAAAGCGCGTATTGACTACTCAATCCGTAATCAAGTAATAAGCGGAGCAAAGGGTAATGAAATAGTCATCTCGGCAAAAGTGATTTTACAGGGGCTAGTTAATGTCTCCTATTCTGATACCGTTAAATTTACGGACAGGCTCGGTAATATCCGAGCACTTAAACCGCTCAATATTATACTACGCGAGGACTTAGGCGGAAACGTACTTTTTACAGTATTGGAGGTTTAGGGCATGAGTAAGCACAAGGACAACTCTAAACAGTTCCTAGCAGAGCTCGACAGAGCACTACAATCCGCTATGCAGGACGTAGTAAACGACCTTGCTCGTACTTCTTCGGGAGCTGCACCAATAGATAGAGGGGTTTTGCAGGGCAGCTATGACAAAGAGGTTAAAAAAGTTGGGGGCAGATACGCGGGAACGGTAAAGTATATCGTCAAAGAGAACGGTTTTAATTACGCCTCATATATGCACGAGGGAACGTACAAGCTCGGTAAAAGCTCGCTACAAAAAGGCTCGGTCAGAGGTATGTCGGGCAAGAGCTATAAGGTGGGTAACAAATTCTTAACACGTGTTATAGATGGCGAGCATAGAGCCTATACGGAGCATGTGAGCAAAGTGATTAAAAAGGTAACGGACAAATTTAGAGGCAAGTAGGAGGGGAAAGTCGTGTTAATGGATTTTGTAAGGTTCTTAAAAGCAAATACAGCAGCGAGAGTTTACCCGCTGAAATTTCCTACGGACGCTCCCGATACTTGCATAATCGCGGAGATAACGGGAGGTACAGCGCCGAGAGGGACGGTATCCTCCGCTTATGTACAGATTTACGTAAGAGCTCTGCAAGCACAAGAGGCGGAGAGATTAGCGGGAAACCTAATCACGTTTCTTGATAGACGCACTAATAGCATGATAGGAGATAAGCAGCTCGTTCTATCAGAGGCGCAGCAGTCAGAACCTCAATATGTAGGGACGGACGAGAATAACCGCTCTCTATTTTCAATAAATGTAAGGTTACTCATAGGCTAAACACACGATAAGGGGGAATTTGAAAATGTCTAATAAAGTTGCAGGAGTAGACGTACTTGTAAAGGTTGAAACGACAACAGGAGTTTATATGGTAGTAGGCGGTCAGACAGGTGCAACTATGAATAGATCAGCGTCAACTATAGACGTTACTAACAAACAGAGTGGCGGATGGGTTGAAATCGTAACAAGTCTTAAAGAATGGTCTATCGACTTTGACGGTTTTGTAATTCTTGGAGACGCAGGAATTGAGGCAATCGAAACAGCATTCGAGGATAACAAAAAAGTAAAGGTGGAGGTAAGAGTCGGAGCAACAGACGACGCAAACGGCTACACATTAAGCGGTGAGGGATTTATAACAGACTTCCCTATCGAAATGCCACAGGACAACTGCGTGACATATTCGCTATCAGTCGCGGGAGCGTCTCCTTTAAATAGGGCTAAAGGTATAGAGGCGTAATTATAAAACTACTAAAAACTAAAGGGGGAAGTCAATATGGCTAACAAACAAAGAGGAGAAATCAAAATCACCTTAGATAAAGAGAGAGTATTAAAATTCAACCTTAATTCTCTTGTAAAACTTGAGGAAATTGGAGTTAACGTCCAGAGCCTACAAGACAATGCGAAAATTTCTGACATACGATCAATTTTATGGGCGGGGTTAGTTCATGAGGATAAGGATCTTACTCTCGAAATGATCGGCGATATGGTAGATATGGATAATTTACAAGAGGTAACGGATGCAATCGCTAAAGCGTTCGGAGATAAGGGAAAAAAGTAGTCACTTTAGGTTGGAGCGAGATAAAAAAATACGGGTACGGTTTATTAAAGCTCACTCCCGACGTTTTATTCAACCTAACCTTACATGAGTTCGCGGATATGATAGAGGCGACTCTTGAGGTACAGGACGATTTACTTGATTTAGAAATGGTACGGACTTCGTGGTTTACTTCCCTAATAATGAATAGCTCGGGCAACTATAAACGTCCTATAAAGCCCGACAAGCTCTACACAAGCAAGTACGCCTTAGATAGTCAAGGCAACGCTAAAGAGGCAACCAAAATGACTATTGAACAGCATGAGGCAGAACAAGATAGATTAAAAGACATATTTAAACTTACAGACCGATAGGAAGCTAAACCTATCGGCTTTTTTACTATAAAGGGGGGGCTAAAAATGGCGTATTTGTCAGAGGTGGCGGTTAAAGTCGATCTAGATACTGGCGGCCTCAAAAAAGGAATGTCACAAGTAAAGGGCTCAACGGAGGGACTAACTTCCTCATTAAAGAAAATCGGCGGGATCGTGGCGGGAGCTTTCGCGCTAGATAAAATTAAAGACTTCGGCGTAAGCTGCCTAACAATGGCGAGCGGCGTTGAGGAAATGGAGAATAAATTCAACATTGTATTTAAGTCCACAGGAAAACAGATTGACGAGTGGGCGAAAGGACTGGGGAAAGCAATCGGGCGTAACAAGAACGAAATTAAAGGCGCAGTATCTAACATGGGCGACCTTTTAATCGGCTTTGGTATGTCAGAGAAAGGAGCGGGCGCGCTATCTCAATCGGTAGTAACGCTCGGCTATGACCTTGCGAGTTTTAATAACTTGCAGGATGACGAGGCCATAGCTGCTATGCAGTCGGCACTTCTCGGTGAACACGACGCAGCTAAAAAGCTCGGTATTGCTATTAATGAGGCGACACTTGCCGAGGCTATGCACGAAATGGGGATTAAAAAGAAATGGAACGAGCTTGACGAGGCAACAAAGGCGCAAGTTAGGTATAAGGTTATGGTAAAGCAGACTGCCAATGCACAGGGAGATGCTGAACGTTCCGCAGATGGTTACGCGAATACTCTCAAAGCTGTGAAGGCTCGCGTTGAGGAGATACAGGAGAATATTGGCAAGGTTCTTTTGCCAATCGCAAAAGATCTTTTAGATACTTTTAAGGAAAAAGGTATCCCTGCACTCGAGGGACTCGCGAGAGGCTTTGGGGACGTTGTAAAACTTGTTAAGCACTCAAGCCAATTTTTTAATGAACACAAAGACGTGATTACTGCTATCGGGATAATGCTTGGAACTCTTAGTATCGCTATAGGTATTTTCGCCGTACAAATGAAATGGGCTGCTATTTCAGAAAAGCTATTCACATCATGGACAACTATAGCGACTACAGCGTCAGCAACTTTCGGAACAGTTATGGCATTCCTTACTTCTCCAATCACGCTTATTATCCTTGCAATCGGGGCGTTAATCGCTATTGGTTATCTCTTAATTAAAAATTGGGACGAGGTTAAAGTGTTCATGCTTAAGGTGTGGGACAAGATAGCAAAGGCTTGTAAGTCCGCATGGGATTGGGTTTATAACAACGCTATTAAGCCCGTAATTAATCTTATTATAGCATATATCAAGCTTTATCTCTCGGTAGTAACTACGATAATCAACGCCGTAAAGGCCGTTTTTCAAGCAGCTTGGAATTGGATTTATAACAGTGTAATCAAGCCCGTTATTAATGGTATGGTGAGTGCTATAACGAACATTAGGAGCAAGACAGGGGAGGTTCTTAACGGCATTAAGAGTACCTTTTCAAGTGTATGGAACGGGATCAGCTCGATAGTGTCAGGCGTTATTAACGGTATTATCTCAAAGGTACGCGGTATATGGGATACAGTAAGTGGTATCACGAGCAAAATTAGGAGTGCTTTTTCTAGTATGTTTACTAGCGTAAGACTTCCTAGATTTAGTTACTCGGGTTCGCTTAATCCTACAGAGTGGGCGAGTAAAGGGCTTCCAAAAGTTAACGTACAATGGAATGCGAGCGGGGGTATTTTGGATAATTCAACTCTTATAGGCGCGGGAGAGGCAGGAGCTGAGGGTATCGTACCATTACAAAACCGTCGTAAGATGGCACCTTTCGCGGAGGCTGTGGCGCGCTATATGCCGCGTGAGGGAGGCGGTAACTTGACAGTACATGTTGATAGTCTTGTAGTCCGTGAGGAGGCAGACGTTAATAAGGTAGCCGAGAAATTATATAGATTACAGCAAAGAGAACGCAGAGCAAAAGGAGGGGCTTAAGATATGGCGATTAGTTATAGAGGAGCAGCGCTCCCATCCTTTATTAAGGTTAAGAGCGTCAATTTTTCAGCACTACCAAAAATAAACTTAATGACTACTAATGTACCTCAAAGAGCAGGGGTAATTTATAGCGGTACAACGCTCGGGGAGAGATTTATCTCCCTTGAGGTTGCTATCGTGAAAATAGATAACCGCTCGCCTATGGTTCTTGCAGAGGAGCTCGCGGAGTGGCTGCGCGGAACAGATTTAAAAGGGTTCGGAGCAGGAGAACTCATACTTGACGATAATCCGTCAAAACTTTTTTACGCAATAATTAGTAATGAGGTACCGATTAGTGACCTTATAAGTGTAGGGGAGGGCGTGATCGATTTTATGCTCGCAGCCCCGCACTCATATTCGGCAGCGCTCTATAAAAATAATTTCTCAGATCCATCCTTTACGGTAGGATACAGCGGAACAGCTCCATTTTACCCGCTGGTAAAGTTTACACTTGCGGAAGGAGTTACAGATCCGAGGATTGACGACGTAGTAACAGGCGATAGTATCAAGTTAGTAGGGTCGTTCCCTGCGGGTACAGTTATAGAGATAGATAATGAGGGGAAAAAGGTTAAGATTGACGGAGCGCTATCTATGGATAAGATCGACCTTTCTAGTGAGTGGCTCTATCTTACAAAGTATAAAAGTAACAGCTTTTCGGTCGTTCCTGCTAGTGCTATTTCAAGCCTAGAGTTTACGTTCAGAGAGGCTTATATCTAACAAGTTCAAGGAGGGGGCGTTTTATGCTTTATATACTAGATAAATCAAGTGAGAAATTACTTACTATACTAGATAATGCCTCTCCTAGCGCTTGTCCTTTTTATAATGACAACTACGTAGAGAAGTTAAATGGAGCTTATATCTTTGAGTTTGAGGTACCCGCAGATCACGCGGACAGTACCCATATAACAGAGGAAAACTATGTCATGTTTAAGGACGTTCTAGGAGAGTGGCAATTATTCGTAATTAAAGATATTGAGGAGGCTCACGCAGACAGGCATGTAAAAAACGTATACTGCGAGCACTCATTTACGGAGCTTATCGACGATATCGTAGAGACGGGAGCAGGGGGAGAGAAAAAGTCTGCTCAAACTTGGATTGATACAATTTTAAGTGGTACTAGATGGACAGGCACAGTCGATACCGATTTAAACGACCTTATAATCCTTGAGGATATCCAATTTAAGACAGTTCTTGAGGCCATTAATCAGATAGTGACTCTTGTAAAATGCGACCTTAAATTTAATATCACGGTGATAGGAAATGCTATCACAAAACGCGAGATTAAGTTCACTAAAAGAGGGTGCAGTTTGGGCAAGAGATTAGAATATACAAAGGACTTGCGTAGCATAAAGCGCACAGTTAACACTGATAATTTAAAGACCGCCATTCTACCTTTGGGTAAAGCTGAAGAAACTACAGATACGAGTAAACCTAAATCTCGATTAACGATAGCAAGCGTTAATAATAACGTACTTTTTGTGGGTGACGAGACAGCTCGAAGTAATTGGGGGAGAACAAACGCAGACGAAACCAAAAGGCACCGCGTCTTAACTGTAATTTTTGATGATATCGACGAGCCAAACGCTCTTAAAGCTCAAGCTCAAAATTACCTTAATCTCTATAAATCACCAAGAGTTACTTATGAGGTAGAGGCGATCGACTTTGGAGCTCTTACAAAGATATCTCATGAAAAGGTAGTTATAGGCGATACAGTAGCGATTAAAGATAAGACTTTTAATCCCGCATTATCACTTTATGCAAGGGTTATAGAGTTACAGAAGTCTTTATCAGACCCGCAGAAAATGACGCTGACTCTCGGCAACTTTAAACCGTCAATCATACAGACTGATTTATCAAAAGATATAGAGACGCTTAATGATAAAATCGACAGATTACCTCCTCAAGAGGCAGTCGTAGAGCTTGGGATTATCGGAGGCAGAAACTATGCACTAAATACGCAGTTTAAAGAGAGCTCAAGATATTGGAACATTATAGGAGGTAATAACTCCGTAGTACCAGTAACAAACCTCGCAGGGTTTGACAGAGCTTTTAAAATGTCCAGTACAGGCGAAAGCAGTCAGTATAAAATCTATCAGAATATAGAGAGTCCTAACCAATTTAAAGACCAATATGTCACACTATCAGCATTCATTAAATACGACAATGTAATAGAGAATACTAACTCATGGGAAAAGTTACGCCTCTATGTAGAGTGGGATTACGTAGACGCACAGGGTCAAACCTATACCGTATTTGATACAGGCGTAGGATTTTCGGGTTCCTCATTATGGCAGAGGGTAAGTCATACTATGCGCATTACCCATCCCGACGCTGCAATAGTAACGCGACTTATCGTAGTTATCGGGCTTGATAATTGTACGGGGGAATTTACGACGACAGGCGTTAAATTAGAGCTCGGGGAGTATGTAACGGACTATACGGATAGCAGACGCGACGCTTACGGTTCGGGATGGTATGAGCAGGTTAAGGACATCAACAACGTAGATATGAACGGATCTCAAGGCTACGTATACCTCACAGAGACCGACGGTCTTTACGTATATGATAAGCCTAGTGTGGGAAATCCTAGGAGCGCAGTTATTATTAAAGGCGGTAAATTTGCAGTCGCTAAATGGGACGAGCAGCTCGGAAAATGGAAATCAAATACTTTTATCAAGGACGGTGAAATCTTCGCTGACGCTATCACGGGCGGAACAATGATAGCGGACAGAGTTTACGGGGGAAATCTTATACTTGGGAAGGTATCAACTATAAGCGGAGAGCAAAGACACGGTAAGCTAGAGATAAGAGACTCCGACGGTCAAGCGGTGATTACTCTATCAGCCGATAGTACCGAATACTCCGAGGTTAAAGCGGACACGGTTTATGGTAAAAAATATGGATTACCTCCTGCAAATCTTGTCGGGGTAACTAATCCTTATATGCCTAACTTTGACACTACAGACCAAAAAATTAAAATATATGTATCTATGCTAGGAGATGACTCTAATGATGGAACGGCTACAGCTCCGCTGCGTACTATACAGGAGGCCATTAACAGGCTCCCTAAATATATAGAGCATACGGTCGAGATTTTCGTAGCTCGCGGGGTTTATACAGGCTCGGTTTTAGTCAGCGGATTCAATGGCAGCGGTAATATTAAGATTATTGGAGAGACTCCTCCAAAGGGCAGATATCTTTATTTCCGTTGCGAGGGTGGTAATAATGTGAATGCAGGTTATCATATCGTCGAGGTCGAGGCTTACGATAGGGCGGGTAATAATATTGCGCTTAACAAGGCAAGAACAACGAACGCCACGACAGGAACAGGGACGCTCGATGTTGCTCGAATTAATAACGGCGATAAGTTAGCCACGAACATGTTCGACTTGGGTAGCGGGGATAAGTGGGCTTGTGTAGACTTAGGCGCTGACGTTGACGTATACGGTATCAAGTCAATTAATTATTTCACAGGCGGTCGTACCTACTACAAAAAGAGGGCGTATCTAGTGAATGGCAGCTCGACAAATACCTATACCTTTTTTGACTCAAGACCTAGCGAGATTGGAAAGGCCTATTATGTAACAGATACTCCCGAGATAGAGAACGGGAGCTATTACGATTATAGGAGCGTAATCAATGGGTATATGAAATTGCAGAGTTGCAACGTTGATATTTCACTCTATCATTTGAGGGTTGAAAACTCAATGAATAGTGAATCGCCGCTCTTTGTTATTAACTCTAAATATGTCTATGCGGTTGATACTACTCTAGTTTGTCTTACTCCTTCACCGAATGCGATACCTTATGGAATTTACTTCTCACGTTCTACGGGTAAAGTAGATTATTGCGAGACAAATAACGCGGATATTGCGGGCATTATCAGCGCTTACGGTAGTCAAGTAGACGCTTTTAACTGTAGGGGGAACGGTTCAAGCATGGATTACGGCATCTATGCCTATTCATCCTCTATTATCTCCATATTTAGCACTATTCCTAATGGCACGGTATCAAATACTTTTACCAACTTCGGAGGTCAAGTCGTTTATTCGGGAACAATTCCCGCAGGAAAAGCAGGAATTATATTCGGTAATGGAACCGTAGCTCCCGTCGTTAAAGAGTACGTCGAAACGATAACCTCTGCCTCAAGTAAATCGTGGCAAATAGACTCTAATAAATGGTGGACGACTGACTTGGACGTATTCCAGTCTGAATGGGGAACGAGTGGACTACGTGCGGGATATTGGTTCTTTGGGGACTACTTCGCAAATCTTAAAGCTCAGGGAGCAAAGATTAAGAAGGTAAGAGCGTATATTCAGAGGGTTAACTCTTCTCATGGAACAAGCTCAGCAGTTACACATTATGTAAGACCGCACCCTCACGGATGGCAGCCGAGCGGAACGCCTACAATCGACACCACAAGAGGACACGCTACTATTGGACTCTTAAGGGGAGCGGGCGCATGGGTAGATTTAACGAACAGCTTACCACAGTTCGATAGCGGATGGGCTAAAGGTATTATGCTGTATACGTCCTCACGCAGCGACAGCGATTATTCACGTTGCTACAGTACGGCAAGGCTAGAAATCACCTACGAAAAATAAGGAGGGATAAGAGTGTATATCGTACTTTTAAACGCCGACTTTACACCCTATAAGCATATCGAGCTTATGGGAGATATAAGCGTCAATAATAATACAGACTTAACTTGGGCGGGAGGTTCCTTATCAGGGGTTAAGATTAGGTATATTGCGACCGAGCAGCTTAAAGATAAATATACAGAGGAAGAGGTTTTAAATTCGCTTAAGGGTTATCGTATTAAGTCCCTGCTCCGAGGCAGAAACTCTAAAATTGAGCATGTTTACGCGAACCTTGGGGAGTTAGAGCCCGAGAGAAAAGAGGCAGATATTAAGAGAAATTTTAATACTATGCGAGCACAGATTATCGGAGCAAAGACGCTCGAAAGTCTCGACTCGGTTCCGTGGGATATGCCTTAAAAATATTAAGAGAGTGCTTTTAGAGGCTCTCTTTTTTATTTTTATTTAAAAGTTATCAAATAGGTATTAAAAAGGTAGTATTTATACTCTGATTTGTACCTAGTTTATAGAGGAGCTAATGGCTGCTTATTTTAGCTCTTTATTTAACTCAAATGACCATTTATGCATCCTATATCATGTGTTAGGAGGTTCCAAAATAACGGTCAGAGAGTCGAAGGCTAAATCCGAGTAGTCGTTATATACAACGATTAAGGGGGTTTGGAATGTGGAAAACAGTACCGCTTTGATAGGACTTATAGGCTCAATTGGTACAAGCGTCATAACGTATTTTATTGCTAAAGCTAACGCCAGCAAAGATTATGCTATAAAGCGAGAGGAGTACGTAGATGGCAGATTAAAAGAGCTAGTTACTCTTTACAAGAATGAGGTTTGTAGCCTTAAGGATGAAATAAGAGAGCTTGTAGAGGAAAACAAAATGTTAAAAGTAGAAATTTTAGAGCTTAAAGAAAAGGTTATCACACTAGAGGGAGGCAAATATCATGGAGAAATTTAGTTCGTTATTAGAAGTACGAAAAATGATATCTTTAGCGGTTACGTTACTTTTTATCGTTCTTGCGGTTATGGGTAAGATCGAGACTAAACTCGTAGAGTATGTCGTAGTATCTGTTATCTCTTACTACTTTGCTAAATCTACGGCACTAGATACGCCACAAGCACAAGACGGCGCAAGTGAGCAAGCAACAATATTCCACGATGAAATAAGAGGCTAAACTATAAAACCGAAAAGAGCTGCGTTGACGCGTAGCTCTTTTAATTTACTAAAAAATGAGGGGGAAATAGGATGATAGCAATAACTCAAAAGCTCGTTAAATATAACTTTACAGCCAATGTTAACAAACCGAGCTATATCGTAATACACGACACAGGCAACAGCACAGCAAAGGCAAACGCCGAGGCTCATTATAAATACTTTAACGGAGGAAACAGGAACGCAAGCGCTCATTATTTTGTTGACGACAGCACTATTATGCAGATAGTTAAGGTTACAGACGGGGCGTGGCATTGTGGAGACGGAGGAGGAAAGTACGGCATAACTAACCGCAATTCAATCGGTATTGAAATGTGTATTAACTCCGACGGTAACTACAGCAAGACCGTACAAAATACGATAGAGCTTATCGCCCACTTAATGAAAAGCTACGGCATACCGGTAGAACGCGTTGTAAGACACTACGACGCAAGCCGTAAGAACTGCCCGCAGACCATGAACGGCGGAACATGGTCTAAATGGAACGAGTTTAAGGTCAAGTTAGCAGGAGCATCAAAAACCGCAGCGAGTACCACGCCGACTGCTGATATTATACAAAGGGGAACAGTAACAACGACTACCCTAAACGTTAGGGCAGGAGCTAGTACCTCATATTCTATAAAGGGACAGCTTGAAAATGGTACAAGTATAGATATCACAGGCAGGCAGGACGATTTTTTAGTTGTTAAATATAACGGCGGTACGGGCTACGTTCACAGGGACTATGTAAATATTACATGGACTAAACCCGTAGAGGCTCCAAAATCTGCACCGCAGCCAATAAGCCAAGAAGAGACATTCTATAGAGTCCGTAAAATATGGGCTGACGCTAGTACGCAGATAGGCGCTTATAAAGTTCTAGAGAGCGCAAAAGAGCTCGCAGATAAGCACTTAGGCTATTCGGTATTTGACGATAACGGTAAGGCTCTTTATATGTCAGCTCGCGCACCGCAAGTTAAGGGTATGGAGTCAAGTGAGTTGAAAGTGGTAGAAAAGGTCATTGAGAAAATCATACAGGTACCCATAAAACTAGATTTAACCAATGAGGAGCGTCAATTATTGGAGAATTTATACTCAGCTATAGCAAAGATTTTAAAAGGGGTGAAATAATCGCCCTTCTTTTTTTTTCTAGTGAACGGTAAATAAAGCTGTGATTGCTTTGTCTAATGCGTTTTTGAGTATAAAGTATTGATGAGTTATATTTAATGTTGTACAATGAATTATTTGTGATTAAGGGGTTTTGGTATAATAAGATTGGAAAAACTCATACTATTGTTAATCTCTAATTTAAAATGGGAGATGGAGGGAATAACGTAAAATGGAGAAAAATGGAGCTAAAAGGGAAGGAATTATAACTAAAAATCGCGAGCTTAAAAACTTTACTGTAAGACAGATGGCAAAACAAATAAACCTATCAGCTATATATTTATTGGAAATAGAGCAAGGATTGAAAGTCCCTAGCGATTATACTATAAGACAAATATCAAACTTTTTGGATATACCTGATGAGGAGTTATTCTCTTGTTTTGGTAAAGAACCGATACTCACAGGGGCGGCACTAGAGGGTAAAACACTTAAGAAAACGATAGGGGAGGTACAGAGGAGCAAATTGAACGAGGACAGAAAGCAGGAAATGTATGACAAACTCTACAATCTATATAGGCATATAGAGGAAAGGTAGGAGGCGACTATCGTAATGGATTTTACGGACAGGTTTTTTGATTGGATGATAGATGTATTCGGATATGGAACCTATGTAATGCTTGAAGATATAGTCGTAGCATTTGGGGGGGCATTTATTGGTATCATCATTATTATATTGTGCCTTGCGAGGCGACTTAAAAACTTCGAGGAACTACCCGAGGAATATCACGATCACTTTTACGCCGTACGCTACAAGCAGGGCGAGGGAGACAAGGAGAGCGCACGTATCATGATAAGACCTCCGCAGACTTACGCCGAGGCGGTAGATCTTATTATATCGCTCCTTGCACTATGTTTAACGGGAAAGCACCACGCGCGAAAAAGGTTTAATAGAGCAAAATATATTATTAAGATACTTTTGGTTATTATGGGTATTTTATTAGTTATCTCATGGTTTTTTATATCTCATATTGCAAAAATTTAATCCTATTCGTCGGAGTCCTATTTCTAGGGCTCTTTTTTTGTGCTCTTTTTTAGGATTGTGGGGGCGCAGTAGTCACTTCTTTAAAATTACTCATGCGAAATTATCGGGGCAAAAGGGGTAAAAAATCGGGGAGTGGACAAGTAACTCTAAAAAGTTTTTAAGCTCTATAACCTAGTCATATCAAGGTTTATACATATTTTTCTTATTTTTTCTACGGCTTTCGTGTAACAAATAGACATTAGCTTACTAAATACTCGAAAGGCACTAGCAAAAAACGAGTTAATTATCTCAACGGCAGTTGAGGAATTGACGAGTTATGTAGGTCTTAATCGTTTGACTTTAAGGAGGTTACAACATGGCAGTTAAGGCAAACAACGCATTTAGTAAGATAGTGAAACTAGGAGTATTTGATAAAGTACCAAACGGAGCAGTCTTTACCTTGCTTCACACCGTAGCAAATTCAGATGATAACGGGATTGCAAAGATGACTATTACAAGACTTGCAGAGATAACAGGCAGAACCCGCAAAACTACGGGATCAGATATTAAATCATTAGAGACCATTAATTACAACGGTGAGCCGTTATTAAAAAGAGTTATTGCTCTAGTGGACGGAAAGCAGAGGGAAATAATTAAGGTTAATGATATTTTTTTAACGGATATCTCAATTGGTGAAAGTAAGACCGTAAATGTAGAGGTATTTATAGAGGAGATTAACCAGAACAAGCTCACAGCTAAAGATATCGCAAAACTATTCGCTAGACTTTATCAAGAGGAGTTCAGCATAAGCTATGTCATTAATTGGAGCCGTGATATAGCAGTCATTAAGAAAGGGTTAATCGGGAAATTCTCGGACGACGAGCTCGCAGAGATTATAGAGGTCTCAATTAAGGACTACTCGAAATTATGGGCTAAACGTGAATACCCTAGACCGTCAATTACTATGCTCTCGAATTGGCTCGCTAAAAGAGCAGCGGAGGTAGTGGCTCAAAGACGCAAAGAGGTAGCCACAATTAAGCAGCACAACGTGCAAAGAGATAAGGCTCAAAGGGCGACTAGCGACAAATTAAAGCGCTTATTCGGAGAATAAAGGGGAGGATTAAAAAATGTCTATAAATAATTGCATATTTAGTTCTAAATGCAAGCAGTACGGGAATGAGGAGCGCTGCAATCCCCTTTGTACGTACTACACCTATATGCATGGACTAAACGGGGATGGTGGATTTTGGCGCACTAGGAACGTACCGAAAAAGTATGACGATTGTAGGCTCGAAAATCTTCCTATAGATAAAGATAACCCGCAAGTTTATAAGCGTATCAAGAAGTACGCCGAGAGCATGGGCGAGTTTATTCTCGATAGAAACGTAGGACTCTATCTCTTTTCAGTACCGACAGAGGCGAACAAGTTCGGAACAGGAACTGGCAAGACAACAACCGCAATTACGTTATTAAATGAGTTTGTAATATGGCGCGTCAAACTCCATGTAAGTGGGGAGAACCGCATAAACTCTAATCCTGCGCTATTTATGAGAGCGAGCGAGTATCAGAATATCTACAACGATCAATTTAAGGGTGATTTTACTGTAAAGGAAAAAGCAAGCTATAAGTTTTCAAGATACAAAAAATCTATGACTAGCGTAGACCTGCTTATACTCGATGATATCGCAGTAAGGGGTGGTACAGAGGCGTATCTTAACGAACTTTACGAGATAATTGACACGAGAGCAACTAATGGGCTTACAACTTTATACACGTCAAATATCACTATAGAGGCACTTGTAGACATGTTAGGAGATAGAATAGCAAGCCGTATAGAGGGTATGGCGGTGCCTGTGGAGCTAGTCGGAGCAGACAAAAGAAAGGGAGGATTATTCTAATGAGCTTGATTGAAAAGAAATTATTATCAAAGGTATTAGAGGAGCGTAACGGGTACGTACTCAATAAGCACAACGTACAGGAGAACGACTTCTATAGCCTTAAAGAAGCTTATAAGTTCATCAATGAATATATCAGACAGTACGGAGAAACTCCCGACTATAGGACTGTAGTAGCTGAGTATAAGGACTTTGACTATATGCCCGAGGTATTCGATACATTCCCCTATCTTTGTAAGAGCTTAAAGGCCAATACAGCGAAACGTCAAGCATACGAATTATTACAAAAACAGGCGGGGCAGAAGTTCGAGACTCTAAACGGAACCGAATTTATTAATTGGCTGGCGGAGGAGTCAGTAAGAATTAAAGACGTGGCGAACGCGTCGAGCTCTACAGGAACCAACTACGCAACGAACGGACAGGAGCGCCGAGAATGGTACGAGGAGAGCAAAGAGATACGAACAGGACAGTATATACCGACTCCTTATCCGAGCTTAACCGAATGGCTCGGAGGAGGTTTTGAGATTGGGGACTATATTCTCCTGCAAGCCTACACGAACAGGGGTAAGTCATGGATAGGCTCACAGATAGCGGTCGAAGCTTGGCGTAATAACTTCGGGGTACTTCACTACTCACCCGAGTTATCAAAGTCACAGCAGATATTTAGGCTAGACACGCTGAACGGGCATTTTAACAACGTTGCAATCCGCAGAGGTACGCTTAATAACGAGGAGGAATATTTTAAATACCTTGGGGAGTTTAAGGCAGAGAATGAGAAATTTCCTTATATAGTGAAGTGTATGGAGGATTTACCACAGGGCTTAACCGTAGGCGTTATTGAGTCAGATTTACAAGCAAATCCTAATGTAAAGATGGTTATTATCGACGGGTTTAACCTTATGACACATAAGGGAACTGACGGAAACCGAAACAACATGGCTAATACTTCCCGTATGCTGCGTCAAATTTTTGGGAGACACAAGGTCGCAGGGCTCGTTATTCATCAAACGCCAACTAGCGCAGAAAAGGAAAATAGAGCAGAGGACGAAACAGGCGTAAGAATTGTTACTCCCCCACGTATTGACCAATACTCCGAGACGATTGCGGTAATACAGGACGCGTCTACAGTCTTAACTTTCGACCAACACGACGGAGTGGGGGCGCTGCTACTTGCTAAATGTAGAGAGCCACACGTAGGAAAACAATTAGAGATGCATTGTGATTTTAATAGAGGATACATTTTAGAAAGTAGAGCTACAAGTAAGGCTGTAGGGGAGGTAGAGTATTTCTAATGTATAAGATAAAAGGACAAGAGCTAGACATTAACTATTTAGAGGAGCTCACTCCATATGTTGACTCACTTAAAAGAGTATCAGAAAGAGGTGGGAAACTTCTCGCCTGTAGTCCATTTAGAGATGAGCGTCGTCCGAGTTTTGCGGTTAATCTTGAGGATGGAATGTGGATAGACTCGGGCTCTACGGACGATCGTTGGAAAAAGGGTAATTTTACAAGACTGCTATCCTACTTTATGAATGTATCCTTTGAGGAGGTTGAGGATTATCTAGTTGAAAAGTACGGAGAGATATTAGCGGATACAGATGCACTTAAACTGACTTTATCTATTGAGATAGATAAACCAGAGCCAATCATAGTACCATTTGATGAGCTTAAGAAGTATCAATTTAGACATGGATATTTAGAAGGGAGAGGCATATCCGAAAAAGTGCAAAAAGCTTTTAAAATAGGTTTTGACAGGGGATCGAAAGCGATAACTCTACCATGGATGGACGTTAAAGGAAAGGTCATAAATATAAAATATCGTAGCGTGAGTGATAAAAGATTTTGGTATATGAGCGGAGGGCAAGCACTGAAAAGTCACGTCTACGGATTAAACTTTATTTACCGAGGAAACTACAATGAGGTATACGTAGTCGAAGCAGAAATAGACGCGCTTTATCTTTGGTCTCACGGGATACCCGCGATAGCGTTCGGGGGAGCAAATATCACGGACGTGCAGCACAAATTAATCTACGACTCACCGATTGAGCAATTAGTAATTGCAACAGATAACGACACAGTAGGACAGAAATTTAAACGACAGATAGCGGAGCGTTTCGCAGGAGTCGCGGAGCTTAAAGAGCTTTTAATTCCTCCCCAGTATAAAGACGTAAACGAAATCCCTCCCGAACAGATATCAGAGGTAGTAAAAAACACAAGTTCCATCCATCATTTTCTTTGGAGATTAAGCTGTTAAAGAGCCTAATCTCCTCTTTTTTTATGCCCGAATTTCTAGCGAAATAAAGCATTTTTACTATAAAGGCATTACGCTTAAGAGTATAACGTATTATGGTATAAATTACATTCTATTATACTATAGTCCGTATAAAAGAAATGTGTTAGTATAAGAGAACGTTCATTGATACGCTTTTGAGTATAAAAGAAAATCATACAACATATTATTTAGAAAACCTAATAAAGTCAAGCCGTTTCGTGTTCTAAAACAATATAGAGCACAGACGAAATTTTTAAATCCCTATAGTACATAACTGAATATAAGACTTCAAATAGGGAGAATACAAAATCGGCATTAGACATCAAGTACAGAGCAAAAAAGATTTAAAATATTCCCCGTACTTATGTCTATTTCATTCGATAGAAATATCGAAAAACTATGCCAGTATTCAACAAACGGCGCTCCTGAACGAATAGCGGTCTTTTAACGGGGACTACCTACTCATTCGGGTATTTTTTTAAGTTTAATTCCTAGTTGTTTGGTAGGAATTAACAAAAGCGCTATGCTCCTTATCTTCGGATTGAGGAGCTTTTTTTGTACCTTCCTTTGAATCTCTTGTATTTAGTTATGTCAAAAAGTGACAGCAAAACCCATGTAACAAACAGGGGGTCGCTTTACTAAATACTTGAGCAAATCAAAGGGGGATTTAAAAATTATGACAGCGATTAAAATTATCCAATTGAACCAAATGGTAGAGGACTTTAAAGCAACAAAGAGCGACGCAGTATTCACAGAGATAGTAAATATTGTAAGACCTATTGTACTCGGAGTATTACGAGAGGTTGTAACGCATAAACAGAGAGCCTTTTCTATAGATACTTTCGAGATCGAAAGCATAATATCTTTCGAGTCACTCTTAAAAGCTATAGACTCATACGAAGCGGGCAAAGGCAACTTTAATAATTGGTACTATGGCGTAGCGAAACTTGATACTAATAACATCATAAGAAAGCAAGGCAGCAAGAAACACTCTCCAACAAACGGCTATTTATCTCTTTATCTTGAGCTTGACGGTGAGGAGGGCGGCTTTATGGGTGATTTAATAGAGGACAAGTCCTCCGACGTTGAATTAAACATTGAAAGAGAGCTCAAAAGCAATCTCTTAAACGTAATCCTTGCGGAGTTTAAAAAAGAGTATCCGAGAGAGTATGAGGTAGTTGTGGCTACCTTTACGCACAGCAACGATAAAGAAGCTAAAAAAGAGGCATACTTGAGCATTTATGTAGATGTAACAGAAAGCTACGGAACCGTAAGAACAAGAGTTTCAAGAGCAAAAGACTTGTTTTCAAAGTTCCTTAACGAAAGGGGATTCGCGGTATAACCGCTGCCTATATAGTCCAAAAAAGGTTAGGACATTAAAAGACACCCTAAATATAACTTAAGGAGAATGATAATATGTCAATTATTACAGCAAAAGGTAAGGATGCGAGAAAATCAGCAGAGACAAAAAAGGTTGACCTTAAAAACGTGTTCCTTAAACTCAAGGATGGAGACTCAATTAAAGTGAGACTATTATCAGCAGAGGATTACGTAGAGTATAAGGCGCACGGAGATTTTAACCTCGGCATTTATACGCAGCCTTGTATTGCTCCCGAGGGTAAGAAATGCGCTCTATGTGAGGCAAGCAAAAGCGGAATAGAGGAGTTCGAGAGAATATATGCTAAAAAGCGTTATTTATTCGCGTTTTCGGATTTAAAGAGCGGAGAGTTAAGGGTATTCGACGCATCAAAAAATCAAGCGACCTCATTAATTGCAGAAATCGAGGAGCTCGCAAGTGACTACGATTTTAGCGAGGCAGTATTCACATTCAGTCGTAAGGGTACAAAAACAGCTACGGCCTATTCTCTTAAAGTAGTTCCTGAGAAAAAGGTAACTGACGAGGATAGAGTGAGCTTTGAAAAGTTCGATGGTCAGGAGGTAGAGGTTTCATTCTATGAGGCAGTTTTACAAGCTCGTGACTACGAGGGACAAGTAAAGAGTTTAAAAGATGCGGGCTTTCCAGTAGCACAGTTCTTTGATGTAATGATTAGCGACTCGGCAGCAGAGGATAACGGAACGCCGATTGATACCGAGGACGAGGATATCAGCGTAATTTAATTATTATATAGTAATAACTTAAATCACAAATAACGTATTGAGGAGCTCTTAAAAAGGGCTCTATTTTTTTTGCGCTTGCTTATTTAAAACTTTTTCTCTTAATTTATGTAACAAACCCTATCAAGTTTTACTAAATACTTGAAAGGAGCTGAATCAATGGAAATTAAGATTAATTTGCCACAGGAGGACGAAAGGGAAAAAGAACAAAGAGTCAAAGACGCACAAAGGAAAGCTGCAAAGTATATTCCCACTTGGGGCGAGATATGGGAAAAGGGTTACAAGAGCCATACAGGAACAGAAAAGAAAGCCATTTTAAAAACTAAGCTATCAGACCTAGACAGTGAGAGATTGATCGCGGTCAAAGAGGCGGTAGAAAAAGGAGAAATGGGAACCTATGTCGAGTCGCTTGATAAGTTCACAAAGACTCATGCTCTAAAGCTATACGCTACGCTCCGAGAGTTACGCAAAGAGGCAACTATCGCGAAAATGATAGCAGAAAAGCCCGATAACTACCGCTTAATTGTAGAGGAGCAGGATTTTTGCGAAATTCTTAACCTATTAAATTATGAGGATGAAATCGGCTTCGATACGGAAACAACAGGTGTTAACTTCGACAATGATTACACCGTTGGAATGTCCATGACGCTGCCAAAAGCAGATGTGCATTGTTATATCCCTTATGGACACACAACAGGAGAGAAGCAACTCTCGAAAGGTTTTGTATTCAAGAAAATCAAGTCTCACCTTGAGAATAGGAGATTAAAAAAAATCCTCCACAATGCAAAGTTTGACGCTCATATCCTGCGTAATGATGGCGTAATTCTTCGAGGTATTCACTTTGATACTATGGTCGGAATGACGCTGCTTAACGAGAACGAAATGAGCTACGCACTTAAAAAGCTCGCCACAAAATATGGTAAGCACTTCGGCTTTGATGATAAGTCGTCAACTTACGAAGAACTTTTCGGTCGCGGAGGGTTTGAGGGAACTCCGCTAGATATAGGGCACATTTACGCATGTAAAGATACACACCTATGTTATCAGTTTTATAAATGGCAGCTCGACCAGATGCATCGGGTTCCGCAGTTAAAAAGACTCTACTTTGACATTGAGCAAAAGATAACTAACGTATGTATTGAAATGGAAAAGAACGGATTTTTGATAGACCAAAACTACGCCAAAACTTACGGAGATAAGTTAACAAAAGAGGTAAGAGAATTAGAGTCTAAACTCCTTTATTATTTCGGGAGTATCAATATTAACAGTAATCAGCAGTTAGCAGAAAAGCTCTACGACGAGCTCGGTCTCCCCGACGTATCCAATAAAAGGAGCGTAGACGCAGACACGCTAGAAATCCTTAAAACAAAACATAATGGAATAGCAACTCTCCTCAAATATCGAGAGCTTAACAAACTTCTATCAACCTATATAGACCCTTTACCGTTAAAGGTACACAAAAGAGACCGCAGACTCCACGGTCAATTTAACCAAACGGCAACAGTTACGGGGCGCTTTGCAAGTCGTGAACCGAACCTCCAAAACTTACCTTATGACGCTCGGAAGATTATCATAGCTCCTGACGGTAAACTCATAATCGGTATTGATTACTCGCAGATTGAGCCGAGGGTACTTGCTCATATATCAGGAGACGAGGAGCTCCGCTATCCGTACAAGGACGGGAAAGACCTTTATGCTACCCTAGCGAGCAAGGTATTTAAAAAGCCCATTGAGGAGTGCGGAGACGGTAGCAAATATAGAAAGATGATGAAAACAGGATTACTCGCCGTAATGTATGGAACCTCTAACTTTACCCTTGCAGGGCAGCTTGATATTACTGTAGAGGAGGCGGATGAATTTATCGCTGACTTTTACGAGTCCTATCCAAAGGTTAAAGAATTCATCGACACTACTAACAAAATGGCGGACAATATTGGTTATGTAGAAACGCTTTACGGGCGTAAACGTAGATTTATAGGCCATAAAAACACGGTACAGAGGTATAGGGCAGTATCGGAAAAGGTAGAAAAAGCACTTGGCAAAGTGCTAGAGGGCTCGGTATGGAAAACTAAACTACCGTTTGCGCTAAAGCGTGAGTATGGGGATATCGCAAAGGATTATAACAGAGTCGCAAGACAGAGTGTAAACGCCGTTATACAGGGTTCAAGCGCTGACATTATGAAACTCGCTATGATTGGCGTTTGTGAATGGTTAGAGAAAAAGGGTGACGAGTGGAAACTACTCGCTACAGTACACGATGAAATTTTGATAGAGGTTCCCGAGACTGTAGCAGCGGAGGAGATAGCAGAAATCGAGCACATAATGATGAACACTATCCCGCTTGAGGTTCCTTATAAAGTTGATACTGAGGTGTCTATAAGATGGGGCGAGGGTATTCCTAAAAGAACATGGTTAGAAAATGGAGCAGGACGTAGGGCGTTCGAGCTTGTAGCATAAATTGACACTTAAAACAGAACCCGAGAGGAGACATTATCATGAGTTTAGTTAATAAAGAGGGGGCAAAAGCTCTCAAGGCTCAAGTATTAGGAGATATTGACGTTAGAGGTTTTGAATTATCGGGAGCGATATATAAACATTTTAGCCAACTTCACGAGATAGACTATTACCCTGTAAAAAATATAGAGGAGTTACTTTTAAGACAGAAAGAGTATGAGGTTTCACAGATTGGTGTATGGGCTGACGTGCCAAAAGGGTTGGTTAGATTTAGTCCATCGGGTGCCTCTAAATGTGAAAGAGAACTCTATTATAAAGCAATTAAAGCCCCCCAAGATATACAAACTATGTACCCGTTTCAAAGACGTTGGACTAGAAACGCGAGCGCAATTCATGAGGCGGTACAGACTGATTTACTATACGCAGAATATCTTTTAAAAGATCCGAGCTTTAAGGTTGCAAGGATGAATAACGGTCTCCCAGCGTGGGAAAAGAACCTCCAAACTTGCAAGACGCTAAAGCATAACGGGATAGAGTTCGCTTTACTGGGGATGATGGACGGGGTTCTATGGTATACGAAAGATGGTTCTAAAGTTGGCTTTGAGTTTAAAACAAAGTCTACCACTATCGGAGCAGTAGGAAACTTTAAAATGAAAGACGCACAGGATTCCCACAAAGAACAATGTGTCGCCTATTCAATCCTATTTGGAATGGACGAGTTTATTCTCATGTATGAGTCATTAGCAAAAGATAACTGGAACAAAGGGGCAGACGCAAAACTCGACTTTAGAACATTTTACCTTAAGGTAACAGAGGATGATAGAAATGCGCTGCTTAACAAATTTAGTAAGATTGCAAAGGCCGTAAAAGAGAATGAAACTCCTGCGGGAGATTTTGATAAATGCCTATTTTGTCCTTATAAAACGGTATGCAGCAAACAAGAGGAGGATATCGCATAATGAGGAACGTTATGATTACAGTAATTGCAGTTTTAATACTACTTGTTATTTATCTATTTCCTACGGTTATAGTACCTTTTTTGTTAATGTTGGTACTGCATGCGTTTGGTTACGCTATAGGTTTCGGGACGTGTTTTCTAGCAATTATTTTGTTTAGGTGGGCGCTCAAGCAGATATTAAAAGCCAAAAGACATCAATAGAGAGGGGGGTTAAGATGGTTTTATCTATGGACTTATCGCTGTCCTCTCCCGCTTTTGCGGTATTGGAGTATGACAACAAAGGAAAAGTAAAGTTAGTTTGCAAATCACACGTTAACAATAAAAAGAGGTCAAAAGCTCCTCACGGGGAGCGACTTTCCTTTATATATGATGAGCTTAATCGGATACTCAAGACGTACCCTATTACGGAGATTGTGAGAGAGAAAGGTTTTTCAAGGTACGCGCAAACGACACAAACACTATTTAAAGTCGTAGGAATATCGGACTTACTCGCTCATAAAGAGACGGGACTTACGGTCGAGGAGATACCACCGACAACGATTAAAAAGATACTCGCGGGCTACGGATTTTCGAGCAAAGATGCAGTAGCAGACGAACTCTATGCTTATGTAGGGGAACAGAACTACGCCAACGACGACGAGAGCGATGCTGTGGCTGTAGGCATCGTTTATCTCATGCAAAAAGGGATAATTAAAAAAGCTGCATAAAACTTAATGGAATTTGATTTTATAGCAATAGATTCTGAAATAGCAAATTAAAGTATGAATGGTATCTATTCTATTGGGTTGGATAGAGTAAGGCTTACTAAAGATTTTTAATATAATAATTGTAAGAGGGCAATAATATTTACTGTAATGAATACTTTAGGTATATCAAATTCTACAGATAATTTGAGGTGCGAAATGAAATATCTAGTTAAATCCAAAACATTAGTATCTATTATTTTATCTACTGCCGTGATATTTGGTTCAGTGCCAATAAGTGCCACTTCTCCACCAATAACTCCCCAAGTAGCTGAACCTACTGATCCTGTTTATCCCACTCCTGCTGAACATACAAGAATTATTCGGCAATTCATTAATGAAATAAGAACAATACAGAGCCAAGTATACGATATAGCACAATTTGCTCAAGTTAATCCTCCTGAATTTGAACAAAGGCTTAGAAATACTATTGGAGTTATTAATAGGAGAATAGAAGAACTTAATTCAAATATTTCGGATTATCTGGGAACAGTTGCACTTATTGGTGATCAAAATGTACAGGTGTTACTTCTTTTAAACTCTCTGAATCTTGTTAAAAATGGCTTATATTCTTTAAGTGTGTTAACGACTACTTCTCCTAATATACTGCGAATTAGATTGTTAGATGAATATTTTCGCGCTAGAATAGCTGGGATTGATACACTTAATACATTAGAATTCCTACTTGAAAATTGATAGTTTAATAAGCACTATACTTTTCAATATATCTCAAGTTTATTACTAACATATGCCATTGTTTTTTGCATTTGAAAACTATATCTTCATAATAGACACACGGTAACTGGCGTGATTTATCCCCTTCAGAGGAGCACATGATTATGGTAACGATTACAAAACGCCGCTATAGCTAGGCATTGTTTATTTCACGTAAAAGAGTGTGATAAAAAAAAGTAGTATAAAAAGCGGGAGCATAAAAACTCTCGCTTTTTATATAGAAAGTTTTATTAGGAAGCCTATCAAAGTAGTATACCCTTTCTACAATTACTTTTTTTAGCCTATCCATAAACAAGCAGATACTTATTCACTGCAAAAAAATAATTTTTTGTGTAACAACCTCCAGTTTTTTTACTAAATAAGTGAGGCTAATGTCTCAGACTTAAACACACAGGAGGTAAGTCAATGTTACTTACAAAGGAATTTTTAAGCAGATACAAAAATAGTGAGGTTATGGCTCCGCTCGGTAGCTTTGTGTATTATCGTACTTATAGCAGATGGTTGGCAGAAAAAGGTAGACGCGAAACATGGCTTGAGACTGTACAAAGAGCGGTTGAATATAATTGCAGTTTAGATCCAAACACAACGATATCCGAGGCAGAGGAGCTTTTCGATAATATATACAATCTACGTACATTCTTAAGCGGTCGTACTTTTTGGATAGGCGGAACGCCTGCGGTCAACGACCATGCACTTGCAAACTTCAACTGTAGTTTAGTAGTCCTAGACTCATTCGATAAATTAAAAGAGTTATTCTATGCGCTCATGGTAGGAACAGGCGCAGGATTTAGGGCTCTTGAGAAGGACGTAAAATATCTCCCTAAAATTAGATATGTAGTGCTCACTCATAAAGCATACAGCGCAAAACAAAAATCGGAAAGATTAGAGGCGACAGCGCTTACATTTACGCACAAAAACGCTCAAGCAATTATTCATGTAGGGGACTCTAAAGAGGGATGGACTCAAGCTCTAAAATTATTCTTTGACATTATTACAAGATCAGAATACAGACATGTTTTAGAGATTGTTATAGACTACGATAGCGTTAGACCTAGAGGTGAAAGATTAGCGCGGTTCGGAGGGACAGCGTCGGGACACGATAGCTTAAAAAATATGTTTTTAAAGTTTGATAAGGTATTAAAAACAAGACTCGGGAGGGAAGATTACGGAAAAGTACGAGCTATAGATATGCTAGATTTTGCGAATATTATCGCAGAGAATGTCGTAGTGGGAGGCGTTAGACGCTCCGCAGAAATCGGGTTAATTGACGCTAATGACGAGGAATGTATAAAAGCAAAAAATGGCCTTTACTCGCAGGACTCCATGGGGAATTGGGTTCCTAATCTTGATATTATCCATAGGACACTATCTAACAATACTATTATTCATTTTGAAAAGCCTAAACGTAAATTTTGGTCTTGGCAGTTTGAGCAAATGAGGTTTAGCGGTGAGCCTGCTTTTTATAATGGTCGTGAGGCAGAACGTAGGAATCCTAATTTTAAAGGTACGAACCCATGTGGAGAGGTGCTTCTTGATGATAGACAAACTTGTAATCTTGTAACGCTTAACCTTATGGCATTCGTTAAGGATGGAGAACTCGACAGAAAGAAGCTTTTAAATGCTCAATATCTTAATGCGAGAGCGTCCTATAGGATGACTCTTGTAGAGCTTGAGCTTCCCGAATGGGATAAGCAGCTAAAAAGAGACAGACTGCTAGGGGTATCTTTAACAGGCTATCAAGACGGGATTAATGCTCTCGGATTATCTAACAAAGAACAAAGAGCTCTGCTACGTGAGCTTCGAGACGTGGCGAGATTGTCAGCGGATAGGATAGCGGAGGAGTTAGGATTAAATAAATCGCTGCTTATTACAACCATAAAACCCGAGGGAACTCTCTCGCTACTCCCCACAGTATCAAGCGGGCTACATTTTAGTCATGCGCCTTATTATGTTCGCCGTATCAGAATAAACGCAGACGACGCACTAGTAAAAGTATGTAAAGAGCTTGGCTATCCAGTTCATCCCGAGAACGGGCAGACGATAGAGACTGCGACGACGCTAGTTATCGAGTTCCCTGTTAAAGCTCCTGACGGTAAAACTAAATACGACGTATCAGCTATCGAGCAACTAGAAATTTATAAAATGTTTATGGAGTGCTACGTAGATCATAACGCCAGTATCACAGTATCAGTTAGAGCTAATGAATGGGAGGACGTGGAGGCATGGGTATATCAAAATTGGGATAGCGTAATCGGTATTACTTTCTTATCTCTTGAGGATAGTTATTATCCTCTATTACCTTATGAGACAATATCAAAAGAGGAGTACAAAGATAGAATTAACAGCATGGTATCTTTTAATGCGAGTCTTTTAACTAAATATGAGCATGGAGAGGAACACGAACTTGAAACGTCAGAATGTGCCGGCGGAGCGTGTCCTATTAGATAGAGGGGATTTATTCCTCTCTTTTTTTATTTTACGTGTAACAACTCCTAAAAACTTTACTAAATACTTGAGCGAGACTGCTCCAAACAAAAACATTTTAGGAGGCACAACATGAAAAGAGGATTTAAACACGTTACTATTGAGGCTTTACATTACGAGAAAGACGGAATGCTCCCAAAAAGAGCAGACGACAGGAGCGCGGGTTACGATTTTTATTCTCCTATAGACGTACTTTTTAAACCAAATCAAACAGTGATTATATGGACTAATATAAAAGCCTATATGCTGCGCGACGAGGTTTTAAATCTATACGTTAGAAGCTCGATCGCGACTAAAAAAGGATTAAAGCTCGTAAATCAAGTCGGAGTAATTGACTCCTCTTACTATGGAAATGAGGACAACGACGGCAATATCGGAATAGCGCTATGCAATACGAGCGACAGGATGGTAGTTATACAGGAGGGCGAGCGAATAGTGCAGGGCATATTTGTGAAATACCTTACGGCTGACAATGACTCCGTTATCCACAAGCATAGATCGGGCGGTTTTGGCTCAAGCAACGAAAAGGAGGACGTGATTAATGGGTAGAGTAAGAATTTTAGACTATACAAAGAACCCTTTAGAGTTAGTCGGAGAGGTAGCAGCTATTTGTTGGGACTCGGAACCGTCGGCGGGGATCGCTAAACATTGTCTAATGGCTAACCATACGAGGACTTTTGAGTTCGTAGACGTTGTGTTAGAGCTTGACGGATACTCCGCTCGGGCTATCCGTGAGATTTATACTCATATTATCGGAACAAGTAGGCTGCAAGCCTCTACAAGATATATCAATTATGAAAATATGGACTATTTTATACCGCCTAAAATCTCGAATAATTCCGAGGCATTAAAGGCTTATACCGAGCTTATGGAGCAGGTCAAGGAGACCTATAAAATACTTGCTGCTCTCGATATTCCTCAAGAGGATACAGCGAATATATTACCGCTCGGTCATACTACAAAAATCGCATTTAAGATTAACGCTAGAGCGCTTATACATTTAGCACATTTAAGACTATGCTCAAGAGCTTATCATGAGGTCAGACAGTTAATAAAAGACATTAAACAGGCGCTTAGTGAGCTTGATAATAGGGAGGATGGTCAAGGATGGGATTATATCGCTTATCATATGACCCCTAAATGCGTAAGCCTCGGATACTGCGACGAGGCGAAATCCTGCGGAATAAGACCACTTAAAAAAGAGATAATATAAAAACTCTATAGAGGGGGCGGAGCTATGAGCTCAAGTATTTTCGAGGATGGGGAATTCAGAATACTTCAAGGCAGAGGTTTTACTTTAGTCCGTAAAAATAAACCCTATACGTATCATTCACATTTTAAGCATATGGACGGCACTCGGCTGATGATCAAACTATACTATCAAAAGGTCATACCCTATGAGCCTTATTTTATAGAGGCTATGCGTAGGATTACAACTCCCGAGGAGTTTAGCTCCTTTAGAAAGCAATCAAGAAAATGCAAGTATAAAAACACCAACAATAGACGGAGGTAGTCATAATGAGAATACAGATTAACGGTGAGATTAAAATAGAGGGAATCAGTAAAATAATTGAGAGCATTTTAATAGATACACTTAATAAGATGGGGCAAAGAACAGGCAGCATAAAATTGAGTCAAGTCATATTTGAAACGGCTTTTATGGTTGAGGGATACAGCGAACCCGTTCGCATGACGGTAGAGCATAACGGAAATATTGAGCCTTTTATTGTTGTAGTAAGCGCTAATGAGGACGGCACTATCGAAAGGGCGCAGGATAACGAGGATCAGCCGTTTTATGACGAAGTTTATCATAAGCTCGCAAAGGGTGAGGAGATAGAACTACCTACGGAACCTATCTCGTCAGAATATGCTGATGACGAGATCACCGAGATTGACGCGGTATCGGGCGGAGATATTAAGGGTGTAAGATATGCGATTAAATCAGAGGAGAGCAAGCAACTTTTAAGATATTTCAATAATAATATATTAATCGCTGAAATGACGCTCACAGAAAAGGAGTTCGTCCCTTGTGACTGTGAGACTCCTTGTGAAGAGTGTCATTGTATATAAAAGAAAAGCCCGCCTAATCAGCGGGTATTTTTTATCTAACTTTACGTAATACATTTTCCACCATAAGGTCAGCCATTTCTTCGGGTATCTTTTTGCTTTTCTCCCATGCCTTACGATCTTTAGCCATTTGTTCTACTGTTTCTTCGTCGAAAGTCATCTCGAACATATCTGAGAATTTAGGTATTTTGAGAATAAGCATTAAAACGAGCATATGAGCTATAGAAACATTTGCTTTACGTTTAGTAACCAGCTCTGAGATGGTCGCTTGCCTCATGCCTGTTATCTGCGCGAGTTCAGCTTGAGTAAGACCTAGCGCTTTAAGGTGCTCGTCCAAATTGCATGTAATTCTTATTTCCGTAGCCATGTCTAAAACACGTCTACCGCCATCGCTTAATGCTGAAAGAACCAACCCCTTATAACCATCTTCTTTTTTATATATTTCAATTTCGCCCATTATGTGTCCTCCGTGTTAGTTTGTAGTAATTCTTTGAAACGAATTACGCTTATAAGTATATTGTACATAGCCCATGTAACAAAGTCAACTTTTTTTACTAATTACTTGAGGGAGTGAGAGAAAACCTCAAAGCCCCATAAAATCAAGTGTTTAGGAGGTTTCAAGATGAAAATTGCACTAGTTGGAAAAATGAGGAGTGGTAAAGATACGGTTGGTAATTATTTAATTGAAAACTATGGATTTAGACGTTTTGCTTTTGCTGAGGGTATCAGAAATATTTTAAATGAGTATTTCCCTGAGAAAGTAGCAGAGGGAAAACCTCGGGCTATGTATCAAGGAATAGGCCAATATTTCAGGAGCTTTGAGCCGAACGTATGGATTAACTACACAGACCGCAGTATAAGCGATTATCTTAAAGAAAATCAATATGGAAATGTTATTATTACCGATACAAGACAACTCAATGAGTATACTTATTTAAAAGATAATGGCTATATTGTGGTAAAAGTAGCTGTTACCCGTGAAGATCAGATTAAAAGAATAGTAGAGAACGGGGACATTTTTAATCCTGCGGACTTAGAGCACGAGACCGAAGAGCAAGCGGAGGCCATGCTCTATGATTATCAAATTTCGAATAATGGCACATTAGAGGAGCTTTATCAAAAGATAGAAAGCGTTTTATATCTCGTCAGAGCGGAGGCAAATTATCATGCATAAAATGAATACAGTAGAGCGTGTTAAATCCTTATTAATGAGCTACGAAAAACTTAAAGCGGTTATGATAAATAGCTGTAATTTCTCGGGTATAGCGGATATACTCCTCGATTTAGATAAATTTATAAACGAGTGCGGTTTTTCGGGCAGACAGACAGGCATTTTAGACCTATATTATCTAAAAGGCTATACGCAGACAGAGGTAGCAAACGCGCTTAATATTACGCAGCAGGGGGTAAGTTTTCAGCTATCTAACATTGATAAAAAGATAGAGGACAACATTAGCAGACAACTATAGGAGGGGTATATAATGAACAGATTTATCGGGCTGGATTATCAAGCAATTAATGAAAAACTAGACACTATTATAGAAAGCCTAGAGAATAACCGCGGCATATCTATAGCTGATCTTAATAAGATTATCAATATGCTTTTAGAGGAGTATTTTGAGGCAGTAGGAGAATATCCAAAATCTTACGTACTCACTAGGCTATCTAATATTATTCTAGGTGACGACTTTAGAGATAAAGACAGACTCAAATCAAAAAAGAAAGAATACCCTGTACTGTCCACTACTCAAATAAGATTTAGGGATAAACACGAGACACCGCTCCCGGCTGATAAAATAGAATTTTTTTCTTTAAAATATACTCATAATATGGGCTCGACTCATAAAACTAAAACAAGACAGATAGACGAATAAACATGGCGTTCCATTTAGGGACGCTTTTTCTACGTAACAAATCAAGTTTATTTTACTAAATACTCAAAAACAGACTTGAGGAGACGCTTATAAAATGAGAATGGATATAGTAACTATATTTGATAGGTTAAAAAAGGAACAAATCAAAATAAGTCATGGAGATATTATCGGCGTAGACCTCGGGGCATACGATACGAATGTATGGAATATTAAGGGGATACGTCCTGCTATGGTAGTTGGAGAATATGAAGAAGTAGGGAGAGCAGATAAAATAAAAGTTATCCCGCTAACAAAGAACGAGAATCGCAATGCAAAAAGTGGTCAAGACCCGTTTTATGCGGTACCTCTCGTCAGATATCGGGAGCACGGAACGTTCGGAATTGCTGTAGTAAACAACGAAATTGAGATAGAGGCACAGAATATCTTTAAATTATCGTGGGACGGTATTAAACATTTTGATGACGATACAATTAACGAGATAACTATAGTAAGATGTGTATTTAATAAAGGAATGTCAAGAGCGCTAGGGAATAAGCTCCTTGAGTTCATTCGCATAGGTGTTATTTGATAAGAAGATATTAGAAGCAAGATTAATAATATTTTATACGGGTGTTTATTATACCAATACTTACTGTAAAAATATTGTTAATACGTATTGAAGTATTACGGATATCGGTATATAATAAAAGAGTAAGGACGACATAAAACTACACAACTACGGAGGTTATCAAAATGTTTAATGTATGTTTAGAAAATATCTCAAAGTATGATTTTAAATGGTTCACTATCGGAAGTACTGAGGATTTAGATAGCGCGATTGAAGAAATTCAAAAGAACGCAGACGACGAAATACTCGTGGTTGACTATGAAGAAATTAAATTCAGCTACATATACCAAATCCGAGAGGCTATCGAGAAAATCGAGGAGCTCGACGAATACGAAAGCGAGTTAGTCCTCCAGATCGCTAAACAAGGCGGGTACTCACTAGAGGAAGCAATCGAAATGGTATCTAATGATATGATCTATATGGTACACGGTACCAACCTAGATAAAGAGGATGCGGTTTCTATCTACTTAGACGAAACTTGTTTCTTTGATACTATCCCTGACGATATTGTAAGATATTTCGATTACAGCAGATACTTAAACGATATGGAGTGCGACGGTGTAAACTTTATAGAGTTAGCTGATAAAGTAATAATAAATTTCCCTAGATAACGGGGATAGGCGAAGGGGCGAAAGCCTCTCGCCATACTAAAACATTTTGATAACCTATATAATAAGTCACAGGATTACACAAAAAGAACAACACGGAGGGCTAGAAGATGTTTAATTTAATGGAGTATAAGTCAGAGGTTGAGGAAATTATTAAGGAATTAAGCAGCAAGGACGAAAATTGGGATTGGAGCATAAGCAATATTAGCGAAAGCGAAATACTTATCAATTGGGGATACCTCGAATATTTAGAAGAAGAAAAGCCTTTTAGGATTTATATAGATAATTTAGCAGATACTCCTGCATTTATAGCCTATACAAATTATGGAGAATTTATCACATTCGTAGACGCTCGCTACGGCATAACAGAAATTATAGAAAAATTATTCTACTATGCAAGAGAAAGATACTAAACAGAGAATGGGGGCGAAAGCCCCCGCTCAACTATTTATAGATTGGGAGGGCTAATCCTGAAACATATCAAAAATATACTGCGTAAATTAACTAACTTCATTGACTTTAAGCTATTAAAAATTGAAAAAGCGTTTACTCTACACGAAGATATTAATAGAGTAGTAAGAGAGAAAAAGTTACCGTATTTTGTGGCTACAGACGGTCTTAACCTACTATTAATTACGCAATGCGGGTTTATTAATCTATTTTGTATAAGAGAGTACGGAGAGGATGTTAAAGCGTTCTTTGACGAGCAGCTACTTTGCATATCGTATGGCTCGCGGGAGCTTATAATATCACCCAAAGGAGAATTGATTGAGTCATAGAAAGTGGCCGTAATAGTAATCAAGACTTTAGAAACGAAAGATTTTGAAACTATTTAAATGGTGTTTCTTCTATAATAATATAGAGATAATATAAAGTAGAAGATTTGAAAACTATTTAGATGGTGTTTCTTCTATAATAATATAGAAATAATATAAAATAGAGGATTTCAAAACCATATAGATGGTGTTTCTTCTATATAATATTAGATAATATAAAATAGTAAAAAGCCCGTCACTTGACGAGCTTTTTTTATATTGTAAGGTATGTATTAACTTTATAGCTTTTTTTATTATCATTGTACTCAAATCTATCCAGAATAATTTCTGTTTGTGCCCCCTTCTGTCTAGCAATGGACCCGATAACTTACCTAAATACTTTCGAATGCTATTTAAGCTGCAAATGCATTTTTGAGTATTAGGATAATATCCGCAAGGACAAGGGTTAGTAGAAGCTATAAATAGGAAGTTTGAAGGGTACGTAATAGTGTGATTAGCTCTTGATATGGTTACTTGATGTTCTTCAATGGGTTGTCTTAGTACCTCGAGAGCATTCTTATTGAATTCTAATAATTCATCTAAGAAGAGTACTCCGAGATGGGCAAGGCTTATTTCACCGGGTTTAGGATGCTGACCTCCGCCAGTAAGGCCTAAAGAGGAAATAGTGTGATGTGGAGATCTAAAAGGCCTTTCTTTAATAATCGAATGATCTGGGAGCTTATTAGCTACACTGTAAATCTTAGTTATTTCAATACATTCACTTTCGGTAAGCGGAGGAAGAATAGAAATGAGCCTATTAGCAAGCATAGTTTTACCAGAGCCTGGCGGGCCAATCAGGAGAGCGTTATGATAGCCAGCGGCGCATATCATAAGGCCCCTTTTAACATTTTCTTGACCTTTTACATCAGAAAAGTTGATAGTATAACTGGAATGGGCAGATGACGCTAATTGAGGACATTTACTTAGGTTATATTCATTTTTAGTAAATGAGATAACTTCTTGTAAATTATTAGCTAGAAATATTGTGCTTTTTTGAATAAGCGAGGCTTCTTCTGCATTATTAAAGGGGACAATGCAGGTCAGTGAAGAATTTTCTCTTATAGAACATAATATTGGAAGCAATCCTCTGATTCCTCTAATATCACCATTTAGGGCGAGTTCTCCTATAAACACTCTATTCTCAATTGCTGAAGCAGGAATCTCCCCCATACAGCATAATATCCCTAATGCAATAGGAAGATCGTAGATACTCCCCTCTTTTTTTACGTCTGCAGGAGCTAAATTAACAGTTATTTTACGTATTGGGAATTTATAACCACTATTTTTGATAGCACTTTTTACACGTTCACGAGATTCTTTTACAGCACTATCAGGAAGACCTACAATTTCAAATCCTGGTAAGCCATCACAAATATCTATTTCAACATCCACATGAATAGTATCTACTCCATTTAAAGAGTAGCTGTTTAATTTACAAAACATTAGGCTATCCTTTCTACAAAACTATTTTTAAACATTATGAACTTAATTTGAAATATTTAAACATTTTTTTAATAATAGTAGTAATATTTTAAAAAGTATAGTAAAGTGGTGATTGAATGGATAAAATATATAGTGTGTGGTTGCATAAACTAGCTATTCCAGAATATATTAAGATTAAAATGATGGGGTATTTCGGATCTTATAAAAGTATTTTTCAAGCTGTTCCAAGTGAATATAAACATTTTTGCCTTAAAGAAGCTCAAATAGCTAAAATAGAGAAATCTAAAGAAGATCTGGATGAGTTTTTAAAAGTTATTCATTTATGTAACTGTCAGAACATCCATATAATAGATATATTAGATGAAAAGTATCCGTATTATTTGAAACAAATACCGGATCCCCCTGTCGTACTATTTGTGAAAGGGAATTTAGATTATTTAAGTGCTCCAGCTATTGCGATTGTTGGGTCAAGAAAATGCTCTGAATATGGATTCGATAGTGCTTATAAGCTGGCGTCAGAACTGGCAGAACTAGGGATTACAATTATTAGCGGTATGGCATGTGGAATAGATGAAGCAGCTCATAAAGGAGCACTAAAAAGTGGCAATACAATTGCTGTTATGGGAACAGGAATAAATATATGTTATCCAAATCAAAATCATAATATCTATACTTTAATACCTCAAAAGGGTTGTTTAATATCAGAATATTTTCTAAACACACCACCGCTTCCTTTTCAATTTCCAAAAAGAAATAGGATTATTAGCGGAATGGCTATGGGGATACTAGTTGTTGAAGCGGATGCTAAAAGCGGTTCACTTATTACTGCTGATTTAGCTTTAGAATATAATAGAGAAGTGTTTGCTGTTCCAGGAAATATAACCAGCAGACTGAGCCTAGGAACAAATGAATTGATAAAAAATGGAGCAAAGTGTGTTACGAAAGCAGAGGATGTTATTGAAGAATTACCTTATATTATTAGAGCTTGGATAAATAATAATAGAAAGAATATATTAAAAAATAATGGTCATGAACTTGCACAAGATGAAAGTATAGTATATGCTTATGTGAGTCAGAACCCTATAGATTTGAGTGAATTATTTAAAAATACACAACTTCCCTATGAATTAGTTTATCCTAGTTTAGTTAAATTAGAAATTAAAGGGCTTATAAAAAGACTGCCAGGGGAAAGATACGTACGCGTGTAATGAGGAGGTAAATATGGCTGATAATTTAGTGGTTGTAGAATCTGCAGCCAAAGTTAATACAATTAGCAGATTTTTAGGCAAAAACTATAAAGTGGAGGCGTCGATAGGACATGTTAGGGATTTGCCAAAAAGCCAGTTAGGCATTGATGTAGAAAATGAGTATGAACCTAAATATATTACAATAAGAGGAAAAGGTGAACTGCTTCAAAAGATGCGCAAAGATGTAAAGTCGGCAAAATGTGTTTACTTAGCCACTGACCCCGACCGAGAAGGAGAAGCAATATCTTGGCATTTGTATAATGCCCTTAAATTACAGGATAAGAAGGTCTATAGGATAACTTTTAATGAGATCACTGAAGAAGCTATTAAAGAGGCAATTAAGCACCCAAGAACTATCAATATGGATCTTGTAGATGCGCAGCAGGCTAGAAGAGTATTAGATAGATTAGTTGGATATAAAATAAGCCCAATATTATGGAAAAAGATACGTAAAGGTTTAAGTGCGGGGCGTGTGCAATCTGTAACTCTAAGACTTATTAGTGACAGAGAAAAAGAAATACGCGAGTTTATTGAAGAGGAATATTGGTCAATAGAAGTTCACTTAAGGTATAATAAAGAAAAGGCATTTGAGGCGAAACTGGATACTAAAAATGACCAAAAGATTGAAATTAAAAATCAAGCAGAAGCTAAAAAGATATTAGATGAATGTCAAAATAGCGAGTATAAAGTTATTAGCACTAAGAAAAGTACCCGTATTAAAAATACTGTATTACCTTTTACAACAAGTACACTTCAGCAAGAGGCTGCAAAACATCTTGGATTTTCAACACAGAAAACGATGAATATCGCACAGCAGCTTTATGAGGGAGTTAAGGTGGGAAAGAAGGAAGTAGGGATTGTAACTTATATTCGTACAGATTCTATTAGAATATCTGATAAAGCGAAAGAAGAGGCAGCAGAATATATTAAAGATAAGTACGGTGAAAAATATATAGGTGAGGTAAAGCAGGCGGCCAAGTCAAAAAAAAGCAATATTCAAGATGCGCATGAAGCGATTAGACCTACGTATATTAACTATAAACCAGTAGAAATTAAGGAATATTTATCCAAGGATCAATATAAACTCTACAATATGATTTGGAGTAGATTTATTGCTAGTCAGATGGCACCAGCAGAGTATGAAACGCATTCTATCAAAATAAAAAATGGAGAATATATTTTTAGAGCCTCCTATTCAATTGAGCTCTTCGACGGTTTTACGAAGGTATATAATTTAAGTGAAGAAAAACCTAAAAAGGAATCAAAGTTTCAGGTTAATGAAGGTGACCTATTAGAGTGCACAAGTATTTTGCCAGCTCAGCACTTTACACAGCCGCCAGCACATTTTTCAGAAGCGACGTTAGTTAAAGCATTGGAAGAGAACGGAGTAGGAAGACCGAGTACTTATGCTCCTACTATTACAACTCTTTTAGCTAGAGGGTATATTGTTAAAGAGAATAAAGTGCTTTATGCGACTGAACTTGGAGAAGTAGTTAATCAGATTATGCTTGAACATTTTGATGAAGTAGTAGATGTTGATTTCACTGCAAATATGGAAAGAATATTGGATGAAATTGCTTCCGGCAATGTAGAGTGGAAGGAAATAATTAAATCTTTCTATCCTCATTTTAATCAGACAGTAATAAAAGCAGAAAATGAGATTGAAAATATAGATTTAACAGAAACTACAGATATACCATGTGAAAAATGTGGTGAACATATGATTGTTAGATATGGCAAATATGGTAAATTCCTAGGCTGTCCTAATTTTCCTGAATGTAATTTTACCAAACCATGGTATAAAGAAACAGGCGTTAACTGTCCTTTGTGCGGAGGGAAAGTATTACTTAAAAAGACAAAAAAAGGCAGAGCCTATTATGGTTGTGAGAATAATGGAGATAAATGCGAATTTATGTCGTGGGAAAAGCCAACTGGTGATAAGTGTCCAATTTGTGAGGAAGTATTAGTTGAAAAAGGAAACTCTAAAAATAAAAAAATCGTCTGCCGCAATACAAAGTGTAATTATGGGAAAGAGAATAAAAAATAAATTTACAATTTGTTAAAAAAATTTTAAAAAATGTTTACATTTAGTTATTGAATTTTTTGTCACATTGTGTTAATATTTGTTTATTAAGGGGACAAAGTTGGAATGCCAACTTTGTCTTTTTAACTGAAAGCATGTATATTTTCTAATTTTTTGAACATACTAAAGTATATAGAACCTTTAGATTATACTTCATACCATAATTAAGGAGGAGATATTATGTCTCAAGAGTTATTGCAAAAAATGCGTAAAGTTAATAGACTATTACAAAGATTTGGTTCAGATAGAGTGATTTTTTCTGACATATGCGAAGTCATTAGCGATGTAGCTAAATCAAATGCTATGGTAGTAAGCAGTAAAAGTAAAATATTAGGTGTAAACAGCACTATTCCTCATCAGTTTGCTAATCAAGATCAATACATGGACTATTCAATTAATGATCAGTTCTTAACAATTTTAGAGCTTAAAGAAAATATTTCTTTAGAAACTATTTTTCCGGAAACTCCAAATAGTGCAAGTTACGTAGCTTGTGTCGTACCAATTATTGCTGGTGGACAAAGGTTAGGAACTTTCTTATTGTACAAAGAGAAAAGTGAAGGAAATTATTCTACAGAAGATTTAATTTTGGCAGAATATGGTGCAACAATTGTTGCAGTAGAAATATTAACTTCATTAAAAGATAAAAATGATGAGGAAGAGCGTAAAGTTTCAATTGTAAAATCAGCTATAAGTACACTTTCCTATTCAGAACTCGAAGCTATATTTCATATATTCGAAAAACTGGATGGAACAGAAGGTCTTCTGATTGCAAGCAAGATAGCTGATAAAGTTGGTATTACCCGTTCTGTCATAGTTAATGCACTTCGAAAATTTGAAAGTGCTGGAGTTATTGAATCAAGATCTTTAGGAATGAAGGGAACATATATTAAAGTTCTTAATCATGCTTTACTTGATGAACTGGCTAAATTAAGAAAGTAATTTTATAAACAGACTGCATAGATCAAAAGGATGGGGATTTCTATATCCCCATCCTTTTGTATGTATAGTTTGTTTTTAGTGTTTGACTAACCTTTCTATCATATAAATAATTTAAGAATTTAACCACGTAAGTAAATAGGATACAAAATATCATTAATAGGACGAACCACTTGAGCTCATAGGATAGGGATGTTTTAAGCGTATACATTGGGGCCATAGGATAAAGTAAGTATACTAATATAAAACTTATAATGCCTTGCATAAGTTTAGCAGTGCTATAAGGTATTAGAGAAAAGCCACAGTTACTTAAAACATAAGAGGTTTGAAAAAAGATACAAAGCCCCCCAAATCCAATCATAAAAGAAATGAGTGCTAAGTTTAAGACAGATAAAATACTGGAGCCAGATAGGCTATTGACTCCATTAGATAGTTCTAATAATCCTGTAATCATGCCAGAAAAAATCTCAGGAGAGATGATAAGTGTTCTCAATGAATGGATGAGGTGAACCATAATAGGCGAGACATTTACAATACGAGCTATTACAGAAAAAAATATAATAAACCCACCAATATAAACAATAGTATCCATTGCATTTTTTACGGATTCATTAAAGAGTGAGGAGAATTTTAAAGAAACAGAGCTTGTACTATGTTTCTTAGTTTGAGTTTTTGCTGCATTGTTGTTGTTAAAAGGAGAAAAGATTATGCTGATGATTAGAGCAGATAATATGTGAACGACTAAAAGGAAATAACCAATAGATGAATTACCTAACATAAGTGTTCCTACAGTACCTACAATAAATAAAGGGCCGCAATTATTACTAAAGCAAAGTGTTTTTTGGGCTTCGGGGATAGTTAGAGTATTACTATCAACTAATTGACTAATTATCTTTGCTCCCATGGGGTAGCCAGCAATAAACCCCATTATGAAAACAAACAGGCTGCTGCCAGGTAAGTTCCATAATCTTTTCGTAATAGGTGAAGCGGCAGTGCCAATAGCCTGCATAATATTAAGTCCTGATAAAACATTAATAAGGATAATAAAAGGTAAAAGCGAAGGTAAAACCTTATTAAACCAAAGCAGCAGGCCTTCTTTGGCAGCAAGAATACAGATATCAGGAGAAAGCAGCAGGTTTAAAATAATTAGAATAATCCCAAATACAGTTATATATTTTTTTGACACATCATATGACCTCCTTTATTAGTCAAGCCCTATCTCTTCATTATATGAAGGCTGATCCTGAAAAATAACTTTATAAGCTTATTAAAGTTTAATAAAGGCATGAGTGAAATCTTGGTTATAAGCTGAAGAGTTTTTTGTAATAGCGGTATAGATATTGCTTGCTTTTAACTCATAATCCAAAAGAAGCTTTGCTTCAGGCGTAAGATTTGTATAAGAGGTTTTAAGATTAGTAATGACCGGTACATGAGCATGTTTAGTCATCTCAGACAAAAGAACCGTTGCACTTTTTTTACACCCCAGTACTCTAATGTAAGGGATCCAGTCTAGATTTTGAAGTCGGTCCATATCATTTTGAAGTACATTTAATATAATTCTAAGCAAAGCTCTTTGAACAGTTGCTCTAGTATAGGTTTTAGATGTAACCTCATTAATGACACCAGATATGTGGCGTTTTTCCATGAAATTTCTAAGTATAGAAAGGATAAGATCTTTTGGTATATCCCATAGAGAATATAAATCAGATTTATTGGAAAAAATAAGCCTATAATGTAGAAAGTCATTAAGATCATCTAGACTGGGTTTGGAACCTGCATGTTCAATAAGCAGTTCATAACTTTTTGAAGGCATACAATTCTTTATGTATGCGTGTTCACTAGATTGCAACTGAGTTCTTATTGCTGTTGCAGATGCGATTGAAGAAAGAATATGTGTATCATGATAGTTTGAGGATATACGCTTAATAGTTAAAGGCAAGATCTTTGAATCATACTTTAGAAGTGCCTTAATATATTCAATACCTAATATATTGTTGGGGTTTCCTATAGCGGATTTAATCTGTGCCTTCTCATTTTCCTTAAGACTCATTGAAGAAAACAAATGAATGATTGCATTTTCCCTTGCCCTTGGAAAACTATATCCTTTTGATAGATTTTCTTTTATGAGCTTAGATAAAAGTGGTGGCTCATCTGCTAAAATATTTGCGATATCCCTTAGTATTTCAATACTACCTATTTCGCTTCCAAAAGATAAAGCATTTACTATATTTGTTTTATTAAATAGTGATACGGCTGCTTCGCAAAATCGTTCAGCACTTGCAGAAGCATAAGGGGCAGGAAGTTCTAGTACCATATCTATACCAGAAGAAAGGGCCATTTGTGTACGAATAAACTTATTAGTAATAGCAGGCGTACCACGCTGAGAGAAATCACCGCTCATTACAGCTATGACAAAATCTGAGTTTGTAAGTTTTTTAGTTTCATTTAATTGATAGAGATGACCATTATGAAATGGATTATATTCTGCTACAATACCAGTTATAAACATGTTATTCCTCCCGTAAGTTTAATACTTATTCATTCTATACTAAAAAAAATGTTTATAAAAGGAGATTAATGCAATAAAATTTCATTTGGCTCTTGTATACAATAGATACATTGCATATAATAGTAGCTGAGGGCAATTCGAAAGAAAAAATTGAAAGGGGTTTTTATATGTCTTTTTTAGAAGCCATTAAAACAAGAGCAAGAAACAATAAAAAAACAATAGTCTTACCAGAAACAACAGATCTTCGTACACTAAGAGCAGCACATACGGTATTACAGGAAGAGCTTGCTCATGTAATACTTATTGGAAATAAAGAAGAAATTAACAGCAAGGCTAAAGAACTAGACTTAGCAGCAGCAGAAATAGTTGATCCGCAAACATTCGAAGAAATGGAACAATATATTGAAGCACTTGTAGAGCTTAGAAAAAATAAGGGAATGACTTATGATAAAGCAAAAGAATTATTATATAACGATCCGTTATTTCTAGGCGTAATGATGGTAAAACAAAATAAAGCAGACGGAATGGTAGCAGGCGCTGTTAATTCAACAGCTAATGTACTTAGACCATCACTTCAGATTTTAAAAACTGCACCTAATACTAAACTGGTATCAGCCTTTTTCGTAATGGTAGTACCTGATTGTGAGATGGGCAGTAATGGCACTTTTGTTTTCTCAGATGCAGGTCTTAATCAAAATCCAACTGCAGAAGAACTTGCTGCAATTGCACAAAGTTCAGCTATAAGCTTTAAGCAATTAGTAGGGACTGAACCTATAGTAGCTATGCTTTCGCATTCTACTTATGGGAGTTCAAAACATGCTGATGTAGATAAGGTGGTAGAGGCTACTAAATTAGCTAAAGAAATGTCACCTGATCTTAAATTAGATGGTGAGCTTCAGTTAGATGCTGCTATTGTTAAAGAAGTAGGACAAGCAAAAGCACCAGGCAGTGAAGTTGCAGGAAATGCAAATGTTCTGATATTCCCAGATTTAGATGCGGGTAATATTGGTTATAAATTAGTTCAGCGTCTTGCAAAAGCTGAAGCTTATGGACCTATTACACAAGGTATTGCAAAACCAGTTAATGACTTATCAAGAGGATGCAGTGCAGAAGATATTGTTGGCGTTGTAGCCATTACAGCTGTTCAAGCTCAATAATAACCATAAACATTTATAAGGAGTGTATCAAAATGATCGTATTAGTAGTAAACTGCGGAAGTTCTTCGCTCAAATATCAGTTATTGAATATGGAAGATGAAAGTGTTATAGCAAAGGGTATATGTGAAAGAATAGGCATTGAAGGCTCATTTATTAAACATACAACAGAAGGACAAGAAGCGGTTAAATTAGAAGGAGAGATCCCTAATCATAAAGTAGCTTTTGAAAAAATGATTGGCATGTTAACAACAGGTGAAACAGCTTGTATTGCATCTGTAGACGAGATTAAAGCTGTAGGACACAGAGTGGTTCATGCTGGAGAGAAATTCAATTCATCTGTTGTCATTACTGATGAGGTAGTAAAAGCTTTAGAAGAATGTATAGATTTAGCACCTCTTCATAATCCAGCAAACTTAGTAGGTATTAATGCATGTAAAGAACTTATGCCTAAGGTACCTATGGTAGCTGTGTTTGATACAGCATTCCATCAAACAATGGATAAATCAGTTTATATGTACGCTATTCCACAAGAATACTACAAAAAATACGGTATTCGTAAATATGGATTCCATGGAACTTCTCATAAATATGTATCAGAAAGAGCAGCAGTTATGCTTGGAAAACCAATTGAAGAAACAAAAGTAATTGTATGTCACTTAGGAAATGGTGCAAGTGTATGTGCGGTTAAAGGCGGCAAATCAGTAGATACGTCAATGGGCTTTACCCCTCTTCCAGGTCTTATAATGGGTACACGTTCAGGTGATATTGATCCTGCTATCATAGGTTTCTTAATGGAAAAAGAAGGATTAACTGCAAAAGAAGTAGATTCTGTTTTAAATAAAAAGTCAGGGGTACTTGCATTATCAGATATGTCCAGCGATTTCAGAGAAATTGAAGATGGTGTTGTTGCAGGAGATCCTGTATCAAGATTTACAATGGATGCTTTCCAGCATAGATTAGTAAGTTATATTGGAGCTTATGCAGCTGTTATGAATGGCGTAGATGCTATTGCATTTGCAGGCGGTCTTGGTGAAAACAATGCTATTATGCGAGAAGAAGTTGCTAACATGCTTACTTGGTTAGGTGTAGAAATTGATGTTCAAAAAAATAAATGCCGTGGCGTAGAAAGAGATTTATCAACAGCAAATGCAAAAGTTAAGATGCTTTTAATTCCAACAAATGAAGAACTTATGATTGCTAGAGATTCAGTAGAACTCCTTAATAAATAAGTGATTGACAAATAATCCTCATATAGGTATAATTACAGAAGTGTTACTTAATGGAGTGAAAAAAATGAAGATTGATATCCATGAACTTACAAATAAGTCAGAAGTAACTTTTAAAGGTGAACAAATAGTGTCACTTTTAGGGCTTAATTTATCGAGTAGTACACATAACTGCATTGTAAATATAGAAGGTACTGTGACTAAAAAAGGCAGCAGGTATTTAGTACGAGGTCATATATCTTCTGTTATTAAGCTGGTATGTGATCGCTGCATTAAAGAATTTGAGTATCCTATTCATGCAGAATTAAACAAGGAATTTTCTTCTAATTTTAATGAGGTTAATGAAGATGAGGATATCATTCAAATTACACAATCAAGCATTGAATTATCTGATGTTATAGCAGAAGCACTTTATCTAAGTGTTCCGATGAAGTGTTTGTGTAACGATGATTGCAAAGGTATCTGTAATGTATGTGGTGAAAATTTAAATGAGCATACATGCAATTGTCAAGACTCAGACATTGATCCTAGGCTTGAAAAGTTAAAAAATATCTTTCACCCTCAAAGTGAAGAGTAGTATCAAGAGGAGGTGTTAAAATGGCAGTACCAAAAAGAAAAACGTCAAAGGCCAGAAGAAATAAAAGACAGGCAAATTGGAAACTTTCTCCGCTGAATTTAGTAAAGTGCCCTAAATGTGGTGAATTAATGATGCCACACCGTGTATGTAAAGCTTGTGGTTCTTACGCTAATCGCGTTGTAGTAAAAGTAGATTAATGCTATTAAAAAGACAGCTTTTAGCTGTCTTTTTGTATATTTAATTTCAATATAGAGAAAGATAAAGGTGATGACAATGTCAAAAATAGCAGTAGATGTAATGGGTGGCGATCATGCACCAGATGAAATCATTAAAGGCTGTGTAAGAGCAGCCAAAGAAATTGATTGTACACTTGTTTTAGTTGGTAGAGAAGAAAGCATTAAAGAAAAATTGTCTGTCTATACATATGACCAATCTAAAATTGAAATTATTCATGCTGATGAAGTAATAACAATGGAAGATTCTCCAGTGGTAGCAATCAGACAAAAAAAGCAGTCTTCAATGGTAGTTGGTCTTAAGCTTTTAAAAGATAAACAAGTTGATGGTTTTATAAGCGCGGGAAGCACAGGGGCGTTGCTTACGGGTGCAACTTTAATTGTAGGCAGAATACCAGGTGTAGAACGCCCGGCATTAGCCCCTATAATTCCAACTAAAACAGGTTATTCATTACTTATAGACTGTGGTGCAAATGTAGATGCAAAACCAAGTTATCTTAATCAATTTGCCATTATGGGAACTGTTTATATGAAACATTGTCTTGGAATATCAAATCCTAAAGTAGGCCTTATCAATATTGGAACTGAAGAAGAAAAAGGAAACCAACTCACAAAAGAAGCCTATAAACTATTAGATCAGGAATTAAATATTAATTTCTATGGTAATATTGAAGCAAGAGATATTTCGGAAGGCAAAGTGGATATCTTAGTATGTGATGGATTTGTTGGAAATATAGTTCTTAAGTTTATGGAGGGATTTGGGAAATGGATTTTGCACATGTTAAAAGTAGAATTCATGAGGAACATAAAAACCAAGTTTGCTGCACTATTACTTAAAAAAGGAATTTATAGCCTTAAAGATAAATTCAACTATTCTACAAAAGGCGGAGCTCCATTTCTAGGAGTAAATGGTTTAGTGGTTAAAACCCATGGAAGCTCTAAAGAACAAGAGATATATAGTACTATTCTTCAAACAGAAGGATTTGTTAAAAATCAATTAGTTGAGAAAATTGCAAAGAATTTAAATTAAAATATAAATTCATATTGACTCTAAAACTAGTATATAATATTATCAAAATATAAATCTTTATAAGAGGTGTTAAAATGGTATTTGATAAAGTAAAGCAAATTATTAGTGAACAATTTAATATTTCAGAAGATGAACTTACTTTATATACATCTTTTGCAGATGATTTAAATGCTGACTCATTAGATATTTTTCAAATTATAATGGCAATAGAAGAGGAATTTGAGATAGAGATATCAAATGATGATGCAGAAAAGGTATCTACAGTAGGAGATGTTGTAGAGTATATTAAAGAACAAAAAGGATTAGATTAATGATAACTGCCTCGCTTAGCGAGGCTTTTAGTATATTAAAATCATTTTTATTTAAATAAATAGGAGAGAAGTATAATGCAAAAAAAAACAGGTAAAATCTCAAATAGCTTATTTCTTGAGAGTATACAAGATAAAATAAGATATCACTTTGAAAATAGTGATCTTCTCAAGCAGTCTCTTACCCATAGCTCATATGCTAATGAACATAGGAGTGCGTCAATAAGTGACAATGAAAGGTTAGAATTTTTGGGAGATGCTATACTAGATTTAATTATAAGTGAATACCTTTTTAAAAGACATCCTAGAATGCCAGAAGGTGATTTATCTAAAATCAGGGCAAGTATAGTATGTGAAGCATCCTTAGCTAAGACTGCAAAGATTATTGAACTTGGGCAATTTATACGTCTAGGCAAAGGGGAGGAAATGACGGGGGGAAGAGAAAGAGCATCCATTTTAGCTGATACCTTTGAAGCTTTAACTGGAGCCATTTTTCTAGATGGCGGATTTGATCAGGCAAAGAATTTCCTTACAGAATCACTCATTAAAGAGGTGGAACAAGTATCTTCTTTAGAGGATTTGTATACAGATTATAAAACATTGCTCCAAGAAAGTATACAAAAAGAAAGTAATAAGCCTATTAGTTACGAAGTCGTGAATGAAGACGGCCCTGACCATGATAAAAACTTTTATGTAGAAGTATATCATGGTACAATGTGTTTAGGAAAAGGAATTGGAAAAAGCAAAAAAGAGGCTGAGCAAGATGCGGCTAAAAAGGCATTAAATAATTCTAAAAATTGAGGTGGAATATGTATCTAGATAAAATAGAGATACATGGATTTAAATCGTTTGGGAATGCTGTGAAACTTAATATACCTAAAGGTATTACTGGGGTTATTGGTCCTAATGGAAGTGGGAAAAGTAATGTGGCAGATGCTATAAGATGGGTATTAGGCGAGCAAAGTGCTAAAAGTTTACGTGGGAGCAAGATGGAAGATATTATATTTGCAGGAACAGAAAAACGAAAGTCTCTTGGGTATGCTGAAGTTGCAATGCATATTAAAAATGATGATAAAGAAGTGCCGATTGCATATAACGAAATTGTTATTAAAAGAAGAGTCTATCGTTCAGGAGAGAGCGAATATTTTATTAATGGAAGTTCCTGTAGGCTAAAAGATGTACAAGAACTCTTTATGGATACTGGAGTGGGCAAAGAGGGTTATTCTATTATTGGACAAGGCCAAATTGATAGGGTGCTTAGTTCAAAACCAGAAGAACGGAGGACGCTGTTTGAAGAGGCTGCTGGTATTTATAAATATAAAGTAAGACGTCAGGAAGCTGAGAAAAAATTAGAGAAGCAAAGGGAGAACCTAACACGAATTAATGATATTATCTTAGAAATTGAATCCAGACTTGAACCACTGGAGCTTGAAGCGCAAAAAACAAAGCGTTTTTTAAAACTTAAGGAAGAACTAAGAGAAGTTGATGTTAATATATTTATTTATGAAATAGATAGATTAGAAAAGGAATTGGTAAAGCTAGTAGAGGACATAGCGACTGTAGATACTCAAATTAATGAAGCGAATTTACAAAAAGAATTGCTTAGTCAAAAAAATACGATGCATAAAAAGTTGAAAAACAATCTGTTTGAGGATATAGAGGGGATTGTTCATACTATTTCTGAACTAGATAAAGACCAGGAAAGAAAACATAGCCAAATAGAGATTACGTGTGAAAAGATAACGACTATAGATAGGCTTTTAGAACAAATAAAGAAAGATAAAGAAACCAGACAAATTGATCATCAAAATAAAATAGATAAGTTAAATATGCTTCAGTCTAAGAAGACGGCCTTAGAAATAGAGCAAGTATCTAAAGCGGATATTATGGCAGCAGAAACGGAAAGACTTGAGCAAATGACACAGCTTCTGAATGATGTCGAAAATAATATTGGGTCTTCAAAAGAAGAACTATACAAGAATATAAGAGAAATTGACTTACTAAGGTCAGAAATACTAAGATGCGATGAGACAGAAGCGGGATTTGAATACCGAATTTCACAAATTGAAGAGAATATTGCTATTCTTAACAGTGAAATTCAACACGAAGAAGTCAGTATAAAAGTATTAAATCAAAGTAAAAGCGAAGTAAAAGGTGAGCAAGATCAAAACGAAAACGAGCTAAAACAAGTTGAACAAAGTAAAAGTGAATTGGCCCAGGCCAAATCAAATATAGAAAAAGAATTAAGTATATGTGAACAGAATTATGTACAAGCTGACAGGCAATTTAAGTGGCTGATGCACATTAAAGAAGAGCATGAAGGCTATTTTAGCAGTGTTAAAGAGGTACTGAATATTGTTAAGAAAGATGCGGCAAGGTGGAAGGGGATTATAGGGGTAGTGGGTGAACTCTTAGAAGTGCCTAAAGAGTATGAAACAGCTATAGTTACTGCGCTTGGTTCATCTATCCAATACATAGTTACACTTTCGGAAGATTACGCAAGAGATATGATAAACCTTATGAAGCAAAAAGGTATTTCAAGAGTAACTTTTCTTCCAAAAGATACTGTAACTAGAGCAAATGCTATTCAAGAAAGTGCCATTTGTAAAGAGCCAGGATTTTTAGGGATTGCCAGCGAACTTATTGCTTATGATAAGTCATATAGCGACATTATTTCATCCTTGTTAGGAAGAATTATTATTGTAGATGATATAAAAAATGCTTCTAATATTGCTAGAAAATATAAGTATAAGTATAAATTAGTTACTTTAGACGGTGAAATATTTAATAGTGGGGGTTCTTTAAGCGGAGGCAGTACAAAAAATCAAAAAAATAATATTTTTTCTCGTAATAGAGAAATTAAAGAGCTGCAGCAAAAAGTAATTATTTTTAAAGAACAGTCAGATCGTTTAAGTAAAGATTTAATTCTATTAGCTCAAAATATTGAAAATATTAATGAGAAGTGGGACACCCTTCATAATAAGCTTGTCGAATTAGGAGATAAAGAAAAAAGTATTGTCTTAGAATTAGAAAAAAATATTCAAAAAATCAAGCTTACTAAAAATACTCAACTGCAGCTTATAACAGAAAAAAATACTCTAGAGGACACAATAGAGGAATTAAAAAGATCTAGGGAACAAATGACCAGTCAGCTTGAGGAAGCTGAGGAGGATATAAAAAAAGATAAAGATTCCCTGCAGACACTAGAACGCGATCTTTTTGAATTAAGGACAAACAAAGAGCAAATTGCCAAGGAGCTAACTGAGAAAAAAATTGATTTATCATCAACAGAGCAAAATATCAAGCATATTTTTGAACAAATTAAAGAATTGAAGGATCAGCTTGAACACCAAGATGAAAAATATATAAAGCAAGAAGAAAGCATCCAAAATTATAAGAGTGACAAGCAAATTTTGTTAGAAAATAATGAGATGATGAAAAAAGAAATAGCGGTACTTGAAGAAAAAATCATAGAGTATAACATGAAGCGTGCAGACTATGATGCAAAAAAAGCTGCTCTTGAAGCAGATGAAATAAAAATCCAAGAAGCAACGGAAGAAGTTTTAGAACAGCTGGACAAACTAAAAGAAGAAAAATATAGATTAGATAATAAGAAGCAAAACTGGGATCTGCAAAAGCAAAACTGGTGTAATAGTATGTGGGAACAGTATGAAATCACGTATAATCATGCGCTGACTTATCAAAAAGAATTAGGGAGTATTTCTGAACTTAAAAAACTGTCAGTGGATATGAAGATTCAGATTAAACAAATAGGAAATGTTAATGTAAATGCTTTAGAGGAATATAACGAAACAAAAACAAGATATGAGTTTTTAAATTCTCAAAAAGAAGACATTGAAAAAGCAGAGACAACACTGCTTCAGATGATTGAGAATTTGACACATCAAATGAAAGAAATATTTAGCGTACAGTTTAAGAGTATTGCAATTAACTTTACAGCAGTTTTTAGGGAATTATTTGGAGGAGGAGAAGCATACTTAGAGCTTAGTGATGAGCAGAATATTTTAGAGTCTGGCATTGAAATTATCGCTAAACCACCAGGTAAAAAGCTGCAAAATATGAGTTTGTTATCTGGGGGCGAAAGAACATTAACAGCTATTTCTCTTCTGTTTGGTATTTTAAAACTTAAGCCTTCCCCTTTTTGTGTGTTAGATGAAATAGAATCAGCTTTAGATGATGCAAATGTCCTTCGTTTTGCAGAATATCTTCATAAATTGGCAGATGAAACACAATTCATAGTGATTACACATAGGAAAGGTACAATGGAAAGAGCGCATACTTTATATGGGGTGACGATGCAAGAACGAGGAGTTTCAACGGTATTATCCATTCAATTAGAAGATGCCAAGATTTACTTAGATGAAAAGAAAACTAGCTAGGAGGCAAATGCGTGAGTTTATTCAAAAAATTTTTTAAGAGAGAAGATAGATTAAAGGAATCAAAGGATATCCCTAAACAATCTATTGAAACACAAGATGTAGAAGTGAATACAGAAACAAATACAGAAACAAATATAGAAACAAATATTGAGTTAAATACAGAAATAAATGAAATAATACAGGATGCAATAAATGAAGAAGAGAAGAAACCAGTCTGGAATGAAAATAGTACACAAGTATTACAAGAACAAAATCTTTCAGAGTCTCCGGATACTAGTGTTAAAGAAACGAAGAAAGAAGGATTTGTTAAAAAGCTTTTTGCAGGACTTAGCAAAACAAGAGACAATATATTAAAGGGCGTAGATGAGGTGCTTAGCGCTTTTAAACATATTGATGAAGACTTATATGAAGAGTTAGAAGAAGTACTCATTATGGCTGATTTTGGTATGGAAACAACAACTTCTATTATAGAACAGCTAAGACAAGTTGTTAAGCAAAAAAAAATAAATGAACCTAACCAGCTTAAAGAAGCTTTGCAAGATATTATTTCAAGCTTGCTGACAAGAGAAAAATATGAACCGGTTGTAAGTGATACGCAGCCTACGGTTATACTGGTTATAGGTGTGAATGGTGCAGGTAAAACAACAAGTATAGGGAAACTAGCTTATTTGTTTAAGCAAAATAATAAGAAAGTTTTACTTGCCGCTGCAGACACCTTTAGGGCAGCCGCTATTGAACAACTTCAAATATGGGCAAATAGAGCGAGTGTAGACCTTATCAGACATGAAGAAGGATCAGATGCTGCTGCGGTTGTATTTGATGCAATTTCAGCTGCTAAATCCCGCAGGAGCGATGTGCTTATATGTGACACAGCTGGAAGACTTCAAAATAAGACAAATCTCATGAAGGAACTTGAAAAAATATCTAGGATTATTGAAAGAGAGTATCCAGAAGCTAAAAAAGAAATTTTAATTGTTTTAGATGCTACAACTGGTCAAAATGCGCTTCAGCAGGTTAAACTTTTTAAAGAAGTTGCAAACATTAATGGTATTATTTTAACTAAACTAGATGGAACTGCAAAAGGAGGAGCTATAGTAAGCATACATTCATCCTTGAAAGTGCCTGTAAAGTATATAGGAGTGGGAGAAACAATAGAAGACCTGCAGCCTTTTGATGCAGAGGCATTTGCTAAAGCTTTATTCAAAGAAAAATAAGTATTTTAAAAATAATGGTTGACAAATAACAAGGTTTTCTTTATAATTCATCTGTAAAGCAAAAAGGGCTGACAGTAATTGAGGTGTAACATGGAAAAGTTTGTTATGATAACCTATTTGTTTGATTTCTATCAAGATTTACTGACTGATAAACAAAGAGATTTAATTAAGGAGTATTATTTAGAAGATCTCTCCCTAGGTGAGTTATCAGAGCAACACCAAATAAGCAGACAAAGTGTATTTGACACCATTAAAAAAGCTGAACAAAAGCTATTGAATTATGAAAACAAACTACATTTATTTGCTAAACATCAAGAAGCGCAACTCGTTTTACTTGATATTAAGCAATTGTGTCATGCTGTTACAAAGAATCTGGATAAAGAAAAGTCACAAGAAATACAAGAAGTTATAACTCTAACAGAGAGATTAATTAATAAGATTTAGGAGGACTTTTGTATGCCCTTTGATCAATTATCATCTAAATTACAGGATGTTTTTAAACAGCTAAAAGGTAAAGGGAAGCTGACAGATAAAGATGTGAAGCTTGCTCTTCGAGAAGTTAAGCTGGCGCTTCTGGAAGCAGACGTTAACTTTAAGGTTGTTAAAAATTTTATAAAAACTATAGAAGAACGTTCTATAGGACAAGAAGTCATGGAAAGCTTAACACCAGGGCAACAAGTTATCAAAATTGTAAATGAAGAGCTCATTAATTTAATGGGGACCACTCAGAGTAAAATTATGTTTGCTCCAAGAGGGATTACAACGATCATGATGGTTGGGCTTCAAGGAGCCGGCAAAACAACTACAAGTGCAAAACTTGCATCACTGATTAAGTCTCAAGGGAAAAGACCTTTGCTTGTAGGATGTGATATCTATAGGCCGGCAGCTATTGAGCAGCTTACTAAAGTTGGTAAACAAGTCAATGTACCGGTATTTTCACTAGGTACGGATCATAACCCAGTAGATATAGCGACGGCGGGATTAGCCTATGCTAAAGAGAATAATTTGGATGTTGTACTCTTTGATACAGCTGGAAGACTTCACATAGATGAAGTGTTGATGGATGAGCTTAAGAATATTAAAAAAGAAGTAAAACCACAAGAAATACTGTTAGTTGTAGATGCGATGACTGGGCAAGATGCAGTCAATGTTGCAGAGTCCTTTGATAAAGATCTTGGATTAGATGGCGTTGTGATGACTAAGCTTGATGGAGACAGCAGAGGTGGAGCAGCTTTATCTATTAAAGCAGTTACCAATAAACCTATTAAATACGTAGGTATGGGAGAAAAACTCGGAGATTTGGAATCATTCCATCCAGACAGAATAGCTTCACGTATATTAGGCATGGGAGATGTATTAACCCTTATAGAAAAAGCTCAGCAAAATATAGACGAAAAGAAAGCAAAGGAACTCGAAGCTAAATTTAGAAAAGCTGAGTTTAACTTTGAGGACTTTTTAGATCAAATGCAGCAAGTTAAAAATATGGGACCTATCAGCCAGCTTGTAGGGATGATACCAGGACTTAATGCAGCTAAGCTTGGGGATATACAAATAGATGATAAACAGATGGCTCATATAGAAGCAATTATATTATCTATGACAAAGGCAGAAAGATTAAATCCTAACCTTCTTAATATGTCCAGGAAAAAAAGAATAGCAAAAGGTTCTGGAAGAGATATGCAGGAAGTCAATAGACTCATCAAGCAGTTTGAGCAGATGCAAGTTATGATGAAACAGTTTTCAGGTGCAATGAAAGGCAAAAAAGGTAAATTAAAATTTCCTTTTATGTAAATAAATATTATTTTACCAAGGAGGTGAAAAACATGGCAGTAAAAATTCGTTTAAAAAGAATTGGTGCAAAAAAAGCTCCTTTCTATAGAATAGTCGTTGCAGATTCTCGTTCACCAAGAGACGGACGTTTTATTGAAGAAATAGGTTACTATAATCCTTGCCAAGAACCTAATGAATTAAGCATTAATCAAGAAGCAGCACAAAAATGGCTTGGAACTGGTGCACAACCAACGGATACAGTAAAAGACTTATTTAAAAAAGCAGGTATTCAAATGTAATTCCTTTTGGAGGAGGTAATCCGATGAAAAATTTATTACAGACCATAGCTAAAGAATTAGTTGACTATCCTGAACAAGTTACAGTGTTAGAAAAAGAAGAAGAAGACAAGATTATTTTAGAGCTCAAAGTAGCCCCAGAAGATATGGGAAAAATAATCGGTAAACAAGGCAGGATAGCTAAGTCAATTCGTACCATCATTAAAGCTGCAACAGTAGGATCAAGCAAAAAAGTTGTTATTGATATAGTTGAGTAGGTTAGGGATATTCCCTAACCTTTAACTATATACATAGCATTTTGAAATTTATATGATTTTATAAGTTATGATTTGGCTATTATAACTTATGAAATCATATAAATATTTATAGACAAAAGGATGAGTACCATGGAAAAAATGTTTGCAATAGGAAAAATAGTTAATACGCATGGCATTAAAGGTGAGGTAAGAGTTGTTCCCACAACAGATGACCCTAAAAGATTTGAAAAATTGAAAGAGTTATATATTGAGAGAAAAGATCTTAAGGTTTATAAGATTGAGAGTGTACGTTATCACAAAGGCTTTGTTCTCATTAAGTTTGAGGGTATTGATACTATTGATGAGGCAGAACTGTTTAAAAATGCAGTTTTAAAAATTGATAGAAAAGACAGTTTACCGCTTGGAGATGACGAGTACTATATTGGGGATCTGTATAACATGGATGTT
>JARBUI010000016.1 GCA_029239755.1 Clostridia bacterium | reverse complement strand
AACTGGATGCCTCCTGTAATCTACAGGAAGACATCCAGCATTAGTGCCTAACTATTTAATTAGATAATGATGTGTCCAGAAAACTGGGTACATATCAAAATGACCATCTACATAGGTGGTCATTTTATATTGAAATAGGAAAGCTCGTCTTGCTAGCAAGAGACCAAACTTACCTATTTTACAAGCGTATGCATTTTTTGCACGCTTTTTTGTGTATGTGAAGACAAAACAAGAATAAAAATATTGACTTTTATAAAAATAGGTGTAATATTATTATGAGCATATGCACATAATTAGGGGGCGATTAAATGCCAAGACCAAGGAAATGCAGGATGGTTGGTTTTATACCGGATAATTCAAGTTTCCATCCACAAATCCATAACGAGGATGAAGTGGTTTTAAGTATTGAAGAACTTGAGGCGATAAGACTTTCAGATTATTTGGAAATGGAACAGGATCGTGCAGCTGAAAGCATGCATATATCAAGAGGGACTTTTCAACGGATTATAAATACTGCCAGAAAGAAGACTGCAGATGCCCTTGTTCATGGGAAAACTATTCGTATTGATGGAGGGAATTACGAATTATCACCAGGTAAGGCATGCTGCAGGCGACATCATGGGAACTGTAAACGTATACATTGTGAGAAATGTGATAACTGTGAAGAAAATGAGTAGAAAAAATGGATGTGAGGTAAATGGATATGAATGATAATGGTTGCAGCTGTGATACTACGGAGTGTGGCAGCTCATGTTCGTCAGCAAATTGTGGCAGCAGGCCACAGGACTTTATTGAAAAAACCCATGAGTTTAATTCTATTAAAAGAGTAGTTGGTGTTGTCAGCGGTAAAGGAGGTGTAGGCAAGTCACTTGTAACATCGACATTAGCAGTAATGATGCGTAGGTATGGGTATAAGGTAGGTATTTTAGATGCTGATATTACGGGACCTTCTATTCCTAAAGTGTTTGGGGTTACAAAAAAAGCGGAGGGAGATGCATTTGGTATTTATCCGCAAAAATCTGATACCGGCATTAGTTTAATGTCTGTTAATCTTCTGCTTGAAAAAGATGATTCGCCAGTCATATGGAGGGGACCAATTATAGCAGGAACAGTAAAAAAATTTTGGACGGATGTGATATGGGGAGATATTGATTATTTATTTATCGATATGCCTCCAGGAACCGGGGATGTTCCATTAACTGTCTTTCAATCCATACCTTTAGATGGAATTGTTATTGTTACTTCGCCGCAGGATTTAGTTTCTTTAATAGTAAAAAAAGCTTATAATATGGCTCAGGCAATGAATATTCCTATTTTAGGTATTGTAGAAAATATGAGTTATTTAAAATGCCCTGATTGTGAAAGAGAAATAAAACTTTTTGGTGATAGTAAAATAGACACTATCTCGGAGAACTTAGGGATTAAAGTGCTTGGCAAGATGCCAATTGATCCAGAAGTTGCAGAGCTATGTGACCAAGGTGAAATAGAAAAAATAAATACTGAGTATTTAAAAGATGCTGCCCAATATATCGAGAAAAACTTAACTTTAAGTCAAAAGGAGAGCGATATAATGAAAATTGCAATTGCTACAGAGGGAAATAGTGTATCTGGACATTTTGGAAAGTGTGAGAATTTTACAATTGTCGAGATAGAAAATGATAGTGTAAAAAGCAAAGAGATTATAAGTACGATAGGGAATCAACATGGGCTTCTTCCAGCATTTCTTGCAGCTCATCAAGTAAAGGTGGTTATAGCTGGAGGTATGGGTGAAGGGGCACGTCAAAACCTTAACTCAAATAGTATTGAAATTATATCTGGAGTAAGTGGGAATATTGAAGAGATAATAAATGCCTATATAAATGGAAGTCTGAAATCTAGTAATGCAGGTTGTTCAGGTCATGAACATTCACATCACCATAGTGAAGGCGGATGTAATTGCAGTCACAGCTAAAAAAAAGAGAGCTATGGTAGTTCCTTACAACTCTACTTGGGTGTACCTATAGAGAAATGTAAGATATTATCATAGCTCTATTCTTGCATGAATTATTTTAAAAACTGATTTGTTTTACCCATTTTATAGGCAAGCTTAATGATCTCCTGTTCCTCCTCAGTCATTTTTCTGACATACATTTTCTCAAATTGCTGCAGGAGTTTATCAAAATCTATTTCACGTTTTCGTGGTCTTGCCTGCTGCCTAATAGGAATATAGGATGGATCATAGATCTTTGGTGTAATAGATGAGGTATATATCTTCTTGAATATTTCGCCTGTATAGTATGCATCATAAAGAGCATTGTGAAATGAATAGGTTATTGGAATGCTGAGGGTCTCTACAGCATGCTGGAGACGCAGCAACTTCTTTGCTGGAAGATTTAAATGCGTAGAAACATACGGCTGAATGTTGATATACATTCGGGGTAAAAGCTTGTTGTCTAAGTGGAGGTATTCTGTATTTCTAAAGAGTTCTTTTATATCAGACAGGCCCCAAACACAAAATACAGAATCAGTTCCGCCTATAAACTCTATATATGCCTTATAAACCTCGGGAAATAGCTCTTCGATAAGAAGCTGATCGGTGGTAATCCCAGTCAATTCTGTGATAAATGGGCTTATTTTTGTATAGAGCGTTGGTTTTACATAACGGTTAAAAGTGGCAATGGTATTAAATTCAGAATCTAATTTGATGGCCCCTATTTGGATAATTTCAAAGGGATATTGAGGCCTTTTTTTCTCGAAATTTTGTAAAGAAGAAAAATCCTGATTAAATTCTAAATCAAATATAATAAAGTACATATAAGAACTCCTTTAATAAAAAGGGCATCTGAAAAGGCAAAGTGCTTTTCGGATACCCTCTTATGTTTATAAATAATTGTAAATTGAATTAACGGTTAGCTTGAGCAGCGAATTTTTGTTTTGCTTGATTTATCATTTGTTCTTCAGCAGATAGGATAGGATAAAAACCACGAGCGTGCATTTCATTAAAAACATCTGCTTGTATCTCATGTTCTTCATTTAAGATCTGTAGTAAGGCATTTCTGACCTTCTTGTTTGCACACTCATTACTGTATGAATTGTAGTCAGCAGTAAGGGCCTTTTCTGTAATAAGTGCATCATTTAACATTTCTTTATCACCAAAAGATTGTGTATTCAATTGCATAGCCTTTTCCTCCCTAGCCTAATTGTGAATATAATGTATCGAAGTGTTGCTGATGTTTGTTGGATATATCACTGAACTTTTGCTTGAGGGTACTATCTTCAGTAGATGCTGCTAACATTTGGAACTTCTTAATATTAAGTTCTTCAACACTTAGTAAATCTTGAATAGCAGATAACTCTTTAGCTGTTAAAGTATTCATAAATAGACCTCCTTTAGAATTTCACATGTTTATTATGTGATAAATGATATATATTATTCAGCCTATAAATTTTATAAAAGGAAGTATAGTTTAGGATGAATGCAGATAGTATAAAAGAGGACAAGCTTAGAGACTTGTCATGGCAATAAGTTACAACATGCATAATAAAAATAGTTTATGCTAAAACTACAATAAAAATATTTAGTAATGATTCAAATAGGAGGAAGTATTTATGAAAATGAAAGTATTAATCTTAGCAGCAGCTTTAACAGCTTCAATATTGGTAGGATGTGCGCCAAAAGCTGAACCTACACCAACTGAGACGCCAACGCAAGAGGATACGAATAAAGATACAACTTTAACAGAAGAGGAAACTACTGAAGAAAAAGAAGAAAAAGTTGATGCAGTTACAACAGCTTCGATAGTAGATAATGAAGATGCGTTCGAAAAAGCACTGGGCAAAGACGGAACATGGATTATTGCTACATTAAAAGATTTAACATTTGATAAAGACCTTGTCTTAGAGGGTGAATTTAAAAATGGTAAAAAGAACGATGATGGCACTGATGCTATTCAGCGTAAAATAGCCCTTTATACACAAGATGAAAATAGAAATGTAACAAATAGATTTACTTTAACAGCACCTAAGTTAACGATTAAGAGTCCAAATGCCAGAATTCAAAGTGGAACCTTTAAAGGTGAACTTTATGTAGAAACTAATGATTTTCAATTGGTAGACGCTGTAGTTGAGGGAAATATTTATTTCAATAGTGAAGATGCTAAAGCTGGGTTTAAGATGGATGAGAAATCTTCAGTTACTGGAAAACAAGAAGTCAGGTAATGATATAACGGCTTAGAACTTTTGGTTCTAAGCCGTTTTTACATGAAATAGAAAAGTTCGTTTTGCTAGCAAGGGACCAAATTTTTCTATTTCACAAGCGCGTGAGTTTTTTTGCACGCTTTCTTGTAGTCAGAGTAAGTGTTATACAAATAGATTAAGGCTGGCATCATCTGTATCAGCAAGGTACGAAGCAACCCCACCAAAATCTATGCCATCTATAAGCTCTTCTTGCTTAATACCCATGACATCCATACTCATGGTACAAGCCACAATATGAACACCGCTTGCTAAGGCTTTTTCAATAAGTGCTTCAAGGGAATCTACATTTTTACTTGTCATAACTCCCTTCATCATTGCAGCACCCATACCTCCCATATTCATTTTAGAGAGCTGAAGCTTGCTGGCTCCTCTTGGCATCATGATACCAAACATTCTTTCTATAAACCCTTTATTTACCTTTGGAGAATTTGCTTTTCTAAGGACGTTAAGACCCCAGAAGGTAAAGAACATGGTAACCTTTTTACCCATGGCAGCAGCTCCATTAGCTATAATAAAACTTGCCATAACTTTGTCAAAATCACCGCTAAAGACAACTAATGTGGTACCTTCTTTAATAGAGGCGGGAAGAGAGTCTTGAAGAGCTTCACAGCAGTCTGAACTTTGTGAACCTTTTTGTATGGTAGCAGATACTCGGCCGTTTGTAAGAGATGCTTCTAAAAAGGTATTACCTGTTTTGTTGCACCATTTTTCTATATCTTTTTTAAAGCCAAAATCACTTGCGCTTACTTTAATAATATCACCATCTTGAAGTAGCTTTAGGGTATCATTGACTTTCATAATAGGACCTGGACACTGCAGACCGCAAGCATCGAGTTCGATTGTTTTAGCTAAGTTGTTAGGGGAAATAGTTTGCTTTTCTGACACTTTGGCATCTCCTTTATCTAAAATAACATCATCGGCGCTGTCACCTAAAGTTAACAGTTCATAACTTTTAAGGCCACCATCTAGGTTGAGTACATCAAAGCCATGCTGCATAAGCATGCGTGCGGCAACATAGCCCCTTAGACCTACCATACAGGTGGTAATGAGTGTCTTATCTTTAGGGAGTTCACCAAGTCTTTCGCGAAGAGTACCAAGAGGAATATGAATGCTGCCAGATATATGAGAAAGATCATATTCAATATCTTCACGAATATCTAATATGACATGGTTTTCTTTTAATAAAGTATCAACATCTTTTGCTGATGCAATTTTCACCTTGCCATCCATAATGTTTTCAGCAATATAGCCTAGCATATTGACTGGATCTTTGGCAGAAGAATAGGGAGGTGCATAGCAAAGCTCTAAATCAGCAAGCTTTGGAGCAAGAGCACCAAGCTGCATAGCTGTGGCTATAACGTCAACACGTTTATCAGTACCACTCATACCTACCCCTTGTGCGCCTAGAATTTGACCGGTTTCACTGTTAAATATTAATTTAAAACTCATCATAGCAGCATCAGGGTAATAGCCAGCGTGATTATAGGGGTGGGTATGAATAGCTGTATAAGGAATACCTAATCTGGAAAGCGTTTTTTCATTAGCTCCTGTTAATGCAATAGTAAGGTCAAAGGCTTTAGCAATGCTGCTTCCGCAAGTACCTTTGTAGCTTACATCACTTCCATTTAAAATATCAGCAAGCAGTCTGCCTTGCCTGTTGGCTGGCCAAGCAAGAGGAACAAAGGTAGGCTGCTTAGTTGTAAAATCTGTTACTTCTATGGCATCCCCGATAGCGTAAATATCCTTAATGCTTGTTTCAAAACGTTCATTAACCTTAATTGTATTTCTTACCCCAAGCTCACCACCAATTGCTTTTAGGAGCTGATTTTCAGATACAACACCAATAGCTAGGATAATTATATCAGTTGATAATTTATCAGTACCATTAATAGTAAGCAGCTTGCCGTTCTCATGCACTTCAGTAATTTCTGATTCTAAAAGAAGTTTGACATTATGTTCTTTGAGATGCTGAGCTACGATTGCCGCCATCTCAAAGTCAAGTGGACTCATCAGTTGATTGGCTTTTTCAATAACAGTAATATTGAGTCCTAATTCTTTAAGATTCTCAGCCATTTCAAGACCTATGAAGCCACCACCGATAATGGCTGCAGATTTAACAGCGTGGGTTTTAATATATTCTTTAATTTTAACTGAATCAGGGATAGTTCTGAGTGTAAAAAGATTAGAAGCAGATTCAAGTCCTGGTATGTTTGGAATAAAAGGACTTGCACCAGGGGATAGGATAAGCTGGTCATAGGAAGTTTCCATTATTTCGCCTGTTATTACATTTTTGGAAACCACTTTTTTGGATTCTGGTAAGATGCTTGTTACCTCAGTTTGAATGTGAATAGTAATATTAAATTTATCTTGAATTTCCTTAGGCGTTTGAAGGATTAAGTAGTTTTTTTCTGTAATTGTTCCACCTACATAGTAAGGCAACCCACAATTTGCAAAAGAAACATACTCTCCCCGCTCAAACATGATAATAGCACAAGTTTCATCCAGCCTTCTTAGCCTTGCAGCAAAGCTTGCACCACCAGCAACACCGCCAACAATAACATAGGTTTTAGCCATATCAATTCTCCTCACTTATTATTTTATAAAAAATAGTTAGTAATCTATCTTAGTGCGTAGTAATAATATTTTATTTACCTATTATAATATACCTCTTTTTAGTAAAGAGGTATGTGACTTTATCACTGAAGTTTGGGATAAAAAAGAAGGCAGGAACTTAAGGCCTGTCACTACGAAAGAGTATGATTCTGTAGTGGCAGATCTTAAGTTCCTGCCGGTATTTTATATAGTATGGGTGTTTTTAAAAGGAGTACATTCCTTAGTGAGCCATCCCTTTTCATGCCAGTACGTAGCATCTAATGACTCGGTGTTACTGCCAGAGTGCATCTTTTTCATAACAAAGAATATGATGCGTGTAAATAAAGAGGACTTTAGCTGATGTCTTTTCTGAGTAGCGGAATAAAATTTTTTAGCCTGTTTCTTAAGAGCTTTTGAAGCTGTTTCTTTTTTAGATGCTTTTATCTCTCCCCATTTCCATGCAGCAAGAGCTTTCCCATATTTATAAATACGTTTAACACCCCAAAATTTTAAACTAGTAGAGATGGTTTTGATACAATGTCCAGTCCCAGCACCTGCTGTAACAGAAAGAATAAAAGCAGTTTTAGAAAACATTTCCTCCATGGGCCTGTGAGGCATATAAATATAAGCAAAGTGGTCAAGTAAAGCTTTCATACTTGCACTTTCAGCAAGAGCATAGACCGGGGAAGAAAAAATCATGCCATCTGCCTCACGGATAGCAGCAGCAATAGGCTGAACATAACTTGCGTGAGGGCAATCATTCTCACCTTTAAAAAAGCAGTTATAGCAGCCGGTGCAAAAATGAGGTAAATCTTGTGGCAGAAAGAACTCAGTAAATGTAACAGGACCATACTTCATAAGTTCGTCCTTAAAGAGTCCTATCATGTGGTACGTTATACTTGCAGTTTTTCTAGGGCTTCCATAAATAACAACTAGTTTCATAATTATTCCCCCGATATCTCAATAGACGCATTGACTATTCATAGTACTATTATAGTAGCTAACAAATCTTGGCTAGTCAACGATAAAATTAAGAAAATTACAATTTTAATAAGTTAGCTTAAAGTATGTAGGGAAAAAGGATTTAGAGAGGGATCAAAACTTAATTTGTAAATGTAGTGCAATCACATATTAATATAAATGAAATGAGATTGTATTATTTATTTGATAATATATATATAGGGATTGATATATAAAAAAAGTTTCCCCTTTTCTCTTAAAGAACCCCCTTAATCTATTTTACCAATAGGTTAAGGGGGTTCGATTTTTAAATATGGAAATAGTAATTGTGTAATCAGATAAAATAGACTATAATGAAAGGATTGCGATATTAATTGTAATAAAAGATCATTAAGAATAAGGAGTAAATATATGGACAGGCAAAAAGAATTAGGAGAACAATCAATCGTAAAATTACTAATTAAATATTCTATACCTGCTATTGTAGGGATGTTAGTGAGTGCTCTTTATAATGTAGTGGATAGAATGTTTATAGGGAATATAAAAGGCGTAGGAGCATTGGCAATAACCGGTGTAGGGCTGACGACCCCTATTATAACGATAATCCTTGCATTCGCACTACTCATAAGTGCAGGGGCTACAGCCAATATCTCTATTAGGCTCGGACAAGGTAAAAGAGATGAAGCGGAAAAGATTTTAGGGAGTGCGGTAAGTCTTGCAGTTATATTAGGAGTTATTTTAACTGTAACTGGAGTGCTTTTTGGAGGCAAGCTGCTGATGGCATTTGGGGGAAGTGAAAATACTGTCGGTTATGGAATTGCTTATATTAATATATTTTTACTAGGAACAGTTATTAACCTTGTAGGATTTGCGCTCAATCATATTATGAGAGCTGACGGCAATCCTAAAATGGCCGCTGCGTCCATGGTAGCTGGATGCTTCCTTAATGTGGTATTAGATGCTCTTTTTATCTTCCAATTTAATATGGGTATTGAAGGAGCAGCTATTGCAACGGTTATATCACAAACATTAACAGCGGGTATAGGTATAGTGTATTTTACAAAAGGAAACTCCCATCTTAAGATAAAAAAAGAAAACCTTAGGCCGACGGTTGCTTTTATTAAACCTATATTAGCAATAGGCTCAGCGCCTTTTATGATGCAAATAGCAATAAGCTTAGTGCAAGTTATTACTAATAATACCCTAAGAGCAACAGGCGAAGAAATTTCTATAGGGGCTATGACAGCCATTATGTCTATTATGATGCTTATATATATGCCTATATTTGGAATCAACCAAGGTGCGCAGCCTATTATAGGCTATAACTACGGAGCCCAAAATTATAGAAGATCTAAAAAAGCACTATTACTTTCAATGGTTGGGGGAAGCATTATTTTAGGCATAGGATTTATGCTTATTCAAGCAATGCCTCATGTACTTATTAGATTATTTGATGGGGAAGGAAGTATTGAAGCTATAGCTGTTCCAGGACTAAGAATTTATGCCGCAACAATGCCGATATTAGCCATTTCAATTATAGGTTCAAACTATTTTTATGCTATAGGAAAAGCAGGTATCGCTATGTTTTTAAGTCTTTTAAGACAGGTTCTTGTACTTATTCCTATGATCCTTATCCTTTCAAGAATGTGGGGATTAACAGGTGTATGGCTTGCCCAGCCAGTAAGTGACATTATTTGTACGATAGTTATAGGTGGATTTATTATAAAAGAATTTAGCAGTTATAAAACATTATCTAAAAAGACAGAGTTAGAATTTGAGACAGCAAAGTAACGAAGTAATTCTATATAGTTGATAAAAATGGCTCCTGCACTGGCAGGAGCCATTTTTATCTAACTAGCAAAGTTGTATTTTAATATTTAAAGCATGAGGCAAAATAGTTACGCCGCTTGATGTACTCTGAAAAGAACCGCCTGTTATGTGTTTGACCTCATTAATATTATGCAGGATAAAGGTAGAATTATAGGCTAAATCAGATAGACTAAGATGAATAATCTCGTTAGTTCTATGTGCTGATGCTGTTAAAAGTGTATTTCCATCAAGATCCGGAATGACACAATGTGCAGAGGAACCATCAGAGAGCTCATAGAGATGCAGCTCAGCATGATCTGCATAGTCATAGTCAGGTTTTGTTTTATTAGAGCCAATTGCAAGAAGTGTATTAGGTTTGACATAAAGCGGTAAGGAGAAGTAGTCGTAGGTATCACGATACCAACGACCTCCTTCGCGTACTTCGTTAGTCAGCAGATGAGTCCATTTCCCTTCAGGTAAATAGTAGTCTGAGATACCTTCTGCATTGAAGATAGGTGCTGTAAGCAGGCTTTCACCGAGCATATACTGACGATCAAGATAATCTGCTGCGGGACTATCTGGGAACTCAAAGATCATTGGCCTCATCACAGGAAGTCCTTCGTCTCTGGCAATAACTGACATGTGATAAATATAAGGCATTAACGTACACTTTAATTCTGTGAAATGGCGAAGGACATCACAGGCTTCATCATCAAATAACCATGGTACGCGGTAACTTGTTGAACCATGCAGACGGCTGTGGGTAGAAAGCAGTCCATAAGCACACCAGCGTTTATAAACATCAGGAGTCGCTGTTTGTTCAAAGCCCGAAATATCATGACTCCAAAAGGCAAAACCAGACATTGCAAATGAAAGTCCTCCGCGCATCGTTTCGGCCATGGATTGATATGATGCAGAGCAATCACCGCCCCAATGTACAGGGAACTGCTGGGAGCCTGCTGTTGCACTGCGTGCAAAGAGAACGGCCTCTCCTTTTTCGCCCATGAGTAATTCGTGTACACACCTGTTATATAAAAAAGTATAGTAATTATGCATGCCATTTGGGTCAGAACCATCAAACCAAATCACATCGACAGGTATTCTTTCACCAAAGTCTGTTTTAAAACAATCAACGCCCATATCAATTAAAGTTTTAAGCTTATCTTGATACCAGCGGTAAGCATCTGGATTTGTGAAGTCGACGAGTCCCATGCCCGCCTGCCACATATCAAGCTGACGAATACCGCGGCCATCAGCTCTTTTAACGAGATAACCTTTTGCACTTGCCTCTGCAAAAAGAGGGGAGCGCTGTGCAATATAAGGGTTAATCCAAACGTCAATTTTAAGTCCTTTTTCTTTATACCTTTTTAGCATCCCTTTAGGATCAGGGAATATTCTTTCGTCCCAGGTAAAGTCACACCAATTAAATTCCCTCATCCAAAAGCAGTCAAAGTGAAAGACATGAAAAGGAATATTCCGCTCAAACATTCCGTCAATAAAGGAACTTACAGTTGTCTCATCGTAGTTAGTTGTAAAAGAAGTCGAGAGCCATAATCCAAATGACCATGCAGGAGGAAGCGCAGGGCGTCCTGTAAAGGAGGTATAATTTGATATGATTTCTCTAGGCGTAGGGCCATAGATAATATGATAACGCAGTTCTTCGCCAGGAACAGCAATGCTTACATTAGACACCTTTTCGCTTGCTACCTCAAAAGAAACATTATCCGTATGATCGACAAATACACCGTAACCGCGGTTAGTCATATAAAAGGGGATACATTTATAAGCAACAAGTGAAGAAGTGCCACCGTCCTCATTCCAAGTATCGAGCTGCTGACCATTTTTCACGAAGGCCGAAAAACGTTCTCCGAGGCCATAAACACATTCACCAACGTCCAGTAATAATTCATCAAGCATATAAGGTTTTTTGATGTCACGCAGATAGCTGCTGCCCGGAGACATAGATGAGTTCTCGCGGTTTACTTCCATAAAACCAAGGTTATGAAAACCACTAGAAGTTAATGGTTTGCCATCTCCTTCAAAGGAGTATCCCCAAGTTTTTCGATTAATGCGCACTGCAACAGAACCAGAGGTCATGAGAGCTTCATCATCAGTTATCGTAGTTGTGACTGATTGGGGATTTAGATTTTTTTCAAAAGCAGGTTCTTTTTTTATGAAGCCTGAATGATGAAAAGCACGTACAGCAATAATGTTTTTTGCAGGTACAGTAAATTCGATCGTCAGCATAGGCTGATTGAGTGTATTTCCCCTATCAAGTATCAGCCGGCAAGGAGCATATACTCTTAAGCCGCCGGGAATGGCTTCAACATCATAGGCCTGTGCTACGTAATGATGCACTACGTCTTCTCTTAAGCACCAATATCCTTCTGTGAATTTCATCTATAAATCCTCCTTGTGAAATAGTTTTGTTGTGGACATTATACATAGGATTGAGCTATACTGTCTATGGACAAAAGAGAACAGTATTGATATAAATTATTAATGTCAGGGGGCAGCAATGGAAAATGATTATACAAACAAAGGATTGATAAGTAAGTTTTTCAGTAAGTTTTCAAATCAGATTATTTTAGTATTTTCAGTAACAACAACCATTATTATGGTGATAACAGTTGCCCTTTTTTATATGAGTACAACTCAAATTATTAAAAGCGAAATGATCAATTCCAACGAAGTTGTTCTAAGAGAAGTTAATAAAAACTTTGATGACTATGTAAAGGGCATCCAAGATTTTGCACTGAATTTTACGATTGATGAAAGAGCAATGAGTATTTTTATGAGTAATGATATTGGATATCTTGATGAGAAATATCTTTATACTCAGGTTAAAACCATGTTTTATTCGAGACCAGATATTTATGATGTCAAACTCTATCTACCTAAAAAAAGAATGAGCTATAGTATCACAAGAAGCAAGCAGCAAATTCTAAAAGAATATGATATTGATGTGGCAGAAAAGCCTTGGTTTGAGAAAGCGAGTAAGGGAAAATATTACGCCTATGTAGAACCAAGGGTTAACTTAGAGGATACTTTCGAAAAGAAATCCTCTAAAACAGCTTTTTTTACAGTCTATAGAACAATTATTAATGTGTATAATCAAAAACCGCTGGGGATAGTCAGTATTACCTGCGACCAGTCAGCCTTCCTCAATATGATTGAAAATGTAAATGATATGGAAGATGGTATGGTAGGACTAATGGATAAAAATAATAGTTTTTACTATGTAAGCAGCAACAATCTTTTAGATACGCAGACTAAAGCGCAGCTTTTGGATAAGCTTAATCATTCAGTGGGCATCACGTCTAATTTTCCGATGACTATTAATGGTGAAAAGTATTTGGTTGTTTATAATGAGTCTCAAAGAAATGGCTGGAAAATGATTAAAATGATCTCCCTTAATAAAATTAATGAGGGAACCATAAGGAGCAGAAATAGAAGTTTGACAATACTTATTTTTGCCATCGTTATTTCTATCGCACTGATTATGGTGATTACAAAAGGACTTACATCCTCACTCAAAAAACTATCAAAACAGATGAGTATGGCAGGAAAAGGAGACTTTAAAACGAGGGTAGATGTTAAAGGAAGTTATGAGATAACCAGTCTTGCCCGTAAATATAACTCAATGATTACACAAATTGATGATCTTATTGAAAAGAATTATTTAGCTGAAATTAGCGCAAAAACAGCTCATCTTATTGCACTTGAAACACAAATCAACCCTCATTTTCTCTATAATGCACTACAGGTTATATCAGCAAAGGCAATTGTCAATAAGCAGTCAGACATTTATCGTATGATCGAGGCGCTTGCTTTTAATCTAAGATACGCTTTTAAACAGGATGGGATGGTTACTGTAGATATGGAGATGAAACATATACGAAGTTACCTTTTGCTTCAAGAAGCCAGATTTGATGGAAGGCTTGAAGTGGATATCTTTGTAGATGAGGATACGCATCATATGACTATACCCAAGATCTCCATTTATACCATTGTAGAAAACTCAGCAGAACATGGACTTGAAAACACAGCAAATAAAATGCTTATTAAGATAAATGTCAGTTTGAGGGAAGGGCGACTTATTGTCAGCGTATCAGATAATGGTCCGGGGATTGCAGAAAGTCGACTTGCAGAGCTTAGAAAGTGGCTTGAAGAAGAACAAATGCTGTTTGAAAACAATGAAAGTATAGGATTACGCAATTTAAATGCCAGGATTAAAATACTTTATGGCAAGGAAGCAACACTGAGTATTGAGAGCACAGAAGGAGTAGGAGCTGTCACAACGATGATTTTGCCTATGGCAAAGGGAGGGGATGAAACCAGTGTATAAGTTGTTGATTGTAGATGATGAGACTCATGTAAGACTAGCTATTTCTGCCCTAGGAAATTGGGAAGAGCTTGGTATTATGTGTCCGTTAGAAGCTATGGAAGGGCAAAGTGCTCTTGAAATCATGCGGCGGGACACGATTGATATTGTATTAGTAGACATTAAAATGCCGATTATGAATGGCATGGAGTTTCTTAAAATTGCAACAGCGCAGTTTCCTCATGTTAAGTATATTATTGTAAGCGGATATGGTGAGTTTGAGTATGCAAAAAAAGCTATTCAGTATAATGTTAGTGATTATTTACTTAAGCCAGTTGTACAAGAAGAACTTAATAAGTCGCTTCAAAAAGTGGTAAGTGAACTAGACTGTGAAAGACAGGTTAAATCTAGAAATCCTATGCTTCATATTACTAAAAGACTGAGTTCAGTGGCTTATTTAAGTCCTGGCGAAGAAAATTACTTTGGTATTATAGTTTTACATGTCATCAACCATTTTAATACTGATAAGAAAGATGAACCTTTAGCAAATTTAAATCATAGGATTACGGATCTTCTTGAAGAGTATTGGGATAAGCATAGCAGTTGTTTTGCACTAGCTGAAAATCAAAGAGAAATACTACTTGCGGTAACCATATCAAAGAGGAGCCCGGCGTTTTTTAGTAATGGTCAGAAGTTGAGAGAATATGTTGCTTCGTCCACGCAAATGATTATAAAAAAATTATTTGATGCATGTAATATTTATGCTATTGCAGGAGTAGGAAGCTTTAGTAAGGAATTACATCTTCTTTACACATCCTACTACGATGCTTTAGATATCATTAATAATGCTAATATTCTAAAGGGTGGTCACCAAGTTTATACAAGCTGTGAAGTTAATATGGGCACAAAATGGGTATCAGTACTTGATAAAAAAGAATTATTTATGAGAGCACTGGAAAAAGGGAATATGGAGTATGCCAAAGATATTATAGAAAAATATTTTGAAAGCATTACAAGACAAGGGTTTATGAGCATACAAGATTTAAGACATACAACCATGGAGTTTATCATTATTTTCAGAGAAATTGCAGCTGAAAGCAAAGTGCCGGATTATAAGAATATTCTTCCATCCATCAATCATATCGATGATTGGCAGGTTTTAAACAATGCATCTCATTTAATAGACTATTTATTTAAGCTGTTTCATGCCCTTTATGAAAATGTAAAAAAGGTTGAGCGTTTTTCGATTAGAAATATTGTGCAAGAAATCAAACAATATGTGGATAATCACTATGATTCGGAAATCAGTTTGGGGATATTTGCATCGAGATACCATATGACAAAAGAATATCTTTCTAAACAGTTTAAAGAGGAATTTGGCTGTGGAATCTATGAGTATGTGCTTCAAGTTAAAATGAATAAAGCAGTGCAGATGCTGGAAAACTTTGAAGTCAAGATACATGATATAGCTGAGCGGCTCGGTTACACTGATAATAATTATTTTAGCAGGGCTTTTAAAAATTATTATGGCGTGTCTCCCAAAGAATATAGAAACAGCAAGATTGGAAATAACTAATCTTTAAATGCTGATATACAAAAACACAATTATAGCATAAGCTGTCATTGTGTTTTTGTATATTATAAGGAAGTAAACGTGAAATAGAAAATAAAAATGTAAGAAATAGATAAAAATAATGGGCGATTAAACTTTCTGTTCAGTATTTTCTATAAAAACACTCCTGTTAAGTGCATTAAAAGTATGCATCTATCGGTATATAATTTAAATAGATTAAGGAATACCCATAAACTGATAAGAGAATGGAGGACAATAGGATGCAGCTAGGACAAAAAAACAAAATGAAGCTTGAAAACCTTAGTTTTGTGGGACCTTGTTTGATATTAGTCGGGATAATGGTCTATCTTCCCTTTGTGATGAGCATGTATTATTCGATGACAAAATGGAATGGTATTGCAAAGGAACCAATATTTATAGGCTTTCAAAATTTCATTAATTTGTTTACAGGGGATCAAAACTTTGTGAGGTCCATTTTATTTACAGCTAAATATAGTATTCTTTTCATTGTGGTGGTTAATATCATTTCACTGTTATTAGCTGTAGCACTTGTAAAAAAATTAAAGACAGCGAACATACTTAGGGCTATTTTCTTTATTCCCTATATTATGAGTATGATTATAGTTGGTTTTATATGGCGTTTCATTTTTTCACAGGGATTTGCATCGCTGCAGGCTATGACTGATTGGGGGATATTTAAATTAAGCTGGCTCGGAGATACTAAACTCGCTTTTTATTCGATTATTATTGTATCTATTTGGCAGGCAGTAGGATTTTATATGGTCATCTACATCGCAGGGCTTCAGGCTATCCCAGATGATGTACTTGAAGCAGCTACAGTAGACGGAGCTGGCGGCAGCTATAGGTTTTTCCATGTAGTACTTCCTCTTTTAGGGCCTTCCATAACGACTTGCATTTTTATGTCACTGACTAATTCAATTAAAGTTTTTGATATTATCCTTGCTCTTACAGGAGGAGGACCAGGCGGGACTACATACAGCGTTACGCTAGATATCTATAGGGAAGCATTCCAAAATAATAATTATGGACTGGGAGCGGCCAAATCATTAGTGCTATTTGTTATCGTTTTAGCTCTTACAACTTTTGTACTGCACATCTTTAAAAAGAAGGAGGTTGAAATGTAATGAAAAAAACTAAGATAGGACTGATTTTACTGGAAATGATTCTTATTGTAGCAGCAGCTATCTTTATCTACCCTGTATTTCTTATGGTCATTAACTCATTAAAACCTTTTGCAGAAGTGGTAACAGATGTGATTGCACTTCCAAAAAAGATAGAATTTCAAAACTATGCCTATGTAACAGAAAAAATAAATTTTGTAAGACTATTTTTTAATAATCTTACCATTACAACTATTGGACTCGCTGGCATCATCTTATTTTCTTCTATGGGAGCTTATATACTTTCTAGAAGAAATACTAAGTTTACAAGAATGGCATATATGTTTTGTATTATTCCTATGCTTATTCCGTTTCAAACGATAATGATTACACTTTTAAAAGTAGCAAAAACATTTCATTTATCAGATAGTTTATGGGGACTCGGGATTCAATATTGGGGTTTTGGTATTCCGATGGCAGTATTTATTTATAATGGTTTTATTAAAACAATTCCACGGGAAATTGATGAGAGTGCAACAATCGATGGAGCCTCTACACTTACAATTTTCTTCCGTATTATCTTTCCGCTTTTAAAACCAGTTACTGCTACGGTTGCGGTACTTGATGTCATGTGGATTTGGAATGACTTTCTGCTTCCAATGCTTATGGTTAACAGCAGACCACAAACAAAAACACTTACACTTGCGGCCTATACATTTGTAGGTCAATATAATACAAATTGGCATTACGCTATGACAGCGATGGTTATGGCAGTTGTTCCATCTATATTATTTTTTATAGTTATGCAAAAGCACATTATTAAGGGTGTTGTAGCAGGGGCAGTAAAAGGATAATTTAACTTAACTAAAACCTGTTTGATTACAGGCTTTAATAAAAAAATGAAGGGAGATAGTGTAAATGAAAAAGAGACTATTAAGTTTAATGATGTGCCTCGTACTAGCCGGAGGAGTTATGTCAGGGTGCAGCCCAAAAACTACGGGAGCAGATGCAGCAGATACAGTAAAAGAAGCAGAAGCACCAAAAGCAGCAGATGCAGAGCAAACGGAGACTGCGGCTTCAGATGAACCAGTAACTATTACAATATTTCAAAACATGCCTGAATACACAGATGCTATTAATGCGTACATAGAAGAGTATAAGAAGGTAAAACCAAATGTTACCATTAATTTAGAAATCACTCAGTCTGACTACCCAACAATGCTAAAAGCAAAAATCAATTCAGGAGAAATTCCAGATGTATTTGCAACAACAGCAGGGGGCGAAATTGAAGCTTATGCTGAGTATTCCTATGATTTATCGAATGAACCTCTTGCAGCAGCTATGACAGATGCTGTAAAAGTTAATATGTCTTATGATGGCAAAGTCTATGGATTTCCTATTAAATCCAATACATTTGGAATGATTTATAACAAGGAATTATTTGAAAAAGCAGGTATCACAGCGCCGCCTAAGACACTCAGCGAACTTGAAGCAGCGTGTGAAAAACTTGTTGCAATTGGTGTTAAACCTTTTACTACAGGCTATAAAGAATGGTGGGTACAAAAACATGTTTTCCAACACTTCTTTGATGCTGCTCAGCCTGATGATGTAGGCGGGCTTGTTAAAGAGTTCATTGCAGGCAAAGCAAAATTTGCTGATTATCCAACCATTAATGATAATTTCTTTAAATTTGTTGATCTTGCAGTAAAATATGGGGATGATAAACCGTTAGAAACAGACTTAAGTGCAGAAATAGCAGCATTTGCAACAGGTAAAGCTGCAATGATCTGTGGTCAAGGTCCATGGGTTGAGGCAGACATATTAAAAATTAATCCATCAGCACAAATAGGATTTACTGGCTATCCTGTAAGTGAAAATCCTGCTGACTGTGTGATCATTGCAGGTGCTGATCAAGCATTAAGAATTAATAAAGACTCAAAAGTACTTAAAGAGGTTGTTGAACTTTATAATTGGCTCTATACATCTGACTATGGTAAAAAGTGGTTCTCAGAAGTTGCACAGGTTATTCCTCCAATTAAAGATGCGCCTATTCCTAATTTACAAATACCAACTGCAATGCAGGAGATTTTAAAAACAGAAAAAGCAGGAGATCTTTACATTAATTATTCACTTGATAGCTTCCACCAAAAATTCGGAGAAATCATTCAAAGCTATATTGCAAAAGCTTATACTAAAGAGCAGGCAATTAAAGAGATTGAAGCTGTATGGCCACAACTTGGTGTTGCACAATAAGAATCAATGACTTTATTCATTAAGAAAATACGAGGAGGCTAAGAACTAGCTTTCTCGTATTTTTTAGAGAGGATGATTATCTAAAATGGAAAGAATACAGTTTTATGAAAATGGCCTGTATTTTGTGGCGGAGATAACTGCAAGCCAAGATATTCACTTGCTGCATTTTTCTGCCATACCTTACGAGGAAAGAAGCGTTAAAGAAACTGATAAACAGGCTTATCGGTTGTTTGAACTGCAGGCTACAGGGGAAAATCGTATGGATCATCATGGACTTAGATATCTTAATACATTTCCGGGACTTAGAATGAAGTATGTTTTACACCAAGATTATTTTAATGAAATCGGAAGAAAAATTGAAATTGTAACAAGTGACGAAGTGACAGGGCTTCAGGTAACAACTCATTTTCAGTTTTACAATACTATTTCGGTTGTAGGATGCAGTCATGAGATTGAAAATAAGGGGCCAAAATGTGTAGGCATAGAATATATTTCAAGCTTTGCTCTGCTTGGCATTTCAAAGGAAGGGCTCTTAAGTGATGAGGATAAAATGAGAGTCTATATTCCGCACCACTGCTGGCAAGGAGAGATTCAATGGAAGCAGTACAGACTGTCAGAATTAGGATTTAATCATGTAGCTGATCAAGGATTATCTTCAAAGCGCATTAGTATAACAAGTACGGGCTCATGGTCAGCTTCTGAATACTTACCTATGGCCTATATTGAAAATATCGAAACAGGCAGTAATCTTTTCTTTCAAATCGAGCATAATGGGTCATGGCACTGGGAGATGAGTGATAGCTGCCATCAGCTTTCACTTCTTGTCAGCGGCCCGTCAGAAGTTGAGCATCACTTTTGGAGTGAGCTTAGGCCTCACCAAAAGTTTACAACTGTACCAGTATGTATAGGCAGTACAATGAGTGGATTTGACGGAGCGATGTCAGAACTGACTAAATATAGGAGATGTATTAGAAGAGAAAATGAAGATAATAAGAAACTGCCAGTTATTTTTAATGATTATATGAATTGTCTATGGGGAGACCCTACTACGGAGAAACTTCTGCCTCTTATTGCTGCTGCTGCAGAAGTTGGATGTGAATACTTTTGCATTGATGCAGGGTGGTATGCTGATGGAGCGTGGTGGGATGAGGTAGGGGAGTGGCTTCCTTCAGCTAAGCGATTCCCGGGTGGTATCAAAGAAGTTACAGATTACATAAGAGCAAAACAAATGATTCCAGGGTTATGGCTGGAAATAGAAGTTATGGGCATCAACAGTCCTAAGCTAAGAGATACAGATGACAGCTGGTTTTTCATGCGTCATGGCAAACGGGTGATAGATAGATCAAGATATCAGCTCGATTTTAGAAATTGTGAGGTAAGGCAATATGCCACCTCTGTCATAAATAGATTAGTGAGTGAATACGGCGTAGGTTATATTAAAATGGATTATAACATTAATGCTGGCATCGGAACTGAAACAGGGGCAGATAGTTTTGGTGAAGGTCTTCTGCAGCATAATAGAAGCTACTTAAGCTGGCTGGATGAAATTTTTGAAAAATATCCGGATCTTATTATTGAAAATTGCAGCAGCGGAGGAATGAGAATGGATTATGCTATGTTAAAAAGACATAGCATACAGTCTACAAGTGATCAGACAGATTATAAAAAGTATGCTGTAATAGCTGCAAATACCCCGTCAGCGGTTACTCCGGAACAAGCTGCTATATGGTCATATCCTATGATACAAAGCAGCCATGAAGAAATTATTTTCAATATGGTTAACGCAATGCTTTTTAGAATACATCAAAGCGGGCATATGAGTGTCTTGGAGAAAAATAGTAAAGCACTTGTAGCAGAGGGACTCAGATACTATAAGACTATTCGAGAAGATATACAGAGGGGACTGCCTTTTTGGCCCTTAGGTTTTGCTTCTATGAATGATGAGTGGGCAGCGGTGGGGTTAAAATGTGACACAAAAACTTATGTTGCTGTATGGAGAATTAAAAGTTTGGTAAGCAGTTATTTAATACCCATAGGACATCTTAAAGAGATGGAGGTTTCTGTAAGCTGTAACTATCCATCAGAGAATGGTAAGTGCCACTATACATGGCATGCCATGACAGGAAATTTGAGTATCGTTTTTGAAGAAGACTGTATGGCGAGGATTTTTGAACTTACAAGTAGATGAAGGGCTAAAGAAGGTTTGATTAAATGGTCAAAGCGCTTACTCGTGTAGTATAAGAGTAAGCGCTTTGAAGTTTATTCAGGATAATTAAGATTTTTATCGGATAGAGTTAAAAGTATATTTTCTAAATACTTTTTGGCCTCAAACTTAGCCATAGGAAGATTTAGATCTAAATAATTACCGCAGTCTCTTGCAGATGCGCCTGGAATGTCGCCCTCAAATTTTGTAACAAAATCAAAAAGTTCAGTAACCAGAGGAGCGATATCTTTTGAAGAACGAGCTCCTTTTAAGATCAGGTAAAAACCTGTTCTGCATCCCATAGGTCCAAAATAGACAACATCTTTTTCAAATTCACTATGGTTACGTAAAAAAGTCGCTCCGATATGCTCAATAGCGTGAATTTCAGCTGTGTTCATAACTGGTTCAATATTTGGAGCTTTCATGCGTAAATCATAAGTTGTAAGAGGATTTTCTTCTATATAATCTATTCGAGATACATAAATCCCCGGTAATAAATCTAAGTGATTCACGTTAAAACTAGCAATTTTTTTCATTTATTTCATCCTTTCTGTATATAAAATTAAATTTTAAATAGAGTTTGTCAGCTATAAAAAGATAAATTATCTTATAAAAGTATAGCTTTAATTAAAAAGATAACTTCATTATATACTATCAGACTTAAGTTCGTATACATATATTGACTTTTTCCTTGATTTCACACAAATTGTTTGATAACATTGAATGTAATAAATAAGATAAGAGGTGCACAACATGAGCGAACAAAAAAAGGTCATTTTTAGTGGCATGCAACCATCTGGTGTTATAACACTAGGAAACTATTTAGGGGCTCTAAAAAACTGGACCAATTTACAAGATGAGTATAACTGTTTGTATTGTATAGTTGATATGCATGCTATAACAGTAAGACAAGATCCAGCTACTCTTAGAAAGAATTCAAGAGACTTATTAATGCTGTATATAGCAGCAGGATTAGATCCAGAAAAAAATATTATCTATATGCAGTCCCATGTCTCAGGACATGCAGAGCTGGCATGGATCTTAAACTGTTTTACTTATATGGGTGAGCTTAGCCGTATGACACAATTTAAAGATAAATCTCAAAAGCATAGTGATAATATCAATGTAGGTCTATTTGCTTATCCTGCACTCATGGCGGCAGATATTTTACTCTATCAAACGGATTTAGTACCAGTAGGGGTAGACCAAAAACAACATTTAGAACTTGCGAGAGATATAGCAATTAGATTTAATAATGCCTATGGGGATACCTTTAAAGTACCAGAGCCTTATATTTCAAAAGTAGGAGCTAAGATTATGAGTCTTCAGGATCCTGTTAAAAAGATGTCTAAATCAGATGAGGATACAAATGCAGCTGTATCTATATTAGATGATCCGGATACCATTTTGCGTAAATTCAAACGGGCTGTTACTGACTCTGATACAATAGTACGTTTTGATGAAAAAGATAAGCCTGGAGTAAGTAATTTGATGACCATTTATAGCGTGATTACAAGGCAAACCATAGCACAAGTAGAAAATGAGTTTGAAGGAAAAGGATATGGAGACTTTAAGCTTAAAGTAGCAGAAGCAGTGGTAGAAGAACTTAGACCTCTTCAGGATAAATTTAAAGAACTTGCCAAAGATAAGGCTTATATTGATGGAATCATAAAGAAAAATGCCGAGGCAGCAAATTATTTAGCGACTAAAACACTTAGAAAAGTTCAGAAGAAAGTGGGCTTCTCGCCTATTCCTAGGTAATATGAAAAAACGTAGTCTTCAGGGATATTTAAATCTGCAGGCTACGTTTTTTATTAACTTTAATACAATTTTTATATGGGAGGATCTATTTATCAGCAAATACTAATTGAGACTCACTGTTAAAGAAAGTCTTATACCCTAATTGGACAAATAGAATAACGGTTAAAGCCACGCTTCCAAGTATACCTAACATAATAGCAATTTGATACTCAATAGCTGTTACTGGAGATGTACCAGAAAGAATTTGTCCAGTCATCATACCTGGAAGAAAAACAATCCCCATGCCTACCATAGAATTAATAGTTGGAAGTATTGCAGAATCGAAAGCACCATCAACAACAGGCTTGCAAGAGGCTTCAGGCGTTGCCCCAAGCATGAGTGATGTCTCAATCAAATTCCTTTGGGCATACATGCCATCGATTAATTTGGTTACTCCAAGAGAAATACCTGTCATAGCATTACCTATAAGCATTCCTGCTATGGGTATGAAGTATCTAGGATCATACCATGGACTTACATTAACAACTATAAGGATGAAAAAAAGAAGACTGGTTGTTGTACCTATAATCATAGAGAAAGCAATAATTTTTTTAAGTCGTGAGGACAACTTTTCTTTTACCCTTTTAATAATATTGTAGATTGAGAAAATCTCCATGATCAAGATCACCAGTATTGTAAAAAACGGATTAGGCTTCTCAAAAAGATAGACAAGGATATAGCCAGTTAGTATAAGCTGAATAGTCATTCTGAAAGTAGAAATAATAATCTCTTTTTCGCGATTAATGCCTCTTCGCCTCACTATAAATAGTAGCAGCAAAACAAAAACATAGGCCGCTGCCATCTGCCAAATTTGAAGATCAACTACTTTATCCATCACTAAACCTCCCTTTGACTAATAACTCTGCCGTTTCTCATTTCAACTATATAATCTGCAAAGGTATCAGCTGCTTTTTTTGAGTGGGTAACCATAATTAAGGTTTTATTGTTTGCTTTAGAATATTGTACAATTTTTTCAATAATGAGATGCTCTGTATCTTCGTCTAAGGCGGATGAGGGCTCATCTAACAAAAAACATTCTGGATCTAACAGCAGAACCCTTCCTAACGCCAGCCGCTGCTTTTCACCGCCTGACATATTTTCAGTATCTTCATCTAAACCTTTATTTAAATGAACCATTTTGAGGATTTCATATAGTTTATCATCAGCTGCTAAGCTTTTTTCTGCGAATTTCAAACCTATTAGTAAATTGTCTCTGATGCTTCCTTTAAAAATACTAGGATTTTGTGAAAGCATAACAACCTTTCGTCTAAGTGTTATGGCATTAATATTTGCTAAAGATTGTTCATTATATAAAATTTCGCCGCCATCAGAGCTAATCATTTTATTAAAAAGTTTTAACAGCGTTGTTTTACCGCTCCCGCTTTCGCCCACTATACACGTTATTTTATGGTCTGGTATAATGAGATTTTCAATATCTAATATAGATTTATATCTAACATTTTTTATAAAAAACATTATCCTGCCTCCCTCCCTATTCTTTTATTTCTTTAAAGAGTTCATATGCTTTTTTTCTTGCTTCATCTAGTATTTCTATTCCTTTATCTGTAATAGAATAGTACTTTCTAATTTTGCCCTCAATGTTTCTTTCTTCTTTTTGTAGAAGTCCGCCAGATTCCATAGTGTGTAACAGCGGATAAAGAGTTCCAGGACTCATTTGATAGCCATGTTCTTCAAGCTCTTCGATCATCCATGCGCCGAAGAAAGGTTCCTTTTTAGCGTGATGCAATATGTGAATTTGAATAAAACCAAGAAAAAGTTTCCTTAAAATTTGATCCTGCATTTTTATCACTCCTATAAAAAATCATTATCTAAACACGATATCGAAATATGATATTATTATATCACAGAATAGTACGTATGCAAGAGAAAAAGATTTTATTAAGTATCTAAATGCATAAATCCTTTGCCTTTGCCAATAACTTGGGCAGTTTCAGAAACTGTCATAAAGGCATCAGGATCATAGCTGATTATAATTTGTTTTACCTTGGCTACCTCTCTAATGCCAATTGTAGTATATAAGATGTACTTAGGTTTTGAGGTGTAAGCCCCAATAGCAGGGATAACAGTTACTCCACGATGAATCTTTTGCATAATATGTGCGGAAATGGTTTCATAATGTTCACTATCGGTGATAATAAATAGAGTACGCTTATGATTAATACCATCTACTACGAAAGTAGTAATTTTATTGCCTAAAAACATAGTACTGATAGTGATAACTGCAATATCAACACCAAATAGATAAATAGATACCATAAGAATAACCCCATTAATTAAAAAAATAATAGTTGACATGCTGATTGAGAAGTACTTATTAATGATTTTAGCAATAATATCTACACCACCAGTAGAACCATCTGCTCTAAAAATGATTCCTATGCCTACACCGTATAAAACTCCGCCTACTACAAGAATTGAAAGAATGTTTCCAGTAGAAATGATAATGCTGTCTGTTAGTTCCAGCCATAGGGATAACATGATCATACCAAATAGACTATAGGCTAAATAAGTTTTTCTTAAAAAAAATAAACCTAGTAGAAAAATTGGAATATTAAGAAGTAAAATCAGTAAGCTCATTTTAAAACCAAATAAAAAATGAAGAAGGATGGATATACCAGTAATCCCTCCGCTCAGGAGTTTATTAGGGAGAAATATGCCGTTTGTTGCAATACTTAATAATAAAGTACCTAGCATAATACTTAGAATGCGCTTTAGATCAAGGGAATTGTCTCTCATTAGTTTCTCCTCACAGTTGTTTTTATTTAAAAGGTAAGTTAGCCAATATATAATATTTCATCATAGTTTGTGCTGTGAAGTAAGTAATATGCACTTGATAGATAAAATGAACTCTTTAAAAAAATAAATAATGATGTATAATAATATCGAACACAATACTTAAACAAATGAGGGCACAAAAGATGAATTTTTTAGCAGATACACATATTCATACGCTTGCAAGCGGGCACGCTTATAGTACGATAGATGAAGTATTAAGAGAAGCCAGTAGAAAAGGAACAGAATTAATTGCTATTACAGATCATACTAGCGGCATGCCAGGAGGGGCTCATGATTTTTACTTTATGAATCTGCGTATACTTCCAAAGGAAATGTACGGAGTAAAAATCCTAACTGGAGCAGAGGTTAATATTATAGATTATGAGGGAAATATAGACGCTAGTCAGGAATTAATGAGGGCAGTAGATATGGTAATAGCCAGCCTTCATCCGCCTTGTATCGATTTTTCAGATGAACAAACACTTACTAAATGTATTGAGAAAGTAATGGAAAATCCTTTAATCAACATTATCGGCCATCCTGGAGATACAAGATATCCCTTAGATTTTGAAAGAATAGTTAAAAAGGCAAAAGCGACAGGTACACTCCTTGAGGTTAATAATGCTTCTCTAAAGCCAGATAGCTTTAGGCCAGGTGTAAGAGAAAGTTTAGTTACTATGTTAGGCTATTGCAAACAATATGATACCGAGGTTGTTGTGGGATCAGATGCACATATTTTCTTTGAAGTAGGAGAACTAAGTGAATCCTATAATCTCCTTAAAGAATTAGATTTTCCAGCAGAATTAGTTATGAATACTAATTCAGACAGGCTTGTATCATTTATTTCAGAAAAGCGATTGAAATAAGTAGTTTTATACTGTAAAATGGTAAAGTGAAGAAGAAAACTGCGAGGAGATGAATGAGAGTATTATGAACTCTAAAATAAAAGATGATTTAACAGATAGACTATTTGAAGCTATTCTAACACTTAATTCAGTAGAAGAATGCTATTCCTTTTTTGAAGATATATGTACAGTTCATGAAATAAAGTCCCTTGCACAACGTTTAGAAGTAGCTAAAATGTTACAGGATAAAAAAACATATATAGAAATTCAGCACGTAACAGGGGCATCAACAGCTACAATCAGCAGAGTGAACAGGTGTTTAAGCTATGGCTCAGATGGCTATAAAATGATACTAGATAGAATTAAAAAATAAACAGCTTATAGGGCTGTTTTATTTTATTCAAAAAAGCATAACCCCTAAGTTTAAAATAAAGGAGAAGTAAGAATATGGATTTTACAACTGGATTAAATGATAAGCAAAAGGAAGCTGTACTTCATACAGAAGGCCCCCTCCTTATATTAGCCGGGGCTGGTTCAGGAAAAACAAGAGTACTGACACACCGTATTGCTCATTTAGTAGAAAATAAAGGAGTAGCCCCTTGGTCTATTCTTGCTATTACTTTTACAAATAAAGCAGCACAGGAAATGAAAGCCAGGGTAGCCAGTCTTATTGGTGAAGAAATGGCAAATGACATGTGGGTAAGTACCTTCCATTCAATGTGTGTACGTATTTTAAGAAGGAATCCAGAGGAACTGGGATACGGAAGATATTTTACCATTTATGATACAGCAGATCAAAAATCACTTTTAAAAGATATATTAAAAGTCCTAAATATAAACGAAAAAAATTTCCCGATAGGAACTGTGCTGGGAGCTATAAGCAGTAAAAAGAATGAACTCATTACGCCTGAGACAGCTGTTTTAAAGGCAGGAGATGATTACAGAGAAAAAATCATAGCACAAGTTTATTCAGCTTACCAAAAAAAGCTGAAGGACAATAATGCTATGGATTTTGATGATTTGCTAGTTAATACCTACTTGCTTTTCAGAGATCATGAAAATATTCTTTCTTATTATCAAAATAAATTCAGATATATACTAGTTGATGAGTATCAGGATACAAATGGGGCACAGTATCAGCTTGTACAAATGCTTGCAAAAAGGCATCTTAACCTATGTGTTGTTGGAGACGATGATCAATCTATTTACGGGTGGAGAGGTGCAGATATAAGCAATATTCTAGATTTTGAAAAAGATTTTAATTCAGCTGCAGTTATTAAACTGGAGCAAAATTACCGTTCAACCCAAAATATATTAAATGCTGCAAATAGTGTAGTAGCCCACAATAAAGGAAGAAAAGTAAAAAAACTATGGACTGATAATGAAGAAGGACAAGAGATCACAATACTTCAGGCAAACAATGAGTATCGTGAAGCAGATCTAATTACCAGAAACATTATAGACAGCATAGAACAGGGCGAAAGAGAGTATAAAGACTTTGCCATTTTATACCGGACCAATGCGCAGTCTCGTATTCTGGAAGAAAAAATGGTGGGAAATTCCATCCCTTATAGACTCCTTGGAGGAACAAGATTCTACGAAAGAAAAGAAATCAAAGACTTAATTAGTTATCTTAAAGTGGTGGCTAATACAAAAGATGATGTGGCAATTAAACGTATCATTAACGTTCCAAAAAGAGGTGTAGGAACTGCAAGTGTGAATACGATTACAGATTATGCAATGAGACAAAATATGGACTTTTTTGAAGCTGCAAGGCTTTCAAAAGAATTAGGTATTTTAGGAGCAGGACCAAGTCAAAAGGTCATTTCTTTTACGTCACTTATAGAAGAACTAAAAGAAATAGTTCAAACATCAAATAACATTCAGACGCTGCTTCAAGCGGTCATAGAAAAAATTGACTATCTTACTTATATCAGACAGACAGAAGCTGAAACAGCAGAGGACCGTATTCAAAACATTGAAGAACTTATATCAAAGACCATGCACTATATGAGTGAAACTGATGAGCCAAGTTTGGAGGCATTTCTAGAAGAAGTAGCTCTTGTTGCAGATATAGATAATTACGATGAAGAGAGTAATTCGGTAGTTCTTATGACCCTTCATAGTGCAAAAGGTCTTGAGTTTCCGGTAGTGTTTATCCCAGGCGTTGAAGAAGGGCTTTTCCCAAGCTATATGAGTATGACAGAGGGTGAAGATAAGCTAGAGGAAGAAAGAAGATTATGCTACGTTGGTATTACAAGAGCAAGAGAAAAACTATATATGCTTTATGCAGAGCAGCGAACATTATTTGGACAAACTAAATATAGCTTACCTTCAAGGTTTATTAAGGAACTGCCAAATGAGACAACCAACTTAGCTAAACTAAATCAGCAAAAGAAGTCATTTATGGCAAATGCTATGGGTGAAAAGAAAACTTTTGAGGTTAAGACTTCCCCTAAACCAGAAATGCCGGTCTTAAGAGGCCAGGGGTCTATGAGCAGTTCGCTAAATACTGCCTCTAAGAAAATAGAAAACTTACCAAAGCCCATTTTTGATTTTACTGAAGGGGATGCTGTAAGTCACAAAATGTTCGGGCAGGGAACTATCACAGAAATAAATAAAATAAAAGATGATGTTTTTGTGACTATTCAGTTCAAAAGCGGGGAAACAAGACAGCTAAGTACGAGGTTTGCAAAATTACAAAAGTTATAAAGGTAAGAATTTATTTGAGTTAGGAGAGCTTTATGCGGACTGAGCAAATGAACAGGTTGAAAGAATTAACAGCATTACTAAGTAAAGCTGCATATGTTTACGAACAAGAAAACACGGAAATAATGAGTAACTACGAATATGATAAACTTTATGATGAACTTAAACATCTTGAGCAAGAAACTGGGGTTGTACTTGCTCAGAGTGTCACTCGAAAAGTAGGGTATGAAGTAGTAAGCAGTTTGCCAAAGGTAACGCATTCAAGAAAAATGCTTTCATTAGATAAAACTAAAGAGATAAGCAAGCTCAAAACTTTTCTTTTAAATCAGGAAGGATTATTATCTTGGAAGCTGGATGGATTAACGATTGTATGCACCTATAATAACGGAGAACTGATTCGGGCAGTAACAAGAGGTAATGGCGAAATTGGGGAAGATATTACGAATAATGCAAAGACCTTCAAAAACATACCTTTAACCATAGATTATAAGGAGTTACTTGTTATAAGAGGAGAAGCTGTAATTACTTATTCTGACTTTCAAAAGATTAATGAAAGTCTAAATGAGAACGAAGAAAAGTATAAAAATCCGAGAAACCTTTGCAGCGGCAGCGTCAGGCAGCTTAACTCAGAAATTACGGCTAAAAGAAATGTCAGATTATATGCTTTTGCTGTTGTTGAAGGCGGAGAAGAGATGGGAACTAAGAGTCAGCAGCTTGAATGGTTATGTTTAAAAGGATTTGAAGTGGTAGAGTATAAAAAAGTGACAAAAGAAACTATTGAAGAAAGAGTGGCAGAGTTTTCCCAGGAAATATCAAAAAAAGACTTTGCTTCAGATGGTTTAGTCCTCACTTATAATGATATCGCGTACTCAAAATCTTTAGGAGAAACATCAAAGTTTCCAAAAGACTCTATTGCTTTTAAGTGGCAGGATGAGATTGCAGAGACTAAGATTATAAGGATTGAATGGAACACTTCACGTACAGGTCTTATTAACCCAGTTGCCGTTTTTGAACCTGTAGATATTGAAGGAACAACTGTGGAGAGAGCTAGTGTGCATAACCTAAGTATACTGGAAGACTTAAAGTTAGGTATTGGAGATAAAGTTAAAGTTTATAAAGCTAATATGATTATTCCACAAATTTCTGAGAATATGACGCAAACGGGGCCTGTTAAAGAGCCGGAACTATGTCCGGTGTGCGGAGCGCACACTATCATTAAACAAGACAAGTCTTCAAAGACGCTGTACTGTGTTAATGCCAGTTGCAAGGCACAAAAGCTTAGAGGATTTGTGCATTTTACAAGTAGAGATGCTATGAATATTGAAGGACTTTCAGAAGCTACCATTCAGAAGTTTTTGGAGAGTGGGTATTTGAAGGAGTTTAGTTCTCTTTATCATTTAGCAGATTTTAAAGAACAAATAGTCCAGATGGAGGGGCTTGGAGAAAAGTCCTACCATAATCTTATGATGTCTGTTGAAAAGTCAAGAAATGTTGGGCTGCCTAATTTTATCTATGCGCTTGGCATCTTACAAGTAGGGCTTAATACAGCTAAGCTTATTTGTAAGCATTTTAACTATGATGTCGTAAAGATAATGAATGCATCAGAGAGCGACCTCACATCTATTGCTGGTATAGGACCAGTTATTGCAAAGACATTTAGTGAATACTTTAGCCTGGAAACAAACAAAGATGTCGTTCAAAACATGCTGAAGGAACTTCAGTTTCAGCAAGAGGGCACCATTCCTTCAGCAGAATCGCCTGTTAAAGACAAAACATTTGTTATAACAGGAGAAGTTCATCACTTTAAAAATCGTAAAGAATTACAAGCTAAAATAGAATCACTTGGCGGGAAAGTTACAGGTTCAGTGAGTAAGAGCACAGATTATCTGATCAATAATGACAGTGAGTCAAGTTCAAGTAAAAATAAAAAAGCTAAAGAACTAGGCGTTTCAATTATAACAGAAGAAGATTTTATTCAGCTTATGGGGCATACTAGTTAAAAAATGTTATCTTAAGTCTATTATGAATATAATAGATAATAGGCATGAAATCCAGAAGGAGATGTTAAGGTGACAAACTGGAAGGAAAAAGTTATTTATCAGATTTGGCCTCGTTCTTTTAATGATTCAAATGGAGATGGAATAGGTGACCTTGTTGGAATTATAGAGAAGCTTGATTATCTGAAACGATTAGGAATAGATCTTATATGGCTTTCACCTGTCTATCTTTCAAGTAATAAGGATTATGGATATGATATTGATGATTATTACCATATCAATCCCGAATTTGGAACAATGGAGGATTTTGATAAACTTCTTGAGGAAGCTAAGCTGCGTGGGATAGGCATTATAATGGACTTAGTTGCAAATCATACTTCTGATCAGCATGAGTGGTTTAAGAAAGCTTTGGATGACCCAAGTTCACCCTATAGAGATTATTATTTTTTTAGAAAAGGAAAAGAAGGCAGCCCACCTAACAATTGGATGAGTTTTTTTGGCGGCAGTTCATGGACCTATGATGCAAAGAGTAAGGAGTATTATCTTACTCAATTTACACCTAATCAATGTGATTTGAACTGGGAAAATGTAAACATGCGCCAAGGTATTTATGATATCATGCGGTTTTGGCTTGATAAAGGGATTGCCGGTTTTAGAATGGATGTTATTAATGCTATTAGTAAGGACGAAGAACTTAGAGACAAGGACCCAGATAAAAAAGGACTGCAATTTCCAGCAGAACTCACGCTCAATCGTCCTAAGACTCATACCTATCTTCAGGAAATGAACAGAGAAGTTTTATCAAAGTATGACTGCATTACAATAGGGGAGGGAGCGCTGGCTGGCCAAGAAGATGTGGTGCGTTATACTCATCCAGACAGTAAGGAGCTTCAGATGATGTTTCATTTTGATTTGCACATGTTAGGCTGTGGGTCACTCGGGCGATATGATTTCAGGAAACTTTATAGGTGGCGTATTCTGGATTTTAAAAAGGTGCTTATAAGCTGGCAGACAGAAATGCAAAAACAAGGTGGGTGGATCGGCAGTTATTTGTCTAACCATGATCAAAGAAGACAAGTATCATTGTTTGGGGATGATAAAAAGTTTAGGCGAGAATCAGCAAAAGCCCTTTGTTTATTAAATTTCACACTTAGAGGGACACCGTTTATTTATCAAGGCGAAGAAATTGGAATGGTTGACTGTCCGCTTAGGCAGCATGAATGGAGAGATTATGAGGCAATTAATGCCTATGAAGTGCTTCAGCAGATGATGCATGTACCAGCCTTTATAGCAAGAAGTATTATAAAGAAAGCAAACAGGGATAATGCGCGGACACCAATGCAATGGAATGCTATGAAGAATGCTGGGTTTACGACAGGCAAGCCTTGGATAAAAGTTAACCCTAATTATATGCAGCTTAATGCAGAAGATGATGAAAAACATCCAGAATCTATTCTTACATTCTATCGAGATACCATAGCTTTTAGAAAAAAACATCCTGTTTTAACGTGGGGCTCTTTTACATCATTATGTGATGCACATAAAAAAGCAGTAGTCTATATAAGAGAAGATAATAAAGAAAAATTGTTTGTGCTTATTAATATGTCAAATAACCATACTAAGATTAATTTCAAAAATACAAATATAAAAGCGCCGAGGCTTATTTATTCAACGCATAAAGAAGAGCGCCCTTTCGAGGAGATAATGAAGCTTGCGCCTTTTGAAGGAAGGGTATATGAGCTTAACTAAGAGAGACTTTTTTATTCACAAGTGCGTGCATTCTTTGCACGCTTTCTTATTAGGTATAAGATAATGTTTGTAAGAATATTGTAAAAAAGGTATAATAGCATTATGTGTTAAAAAAAGACTTAAAGGCAGAATAGATTTGTAGGAGGATAGTAAATATGAATATATATGAATCGGCTAAACTCGCCAGAGAAGCCTCTATTCAATTGGCAGCAATAGATAGTGATACAAAAAATAAAGCACTTAAAGCCATAGCAAAAGCACTTGAGAGTCATAAAAGGGAAATAGAAAAAGCAAATACTGTTGATATTCAAAATAGTGAGCAAGAACAAGTAGCGATGCCTATTTTAAAAAGACTTAAGTTTGATGAAAACAAGATAAAGGATGTTATAGAAGGGATAGAAAGTCTTTGTGGGCTTGAGGATCCTGTCGGTAAAGTACAGCTCAAAACAGAATTAGATGAAGATCTTATTTTAACAAGAATTGCCTCACCTATTGGAGTGATTGGTGTCATTTTTGAATCAAGGCCAGATGCACTTGTACAGATTTCTACTTTATGTTTAAAAAGTGGTAATGCAGTACTCCTTAAAGGCGGAAGCGAAGCAAAAGAAACAAATAAAATACTTTATGAAATTATAAAAAAGGCAACAGAAGAAGCAGGACTTCCAGAAGGATGGATAGCTCTGATGGAAACAAGAGAAGATGTGAATAATATTTTAAAGATGGATAAATATATTGATTTACTTATTCCTCGCGGATCTAATGCTTTTGTAAGTTATATTATGAAGAATTCAAATATCCCAGTTATGGGACATGCTGATGGGATTTGCCATACCTATGTTGATAAAGATGCAGATATAGAACTGGCAGTAAAAGTAGTAACTGATTCAAAGGTGCAGTATGTAGCAGTATGTAATGCATTAGAGACCTTGCTTGTACACAAGGATGCTGCCCCTAGCTTTTTGCCAAAGCTTAAAGATTCTTTAGATAAGCACCAAGTGATTCTTAAAGGGTGTGAAGAAACCAGAAAAATCATTGAAGCTGAGCCTGCTGATGAAACTGATTGGGCAACAGAATATTTAGACTACATTCTATCCATTAAAATAGTAGATTCTGTGAAAGAAGCAATAGAGCATATTAATGAGTACGGTTCAGGCCATACAGACTGTATTGTAACGATGAATCAGGAAGCAGCTGATGAATTTATGATGCTTGTGGATTCAGGAAATGTATTTCATAATGTTTCTACAAGGTTTAGTGATGGGTATAGGTATGGGTTTGGAGCAGAAGTTGGAGTAAGTACGTCTAAAATACATGCTAGAGGGCCGGTTGGGATTGAGGGGCTGCTTATTTATAAATATAAATTATGCGGAACTGGGCAAATTGTAGCAGACTATGCAACGGGTAAAAAACATTTTACACATAAGAGAATTATATCACTTTAAAAAGGGAGAATCATACAATGAAATGTAATGAGTGCGGCAATATCAATTCAGAGGAACAAGAATACTGCAAAGAGTGCGGAGAGAAACTTGGTGAACCAGTCGTTAGTGAATTAGAAACAGATGCATTAGTGGAAAGTAATCAAATCTTATCACAGACAGAAGAAAGCGCTCACGAAGTACCAGCTAAGCTGAATGTCGAGGGAAAATCAAAAGGCAAAAATCTTAAAGGAGTTATGAGTGTAATCGGTCTTTTAATAATTGGTACGTTCGCCGCAGTGTATCTTAATAATAATACTATGGCTAAGAAGCCGGAGACAGAAAACCAGGCAGCAACGCAGGAAAGTGCAGCTGCAAAAACTGAAGCAGTTAAAAGAGAAGTAATAGTTACCTTAGATAAAGAAGTTATTACAGAACCTCTTTTTAATCTTTACTTTTGGATTACACAACAGCGTTTTGAATCAGCAGGTCCTAATGTGTGGGAAATGGACTCAAGCGGTAAAACAATAGACTTAGCAAAAGAAAGTACAATAAAGGATATGAAACTATCTGTTGCAGCTAAGAATAAAGCACAAGAACTAGGCATAGAGTTATCTGAGGAAGAAAAAAAGAGCATTCAGGATCAAGCGAGTGAGATCATCACTAGTAATGCAGACTTAATAACTAAGCTTCAAGTTGAAAAGCAAGATATGGAAGGATTTATTACTCATGGACTCTATGTACAAAAAGTTATTGAAAGCATAGGTGAAGGGTATACACCAACTGAAGAGGAAGTTAACGTACAAATGGAGCAAATAAAAGCACAGTACGAAACGGCTACAGTAAAACATGTTCTTATAGGGAGCAAAGACGAAAAAGGGAAGGCACTTGCAGATGAGGTGCTAAAGAAAGCATTAGCTGGAGAAGATATGGCTGCACTTGCAAAAACTTATTCAGAAGATCCAGGATCAAAGGATCAAGGGGGAGAATATACATTTCCTAAAGGTCAAATGGTTCCTGAATTTGAAAATGCATCTTTTACAGGAGAGATTGGCAAAGTTTATCCAGAACTTGTAGAAACAAGTTATGGATATCATATTATTAAAGTAGAAAAGAGAGAAACAGGAGACCCTATACAAATTAAGTCAGACAGTGAAAATGCAGCTAAGACTAAATATGCTCAAGATGAACTTATTAAGCTTAGTGAGAAAATCAGCGTCAAAACAACAGACTTATATAATACTAAGACTATTATAAAATAATATTTGCGACTAACATAAGAAAAGAGTATCTAAAAATAATTTTATTATTTAGATGCCCTTTTTTTATATGAATATTAATAAAAAATAATAGATAGTTGTTGACAAAAGTTAAAAGTATGGTATTATATAGACATGGAAGTAATAATTATTATTACTTAATACAAATTATTATAAAATAAATTATAAATAATATGTGGAGGGATTAAATAATGAAAAAATATGTATGTACAATTTGCGGTTATGTTCATGAGGGAGACGAAGCACCAGAAAAATGTCCTATTTGTAAGGCACCAGCATCAAAGTTTACCGAACAAGCAGCAGAGCTTGCTTGGGCAGATGAGCATAGAATAGGAGTAGCACAGGGATTAGATGAAAAAGTAGTAGAAGGCCTTCGTCAAAATTTTGCAGGTGAATGTACAGAAGTTGGTATGTATCTTGCAATGAGCCGTCAAGCTGACAGAGAAGGTTTCCCAGAGATTGCAGAAGCTTATAAACGTATAGCAATTGAAGAAGCAGAACATGCTGCAAAATTTGCAGAACTGCTTGGAGAAGTAGTGACTGGCGATACACGTAAAAATCTTCAAATGAGAGTAGATGCAGAGAATGGTGCTTGTCAGGGTAAAAAAGATCTTGCTACACTTGCTAAACAATTAGGTTATGACGCTGTTCATGATACAGTGCATGAAATGTGTAAAGATGAAGCAAGGCACGGTCAGGCTTTTGCTGGATTACTAAAAAGATATTTTAAATAAGAGACATTTAATAAAAATAAGGGGAAAAGTGTAAAAATACACATTTCTCCTTATTTTTATATTTTGAATAATCTAGCTCCTTATAATAGTGTGAAAAATATTTTATATCCATAATATTGATAAAATGTAAAATAAATGGTATGTTATAATTAAATCTTTATAGAGAGATAAGACGATATTGCACGGGAGAAAGAGGGTTTATCATGACCAAAGAATTACTGGGGGCCTTTTTACTAGTATTTGTTGCAGAGATGGGTGATAAAACACAAATAATAGCAATGATGTTTGCTACAAGATATAAAGCAACTTCTGTTTTAGCAGGTGTGCTAATTGGTTCATTACTCAATCATGGTCTAGCGGTGTTATTAGGAGCTACACTAGGTAATGTTATTCCGGTACCTGTTCTTGCAACTACTGCTGGGTTAGCTTTTATATATTTTGCTTTTTCATCTTTGAAACATGAAGTGGACGGGGGAGAAAATATGCGAGGTTACAAAAATGCTGTTACGACGGTTGCATCAGCATTTTTTATAGGAGAATTGGGAGATAAAACACAGCTTTCAGCTATTACATTATCTATGGATGCCGTTTATCCTTGGTTTATTTTAATGGGGACAGTTAGCGCGATGGTAGTTTCAAGCAGCTTAGGCATATGGATTGGCAGTAAAATAGGTCAGAGAATTTCAGAGACCTTAGTAAAAGTTGTCTCAGCTACTTTATTCTTTTCATTTGGGAGTATTAAACTTGTTACTGTGTTCTTGAATAAGGTTGATATTATTTTTATTATCATGGAGGTCATTGTTATATCGGGAGCATTTATTTGGGCAATCACCCGTTTTATCCAAAATAATAAGGAGAGGTCTTTATAGCAGTTAAAAAGATAAGAGATAAGAAGGAGAGTTTAGAGGCTCTCCTTCTTATCTCTTATCTTTTATTTTTAGTATTGCCGGCCCCAGGCTGAACGGCGCTGTTGCCATTTGTTTTAAAACCATTATCAGCATTTAGGGCATTTTCTGCATGGTCAAGCTTGCTTTGAAGTTCAGCTTCACCTTTTTTTGTATTTTTCATATTATCACCTCTATCTCAAAGTTTCCTTATATTTTTATCTTAATGGAGATAATTTATTCTCTATTTAAAAAATCAAGAAATTCGTTATTGAAGAGAGAAAGTTCATCATAGAATACTGCATGACCACTCTGTTCAAAAGGATAGATTTTAGAGTTTTTAATTCCCTTATTTACTTCTATAGCAAATTCGAATGGACATATCTGATCAAGTTTTCCATGAAATATTCCGGTAGGAACTAGTATTTTAGGAAGGTCTGAGCTAAGATCTGCGTCCCTCAGCATTTCGGCAGTCTTAATAGTTCCATAACCAGAGGCAGCGAAGCCTAATGAATTAAACCAAGTAGAAAAACTTTCTGTAATTTTGCTGGCAAAAAACTTTTTACCGAACTCAGTTACCATTTGAGGACGATCTTTAGAGGCTTGTATAATGAGTGCATCGACTTCTTCAGGCGTCATTCCGTAAGGATAACCTGGACGTTTGGTAAAGGACGGTGCCGCTGGAGCTAAAAGTGCAAGTTTAGTAACCCTATAGCCACTATGACGTGCGACATATCTTATAGCAATAGCTGCGCCCATTGAAAAACCTACCATAGTTAACTCACGGGCATTAATAGTTCTCATAACGGCATAAATATCATCTGCCAGCCGGGTGTAGAAGTATCCCCAAGCTGGAGCATCCGAACTTCCAAATCCACGCAGGTCAATAGATATGCATCTGAAGCCCCGTTCAATTAAAAACTCTACTTGATATTCATACATCTTGTGATTAAGTGGCCAGCCGTGAATGAGAAATACTGTTTTTTTACCACGGGGATTTAGATCATCCACTAGGATTTTTACTCCTCTTTCAACTTCTAGATAATACATGCAAATGCCTCCCTTATTTACTGCAACCAATATCTATATTTGGTCTATTTTTTTCTATATAAAAGACAACCAATAAGTTATATCTGAGGAGGTCGTAAAATAAAACGACTGGATTGTTTTATATAGAGAAAAATAAAAATAGTTACGGAAGTTTCCATAACTATTTTTATCCTAGGTCTTTTAATATATATGCTTACAATAAGAGGGGATAGAACATTACATGAGTGTATTAATGAATTTTTTAAAGCTTTCAATTCCCTTTTCGTTTAATTTGAATACACCTGCATCTTCTAATACACGTACAAATTTGTCACCAAGGGCTTCCTGAATGAGTGAATCCACATCCGTGCAGTCAGTATAACGCGTTTTGAGTTCATCAGCCCATACTTCATGATAGGCTTCTACTGCTTCAGCTTTTCCTTTTAGGTAAGCCTTAATCGTCTCGATTTCTTCAAGGAGCCTTCCAGGTAATATGGCCAGACCCATGACTTCTATAAGACCAATATTTTCTTTTTTGATATGATGTACATCTGCATGAGGATGGAAGATCCCAAGAGGATGCTCAGCTGTTGTGCGGTTATTTCGAAGCACCACATTCATCACAAATTGGTCTCCAGACTTTTGAGCTATAGGCGTTACTGTATTGTGAGGGATACTGTCCGTATAAGCCAGTATATCAGCTTCAGCATCAGAGTAATCTTTCCAAGCTGTAAAAATATAGTCCGTACACTTTGCAACATCATCTAAACTTTCTCCGCTTAGCTGGACTGTAGAAAGCGGCCAGTTTAATACTTTGCAGTTAACATGAGGATATTGAGTCATTTTAAATTCAAATAATGTACTTGCTGAATGAATAGGGAATTTATAATTACCTCCTTGGTAGTGCTCGTGAGATAGGATAGAGCCGCCCACAATAGGGAGATCTGCATTTGAGCCTATAAAATAGTGAGGAAACATCTCTACAAAATGGAGCAGATTGTAGAAACTATCCTTTGTAAGTTTCATAGGTTCATGCTTTTTAGAGAGCAAAATACAGTGTTCATTATAGTAAAGATACGGCGAATATTGTAGCATCCAGTCTCTATTATTAAGGTTAAGGGAAATCATACGATGATTTGCTCTGTCAGGAAGTTTAACAGTTCCTTCATAGCCTTCATTTTCAACACATAATAGACAAGCTGGATATTTGTTAGGAGGTGCTGTTTTTAAAAGAGCAATCTCCTTGGGATCCTTTTCGGGTTTAGAGAGATTAATAGTAATATCTATAGCACCATATTTTGAAGCACATTTATACTGCACGTTTTTTGCTATACGACTCATCTTAATATAATTAGAACTTTGACTAAGATTGTAGAAATATCTAGTAGCTTCCTTTGGATCTTTACGATACGTAGCAAAGAAGTTTTCTTCTACCATTGAAGGAAGCGGCAGAAAGACATTCATAAGATTACTCGTAAAGATATCTTTTGCATAAAGACTCTCCTCAATAATACCTTTTGATACTGCAATATCAGCTAGCTGATCTAAAGTTTCATAAAGATCAGTTGTGATCTCTTTGGACGCTTCATATTCGGTTTCCCCTAACAATGCCAGTAATCTATTACGTGTATAGATGACATCTCTTTCGGAAATCAGATGATTTGCTATAGAAATCTCAGTAAGCCTATCGATAAGTGAACATATGCTAGTCATAATTATTCTCCTTTATAGCCATTAGGATGGGATTTATGCCAGTTCCAAGCGCTAGAGATAATTTCTTTTACATCAGTATGCTTAGGAACCCAATTAAGAACCTCTTTAGCTTTGAGTGAGGAAGCAATAAGGAGTGCAGGGTCTCCTGCTCGTTTTTCGCCTATGACAAGGGGGATATCGTGCCCCGTAACTTCTCTTGCTGCTTCAATGATTTCAAGAACAGAATAGCCGCTGTTACTTCCTAAGTTAAAGACATCACTTTCTCCGCCCTTCATAAGATAGTTAAGAGCTAGAAGATGAGCATCCACTAAGTCAGTAACATGAATATAATCTCTGATACAAGTTCCGTCTTTTGTAGGGTAATCATTACCATATACTGTAATATGTGGTCTTTGGTTAAGTGGCACTTGAAGTATAAGAGGGATAAGATGCGTTTCTGTTGTATGAGCCTCACCAATTATGCCGCTCTTATCTGCACCTGCTACATTAAAATATCTTAGGCATACATAGTTTAAATCATGCGCCTTATGAGTCCAGCCAAGCATTTTTTCAATAGCGAGTTTCGTTTCACCATACGTGTTTGTAGGCTGAGTTGCCATTGTTTCAGTAATAGGCATTGTTTCAATATTACCATACGTAGCGGCTGTAGAAGAAAATACAATATATTTAACACCTGTTTCTACCATCACCTCTAGTAAAACTTGCGTGCCATGAACATTATTATTGTAATACTTAAGAGGTTTAGTCATCGACTCACCTACTAAAGAGTTAGCGGCAAAATGGATGACTCCATCAAAGGATTCTTTAATAAAAACTTCCTTAAGGCCTTCTTTATTTCTAATGTCAATAGGATAAAAAGGGATGTGTTTAGGAACACACTCTTTATGTCCTGTTTCTAAACTATCTATCACGACAACTTCTATATCTTGTTCAAGAAGCTGTTTAACAGCATGAGAGCCAATATAACCTGCACCACCGACAATAAGTATTTTCATAAGAGCCTCCTGTTAATTAATTTGAGTTGGACCATTGCCTATGGAAGCAATGTAAAATGAAGCTTCATAGCCAATTTCTTTTAAGTATTTCTGATTGACATTTTTAATAAAATCATCTGTTTTACCGTTATCTACAATTGCAATAGCACAGCCGCCAAAACCAGCGCCAGTCATACGGGCTCCGAGTACACCTTCTTCTTCCCAAGCTGCACCAACTAAAGCATCTAATTCTTTGCCTGTTACTTCATAATCATCTCTTAGAGAAACGTGAGAAGCATTTAAAAGTTTGCCAAAGAGGGTGAGATCATTATTTTCAAGAGCTTTTGTTGCAGCAATAACCCTTGTGTTTTCTGTAATAGCATGCTTAGCACGTTTGAATTCAATAGGATCACTAACAATACTTGAAACCTCATCCAGGTTATCATCATTAAGTTCGCATAAGGCTCTAATATCAAAAGTTTTTTGAAGCTTAGCGAGGGCACTTTCACATTCACTTCTTCGTTCGTTATATTTTGAATCTGCGAGTTCTCTGCGTTTATTTGTATTCATAATGATAATGCTATAGCCTTCTAATCTAAAAGGTATTTGTTTATACTCTTGTGTATTGCAGTCTAAAAGCAAGGCATGGTTTTCTTTACCAAGGGCAATAGCAAATTGATCCATAATACCGCTGTTAACACCAATATATTCATTTTCTACCTTTTTTCCTAATAGAGCAGCTTCAACACTTGAGAGTGTCAGTGCATACATATCTGTACATATCTTACACATGAGTATTTCAAGAGAAGCAGATGAAGAAAGACCTGAACCATTAGGGATATTTCCGAATATCAACATATCAAGGCCTGTATCTACATTATGTCCAGCCTCACGTAAATATTTAAGAACACCTTTTAGATAATTACACCAATTATGGTCTTTATTATAGGAAAGATCATCTAATGAGAACTCAATAATATCTAAGTTTTCAAAGTTAGCTGAATAGGCTCTAAATTTATTGTCAGAACGTTTACTCACAATCCCATACGTTCCTAGTGTAATGGCACATGGAAAAACAAGACCGCCATTATAATCAATATGTTCTCCAATTAAATTAACTCGTCCTGGAGCAAAAAAGCTCGCTTCAGAATCTTTTTTAAATACTGAAATAAATTTTTGTTGTAAAAGTGATAGGTCCATAAACATCCTCCTAAATATGATTTAATGGGTATATTTTTATTATATAAGGTTAGTAAAAAAAATCAATATTTTTACTAAAAAAATTTACTTGATACAAAGAAAAAAAGCGGATATAATAACTTATATATAAAAACGATTCATAAAGGACAGAGTCTATTATGGCTTGATACAGTAAAAAGCATACATGTCAGATGATTATATTTTAGTAAAAAATAAAGAGAGGTGAATGTGCGCATGGCTACTATTAAAGAAGTTGCCGAAAGAGCTGGCGTATCTATTGCTACAGTATCCAGGGTACTTAATTTTGATGAGACACTTAATGTAGCTGTAGAGACTAGAAAGCGTATTTTTGAAATTGCTGAAGATCTTCAATATGTAACTGTAAACCAAAGGAAAAATAAGACAAAAAAATATACCATTGGTGTTGTTCAATGGTATACACAAGTTCAGGAAATTAAAGATCCTTATTATTTGTCCATTAGGATAGCAGTAGAAAAAAAGTGTGAAAAGGAAGGCGTAAGTTTTAGAAATATTAGTATAAGTGATATGCGGTATCCATCTAACGAAATAGATGGGTTAATAGCAATTGGTAAGTTTGGACAAGAGGATATGAGGCTGCTTAGTAAACTCGCAAAGTACATTTTATTTGTAGATTCCTCCCCGGATGAAGATAAGTATGATAGTGTTGTGACAGACTATAAAAATGGAGTGGAAAATGCTCTAAACTATCTTAATCAATTAGGACATCAGTCTATTGGCTATATCGGCGGGATAGAATATATTAATAATAATAGAGATAGAGTCAAAGATTATAGAGAAGAGACTTATAGAAGTTTTATGAAAGACAAGAATTCCTTTAATGAGGAGAATATTTTAGAGGGAAGCTTTACCCCAGAGGATGGTTATCGCCTTATGAAAGAGGTGCTTGAAAAAAAACTGGCACCAACAGCTTTTTTTATTGCAAGTGATCCAATGGCTATTGGTGCTTATAAAGCTGTCAATGAAAAAGGGCTTAGTATAGGAAAAGACATCAGTATTATAGGATTTGATGATATCTATACGTCACAATTTTTAACGCCTTCACTTACAACTATAAAAGTGTACACTGATTTTATGGGAGAAACAGCAGTAGAAACTCTTATTGAAAGACTTAAAACAGAAAGAAAACTTTCTAAAAAAATACTTATTCCAACAAAGCTCATCCTAAGAGAAAGTTGTGGAAAGATTTAAAAATGTTTGATATGATGTTGTATAGAAAAGTTATTTAACATTTAAAAAAGAGGTGCTGTCATGAAGATAACAAGTGCTAATGTTACTTTGAAAAGTGGGAAAGAAGTTACTGTTTATCAGTTAACTAATGATAAGGGCATGCTGGTTGAAGTTTTAAACTTAGGAGGCATCATTACAAAGATTCTAGTGCCTGACCAAGAGGGAAAGCTTGAAAATGTTGTCCTGGAATGGGATGAATTAGATACTTATGAAAATGATCCAGCTTATTTCTCAGCGTTAATTGGAAGAGTGGCTGGGAGGATATATGATGCTAAAGTAACAATTAATGATAAGGTTTATACTTTTGCTAAAAATAATAATGGTAATACACTGCATGGTGGACTTAGAGGCTTTGACAAAAAAATATGGACAGCTGCTGATGAAACAACCAAAGAAGAAGCTGTTTTAAAATTAACCTATTTTAGCGAAGACGGGGAAGAAGGATTCCCAGGGAATTTAAATGTGACTGTATGGTATACGGTTAATAATAGAAATGAATTAAGTATTAAATATAAAGCACAAACAGATCAGGATACAATTGTTAATCTTACAAATCATGCTTATTTTAACCTGTCAGGTAATGCTAAGAGATCTGTTTTAGAACAAGAAGTATATATTAATAGTGATAAGATATGTAAACTTGACCAAGAGTTAATTCCAGACGGGGAGTTTTTAAGTGTAGAGGAACATCCGGCTTTTAATTTTAAAACAAGCAAACCTATTGGACGAGATATAAACCTTGAGGATATTCAATTAAAATATGGTAATGGCTACGATCATCCATGGATCTTAAATAACGGAGAAAATGCAGTAGAGTTTTATGATCCTATATCAAAAAGATGTATGAATATTACTACTACCGAGCCGGGAGTTGTTATGTATACAATGAATTATGCAGATGCTCCTATCAAACTTGCTAATGGTGAAATTCAAAAGCCTAATTATGGCGCATGCTTTGAAACACAAAAGCTGCCTATTGGATATAATGAAGTCTTTAAAGAAGGGGTCATACTAAGAAAAGATGATACCTACTCCAGTGAAACGACCTTCATATTTAGTGTAAAATAAGAGTAGAGGATAAAGGTATATTATACTTACAACATAAATATAATAGAAAAGAACAAATGCTCAAAGTCTAAAGAAATAGATTTTGAGCATTTGTTCTCTTTAAAAGTGATTCATGGGAAGAATGGTCAAGGGGGTTTGAAAAGAGAAGGAGGAATTATGAGAGTCATTGCAGAGCATGATGAAAAAGAGAGTTGTTACTTAACACAATATGCAAGGAACATAGAAAACCTAAGTTCGACTTACAAAATTATAGATATAGAAGAAAAATACCTGCCATGGCTAAAGGAGATATCGCGGTGCATAGAACCTGACTTTACTATCTGCCTGTGTAAAGAAGAAGAGGAAATCAGTAGCACTCTTTTAGATAGTGATAATATCATTTTAGCTACTATAGGAGTAAAACTTTTGAATGAGCGAATAGATAGCTACTATAATATAGCAGAACATACTTTGCACACGAATAAGGTAACAAGGGACGTGCATAAGTGTCAGTGGATAAATTGCTATAGTGATCATAATGAAATACAAGCAGCAGACTATATTAAATGTATCTGCTTTCTACGGGATATGTCGAGCAAATGTCATGAACCTATAGTTATTTACGCCAATATCAATGTGCCTGATGAAACGTATAGATATAGGTCACTTACAGATAAGATTATTAATAATTATTTATCAGATATCGAGGGGGTACTTATTACTAAGTCAGCTAGAGACAATATTTATAAGTACTATACGCCTGTTCAAAAGTCATATGAATTTTATTCAAATCATATCCTCTATTTTGAAGACTCATTAAATGATGTTTTTCTAAAGGTTGTCCCTTTTCTATATACTTCGCAAGGTAAGTGTAAATTTAAGTCCCTATATAAGTTCCTGAGGCAAAGAAATACATTATATGAGGACGATTTTTTTTATAGAGGGATAGAGCCCGATCAAGAAATTTATGTACCTCTTAACTTGGGGAACTTTAGAGAACCAGAGGATTATGAAGCATTGGGTCTAGAGCATATTCCATTAATAGGTGATTATGGCATGTTGTATGGTAAAAAAAGCTTATTTGATGAGCTAAGTGAGGGGCTTAGAGAAGAGATTACTTATCCCTATTACATGCCTATTTTAAGCCAGGTAGGCTGCAATAAAAGGAATATAGGCGAAGACTTTTCTTACAGTCTTGTCCCAGACAATCTAAAATACAAAGGAAAAGGTACTTACATTGGTATGGTAGTAGTAGATGACATTGACTATACAAATAAGGCCCTCCGTACTAAAGACGGAAAAAGCAGAATAGCCTGTATTTGGCATCAAACTAGGGCAAATGAGGGAATATATTACTACCAAGAACAAATTGATGAGGCACTAGCTAGTGAAGCACCAAGTCAATTAATTGAGCTTCCGGGTGAAAGCAGTATGAGTACAGTAATGCTTGGCATTGCGGGAGGCATGAGTGAAGAGCCTGATTATAAAGGAGTGGCAACGGAAGCAGAATTTATTGTGGCAAAGGTTAACATAGCACCACAAGTACTTCAAAGACTCTATGGAGGGATACCTAGTGAAAGTGCTATTACCATGGCAGATGCTTTGATTGGAGCAATAAAACTCATAAACTTTGCAAGAGAAAAGGGAAGGCCTCTTGCATTATGTATCCCTTTTAACTCAAATATTGACCCTCATGATAGTTCGCTGATTCTTTATCAAATGCTAGGATTAATGGCTCAGAGGGATTCACTCACTATTATAGTACCAGCAGGAGAAGAAGCTGATAAGATGCATCATTTTAGTGTTGGCGGGAATCAGCCAGCTTCAACAACTGTTAATATAAGGGTACAAAAAGAAAATCAAAACATAGTTGGTATCATTTATCAAAAGTTTACAAGTATTTTTAAAACTGTTTTATACCCTCCAAAGGAAGCATCAATTGAGCCTATTGATTTAAAAACAGCTGGGGTAACGCGTCTGAAGGAAGCAAGCGTTTATTCTAATGGATACAAGATCAGTTATTTAAATGGGGCCATTAGAATATTGTTTAGAGTTGAGAATCCGCAAATGGGAGAATGGAGAATCGAGATTACATCAAATACTGAGGGGTTAAGTCAAATAGATATCTGGATCTCTCAGCAAGAACTTAATGAATATATAACGCTTAGTCCAGCCAGTCCCTTTATCACAGTAGGGTCTTTGGGAAATACCGATAATATAATGACTGTTGGGGGCTATGATAAAGAGAGTATGGTGGTTCTTCGGAGTTCTGGAAGAGGCTATAGTTGGGATAACCGAGTAAAACCTCTTTTTATAACCCATGCCAGTAATATTACAGCACCATGCAGTGAGGAGAAATGGGTAACTGTATCGGGGACATTGCCAGCATCAAGTATTATGCTAGGCACAGCAGCGACGCTTTATTGTAAATATATTGAGGAACAAGTCTTTCCACTGCCCAATACTTTAGTCATGAATAGCACGATACTTGGCGCAGTTAAACAACTTGAGGGAGTTGAATATCCTAATCCAAGTCAAGGGTACGGTATATTTGATGTACAAACACTTAATACATTACTTTCTAGTCCGTTTGTTTTATAATTTCAAAGAAGTCAGGAGCTTGTTAGTAACAGCTTTCTGACTTTTTTCTTATATTAAAAAGGAAATTATCACCTAATGATGAAACATGAAATACAATTATTGACAAATGGGCTTAAAGAATATATAATGAGTTTGTAACAAGTTGTTAATAATTATAATATATCTTTAACAACTAATAAATAATGCATTAGGAGGAATACAATGAGACTTAATAAAATACTAATCATGGGAATTGTATCAATGTCGGTTATGGGGACGGCTAATGCGGCGGTATATGGAACACTAAAAACAGATGTTGTTGCCTCGGAAACGGAGATAATAACTGGGGATACAATAACGGCTTTACAAAAAGGGGATCTTGTTAAAATTGTAGAAAAGCAAGATGAAGAGTACATAATAGATTTAGAAGAGGATATGCAGCAAACAATTAATATTGAAGATATTGATTTAGTTGGAAACCTTACATATACAATAACAGAAGATACAAAGCTAAGAGAGAATGCGGCGCCTACGGCAGATATTATAGGCTTCCTAAAAGAAGGAGAACTTGTATTAGTCTTAGAAAGACAGGATGATTTTTATAAAGTAAAAGTAAATGAGCAAGAAGGCTATATTTACAAATCTCAAATCAATGAAGATGGTTTAGAGGTGCTTCCATATACGAAAACAGAACCTGCTGCAGCTGAAGCAGAAAACAAAGTAAAAGGACAAAGCACCACTAAGGGAGAAGAAGTTGTTGGGTATGCAAAGCAATTTTTAGGCGGCAGATATGTCTACGGTGGAAATAGCCTTACAAATGGGGTAGACTGCTCAGGTTTTACACAGCAAATTATGAAACGATTTGGAGTTTCTATTGAGAGAAGTTCTAGATCACAGTATGCAGCAAACGGTTACAAAGTAAGTGAAAATGAAATCTTACCAGGTGATTTAGTATTTTATGGTTCTAATGGGGTACGTATTGATCATGTAGCTATTTATGCAGGAAATGGTCAGATTGTACATGCAAGTGATGCCCGTTCAGGAATAAAGATGAGTAAGCTTCATTATGGTAAACCTCTTATAGGAATCAAAAGAGTTCTTAACTAATTGTGAATTAGACAAGCTAAAGTTGACATATATTTGATTATAGTTTATAATGATTTTGTAATAATTATTAAAAAAATTGCACATTATTTCAATAGGTAGTTTATAATATACTAAAAATAAGTACATACTATAATAATATTAGATACATAATCGATAAAAAATAGAAAACTTTCTGGGGGGAAAGAATAGTGAAAAAACGACTATTAAAATGCGTGTCAGCAGTATTTGTAATATCTACGCTTTTCACATCAAATATTTGGGCTAAAGAACTTAATAAAGGGACTGTAAAAGAAAATACTTTAGCATATAATACTCCTAGCAGTGAGGCAGAAGGTAATGTTTACCTAAACCAAGGAGAAGAACTAGATATTGTAGAAGATATAGATAATTATTATGGGGTATTAATAGAGAATGACGAAATCGTTTATATACAAAAAGAATACATAGATGTAGAGATTACTGAAGAAGAACCAGTTAAACCGGTTGAAACAGTTATCAAAAATGAAGTAAAACAACTAGCAAAAGGTGAAGCGGTCGTAAACTATGCTAAACAATTTATTGGACTCCGCTATGTAAGTGGAGGAAATAGTTTGACAAATGGTGTAGATTGTTCAGGATTTACAAAACAAGTTTATGCAAAATTTAATGTTTCTTTGGAGAGAAGATCAAGAGATCAATTTGCGTCAGATGGAAGGTCTGTTTCAAGAGCAGATCTAGCTCCAGGAGATTTAGTATTTTATGGTGTTGGTGGAAGTGTAAGACATGTTGCTATTTATGTTGGCAATGATCAGATTATCCATGCTCCTGTGCCTGGTAAGTCTGTATGTATAGTACCAATAAAACAAAGAGGCGATGATCCTATCATTGGATATAAAAGAATTTTCTAGAGAATAAGCTCCTATTAAGGAGCTTTATTTTTTTGCTTTAATAATAATGAGTGAAGCTTAAGTATAAAAAAAACAAAATATGAAAAAATAAGTTGATATGTTAATTAATTATATGTAAGCCTATAAGGAGGAGACAGAATGAAACGTATTTTTTCATTAAGGCGTTATTTTTTAGGAATATTTATACTGACACTCACTACAACAATTTTAACTACGGATCTTGACTGCAAACCTAATGAGAGGTTTCAGCTTGCGGAGACGTCAGGAGCTAAAAGACTTCTTCCTATATACTGTGTCAATACAAATGGCGAAAAATTAGTATCTATCACTTTCGATGCAGCGTGGGCAGCTGATGATACGGATCAGCTTATAGCTACACTTAAAAAATATAATGTAAAGGCTACCTTTTTTGTAGTAGGAGACTGGGTTAGAAAGTATCCAGAGGCAGTAAAGAAATTTTCTGATGAAGGACATGATATTGCTAATCATTCTGATAGGCATCCACATGTCAATAATATGAACAAAGAGCAAATAAAAAAGGATATTATGGCTGCTCATCAGACTATAAAGGACTTACTTGGAAAAGAGACTAATCTTTATAGGCCGCCTTATGGAGAATATAATAATACGGTCATTGAAGCTGCTAAAGAGTGTAATTATCATGTGATTCAGTGGGATGTTGATTCACTTGATTGGAAGGAATATGGTTTGCAGCCACTTATAGATAGAGTACTCAACCACAAAAATCTTAGACCAGGTTCTATTATCTTATTGCATAATAGTTCAAAATACACAGCTAAGGCCCTGGATACTATAATAAAAGGACTTTTAGAGAAGGGGTATAGAATAGTTCCTATTTCTGAACTCATCATTAAGGATGAAGCGTACAAAATTGATTTTGAGGGCAGACAGCATAAATTAAATCCCTAAATTAAATAAAGGTTGCAAGAGTCAGACTCTTGCAACCTTTTAATCATTCAGTTGGATGGAGAAGAAAAGAGTTTTTTAGTTGGTTTTTAAAAAGTGGAACCATTAATTCATCTAACTGTTTACTAAGGCTTAATATTTCTGGAGAAAGTAAGTTGTAATCATTTTGAATGATAGCTAGTATTAATTCTTTTTTTAAAGTATTTATGATGAGACTACTCGGCGTATTCATTTTTGTATACTCGCCTCTCTCTTAATATGGTACGTAAGGTGTCAGATAAACTGTCTAATTATATAGTATGCGAGAGGCGAAAAAAAGTTACTTTTAACTGCATCCAGTTGTTGTACCACATTCGATACACACCTTACACGTACCATTCTTTACAAGTCTTTCGCTTTTGCAAGATGGGCAAGTTTCACCATAAAGCTTGGAGCCTTTTGGACCTACAGGTTTAGAAAGTGTTTCACTGGCAGCAGAAGGCTTTACTTGACAATAAGTAAAGTCACCTAACTCAATATCTATAATTTTGCTGATAAGGTCAGAAATAGAATCAGCCATTTTGATATAAGGATGCCCGTAAACAAAGCCGCTTGGTTCATATTTTTGGCCTCTGTACATACTTGCTATATCTTCTGCTTTTACACCATATTGCAGCATTTCAGAGACAGTAGTAGAAATACTGTCTAATAAGCCTTTAACTAAAGAACCTTGTCTGCCAGCAGAGACATAAACTTCTCCTAGTTTGCCATTATCATAAAAAGATACAGTAATATACAGCTTAAGACCAGCTATTTCTGCTTCATGTACATGTGCACTTCGAATGCCAGTTGGTTTAATTCTAAGAGGAGTATGCAGAGAGATAGCTTTTTGCTTTGCATATTCAAGGAGCTCATTATAAGTAAGATCTTCTAAATGAGAAGAGGATTCTTTATTAAGAGTTGTATTAAGGGGTTGAGAAGCTTTACAGCCGTCACGGTATAAGGCAATGGCTTTAACACCTAATTTCCATGAAAGATGATATATTTTTGCAATATCCTCAGTCGTTGCATCATTTGGCAGGTTGACAGTTTTAGAGATTGCGCCAGATACATGAGGGGTTAATGCAGCCATCATTTTGACATGACCATTTGGTGCAATATAGCGGTTGCCGCTGCCGCATTTGTTTGCTGTATCAAAGATAGCATAATGATCTTGTTTAAGATGAGGAGCCCCTTCAATTTTACCGTCTATAAGCTGCATATAGCCATCTTTATCTTCTTTTCTTAGAATATAGTCTATAATATCTTTGATTTCAGATTCTCTATAGCCTAATTGTTCAAGAACACTGGATATGATTGGATTTACAATTTCCATGCTGCCTCCGCCTACGAGTTTCTTATAAGCGACATGGCTGAAAAAGGGTTCGGAGGAGGTAGTAGCACAATCCATTGCAAATGCGATAGTCCCTGTAGGGGCAAGGACTGAAACTTGTGCATTTCTAAATCCATATTTTTCACCCGCAGCAAGGGTATCTGACCATATTTCTTTGACGGCAGTGCTTACCTTAGTTAGTCCTAATTGAACGAGTATATCGTGAGAGAGTACCAGAGGTGAATAATTAAGGTCTTCCAGCAAGGTATCTGTATCACTATAAGCACTGCATCTAGCATGATTACGTATAACTTTCATCATATGAGTTTTATTAATATTAAAATAAGTAAATGGACCTACTTCTTTTGCAAATAAAGCAGAAATGTAGTAGGAGTAACCTGTTAAAATACTCATTGAAGCAGCTCCAATACTGCGTGCCTCATCACTATCATACGGAAGTCCCATCATCATAAATAATGCTCCAAGATTGGTAAGACCAAGACCGGTAGTCCTAAAATGATAAGATTTGCGTGCAATATCAGGAGTCGGAAATTGACCATGATGAATAGTTGCTTCAAGGACAATTTGAGTCATTTTAATGCAGTGCATATACCCTTCCACATCAAAAGTTTTTGTATCACAATCAAAGAATCTCAGTATATTGATACTTGCCAAGTTGCACGCTGTGTCATCAAGGAACATATATTCTGAACAAGGATTGCTTGCATTGATTCTATTGTGAAGTGCAGAAATTTCCCCATCTTCACCGGCAGGACAAGTGTGCCACGCATTAATGGTGTCATCAAATTGTATGCCAGGGTCTCCGCACCGCCAGGCAGCCTCAGCTATTTTGTGGTAAAGTTTTTTCACAGAAATCTCAGACGCAAGTGTACCATCCAATCTGTTAGTTAAGGGCAAAATAGCATTATCATCATAGATGTGATTCATAAAATCATCAGTTACTCTAACGGAATTATTGGCATTTTGTCCTGAAACAGTTTCATAAGCCTCTCCGTCAAAATGAGTATTATAGCCCATTTTACCTAAAGCAACTACTTTATCTTCTTCATGGGCTTTCCATGTGACAAAGTCCTCAATTTCCGGGTGATCAATATTTAATATATTCATTTTTGCAGCACGTCTTGTGGTTCCGCCAGATTTAATGGCACCGGCATTGCGGTCAAACACCTTAAGAAAGCTCATAAGTCCAGAAGACTTCCCGCCGCCAGACAAAGTCTCTCCACGGCCGCGAATACCAGACCAATTAGAGCCTACACCGGAACCGTATTTAAAAAGTCTGGTCTCAGTGGCAAGCTGATCTGTAATGGATTTTTCCCCTAAGAGGGAATCTTGGACACTCACTATAAAACAAGCTGAGCCTTGTGTTCTTGTATAGGCATCTGGCGATAAGACAACGTCTTTGATAGATGGCTCATAGTAATAATGTCCTTGACTAGGGCCAGTAATATCATAGCTTGATTTTAAACCAGTGTTAAACCATTGAGGGCTGTTTGGTGCCCACATTTGAGCAATCATCATAAAGGCAAGTTCATCATAAACAATAGACTTAGTTTCATTATCTATTAAGCCTTCGTCACAGGCTGCTGTTACCCAAAAATGAACCATACGATGAACAACTTGTTTAAAGGAGTATTCGTGACCACGTTCATTAGGAACGCCGCTTTTCCTGAAATATTTACTTGCAATAATATCGCAGGCTGATTGAGAAAAATGAGTAGGAAACTCTAAGTTTTCCATATGTACAATAGATTTTCCAGTCTTGTAATCAGTAATTTTTACATCTATGTTATGCCAAGTAAACAGATCATAAACAGTCTGGGTGTTCTCTTTTAGAGAATGAGTATAATAGCGAATCATAAGATCTTTTAAATTGATCATATTAAGATAGTCTCCTTTTGATTTAGAGTAAATTGATGGTAATAACAGTTAATTTAATTTAACACATAATGAGCAGTTTAGCAAGGGGGATATACAATATATAGTATAAGATATGAAAACGACATCAATATATATGACTTTTTATGACTATAATATCTGATTATTTTTATATTGTTTATATAAAAATAATCAGATATCTGTATTTGAATAGATATAAAACATAAAAATGACACTTGCAGTAAAAACTAGTGATACTATATCAAAGTAAAAGGAGATCATCAATGATTACAGTAGGAGTAGACAATACACTAGATATGGGAAAAGATACAATTGATTATATGTATGCGGTTAGTAAAAATCATGGTATTAGAATGCAGCATATTGCACCTCATAAGCCTACTATCTATAAAAGTAATAAGATATTATCTTTAAAAAACTATGTTGACTGTTTAGATAAAGAAGAGGAGGTAGATTTATTACTGATTGAATTTAAGAAAAACAGCATAGAGAATGATCTGTACAGAAATATATGCTTTGATATTATTGTTTTATTTGACTATTTTCTAGCTGCAAAACCATTCATTAATCATAAGGTTTATTTTGAACATAAGATCCTTAAACAATTTAAATGTAAGTGCTATCTTATCCCAGACACTTATAACATTAAAGCTAAAGGATGTATTACTTATGGCTGGCATAAAGATGCTGACATATCTTTATCAAGTGCAGAAACGGACCCAGAAGGGAATACTAAAATACAATGCTGCATTCAAACAAGCATTCCTACTAGAAGGGGAACTTTTACTACGCCGATAGAATTTCCGGTTTTCGGGAAGATTCGTTACACTGAGGAGTTATTAGCAGGGGCAGCAATCTTTATTATCTATGGATTTGATACAGATACATTTGTGCAAGAAAATAATATTTATAACATGGTATAAAGCTGTACATGGATGAATAGATATTATATTGACAGATGAAACTGTTAAAGAACAAATAGAGGATAAGGAGAGGGTAGGGAATGGTAGAGCACATATTAGAAAATAATGAGGTACTGCTTATAGGAAAGGTAGTAAGTGATATTAAGTTTAGCCATAAAGTATATGGAGAAGGTTTCTATACTTTTGATCTGCAGGTGCCAAGATTAAGTGATTCCTATGATATTTTACCAGTTACTATTTCAGAACGTATATTGCCAACGTTAGGTAATATAGAGGGGAAAGTATTAGAGACGGTAGGCCAATTCAGATCTTATAACCAATATGAGGATGGCAAAAACAGACTGATTTTAACGGTATTTATTTTAGAAGCCAAAGAGGTTGGAGAACAAGAACTTCAAAAAAATAAGAATTATATCTATCTTAATGGATATGTATGTAAAGAGCCTATTTATAGGACTACCCCTTTTGGCAGAGAAATTACAGATATTCTATTAGCTGTTAATAGATCTTACCATAAATCGGATTATATTCCATGTATTACATGGGGGAGAAATGCAAGGTTTGCTGAAAGTTTAACCATAGGAGACCATATACAAGTATGGGGAAGAATTCAAAGCAGAATTTATCAGAAGAAATTAGAAACTGGTGAAGTAACTACAAAGATAGCTTATGAAATTTCCATTGGAAAAATGGAGATAGCAGAAAGTAATAATAAAGCTGAATAATGATTTGACATTTAATCCTTTTATACTCTATGTTATACTATACATAAAAAGTATAAAAGGATTTTAAGCGTGCAGAGACAATGGGATATCATATCACCAGGCAAAATAGAAAAACAATTGCTATTCATGTAGATGAAGAGGCAAATGTTATTATAAAGGTTCCAAAGTATTTAACTCTATCAGAAGTTAATCAGTTTGTTAAAAAAAATGAATCTTGGATTAAAAACAGAGTGCATCAGCAAATGGTTATGAAACAAAATAATGATTGGAGAATGACCAAAAAAATCTTGTATTTAGGGGAATACATAAATATTCTTATTAAACCCTGCGTTTATTATAAAACTCAGGTGATACTTGCTAATGGCCAGTTAATTGTAGAACCCGCTGTCGGCAGTACTGATAAGGATGTAGGCCAGCTTATAGAAAATTTTTATAAAAAAGAGGCAAAAGAAATTTTGACTGTAATGACTCAGCAATATGCTTCGTTACTTCGTGTTAAGTATAATAAAATAACGGTTAGAAAACAAAAAACAAGATGGGGCAGCTGTTCATCAAAAGGGAATTTGTCTTATAATATTAAAATATTATGTGCCTCAAGGGAAATGATAGAATATATTGTTTTACATGAGGTAATGCATCTTAAGTATTTTAATCATGGGAAAGACTTTTGGAAGAGTATTGCTGAAATAATGCCGGATTATAAAGAGAGGATGAATTACTTTAAGCAATTTGGACAAAACTTTATTATATAATAGGTTATATACTAGAGGAGGAGAAGGATTGGAAAAGGGATTTGTTCATGTATACTATGGAGATGGCAAAGGGAAAACAACGTCAGCCATAGGATTTGGTATTAGAGCACTTGGGAATAATGATAAGGTCATCATGATACAGTTTTTAAAAAAAAGCAAGCTAGGAGAAAGTGAAACACTTAGAAACCTGGAACCTTATTTTAAAGTGTTTGATTTTGAAAAAAAACACGGTATGATAGAAGAACTAAATGATGAGGAAAAAGAAGAATTAAAGAGTGCAACAAAAAATGCATTTAACTTTGCAAGTAAGGTTATGGATACAGGGGAATGTGATGTCCTCATTTTAGACGAAATTTTAAACGCTGTTGAACAAGAACTTATAAAGGAAACAGATCTTTGTGATTTAATAGATAGTAAATCAGAAAATATGGAAGTTATATTAACAGGACGCATGCTTTCAGAAAATATTGCAAAACGAGCAGATTATATTAGTTATGTTAAGGCTATTAAACATCCGGGAAAAGAGGGATAAATACCTGAATACATAAGCTTTATGATCACAGTAAAAGAGGCGCACAAGCCCTGCCACTGCAACGATATCTTTGTAGTGACAGAGTTTATGCGCCTTTTTATTTCGAAGTAGAAAAGTACTTTATTAGCAAGCGTTACTATAATAGATTAAGCATCTAGTAAATGTTCCATATTATAAAGACCTGGCGTCTTAGAAGCTAAAAACTTTGCTGCTTTGATAGCACCCACAGCAAAAACTTCTTTTGATGTTGCTTGATGTGTCAGCGAAATAAATTCATCATTTCCAGCAAAAAGTATTTCATGTTCCCCAACTATTGTCCCGCCTCTGACAGCATGTATACCGATCTCTTTTTTAGGTCTTTTTTCACGTACTGTTGAACGGTCATAACGGAAATTGTACGTATTATCTAAAGTTTCGTTAATGGCTTCAGCGATAGCAAGAGCAGTTCCGCTAGGAGCATCAATTTTTTGGTTATGATGTTTTTCAATAATCTCTATATCAAAGGAACTGTCACTCAAAACTTCAGCAGCCCTTTTGGCAAGTGCAATGATGAGGTTAACACCAAGAGACATATTTGCTGAGAAAAACACCGGTATTGTAGTACTTGCATCTTGTACATAGGCAATATCTTCTGCGGATAACCCAGTAGTACATACAACTGTTGGGATTTTTTTGCTTACTGCGTATTGAATCATAGGGATTACTGCTGGTGCTGTAGAAAAGTCTATAATGACATCTACAGCTATATTGCATTCGTTAATATGACTGAAAACAGGAAAAGGGTTAGGAATTCCTAAATAAGGGTCTACACCAGCTACTAACTGAATTCCTTCATGCTGAGAGATAATACGGGATATCGTTTGCCCAACCTTGCCATTACAACCGTGCATTAATACTTTTATCATGTGCCTCATCCTTTCTAATCATGTGCTAAACTAATAGTTTTGAGTCTATAAGCGCTTGTTTTAAGTGCTCCGCGTTTTTTATCTCCATACTGGTGAGAGGTAATCTGCATGGGCCTACATTATATCCCATGAGATTAAGCGCTTCTTTTACTGGGATAGGGTTAACTTCACAAAATAGCGCATCAATGAGGGGGAGAAACTTAAGCTGCAAGTCAAGTGCTTCATTAGTTTTTCCTTCAAAATATAATCTCACTATATCATGAGTTTCTTTTGGAGCAATATTTGATAATACAGAGATAACTCCTTTGCCGCCTAAAGAGAGGATTGGAATAATCTGATCATCATTACCAGAGTAAATAGGAAGGTTATCACCGCATTTAGCTGCTATCTGAGCAACTTGTGAAATGTTGCCTGTTGCTTCTTTAAGACCTACTACAAAATCATATTTTGATAATTCGTAAGCTGTATTAGGAGCAATATTTACACCTGTTCGGCTGGGTACACTATATAAAATCATTGGCAGATCTGATGCCTTGCCTATAGCTGTAAAGTGCTCGATTAAGCCTTTTTGGGTCGTTTTATTATAGTATGGCGTTACTTGTAGAGAGGCGTCAGCTCCTAACGCTTTTGCTCTTTTAGTAAGCTCGATGCCGTGTCTTGTATCATTGCTTCCTGTTCCTGCAATAACAGGAACTCGGCCTTTGACTCTATCAACTGCTACTTTAATACACTCAAGGTGCTCTTCATCGTCCATAGTAGATGCTTCACCAGTAGTCCCACATATAATAAGTGCATCGGTATGATTTGCAAGCTGAAAATCTATAAGTTCTTCTAATTTGCTAAAGTTAATATCTCCATTTTCATAAAATGGTGTAACAATGGCTACACCCGCCCCTTCAAAAATTGCCATAATACCAATCCTTTCGTTATAGTATAATACAAACCATCTATCGGCTATTTAGTTATATTTGCTTATTGCAGTTATATATCCTTTTTATATCATAATATTCATAGGATGATATAAAGTGCAATGATAACTTGAATAGCAGTCTAATACTTCTTTTTCCAAATAAAAAAACCTTTTTTAAAAATAAAAAAACCAGCACATAGAGGCTGGCTACATATAGCATTACATACGTCATCTGTTTATAGACGATGAAATGATTAAGTAGCACTCCACCCCTTATTTTACATCAAAGGGTGACAGTTGTATAGCTATTAACGATACAACCAGAAATAAATAGTGCAAGCTATTTACTCTTCGGCGGTACTCCCTTTTTGCATTTATCTTATTCTCCTGCAAGAATCAAAATGCATACTTATGATTACCGCGCCTCTACATCAATTATTATATTGAATTGTTTTATATACTATCATTGCATCTCATAAATGTCAATATAAAAGTATGAGTTTTTAAAATATATCTTGATACTAATATATGCTATGTTATAAAATTTGGATACTTTTCTCAGAAGTGAAGGCCTAGTGTATAAAAAATGTTTTATAGATACATACTCTAGTAAGTACCATTTCAATTAGGAAAGAGGAAAAAATATGAAAGCTAATGAGTCTAAAAATAAGGAGAAGCTATTTGATGCTTTATCTCCCCATGAAAAGATGAAGCTAGAAATAGCTGAGGAACTAGGTCTTTTAGACAAAGTGCAAAATGGAGGCTGGAAGAGTTTATCAGCTAAAGAGACTGGCAGAATAGGCGGCCTTATGACTAAGAGAAAAAGACAGCTTAGTACTCAGACAGAGGAAGCAGCAAAATAAAAATTAAAAGTAAAAGCAAATGGTATATAGGCTGCTATATACCATTTGCTTTTGTACTAAAAATTATGAATTAGACTGTTTGAGCAGGATCCTAATCTTATTAATTCGATTATTTGAAGTTTCTTCTACAATAAAAGTTGTAGTTTCATACATAACCTGTTCACCTTCGGTAGGAAAGCGGTCTAATAGGCCAATAATGAATCCTCCGATAGAATCAAATTCCTGAGATACAATATCTAAATCAAGGTACTCATTAACCTCAGATATTCTGGATGTTGCATCGACTAAGTATTCATCTTCACTTACTTTAATAATGTCATCTTCAGTAATATCATACTCATCATCGATATCCCCAACTATTTCTTCGATTAAGTCCTCCATTGTAACAAGGCCAGAAGTTCCGCCATATTCATCTAACACAATGGTAATGCCTACCTTTTGCGCACGCATTTCCTTAAAAAGTTCATCAATGCGTTTGAATTCATGTATAAAGTAGGCTTCTCTTAAAAATGAGCTAGCTTTGAAATCGGCAGGCTTGAACGACTGAATAATGAGATCTTTAATATAAAGTATACCAATAATATTATCTAAGTTTTCCTCATAAACAGGCATACGAGAAAATTGTTCTTCTTTATATAAGTCTAATATATCCTCATATGTAGCATTGATATCTATTGCAATCATATCTGTACGAGGAATCATCACATCTTTTGCATAAGAGTCACCAAAGTCAAATACATTATAAATCATTTTCTTTTCTTCATCTTCTAGGACTCCCTCCTCATGGCTTACAGTTACAATAGTTCTTAATTCATCAGCAGTTATAAAAGGTTTGTTTGTCGCTTCTCTGCCACCAAGAAGCCTGATAATAAGATTAGTAATGAACATTAAAACCTTAACAATTGGATTTAATAGAAATACCACTAATGAAATAGGTTTTGCTACAAAAACTGCTACTTTATGAGTATGTGAATTCGATAGAGATTTGGGAGTTATTTCACCAAAAATAAGTATAAGCAGTGTCATTACTCCCGTAGTAATACCAACGCCAAGACTAGAGTCAGTCCCTTTAAATAAGTCGATGGCTACAACGGTTGCTAAAGAAGAGGCACCGATATTGACAATGTTGTTTCCTACTAGTATGGCACCTAATATTTTATTAGGGTTTTCAAGCATGTTAGCTAATAGTTTAGCTCCTTGTACATCTTGTTCTACCATATGGCGGACATCCATCTTGGTAATAGACATAAGAGCAGTCTCGGAGGCTGAAAAAAAAGCAGAGCAGATAAGCAGTAAAATTAGAATTAGAATTTGCATAAATAACTGAGAAGTCAAGTTACAATCACTCTCCTATTTGTTGAAAATGGCATGTATTTTAGTCTATATACAGTATCAATTACTATATTATGTACCATTTATAAAAATTAAAAACATACTAAGTTATTTATTGAATGGAAAAATAATTTTGTGCTTGTAGCGAGGAATGAGCAAAGCTAACTTATTGTACAATGGAAGAGCATCTTTGCATATAATGCAATTAAAAGAATAAAAGTGGTGAGTAATAAGATGACATTTGAAAACGTATCTCTTTTAGTTCCCTTCCAATCTGATGAGGGGATAAGGAAAAAAAATTGGGATTGGCTTAGAAAACGTTACGAGACTATTATGCCTGAAATGGAAATATGTATAGGAGAGAGTGCAGGAGCACTTTATTCAAGAGCTCAGGGGATTAATTCAGCAGCTAAAAAAGCATCAAGGAATATTTATGTCATTTCAGATGCAGATGTTATTTTTAACAGAGTTCATATTGAAATGGCGATTAAAATGCTGGAGATATATGCTTGGGTGATTCCTTATACACATATGGTTAAGCTGACACAAACAATGAGTGATGAATTGCTTAACAAGGAACCGAGTAGTGGAATAGAACATTTAGATACCTCCAATTGTGAAGTACTCTCTTATTACCCGATGGGGGGGATTTGTGTCATTACAAGAGATATATTTGAAAAGAGCGGGGGATTTGATGAGAGATTTAGAGGATGGGGTGGAGAAGATGATGCTTTTCAAAGAATAGTTGACTGGCTGTATGGAAGGCATGGTCGTTTAGATGAGGTTAAACTTTGGCATCTTTATCACCCTAAACAAATTGTTACAGAAGAATATTATAAAGTGAGCAGAGTTTTGCTATTTGAAAAGGGATATGCATCACTTGAGCAGGTGAAAGAAACGAATGAATATTTAAGAAGACAGAATGGATTTAGTCATTGAATAGAGCCTGGGAGGATGATGCGTGTGATAACTGTTTTTACGCCTACATTCAATCGCGAAAAGTATCTTAAATCAGCCTATGAAAGTTTGCTTAAACAGCAGGATCAAGATTTTGAGTGGATCATAGTTGATGATGGAAGCGAGGACAGCACGAGTGAAACAGTCAAAAACTTTATTGCTCAGGATAAAATGAGTATTAAGTACATCTATACACATAACGGTGGAAAACACCGAGCAATAAACATAGGTGTAAAGCTTGCTAAAGGAGAATGGTTTTATTTGTTGGATTCGGATGATTGGCTGACAGAAGATGCTGTCTATCAGCTGCATATGAATGCAATAAATTTACAGGACAGGCAGCTCATCCAAGAGTTTTTTGCTTTAGTAGGGCTTCGTAAATATCCAGATGGGAAAATCATAGGGATAACCTTTGAAGGAGAAGTAATAGAGATGGGGTATTTAGAAGCAAGAGAAAAGCATGGTATCGATGGAGACAAAGCGTGGGCAGTAAGGACGGATCTGCTTAAAAAGTATCCCTTTCCTGAGTTTGAAGGTGAAAAGTTTTTGACAGAAGATACATGGTATAATTATCTCTCAAATCTAGGATATAAGTGTAGATTTTTTAACTATCCCATTTATGTAGGGGAATATTTATCAGATGGCCTTAGTCAAAGATATAATGAACTTATGGCACAGAATTATCAGGGGAGTTTAAAATACTTCAATGACTATTTTCGATATATGATAGATAAACCGAAGTACGTTATGGCTAAATTCAATTACTACCTTTATATTTCGAGGTTAGCGGGAAAAAGCTATAAAGAAATACTAGGGAACCTTGATAATAGTGTTTATGCGCGGTATCAAGATGAAATAAATAAGTATTTATAAATCTATTTTAATGAGGAAGTGTATAAATGGAAGAATTTCTCATACCAAAAATAATCCATAGGATATGGGTTGGCAATAAGAAGATACCAGAAGAATTTATAGCTTATGCACAAACTTGGAGAAAATACCATCCTGATTGGGAAATGAAATTATGGACAGATGAGAACATGATTCCGCTGAAGAATCAAGCATATTATGATAATGCAAAAGAATTAGCTAAAAAGGCAGATATTGCGAGATATGAGCTATTGTACCAATTTGGAGGTATTTATATAGATTGTGATGTAGAATGCCTTAAGAATATAGAACCTCTTCTTAGTGGAATAGAGGCTTTTGCAGGAGCAGAAGATGATTATTATATAACTAATGCAATTATGGGGTGTACAGTGCATAATCCAATAATGAAATGTATTATTGAAAACATACCGGTATCTATACAGAAGAATAGTGCATTAGAAATAAATTATCAAACAGGCCCCATATTTATAACTGAACTTCTTAAAGGGGCTCCGCAATTTAAGGTATTTGAAAAAGATACTTTTTATCCGTATCATTGGACGGAAAAGTACAGAAAAGGTGAAAAATTTGAGAAAGCTTATGCAGTACATCACTGGGCAGCCAGCTGGATTTAATAGAAAGTAAAAGGTAAGTATGATTAGGTAGTTAAAAGGAGGGTGCGATGATTACCATTTTTACTGCTACATACAATAGAGAAAAGTTTTTAACAAGAGTATATGAAAGTCTGCTTATCCAATCAGATAAAGATTTTGAGTGGATTGTTGTTGACGATGGCAGTATTGATAAAAGCAGTGAGTTAATTAAAAATTTTATAAATGAAAATAAGATACAAATAAAATATGTCTATACGTCTAATGGAGGAAAACATAGAGCTATCAACATAGGAGCACAGCTTGCTAGAGGAGAATGGTTTTTTTTTCTTGATTCTGACGATTGGTTAAAAAATGATGCAGTCTATCAGATTAAGATGAACTCAGAAATATTAAAAGGAAGAAATTTAAAGCACAATTTTTATGCTGTCATAGGTCTGTGTGAGGATATGAATGATCAAATAATAGGGACTACATTTCAAGGAGAATTCTTAGAAGTAGATTATTTTGATTCAGTTTTAGAGTATGGTATAGTTGGAGATAAGGCTTGGGCTGTAAGAACAGACTTGCTTAAAGCTTATCCTTTTCCCGAATTTGAAGGTGAAAAATTTTTGACCGAAGCTATATGGTTTGTAGAAATGGCTAAGTTAGGTTATAAATGCCGCTTTTATAACACTTCAATCAAAAAAGTAGAGTATTTGGCAGATGGCCTAAGTGTTAAGTACTATACGTTAATGGCAGAAAATTGGCAGGGAACACTCAAGCATTATAATGATTTTTTTAAGTATATGGTCGAAAAAGGTTATTCAATTATGGGTTTTTTTCAAAGTTATCTTATCATTGCAAATATAGCTGGAAAAGACAGAGGAGAAATTATAAATGGGATAGATCAAAAGGTATACACCCTCTATAGTCATAAGATCAATGCCTTACTGGAGAATCTTTAGATAAAATACGACTTTTGAATAGTATAATACTATAAAAATGTATGAAACAGAGAAGGGGTGAAGAGCAAATGGAAAATGATAAGATGCTGATACCTAAGGTATTTCATCGAATCTGGATAGGCAGTAAACCTATGCCACAGGAGTTTATAGAGTATGGAGAAACATGGAAAAAACATCATCCGGATTGGGAGATGAAGCTGTGGACTGATGAAAATATGATAGTACTTCAAAATCAAGATGCTTATAATAATGCATTACATTTTGCTCAAAAGGCGGACCTTGCAAGGTATGAGATACTTTATCGTTTTGGTGGGGTCTATATAGATTGTGATTTTGAATGTGTTAGAAGTATTGAGGAGTTACTTAAAGGAATTGAAGCATTTGCTGCAAGTGAGGATGGGTGCACTATATCTATTGGTATTATGGGATGTGTACCACAAAATGAAATATTTAAGGTCATAATAGAGAATGTGCCAGCGTGGATGAAAGCATTCAGTATGCTGCCCATAAGCGGGCAAACAGGTCCGTGGTTTGTGACCAATCTTTTGAGAGGAAATAAGAAGCTTAAAATATTTGAAAAAGAAAAATTCTATCCTTATTACTATACAGAAAAGTACAAAAAGGGTGAAGTTTTCAAGGATGCTTATGCCATTCATCATTGGGCAGCAAGCTGGTGGACATAATGAAATAGATAAATATCTTAACCGCCTCAATACTCTTAATGGGTATTGAGGCATTTATATGCTTATCTTCTTAGATGTAACTGATTGTATTTATTAGCACTTATTTTATACACATACATATTATGATAGTAGAAATTAAAGCTATGGCTTATTTATGCTCATTGACATAGCTTATATAGAAGCCTAAGGAGGCGATTGGAAAGATGGGAGATAGTAGATACTGGGGACGAAAACGAAGTGCTAATTATCCAATATACTATGAGGAAGATAAATACCCTCGCGAAGACAAATGCTATCATGAAGATATAGATAATCATTTTTACAATGATCCAGCAGAGGAAAATGACTATAAAGATGATGGGTATTATAAGGATACTCCTTGTTGGAAGAAAGATTGGCATCAAAAGGAAGAATGTCGCTGCAAACATGACTGCTGTCACAAAGAAGAGTGTTGCTGCAAACATGACTGCTGTCATAAGGAAGAGTGTTGCTGCAAGCATGATTGCTGTCATAAGGAAGAGTGTTGCTGCAAGCATGATTGCTGTTACAAAGAAGAGTGCTGTTGCAAGCATGATTGTTGTCATAAACAAGAATGTTGCTGCTGTAAAGGACCGACAGGACCAACAGGACCAACGGGACCGACAGGACCAACGGGATCAACAGGACCAACAGGACCAACAGGACCAACGGGATCAACAGGACCAACAGGACCAACAGGGCCAACAGGGCCAACAGGACCGACAGGACCGACAGGACCAACAGGGCCAACAGGACCAACAGGGCCAACAGGGCCAACAGGCATAGCAGGACCAACAGGACCAACAGGACCAACAGGACCAACAGGACCAACAGGACCAACAGGCATAGCAGGACCAACAGGGCCAACAGGACCAACAGGACCGACAGGACCAACAGGCATAGCAGGACCAACAGGGCCAACAGGGCCAACAGGGCCAACAGGGCCAACAGGACCAACAGGGCCAACAGGACCAACAGGACCAACAGGACCAACAGGACCAACAGGGCCAACAGGACCAACAGGACCAACAGGACCAACAGGACCAACAGGGCCAACAGGACCAACAGGACCAACAGGACCAACAGGCATAACAGGACCAACAGGACCAACAGGGCCAACGGGACCAACGGGACCAACAGGACCAACAGGGCCAACAGGACCAACAGGGCCAACAGGACCAACAGGGCCGACAGGGCCGACAGGACCAACGGGACCAACGGGACCGACAGGACCAACCGGACCAACAGGACCAACAGGGCCAACAGGCATAGCAGGACCAACGGGGCCAACAGGAACATGTGTATGTACGCCTTGTGGTAAGGGTGGTATAGAGACAGCGCTGGAATGGATGCAGGATAATGGAGTTACCCCTAATATATTTAGTCTTAATCAATCTGTGTCAGGAACAATTACTGGTACTGTAGGGCCAGATATAGTTTCACTAATTGGAAGTGGGGGACCTACAGGTACAAGAATAGAAGTATCAATATGTGCTATTACCAGAGTCAACTTTACAACAGCAACAGCTCCAACAGGTCCTATGCTGTGTGATCCAAATGCCGGACAATGTGATTGTGATGCAAGTATAAGAGAACTGTTTGTGCCGCCAGCCACTCCTCCATCAGATATCTTTTTAAGAGATAACAATAATTCACCAGTCTCTCTAAATACGGTTGTGGCGACATGTAACGATGTCGTTTGGATCAATAGCGGAGGAACTGATTATAACGTTATACCTTATAACACAATATTTAATGTAAGATACTAGTAATAAAGATTGATAGATTAAAGTTAACTATTTTTAAAAGATAGAGTTAGTTAAGCATTTATATACAAATAGGCCTCCTTTGAAAATGATAATGGCTGATAAGTCATTAAAATATCTAAAGGAGGTCTATAAAATTTTTATAGGTAACTTACTTTATTACACTTTTCTTGTATAAATTTAAGATTGCTAATAAGCCTTTCATCGTTAGGGGCAATCTTTAACGCTTCTTTAGCATATACTAGGGATTCTTTATAAAAGCCTGTATAATATGCCCCTAGTGCAGCAAGATCATAGATTGTTTCATTCCAGGCAAAGCCCTCATTATAATGCCTAGGGGATCTTTCCTTAATTTGTAAAGCTAGATTAGTCATAAAGTAGACAAGATTAAAGTCTTGCAGGCGATAAGCAAGCCGTGCCATTTCCACATAAGCCTCACGCATGCGGGGGGCTTCACAGATAGCTTTAAGAAGCCAGGACTTTGCTTCTAGTATATTACCCTGTGCTGTATAAGAATTAGCTATATAGCGCATGGCAAAGCTTCTTTCTTCCCGCCAGTTTGCATTTGGAAGAGCTAAGTATTTAGTTAAGGTTTTAATAGCATTATCATAGTATCCAGCAAAATAATATTCTCTTCCCAAATAATGCATATTTCTAGGACTATCAGGATTTTCTTCTACAGCTAGTTCGAGGAGTTCGAGGTTAAAACTCCTTGATTTTGTATCATCAGGATAATGCTTAAACACTAAGCCATCTGCAAATACCCAGTTTTCTTTACCTTCTCCAAGATACTTTAATACCTCATGGGTAGGATAAATCCATGTATAATTGTGTCTGGCATGAATTCTTTCATGATAATACTGTACAGCAGGAGAACCGTCCTGGTTAAAGCTCCAAATATAAAGATAACTTGCACGATGGGTATTAGAGGTCCAGGCTTTTTCAAGAGCTTCACGCCAGCCAGGGGCTAAAACTTCATCTAAGTCAATGCACACACAGATATCTACATCCTCAGGGATCAAATTAAGACAGGCATTGCGAGCCACATCAAAACGCCAAGGATTCACTGGAATAGAATGAACAATAGCTCCGCAGTTTCTTAGGACATCAATGGTATTGTCTGTAGAACCTGTGTCACCCATTACTACCACATCAGCATCAGAGAGGCTTTCCATACAACGCTTGGCAAATTTTTCTTCATTTTTACATACACCATACACACATGTTTTATAATGATTCACCTTTTGCTCCTTTCTTATAAAAAGCTAATGATTATAAAAGATATTACTTGAGCAGCATATATTTGTATTATATGAGAGAAATAGTATAAAGTTTCATTAAACTAAAAGTTAAAGAACAAGATGTATGGAATAAGACAAGCTGTCAATACTAACTTTAATAATCGTAGAAAGGGTGATGTAAATGCATGAAGGAAGTAACTATATCGTAATCACACCTGAATATCATATTGTCAGAATAAAAGGGAAACAACGGGTGGCTGAGTATATACAAGAATATTATAGTGAGGATATGTCAAATATCTGCAAAGCGCGAGATTTAGATTATGATGAACTGTCACAGCAGAATGTCAGGGATGAAGCTCTTTTAATAGGAGGAACTGATGCAGCATGTAAAATATATGATATCAAAGATGTTTTTGCAGCTATAGATGAAACATTCAGTGATGAAGAAGATAAGCAGGACATGATTAACTACTTAAATAATCTCACTTTAGAAATATCCGTCAAGTGCCGAGGGGATATGAGTGATTTGTTATCAGAAGTTAATGAACTTTATGCCCCTGATATACTAGATTCTCATTCATTTTAGATATCAAAAGAGCTTTTTAAAAGCTGTGGACACTTCCTTAAAAATATCCTCTAGATTAATTGAGCATAAATAAGCTATAATAAGTTGTTAATGAGCAGAAAAAGTATAGAGGTGAAAATATGGAAGCCTACAGTGAATTTGCTAAGGTATATGATACTTTTATGGAAGATACACCATACGAGAAATGGATCGCTTTTATGGAGCATCATATGAAAAAATATAATATCTCTCCACGTATTGTATGTGATTTAGGGTGCGGTACAGGAAAGATGTGCGGGATGTTTGCAGAACGTGGAATAGAAATGATAGGCATAGATTCTTCAGAGGAAATGCTAATGGTGGCCAGAGAAAATGCTATGGAAGAAGGACATAGTATACTCTACTTGATGCAGGATATGAGTGATTTTGAACTCTATGGAACAGTAGATATGATTTATAGCTGCTGCGACAGTATCAATTACCTTTTAGAAGAAGATGAGGTGCTTAATACTTTTAAATGGGTAAACAACTATTTGGAGCCAAGAGGCCTGTTTATTTTTGATATCAATACCTATTACAAATATGAGAACATACTTTCAGATCAAACGTTTGCAGAGCAGACAGAAGATGCAGCTTATATATGGGAAAACTATTTCGATAAAGAAGAAGAAATTAATGAGTTTATAGTTAATTTTTTTCTAAAAGACAGTGAAGGTAAATATGACAGAACAGAAGAATATCATTATCAAAGAGCTTATAGTATAGAAAAAATAAAAGAACTGTTAAAAAGGGCTGATCTTGAATTAATAGGTGTTTATGATGATTATAATAGTGAAGCACCTTATCATGAAAGCACACAAAGGGCAACCTTCGTTGCAAGAGAACAAGGGAAAAGAAAGGAATAGCATCCATGAAAGATTATATCGTAAGAGGGACGGATAAAGAAAGAAACTTTAGATTTTTTGGAGCCAACACAAAAAACATGATAAGTATTGCTTGTGAAAAACATCAGACAACGCCAGTAGTATCTGCAGCTTTAGGGAGAACAATGACTGGAGCTGCTATGATGGCGCGCATGCTAAAAAGAGACACTGACAGAGTGAGTGTTATTATTAAAGGAGACGGACCAATTGGAGGTATTGTTGTAGAAGCTGACGGCACAGGTAATGTCAAAGGGTATCCGTATAATCCTAGTGTAGATATTCCAAATAAACCTAATGGCAAACTAGATGTAAGTGGAGCTATAGGAAACGCAGTCATGACTGTTATGAAAGACTTAGGACTAAAAGAGCCCTATACCGGACAAGTTCCTATGCTTTCGGGGGAAATTGCTGAAGATTTTACGTTATACTTCGCTGACTCTGAACAGACTAATTCGGTAGTGATATTAGGCGTATTAATAGATGTAGATTACTCTATCAAACAAGCAGGAGGGATTATCATACAGGTGCTTCCTAATGTAGCAGATGAGGCTATTACAGAACTAGAAAATAAATTAAGCTCTTTTACATCAATAACTAAACATTTGGATGAAAATAAGTCGATAGAAGAAATAGTAAGCACTCTGCTGGAAGATATTGAAATTATGGAAAAAACAGAAGTTGCATTTAAGTGTGATTGTTCGAAATATCGTATGGAAAGAGGACTTATCAGTATAGGTAAAGCGGAACTTCAAGAAATTGCAGATGAAGAGGAATCAGTTGAACTCGTATGCCATTTCTGTAATCAAAAGTATGATTTTTCAAAAAACGAAATAGAAAATATCCTAAGTACTCTGTAATATAAGAAGGTAATAAACTTTCAATAATTAATTTATAAGACAATGAAAGCTGACAAGTTAAAAAGGATATAATAATTAAGAGAACTACATTTAGAGGTATACACTATGTATGAATGTGTGCTCTATACTACTAAATATAAAGATGATCTACAGAATAAATTTAAAGAAGCCCAGCATGAAAATGACCTTGCGGATACATTTGATATAGCGCAAGTTGGAGATATCTATAGAGTACGCTGCTGCGCTAATGATATACTGCCAGAGAGCATAGAAACCCTTGCTCATATAGCCAGTGATATTGTTCAAAAAGAAAGCCTCATGCAAATAGCAGGAGGCTATCTTAAGCAAAGAAAAGACATTTCTCTTATAGACAAAAGAGAAATAGAAAGAAGGTTTGTTACAAATAACTATTTATCTAGGCAAGAGGGATTTTCTTCATTAAACTATTATTTCGTTTATACTCCTATATTAGCAGAACTAAAATCCCATAATAGACTCAATATAGATGGGTGGGTTAGGTTTAGAACATGTAAGTATAGAATTATTTTAGAAGACATACTAGAACAATTTATTGAAGATTATTTTATAAAAAAAGATATTATTCAATTCATAAAAATGGTAAGAGAAATAAGCAGTATGAATGATCCTTTAGAAGACACACTTCATTTAATCTGTACACAAAGCGGCAGAATGAGAATTTTAAATGAGGACATGGAAGATGTGACGACTAAGTATACACAGGAATATTGCAAAGAACTGCTCACAGACAGTACTCTAAATAAAGAAGATCTTATTATGAATATACTCATTACAGTATGCCCGAGAAGAATCATCGTACACCAAAAAGAACGGGCGAAACATCCAGAGTTTTTTAAAACCTTAGAAGGTATATTTGGAATCAATATTAAATACTGCAGTGGCTGCAAGTATTGTACAGATAATACCATAACGATTAAGTTATAAATAGGTTGACATCTATAGAGGGATTGATTAAAATAAATACATTAAAACAATATATTAAAACGATGAAAAGAAGAGTAGCTTATTTAACTTTTTCAGAGAGAAAATGCATTGGTGGGAGCATTTTTAAAGGCTGTAAGTGAAGACCATCTTGGAGTGATAACAATCCGTTGACAACGTTATAGTTAAATGAACTGAGTGGTTTCTTTGAACAATGAAACAATGAGGGTGGAACCGCGGGATACGAGTCTCCCGTCCCTTTTTAAATATATTTATATTTAAAAAGGGACGGGAGTTTTTTGTTGTTAAAAATCTATAAAAAATACCGGAGCAGCTTATCACCCTTAAATATAAATAAACACTTATAATTATACATGGTTAAGAGAGGAGAAAAATAAATGATAAAAGTGGCTTTAAAAGACGGAAGTATTAAAGAATATGCCGAAGGTATTACAGTACTTGAGGTAGCAGAAGATTTAAGTGCGGGGCTAGCTAGAGCAGCATGTTCAGGACTTATAAATGGAGAACTTGCAGATCTTAGGACAGCTTTAAATGAAGATTGTGATCTGGAAATATTAACTTTTAATGATAAAAAAGGTAAATGGACATTTAGGCATACGGCATCTCATATCTTAGCACAAGCTGTTAAAAGACTTTATCCAGGAGTTAAACTTGCGATAGGACCAGCTATAGAAGATGGTTTTTACTATGATTTCGATTTTGATAGAGCATTTATAGAAGAGGATTTTACTAAGATCGAAGCGGAAATGAAAAAAATAGTAAAGGAAAAGCTTCCAATTGAAAAATTCGAGCTTCCAAAAGACGAAGCGATAAAATTAATGGAAGAAGCACAAGAACCCTATAAAGTAGAACTTATTAATGATCTTCCAGAAGGTGAAATCATTACTTTCTATAAACAAGGTGAATTTGTTGACTTATGTGCGGGGCCTCATCTGATGAGCACAAAACCTGTAGAAGCATTTAAGATCCTTAGTTCAGCGGGTGCTTATTGGAAAGGGAATGAAAAAAATAAAATGCTTGCACGTATTTATGCAACAGCATTTACTAAAAAAGCAGACCTTGCAGAGCATCTTGAGAAATTAGAAGAAGCTAAAAAGCGTGATCATAATAAATTAGGACGTGAACTTAAACTTTTTACAACTGATGATAAAATTGGACAAGGGCTTCCGCTGCTTATGCCAAAAGGGGCCAAAATTGTTCAGACACTTCAAAGATGGATCGAAGACGAAGAAGAAAAAAGAGGATATGTGCTTACTAAAACACCTTTTATGGCAAAAAGTGATCTTTATAAAGCATCAGGACACTGGGACCATTATAGAGATGGAATGTTTGTATTAGGAGATGAAGAAAAAGATAAAGAGGTAATGGCACTTCGTCCAATGACTTGTCCGTTCCAATTTACAATTTACAACTCAGAACAACATAGCTATAGAGATTTACCTATTCGCTATGGTGAAACCTCTACATTATTTAGAAATGAATCTTCAGGAGAAATGCATGGACTTATCCGTGTAAGACAATTCACGATATCAGAGGGACATCTTGTATGTACACCAGAACAACTAGAGGAAGAATTCAAAGGTGTTATTGAACTCATTAATTATATTATGAAAACAATTGGTATTCAGGATGATATCAGCTATAGATTCTCTAAGTGGGATCCTAATAATACTGAAAAATATATTGATGATCCAGCAGCTTGGGAAAAGACAGAAAACTTGATGAGAAATATTTTAGATCATCTGCAGATTAATTATACAGAGGCAGTAGGAGAAGCGGCATTCTACGGACCGAAGCTTGATATTCAGTTCAAGAACGTACATGGTAAAGAAGATACGATGATTACAGTCCAAATTGACTTTGCACTTGGAGAACGCCTGCAGATGACTTATGTTGACAAAGATGGCAATAAGCAGCATCCGTATGTTATTCACCGTACTTCTATTGGATGTTATGAAAGAACACTTGCAGCACTTATCGAAAAGTATGCAGGATGTTTTCCAACATGGCTTGCACCTGTGCAGGTAAAGGTTCTTCCAATTTCTGATAAATACGCAGATTATGCTGCAGAGGTTGTCAGCACACTTCAAGCTAAAGGGGTAAAGGTAGCAGCAGACTACCGTACTGAAAAAATTGGATACAAAATAAGAGAAGCACGTATGGAGAGGGTACCATATATCTTAGTTGTAGGTGCTGAAGAAATGGAAAACAAAAATGTTTCAGTAAGAAGCAGACAAAAAGGAGACGAGGGAGCACAAGCACTCGTGGACTTTGCTAATCGTATTGAGAAAGAGATCAAAGAAAAGTATAATTATTTACTTGATATGCAGGTAGAAGAGAAACAGTAAAATATCATTTCAAATAATAAAACTTTATTGTTTAAAATAGGGTTGACAGTGTACAAAGTGTGTGATAATATTTTATGTGTTGTAAATGAAACAAGTAGAAGCTATTTCTTCTCACCTTGCAGCGATAGTGCTCGTAAGGTCATACTAATTGCATGTAAGATTAATTGCATGAGCATAATGGTTTATTTAGTATGAAGTATAGAAGTGGATAGTTTCGGCTATCCACTTTATTTGTGTATAAAAGAAGCGCATGATGATTAGTGGGTATTGTTTTAAGCGTTACACCCATACGCTCAAGGGTGATTAAATTTAAAGGCAAACAATTTTAGGAGGTGCCCATTATTAACGATTTAATGATTAATGAACAAATTCGTGACAAAGAAGTAAGAGTCGTAGGACCAGATGGCGAGCAAATAGGAATTATACCAGTTAAAGAGGCGCAGAAGCTTGCCAATGAAAAAAGCTTAGATCTTGTTAAAATTGCACCACAGGCAAAGCCGCCAGTATGTAAAATCATGGACTATGGTAAATACAAGTTTGATGCAGCTAAGAAAGAAAAAGAAGCACGTAAAAAGCAAAAAACTGTTAGCGTAAAAGAAGTTAGGCTTTCCGCTAGTATTGAAAAACACGACTTTGAAACGAAGATGAGAAATGCAGAGAAATTCCTTAAAGCAGGAGATAAAGTTAAAATTTCAGTTGTATTTCGTGGGCGAGAGATGATGCATACTCAAAAAGGATCTGTAATACTAGAACAAGCATTAGTATTGTTAGATGAAATTGGAGTAGCAGAACAAAAACCTAAATTTGAAGGAAGAAGCATGATTATCGTGGTAGCACCAAAATAGTTACCTTTTGATAAAATAAATACTAATTTATAAAGGAGGACTTTGTAATGGCTAAAGCTAAATTAAAGACAAATAGAGCAGCAGCAAAACGTTTTAAATTAACAGGAACTGGAAAACTCAAAAGATCAAAAGCATATACAAGTCATATCTTGACTAAAAAATCTCCAAAAACAAAACGTAACCTAAGACATCCAGGGCTCGTTGACAAAACAAATGAAAAACAAATGAGAAGATTATTACCACATCTATAATAAATAGTGTTAGGAGGTTAAGAAAATGGCAAGAGTTAAAGGCGGAATGGCCACTAAAAAAAGACGTAATAGAGTACTCAAATTAGCTAAAGGCTATAGAGGTGCAAAATCAACAGAATTTAGAACAGCAAAACAAGCTGTTATGAAATCATTAAGTTATTCATATGTAGGCAGAAAGTTAAGAAAACGTGAATTCAGAACTCTATGGATTGCTCGTATTAATGCAGCTGCTAGACTTAACGGTTTATCTTATAGCCGTTTTATGAATGGATTAAAAAATGCTAGCGTAAACATCAATAGAAAAATGTTAGCAGATCTTGCAATTACAGATGCTAAGGCGTTTACACAATTAGTAGAAACTGCAAAAGCAAACTTAAAATAATAATATAAACTAAAAGCTGTTCTTAAATAGAAATCTATTTAAGAACAGCTTTTAGTTTATAAAAAATAGTAAGCATTGGACTTAGATTGTTATATTCTCATCTATCTTATTAGGATTTTTGACAACCTTTTTAAAGGATGTCACAAAAAGTAATATCTTGTCATAATATATAGCGAGAAGGGTTACTTAAGTATAAGGTTAAGAATCTTTCTAATATATTTTATTAAGAAAGGTTAAGGTGAGATGTATGAGTAATCGTGATTGCCAAAGATTTGGAAGACAAAATGATCTTGTTGACGCTAGAAGAATAGTTGAAGATGAATACAACAGAAGACCTTGTGCGCAGAAAGTAGCATTAAACGCATCAACAGGAGGTTTCGGACCACTTCCTATTATTACTACATTGTTGGCTGCTCCTATTCCTGTTGTCGACGTATCAATTGATACAAGAGGAATGAGGAATCCAACAGTACTACTGAACTTTACAAGTATAATTAGCTTACCACTTGGCATTTCTGTAACATTAAATTTCCGCATATTAAGAAGTAAAAATGGTAATACACCTGTACCAGTGGGTTCAACCTATACTTTTTCAACAATAGTAGATGTGCTTGAAGCAGAATCTTTTGCCTTCCAATATGCAGATATTGATGTAGCTCCCGGCGAGTACACTTATTCTGTAGAACTTTCAACTAACTCTATCATTGATATTACACCAGGCTTAACAGGTGTAAATGTTACACTAAGTGCTTTAGCAGTTGACAACGGGTAAGTGCAGAAGGGATTATTTTTCTAGGGAATAATAGTCATACTACCAAATAAGTCACGAGAACAAACAAACCCAAAATAGCATTCAGTTATTAGGGTTTGTACATAAAATAGTAAAAGAGTACTGAGTATTTTAGATCAGTACTCTTTTAAATAGGGAATCTATTTAAGATATAAGAAAGCTATTACTAGAAGAAGAGACAAAGTGCAAAGAATAAGAGAAGCCATAAGGGAGCTTATTTTTTTTGTATAAAAATGAAGAGCTAAAAAAACCAAACTTAAGAAGAGTAAAAAACTAGAGAGATAGTTTGCAATGGGTAAAAAGAAATTAAGTGCAATAAAGAGTAAAAAAATAGTAAATGCAAGTAACAAAGAGCGGTATATTTGACTATAGTTTAAGGCATTACTTTTAACTCTATTTTTCATAAACGTCACTCCTAACATCATACATAGATATATATTATAAATTATGACAAGTATTCATAAATATTCTAAAATAGTTTAGATTCTAAAAATATGTGCACATATTTGTGCTGTATATATTGACAAAGAGATCGATATTGCTATAATTAAAGTGTACTAGGTGTTGTAGTACACGTAAATCACACAGGGCACGTGTAGCTAGGATATTAATCATCAAATGAAAGAGGTGAGTGCTATGTTTCCTATTGATGTAAGAGATATAAGACCTATCTATGAGCAAATAATAGATAATATCAAGGAACAAGTTATAAAAGGTATTTTAAAGCCTGGGGATCAGGTACCTTCAGTAAGACAGCTTGCCAGTATGCTTACTGTTAATGCAAATACCGTAACGAAGGCTTATCAACAACTAGAGAGACAAAAGATTATTGAAACAATTAGAGGCAGAGGGACCTTTATAGCACATGTCACAACTAAACAAGTGAATGAGGATGAACTAGAAGATATAAGAAAAACTCTTAAAAGTAGTTGTATGCAGCTGTACTATATGGGATTTAGTAAAGAGGACGTTGTTAAAGAAATAAGTAAGATTTATGAGGAACTTATAAGGGAGGAATCATAAGTGATAGAGATAAGTCATATGAGTAAAAGTTTTGGGGAATTGAGGGCAATAGATGATGTATCTATACAAATCCAAAAAGGATCTATTTATGGAGTGATAGGAGAAAATGGAGCTGGAAAAAGTACGATTCTTCAATGTCTTGCAGGTATATATGAGTGTGATGGGGGGAGAGTACTGATTGAAGGAGAGCCTGTATATGAAAATAATGCTATTAAAAGTCAAATAGGATACGTAGCGGACCGTAATCAGTTTTTTAAGGGGTATACAGTTAGGGAGATGGTAGACTTTTTTACGCTTGTGTACCCAACCTTTTCAGAGGAGAAATTTAATAAGTATAATGCAACTTTTGGATTAAATATGAAGAGCAAAGTTAAAAATCTTTCGAAAGGTATGCAGATGCGATTAGCTATTATGCTAAATATGGCAATCTCTCCGAAAGTTCTTATATTAGATGAGCCAACTTCGGGATTAGATGTTATAGCTAAAAGACAAGTTATTGATTTTATTATAGATGAAGTCGGCGAAACAGGAATGACTGTGGTTATTTCATCGCATCATCTGACAGAACTTGAAAAAATTTGTGATGAGGTTACTATCATCCACGAAGGCAGGGCTATTTATCAAATGTCAGTAGATGAGCTTAAGGCTAGTGTCAAGAAGCTGCAAGTAGTATTTGGGAATACTTTGCCTGAAGACCTTGGAAGTTGGGATGAAATATTAAAAGTTGATCATATAGGGAGTGTCTATTATATTGTAACAAATAAGTACTCTTCTAAGTTCGAAGAAAAACTAAAAGAACATGGGGCGAGTCTTATAGAGCCAATAGGCCTGGATTTAGAAGAAGTATTTATTTATACCAGTAAGTTAAGAGGTTGAGAAGTTAAATAAAAAAGGAGGAAATCATGATGAAAAATATAAGAGCTTTAATCAAGGTGGAGTTAAAGTCAGCTGCCTTAATGAGCCTTTACTTTTTAGTGATAAACATAGGGTATCTGATGCTAACCGGTATTACGATTAGCAGCAACTTTAAACAATATTTGCGTTACGGAGTAAGAAGTGCAGTAACAGATTTTAATAATACGGCTTTTTTGTCTTTTGTCCCTGGGCTATCTTTATTTATTTTTTTAGGATTTATCTTACTTGTTTACTTTCAGTTTAAAAACGATAAAAGCCTTGAAGTAGGCAGATTTTTAAAATCACTCCCATATACAAATGTCCAAAGATGTCTTGTGAAAATGTCAGCAGGTATTTTAAGTTACACAATACCTTTTATCATTCTTAGCCTAGGGGTCATTATGTTAAGAGCTTATGCTATGACTGAGCTAAAGACAATTTATAGTATAACGCCCTATGAAGGCATATTACTTACTATTAACAGCATACAAAATTTATTAAGCCTACTTGTACTCAATTATTTAACTTATACATCACTTTACTTATTTGTGTTTATGATGCAGTATCTGGTTAATCATAACATAGGAAGTTTAATTATAAGTATTCTTACGTTATTAGCCCCAGCATTTATAATAACTAGTATTCACTATCTTGAAATATATTATGGGTTAAGATATTACCTTGAGCGTATAGAGGAGAAAATACTTTTACCTTTCTATGGTATGATCACACGGTATGGGGGATTTACATATACAGTGGACCAAAGTCAGTATTATATAGACTATGTTTATATAGAAGATATAGGGTTTAAATTATTTATAACACTTATTATAAGTATTATAGGTGTTTATCTTATTTACCAAACAGGTAAAAGAACTAAAATAGAAAATGCAGACAGACTGATGCCTGACGCCATAACTAGAATTATCTTTATAACAGGCGTAACACTATGTGCTGCATTGCTATTAGCAGATACATATAAGATTTTCTTAGTACCTCTCATTGGACAGAACATTGTAGTCCTTACGTCTGCAATAACTTTAATTGGAGGCACTATAGGCTTTATCATTGCTCGTAAGATTGCACATATTGGGATAATAAATAAAAGGAGGGATTAAGGTGAGACAGTTACTTGTTTTAGTGTTATGCTGCATGCTACTTGTTGGGTGTACAAGTGTTAACTGGCAGGTTGAGGGGTATAAGGAAGTATCTTATCATGAAGAATACTACAGCAGTGCAAGAAGAGAATGGGCACTCATAGAAAAAAGTATTTATGAACTAGCAGAAGATGCTACTGATAATATACATAGGGAGAATGAAATTTTTTTTGACGAGAACTATCACGGTGTAGTTGTTTTTAATATAGATTCAAAGGGTGGAAGGCAGATAGTAGATGTATTAAAGGAGCATATAGGAGAAGAACTTATAACATTTATTAATGATATGAAAGATATAAAAGAAATTCCGGTTACCAGAGAAAAAGTTATTGGTGGATACGGCGTTGTTTGTACAAACGATGGGCAGAAAGTAAGTATACGGTGTATTCAAAGTAATATTTCTTTAATAGATGAGAATAGTAAAAATCTGGTGGAAGAAATTATTTCTCCGGAATTTATTCTGTCAGAAATGCATATTGGTAAAGACAATAATATGATCCAAATAACCACACCTATGTTTATAAGAAATAGGTTTAAGGATGGAAGTGATGGAGAAACCTCCAGTTATTATCAAATATTTAGAAAAAACACTGGAGAAATTACTAAGATAAGGTTCGTCATAAATAAATTTGGGGAGGAGCCATTTGATAATAAACATTTTATTCCTATGCAAAATATATTCAATCTTATTTTTGATAAAGATACTGTACTAGATACGCTTCTTACAGATATTAAAAATGTATATGAAAATAAAAAGACGAGAGAAGCTGGCAAAGTTGGTCAGATGAAGTATAAAATAAATATATATAATGATGAGGAAATACAGCTTGGAGAACTCATTGAAGTTGTATTAGATGTAAAATAATTTATTAGGGTTTTTGAAAGGTCTAAGTGATCTTTCGAAAATCTTTTTATTTATTTAAAAAGGGGGTTGACTTATGTAATAAAAGGAGTATAATAATAAAAGTCGCTACTAGTTAGGGACAACAACAAATGAACTTTGAAAATAAAATAGTAACCATAAAACCAGTCGATTCAAAAGAGCTTCAGAATTGAAGTTCGAATCAAATACATGTACATTAATGTACAGCGTATAAGTAATTATAGTCACAAAACAACTTAACAGTTGTTGGACAAACTTTTATATGAGAGTTTGATCCTGGCTCAGGATGAACGCTGGCGGCGTGCTTAACA
>JARBUI010000015.1 GCA_029239755.1 Clostridia bacterium | reverse complement strand
ATTTAAGTTTTGATTATCAAGCCCTGAGGCTTTTTAATCTCTGCCGCTTATCAGTGGCGACTCGTATAATATTACACGAGTTTTCTACATAAGTCAACATCTTTTTTAAAGTTTTTTGTTTTTTTATTTAATACTTTATTTCAGGCTTGATAATACGTAATTCTCAAACTAACTCGTATAATTATTTTTTCCGCTTTTAAATGATTTATTCTCTAATCTAAGTCATTCGATGACTAGCCAAGGGGAGGCGGGGCATCTTTTGGTGCGACTCCCCTTGGCGAACCTAAATCAATCACTTTAGGATTATAAATCATCCCAATCCTTTACTGCCCTGTAATTTCAATATAACCCCACAACCCATTTTCTTTAACTGCAGCAAGTCCTTCAGATATACTCCTCGCTTCTTCCCACTGCGGCTCTATTATCATTTCTCCAGAATGATTGATATAGCCATACCTGCCATTAATGCATACTGCTGATAAACCATCACGAAAATCATAAGCATCCTGATAGCTGGCTTCTATGACCATTTGTCCATACTTATTAATAAATCCAATTTGTCTTGCTTCAACAGTACCTATATTAACTGCTGCTAACCCTTCTGTAAATGGTATAGCAAAGTTAAATTGTGGTTCTATAACTACATTCCCCCTAGTATCTATAAATCCCCAACCTGCTTCTGATTGAACAGGAGCCATTCCTTCTGAAAACATAAATCCTGAAGACCACTCTGGTGAAATAACAAATGTGCCTGCATTATCTATATAACCACATTTATCATCTATAGCCACCAGTGCTAATCCTTCTGAGAAGGTTTGAGCCCAGAAACACCTATCATCCTGCAGTACTATATCTCCTTTTTGGTCCATAAACATCCATAAATCATCTTTGGTTACAGGCACGAGTCCTTCTTTATATCCTATAGACAGAAATCCAGCATCATCCCACCATGGATCAGTAATCCACATTCCTGTTTTATCTATGCTGCCCCACATGCCTCCTTGTTTGGCCATTCCTATACCATCTGAAAATTGTCGTACATCTTCAAAAACATAATCTATAACTAAACTGCCAGCCTGATCTATATACCCCCAGCCAGTACCATTATATACAGCTGCTAATCCATCGGCAAAATCTTGGACATCACTCCACGAGGGTGGTATAATGTATCTCCACTTAACCTCGTTTGTTTGCTCCGCTATACTTGGAAGCTCTACCCCATTATCTATAGTATTTCCTGTCTCGGCAGGAACACTTGTACTTTCGGCAACATAATCTTCACTACTGTCTGCATCCAAAGCGCTAAGACCTACTATACAAAATAGTATAAAAACGCCTACAAAAAAGACACCTGCAAGTACTGCTATTAAGGCCGTCCATTTACTTGTGCGTTTAGGCGGCCGCATTTGCATAGATGATCTATTATTCATCTGCCTATTAGGATCAACTGCTCTGTATTCATTCCGGCTGACACTTTGCTGCATGCTGACATTGGGCGGCACACCTATGTTCTCAGAGACTCCTCTATTCTGCTGCATTGCAATGTTTTGTGAGGTATTAACGTTTTGCAATACAGCAAATGAACTATTAGAATCAGTCATTTTTTCCGATGAAAAAAGTGCACTCCTAAATTCTTGAATAGTTTGGTACCTGTCTTTAGCCTTTACCGCTAATGCTTTCATCAAGGCCAGCTCTGCGTGAGGCGGCATAGCAATGCCAAACTCAGGAGGTCTTTTGATATCATCTTGGTCTAATCTATCTAGAGCATCTGGCGGGAGCCCTCCTGTTATAGCTGTATACATAGTCGCTGCTAACGCATAAATATCCGTCCAAGGTCCTTGTTTCCCTTTAGTTCTATATTGTTCTTCCGGTGCATACCCGGGTTTTAGAATAACAGAAAGACTCTTACTATGCTCCCCTAATGTATATCTAGCTGCTCCAAAATCTAATAATTTACTTTCTCCTTTATTTGTAATATAGATATTGTCCGGACTAATATCTCTATGAAGCAGTCCCGTCTTATGTACTTCTTCTAAAGCTTCCATGATGGGCGTTAGCAGTAAAAGAGCGTCTGTATATAGTATCTTTCCGTTCATTTTTTTAAGATACTGTTTGAAACTAATGCCTTCTATATAGTCCATAACAAGGTAGGCTGTGTTATTCTCTTTAAAAAAAGCTCTGACTGGTACAATATTCGGATTGCTCTGGAACCGCCCCAATATCTTTGCTTCTTCTAGAAAACGTTCTGCTCCATACTGAAAATAATTTTCTTTTTCCCCTGAATAAATAGTAAGATTTGTACTTGTTACAGCTCTTGTAACCAGGCCATCTGGATAATACTCTTTAATAGCTACCTTAAAGTCCAGATGCAGATCAAGTCCTAGATAGGTTATGCCAAATCCTCCTTGCCCTAGTACTTTGCCCACCAGATACTGTCCGTTTAGTATTGTTCCAGCAGCTAATGCATTTGGATAGGCTTCATTTGACTTTTCGTCATATCCGCAACGTGTACATATGCCAGTTGTTTCTTTTGTAGCAAAACAATTACTGCATCTATGCATACTGCTATCTCCATTCACTCCTCTTCACCTTGCCTTATATCAAAGTCTTACTTCAAACATATTCATAGGAGAAGCAATACAGAACCTTTCTCCACATTTTAGAGCAATTGGCTGCCCTTGCAAAATCTTTGTACCATTTTCCAAAAACGTCCCATAGGTCGAGCCTAAGTCATTTACTATAAACATATTTGTTATAGGGTTGAAGCTTACGGCGCAGTGGTGCCTGCTTATTCCTGGGGTATTTTCCCCGAAAGCCATTTGACAGCCTATTCTATCCCTTCCAAATATAATTCCTCTCTCATCTACCTTCGTACAACTTCCTGCAAATTGACCGCTGATACCTATTATGCAAGGGTTCACTCTGTTATTTTTTTGAGGTATAAAGGCCTGGGCTGGCGGATTACTCTTAACATATCCTCCGCTAGTACAATCTGTCACTACATATGTCCCCGCAAGTTTATCATGTAAAGCCTGCCTATTATCATCCCATAAGGCCATAAAGTATCCTATTCCCAGTATGCATCCGGATAGCATTCGGCAAAGAGAACGAATAAGGGCTTCTCCAATTGAAATCCCATTTCCATTAGAATCTACTACTTTGATTCCTACCACTTTTTTACCTAATGTTGCCTGCATAGAGCTTCCTTCTAGTACAGCAAAATAAAGTATGGTTGTTATCGTACTTGAAGCGCCAATAAGCGTCCACGCTATACCTACAATAAAACTTATTATTATCCCATCTATAAGTACTGCAGCTATTCTATTTCCTATGGATGCATATTCCATCCTTGGCATCTTCTCACCTTCTTCTAATAAAATAATTTAGCATTTAGAATGTTATCCTATACTCTGATGTCCCCATCAAAATAATATCATCGCTATTGAGCTTTATAGGATAAGATATCGGTATTCCATTAACATACGTCCCATTTGTAGACCCTAGATCTTCGATATAAATACTCCCTGAAGCCACATAAAGTTTGCAATGAACGGATGAAATTGCCTCATCATTTAAGATTACTAAATCATTTCGCCCATTACTTCTCCCTATTGTAAAAGCATCTCTGATCGCAACCTCTACTGTTCCTTTACTAAGGTCAGCGCCTAATTTAGTTAGCTTAATTGCTTTCCTTTCAGCTTCCAGGGTCTGATCAGGTGCTGCTATATTTTCAGCTGCTTTTTGGGTTGTTAACTGAACAGTCTTATCCTCTTGGCTTATCTCCTGCTGATTTCCCTGCTCACTCTTTTGCTCTGTCAGCACTTTTTGCTTACTCTTTTTTCTTATATTAAGTACAATGATAATAATAACTATCATCACAATCAGAGCTGCTCCGCCTACTACACTTCCTATTAAAATCATGCGATTTTTTTGATTATCCTCTGGTTTTACATTTTCTTTTGAAGGTTTAGAAGGAGATTCATTTTTAGGTGTTTCTTCTTTTTTAGGAGCTGTCTCTGTTTTAGAAGGTTCTTCCGGTTTCGCTCCTTCTTCTGCTGATACATCCATCCTTACGTTTACCCCTTCTGCAGATACGACCTTTTCTCCTGATTTTATTTTTAAATCTAGAAAATATTCCTTGCCGTCAGCCTTTATAGCACCCACATCCAGTTCTGCAGCAAAACTACCGTTTATGTGCTTAGTAATAAGATCTGCGACTTCCTCCTCTGTCTTCTTATCCATTCCAAGTACAGTATCCAGCCCTCCAGTTACCCTGGCAAATGAGCTTAGCACTTTAATATTTTCTTTGCCTGACTCTCCTGTTCTTTCATTGTACATACCCAAAGTATAAACTGGTAAATTCGCACTCTTCAGCTTTAAATAGACCTCATCTTTAGTTAACCCTGTTTCGTCGTATTCCTGGCCATCTGATATGACTAGAATTTGGCACTTTTCTTTAGGCTGTATGTCTTTTTGATGATAAATTTCAGCAGCTTTAACGAGTGCAGTATAGAGATTCGTCTTTTTATCATTCATCTCTACTTTCTCTAAAGCCTTTGCAAATGCAAATCTATCTTGCGTAAAGTCTTGTTTAACGACTACCTCACTGCCAAAAGTTACGAGAGCAAATTCGGTATTTGGAAAACTATTTTCTAAAATGCTGCTAATAACTGTCAGCGTTTTTTCTTTGTCTGCCGCTTTAAAAGATTTAGATATATCCACTAATATCATCATGGAATTAGATAGTTCTGCTTTGGCATCTTGTAATCTTGTTTGTTTATTAACTTTAAGCTTATTGTCTCCAAGTGTCGCTTCTATGCTGCTTACCTCTGAAGCTGCAGGCATATTACTTTCATCTATATAATTTAAAAAAACATCCAGCTTCCCTTCCTTAACAAAGGTCTGAGTGATTTGAACCTTCTCTCCTGCAGCATAGACTGCAGATGTTTGGATGATAAGACCTATTATTAGCAGTATCATCATAAATGCTTTAGTATGTTTCATCATGATCCCCCTCATAAAGCTAATACAGCTAAAGCTGAAAAATTATCATTACCAGGTTTAGCTCTTCTTATATGTCTTAAAAGCATAAGCTGAACCCATTCTTTTGGTGACCTTGCCTTAGCTAAGTCAATCTCCATTTCGGTCTCGAAAATATACTCCCAAAACCCATCTGAGCAAAGCAAAAAAGCATCTCCGTTCTCAATAGGTATGGCTGCTTTAACCGTCTCTATTTTACATGCCTCCCCATTTCCAAGTGCCCGAAGAAGCTTGCTCTTATCTTCGTGAAATCTTAAATGCTTATACTCAATCTCATTAGCCAAGTACGCCTTATAAGAAACCGTATGATCTGGCGTAACATGTAAAAGAGATCCGTTTCTAAAATAATATAATCTTGTATCTCCTACATTAGCCCACATGATTTGACTATTATCACTTATCGCTGCAACAATTGTTGTTCTGATCGCGGCATACTGCACCTTTGCTTTTTGTTCTTTAACAATGTTACCATTTGCTAATTGAATACTCTTTTCAAGATTATCTTTAGATAGGATAAGATTGGCGTTAAAGTGGCTAAGAATCGTATCAACTGCTATCTTAGAAGCAACTTCTCCATAAGCATGCCCTCCCAATCCGTCTGCCACTGCCCATATGCCTCCTTCACTGCTCACCTCATAACCTAGATTATCCTCATTATGAGGTCTTCCGCCTTTGTTTGTATAAGTATACGTGTGAAATTCCATGAATGTTATCACTCCATCATAAAAATAAATTTATTTTGAGCACTCGCGAGGTAAAACCCATCCCCAGTCCTCATCATGTTTGGCATACCTGGTGTTAGTTTTTGTCCATTTTCTGTAAACGTACCATAAGTTGAGCCCAAATCAATGACCGCAAAACACTTTGTTTCCTGATTATAACTTACTTCACAGTGTCTTCCGCTTATTCCTGGGGTACTGTTATTAAAGATCACATTACATGAGACGGCATCTCTTCCAATTGTTATTTTGCCATATTTCAGCGGGAATTTTTTATTTGCATATTCACCTGAAACACCTACTAACATGGGATGAGCAGTAACTGGCGGCGGCGCTTGTACTTGAGGCATAACAGGAGTCTGAGGAGAAGGAGGATAACTAGGGGGTGCTTGGCTCGGCATCTCACGTTCTCTATAAGCCGATCGGCTATTCTTCTTAACTGCAACAACGATGACTATTATGACTAAGCCTGCTGCCCCTATTATTGCTATCAATATAATAAAAGGTAAAACTGCCTCCCCTACAGTAGGATCTCTTGATTCCTTGCTGGCTGGCGGTGTTTCTTTTGGCCCCTCTATAGCAGGAGGCTGATTAGGAGAGGAAGGATTTGCAGCAGGGGGCTGCTGTGGTTCTGGCGTATTAGAAGGAGTATTAGGCGTTTCTTCTTTTTGGTTTAAATCAGCTAATGTATAAGGAACATTATACTGTTCAAACAGAGGAAATAATGTATCAATGTAAATAGCTCCATTAGTTCCGTCTCCATTTATTGCTTTAAAAGTATTAATCCCTATGACATAACCATCTTCAGTAACTAACGGCCCCCCTGAGTTCCCTGGATTAATAACTGCATCTATCTGATAGCAGTCTGTGCCTGTATTGCTTATTTTAAGCTTTGTTATAATCCCTTTTGAGGTGGTTGCATTTTCTGGTCTTGACGGCAGCGTTTCATTTCCTCCGTCACTGATATCATCTGCTGAGGCAGGAAACCCTATGGCATAAACATCATCTGTTTCTCTGACATTACCCTGTGGCAGCAATTTTGCTGGCTGTCTGTAATTTACCGGCGTTCCAATATCTATGATGGCAACATCCGGCATGAGGTTCTCTGAAGAATAAATAACTTGTGCAGGAAAAATCGTCTCATCTTTAGTTGCATCTTCAAATATAACAGCAATAACTTCTGGATAAAACCCTGCTGCCGGATCTGCTACAACAACATGACTATTAGTAACAAAATAACGTACTGGCTCTCCTGGATTACCTACTGCAAAGCCTGTTCCTCTGCCAAGGTTCCCATTTTCATCAAGTGCAATGACTCTGACTACATTATTCTTCGCTGCCAAAACAGCTTCATTAGCAGCCCACGTGTGGGTATAAAAAATACTACCAAAAACCACTAGTACTGCAAAAAATAAAGGGAGCTTATTTTTCATTTTTTCACCTCCACTATCTACACTCTATAACCAGTCCAGTCAAATTATCTTGATAAGGATACTTTTTGGATAACACCATACTTTCAAGCGTACTGCAGCAAACATTTATATCCTGTTCTAATGCTTCTGATATTTCACTTTCAGCAAGGTAACTGCTTATGCCGTCTGAACAAAGCATAAGCCTATCTCCTGCCTTTATTTTGAATGGCTTGGTATTAAAATCTATCTCTGTTAAGACATCTTTTCCAATAAACTCAGTAAGAGCATTCTTTTCTTTATCTGATAGAGCTTCGTCTATACTCATTTTGTCTTCCAGGACTTTTAAATAAAGTGTATTAAGATGAATGTGCTCCTTATTGAGCTGATAAAGTATGCCATCTCTTTTTAAATAGATTGTACTGTCTCCAACACTCATCCAATAAAACCTATTATCTATTATGTATACTGCAACTAAAGTTGTTCCGCCCTCCATTTGATACTGATTATATATCTGTGCATTAAGTGTATGGACTAAAGATAACAGCTGCTGCATGCAAGACTCACCCAAACTCATATTCTCGAATCCCCTGAGCATGAATTCTACAGCCTTTTCACTTATTTCCTTTCCGTAGGCTAAGCCTCCCATTCCATCTGCCACTATAGCTAGTATTCCTTTTTTATCCACGTATTCTTTATTTTCGATATTGGAAACTCCAAAAGAGTCCTGCTGTGATTCTCTTTTACCTATATTTTGTATATTTGCAAACGAAAAACTTAACTTATTTTCTTTGGGTATATCAAGTTTTACTGTTTTCCCATCTTTTCTTTTCCTCCTCTTATATGCAAAGAATACAACGCTTCCTCCTGCTGTCAAAAGGATGACACTACCAGAAATAATACTTATATTTCTATAAAGAGGCACTTGCCAAAAACTGCTCTCCACACCCTCTTTATCTGCCTTAGGATTTTGAGGTTTTTTAACAGCAGGTTTTTTAGTATCAGCTTTATTACTGCCAACAGTTTCATCTTTTTTAGCACAGCTGTTTGCTGATATAAGTAAAATACTGCACACACACAACATCACTGCTATTCTTAAATAGTTCCTTTTTGTTCCCACTTAAACCTCTCCCCACACAAAGGAATAAATACTAGCTTTGTTTTACCTATTTCTATTACATCGTAAGAGGTGATGTTCATTGCCATCAGAACTTCTTCGTCATTAAGATAAGTTATCCCTTTGCTGTCTCCTGGAGCTATTTTAAAACCATTATTCTTTTCGTTATAGCTTATGATAGTGTGATTTTCTCTTGAGATAGTTTCATCTCCTCGTATGCATATATCCATCGTTTCACCGCGTCCAATAAAGTTTCTTTGTGCTCTAATTCTGTAGTCCTTGCCTTTATCAGCTCCTTCAATACATACAAGCCACCCTACTACCGGATCAATCCCCATAGCCTTTTTCATAAGTGCAACTGTTTTTTGCCTGTCATCTGCTCCTTGTGGTACATTATTAAACCCTCTATTTTGTTCCAAAGGAACTGTGCTGCCAATTCCAGCACCCCCTCCTCCGTTTAAAGCTGCTGTTTTGCTTCCTCCTGCTGCGCCTAGAGGCTGTGTTACCCCTACTGAGCCTCCTGCCCCCATGCAGTATGGACAGCTTGCATTTGTCTGCGAGTCATAGAAATGACCTTTTGAACATTGAATAATACCCATAATACCTTCCCCCTGTTTAACCTTTAAAATTTTTAGTGCAATATGTTAATGAGCTCATAATAATAACTGGAAGCAATCATGCTGCACACCCATATGACTGTAAATATAACCGTTCTTTTAGTATCTTTTACTTGCCTAATCCGAGGCAAAAACATAAAAATGAGTATAAAAGTAATGGTAATAAACCAGCAAACTACATAAGAAGCTGCTCCATAGAAACAATCTGTTAAATCAGCCGCATGTATTAATAAGACCAATAGAGATCCAATAGCTCCTATCCCTGATAAAACAATCATGCCTGTTTCTTTGAGAGCGTACTCATTATGCCTCAGCATACCATTTATTCCAAATATACCTACTATAATAATGATTTGCAAAAAGATAGTAAATGCACTATCTAAATGAGATTCACACAAGCTAAAAACTACCCGTAGGCTTATTATACAAATTGTCGCCAATACCGCCCGTATCATTTTTGCATAGCCCTTTCTGCCAAAAATCATACCAAGCACACTTCCCCAAATAACTGCTAATATCAGAATACCGAGCATTGACATTACTCTCCCTCTTTCCCCTACTATTTGTTAAGTGCCTTTCTTGCTTTATAGTGATCTGATAAAGTACTTATGCTTATTATTAAAATAACAAACATAATATAGTTAGTTAGATTAATATACTCTCCTATACTTGATAACATGATGGATATAAATATTATAAAAACAAAAAAGAGATTCCAACCTATGATAATGCTATGTTTTATCTTTAAAGCTTCCTTGAGTTTAAATCCAGCTATGATCAAGGTGCCGCTAATAACACTCCCTAATAAAAGTTGAATAGGTAATAAATTTTCTCTAGCATATACAGCTAAACTCTTATCATTATAAAAAATGTATTGTGTAAAAAACACACCGGCTATTACCATGCCTAGCAGACTGCATCTTAACAGAAGCTTACTTGATTTTGGGTTATTTCTTAAAACATATCCATAGATAAAACTTGATACTGCTAGGCCTATAACATCTGCAATGAGAACCAAGCCTAGCAATATATCGCGCTTCAGCCATTTAGACATGGACCCATAATCTATGCCCAATAGTAAAATAAATGCTAGTGCTCCTATCGCACTGCAAATGATCCCTATCTTATTTTCGTCTTTACTGCTTTCTAAAGATTCCTCACTTCTTCTTACTCTTTTTTCAGCTGGCTTTTCTTCATCTACCCTTAATCTAGAGGTAGCCTTTATATTCTCTTGCATAGGACTTATGCTATTCATAGGGAGCGGAGTTGGCACTGTTTTTATACTCTCTTGCATAGGCTTTATAGAATCTGTATCGCTTCCTACATGCTGAGTCGAATAATCTATTAAGTCTCTTTGAAAAGACTCCATATCTTGATATCTGTCGCTGCTTCTTAAGGACAATGCCTTAAAAATAGTATTTTCTATATGTTTGGGTAGAGCTATTCCAAGCTCTGTTGGGAGCCTTAGGTCATCTTCATATAATCTATCTAAAGCATCCGGAGGCACTTGCCCGGTTATAGCCACATACAAAGTAGCTCCTAATGCATAGATATCTGTCCATGGTCCTTGTCTTCCTTTACTCCTATACTGCTCCTCCGGTGCATAGCCCGGCTTTAATATAACTGAAAGACTTTTGCTATGTTCTCCCAGAGTATACCTAGCTGCTCCAAAGTCAAGCAGTTTACTCTCCCGGTTGTTCGTTAGATAGATATTATCAGGACTAATATCTCTGTGCAGAAGACCGCTTTTATGTACATGTACCAAGGCATCCATAATAGGAATTAAAAGAGCAAGAGCGTCTGTATATAATATCTTCCCTCCCATTAGTTTTAAATACTGTTTAAAACTAATGCCTTCTATATAATCCATAACAAAATAGGCCGTATTATTTTCTTTAAAAAATGTCCTCACACCTACTATATTAGGATTGCTTTGGAACCTGGCAAGAATTTTTGCTTCTTCCAAAAAACGTTCTGCCCCATACTCAAAATATTCCTTTTTTTCTCCCGCATAGACACTTAGCTTTGTGCTGGCATGTGATCTTGTAACCATTCCCTCTGGATAATATTCTTTAATAGCTACCTTGATTTCAAGATTAAGATCCGCCGCCAAATAAGTAATTCCAAATCCTCCTTGCCCCAGTACCCTCTCTATTAAATACTGTCCGTTTAGTATGGTTCCAGCACTTAGCGCATTAGGATACATCACTGAACTATCTTGTTCCATCTTTATTCCCCCACCCGCAAATATCCTATATATTCAATCTATCTAAACAATATTCTATGCACAGCTATTTTATGCCAGACCCTGCTGAATTTTCTGCCATGATATACACTTATTTAGATAGATTTTTCTTATAAGCCCCTGCTGGGAATATAAGATGAATTTACACAAAAAGAACGATCTCCTCTAAATACAGAAATCGCTCTTTTTAAGTTTGAATCTATTATTTTACTCCTATTAATGACAAATCTTATCGCTTAATTCAATAAATCTCTCAATATCTTCTTCTATAATCCTCAAAGAACTTCTCCAAAAATCAGTACTGTTAACATCTATCCCTGCTTCTTTTACCACATCTGCAATACTCTTTTTACCTGTTACAGCAAGCAATTTCTCATACTTTTTCGGGAAATTATCCTTATCCTTTTCATATTGTGCATAAAGTCCCTTAGCAAGTAATAATCCAAAGGCATATGGGAAGTTATAGAAATTAGCATCCGCATAATAATAATGAGATTTCCAAGTCCACATATAAGGATGCAGATACTCAGCATCTAGTCCTTCTCCATAAGCTTCTTGCTGTGCCTTCAGCATGATATTATTAATCTCATTGACCGAAAGAGGCCCATCTTTTCTTAGCTTAAAGACTTCACTTTCAAATATGAATCTAGAGTAGATATCGACGATAACCTGCGTACAGCCACTGATTTCTTCCTCTAATATAGCTAAGGCTTCCTCTTCATCTGCTTCCTTTAAAGAAGCTTTTTTAACAATCGTTTCACAGAAAGTTGAGGCTGTCTCTGCAAGGGGCATAGGATAATTAATGTTTAGGATGCTCTCGCCTATTAAGCACTCATTATGAAACCCATGACCTAATTCATGGGCCATTGTAATAACATCACTTAAATTATTGCCATAGTTAAGCATAATACGGCATTCTCCAATGCTATGAATACCACAGCAAAAAGCGCCGCCGACTTTCCCCTCTTTTGGGGCCACATCAATCCAATGTTTATCCATTGCCATCCTTGCAAAATCGGCTAAGTCATCACTGAAGGCCCTAAAATTCTTTTCCACAAAAGCTTTGCCAGCTTCATATGAAAAAGGCATTTCTTTTTTTACTATAGGGGCATAGAGCTCATAAAAAGGCAAACCTTTTTTATATCCTAGCATTTCTGCTTTTTTTCTAAGATACTTTCTAAACATAGGAAAGCTTTCTTTCATGGCTTCAAGCATAACTTCTAGCGTTTTGCTATCCATCCTAGAATTTTGGAGTGTCATATCAAGAGGCGAATCATACCCTCTCATCTCACAGATAGTAAGCACCTCACCTTTAATAGCATTAAGCGCTGCAGCTATGCCTTCTTCTATTTTTTTATAAGAAGATATTTCAGCCGTATAGGCTTTTTTTCTGACCTCTTTGTCTTTATCATAGGCCATATTTAGCACCTCTGTTAAAGGCATTTCTTTTACCTCACCCCCTATTTCTATCTCCACTTTATGAGATGCAATCAGTAAATTTTTATAGGTCACCCATGCACTCGAACCTGTATTTTGCATTCTGGCTATAATATCTTCTTCTTTTTCTCCTAGTTTATATTTTTGCTCACGCACTATTTCTTTCAAATAGAAAGCATGCTCCTTTAATAAGTCAGAGTCATTTATAAGAGTATCCAGTTCTTTTGTCTCGCTGATCCACAAGCTCATCTTTGCCTCTGCCCCTGCGAGTGTACTCATTTTTTGCTCAAGTACTGCATCAAACTTATTTCCTAATTCATGTTTTGAATCTACACTTAAAGTGAGCATGGAAAAGGTCGCAAGCTTTTCATGCAGACCAGTAAGTTCAACAACAAACTTGATATATTTCTCTAACTTTTCTTTTTCATTATCTCGATTTACCGTGCTATCATCTATCCAAGTCTTTATCTTTTTAATAAGCTCATCTAATTTTTTTATATCTTCTTTGAACTGAATATCCTCAAAAGAATCATAAAGTTCCTTTAAACTCCAACTTAAATCCATTATCTATTTCTCCTTTTTATAATAGTAGAGTTAATATTATTACTCATTATATACTTTTTTCATGCATTACATGATCCCATATGGGATTAATAGTTATATAAACGATTTCTATGTATAGAAAAATTATATATAACACATATATATTATACAAGCATATCTAGAAATGAAGGAAGGCTGGAACATGAGAAAGCTTATAATATTAGGGGTATTTTTACTATTAGGCATCCAAGTTGATGCAAAAGGTATGTCTAGATTAGCTATGCAACAGGAACCAACAGAAACACCTCAGATATATATTGCCGTTATTTCAAAAGGCATTCAGACTAGAATTTGGGAGCCTACAAGAATAGGTGCAGAGCAGGCCGCTAAAGATTATGGGGCATCTATTACATTTGAAGGCCCCCCAGTAGAAGAATCCCTCGAGGGACAGTTTAAGCTTTTCGAAGAAGCATTAAATAACAATGCACAAGCCATTGTTATTTCCGCAGTTGACTCTAAAGTAATTTCACCTTATTTACAAAAAGCAGCACAAAAAGGCATTCCTGTTATTAGCTTTTACTCTGGCACTGATAGTCCTATCGTTCAAACGACTGTTGGAATAGATAATTATGCAGCAGGAGAACTCGCAGCACATAAGTTAGCGCAGTCTATAAATAATGAAGGTAAGGTAGCTATCTTGGCTCAAGACCCAACTAGCAGAGCAGCTATTGACAGACGCGACTCATTTTTAGATGTTCTTCAGCAACAATATCCCAATATTCAAATAGTTGCTATTGAATATGGCGTAGGTGATGTTGATAGGTCACAAGAAATTACAAAAAAAATTACTAAAGAACATCCCGATATTAAAGGTATATTTGCTTCAACCGAAAGAACAACTATGGGCACTATTAATGCAATAAGAGAACTCAATAAAGAAGGAGAAATAAAAATTGTTGGTTTTGATTCGGGTAAACAACTTATAGACGCAGTTAGAGAAGGTATTATGGAAGGTGCTATTACGCAGAATCCAACAGCTACTGGCTATAAAGCTGTAGAGGCAGCTATTAAAGCTTATAAAGGTGAAAGAAACCCTGAATATATTGATACAGGGTTTGCTTGGTATGATAAGTCGAATATTGATGATCCTCAAATTAAACAACTACTCTATGAGTAGAGGTCTATCGGTCTGTTTGCTTATAATAAAAAACTTATCTTAATCTTTTATCTTATAATGAATACTATTTTTCTTGAATGATTTTAATTCCCCAAGATTCTATATCTATTTCTTCATTAGAACTAACTGTTTTATCTGTAAGTAATTCTACCCCTTCATGATAGGGATATCTAAATGAGTTAGGACTAATTGAGTAATTCAAATAATAGTGTATAACTTTTCCATATTGATTGATCCCTGATTTTATAATCAGAGGGAAAGAATTTTCTTGATCTGGCCCCCATAACTCTGCTTTCTTTAAGGCATTTTCTAAAACTTTTTCCATCACTTCATTAGTTGGAAGACACCCAATATACGTAGCTACCCCTTTTCCATAGTTGTTTTGTGTTATTGCAGCATATTCTCCCCAATAGGGATGATCATAATAGGCTAGGACCTCTGCAGAGTTTGGAACAAGGAGTTCAATACAAGAGGATAGATAATTTTTGCCTGCATCTACTTGAAATGGATTATCTCTCAATAAAATATTATTCGCTGAGACAAACTGAGTATATGATGTGCCACAAGCCATTTGAATAACTCCAGGCTGCTTACTTGACCTGACCTTTACGTTTTCATCTGCGAAACCGCTTCTAAAGGCATAGACAATATGTCCTCCGTTTTCTACAAAGCAGTTCAAACGTTCCAGCAAGCTATCTGATGCAGCATATAATGGTGGAACCACTAACATAGTATAGTCTTCAATATGCGTGTTGGACGGGTCAACAAAATCACACCCTATATTCATCCTATATAAAGCATCATACATTAAACGGAATACATCATTATAATCTAAACCAAAAGTAGACGCTTTAAAAGAATTAAGTGCTGTAAGTGCCTCGTTACTAAAGAGTACTGCTACTCTATTCTTTTTCTTAAGATTGACTAATTTATCACCTAATCTTATAAAATCTTTTCCTATCGTTTTTGCCTCTTCATAGGTTGGATTAGGCTCAAAATCATGACTCAAAAGTCCTTTCCAATAAGTTTCATAGGAATTATGAATAGAATGCCAATGCCAGTATGCAACCATATTAGCTCCTGAAGCAAGATGACTAAACGCCAGCAGCCTTAGCTGACCAGGATAGGGAACCCTGTTTTCAAAGGCTTGTGCCTGTGTTTCTAAAACCAAGTAATTGTTTCTTTTCATAGAACGGGCTAAGTCTCCGCCAAAGGATATTTCAGAGCCTGTAAGCTCATCTTGCGAGGGATGATAGATATCAACCCCAGCAATATCAAACGCCTTAGCAGCATCAAAGTGATCTACATCAGGCTGAATGCCGAAGGAATGGCCTCTCCATTCAAAGTCAAAGTTCTGTGTGACAAACTGGCCCGGGCGCTTGTACTCATTAATAATTGCAACCTGCCAAGCTAAGAAATTAGTTACTAGCTTTCGCTGAAATTTCGCAAATTCAGAGCTAAGGCTTGAGTTAATAGTCCCATCTACATTCGGGAAATCCTCCCAGCTGTTTACTCTATTACTCCAATAATCTAGACCAAAAGCCTTATTTAATCTTTCAAGATTCTCAAATTTGTCTTTGAGATACTTTATAAATAAAAGCTGTACATTAGGCCCTGATGTATTGTAATGCTTTGTTTCATTATCTGCCTGATATCCAATGACAGCTGGATGATCCTTCACATGATCCATTATTTGACGTATAACCCTCTCAGCATAAAAAAGATAAGTTGGACTTGTTATATCCATATTCTGACGCGTGCCATATTTGTTTTGCCCTGCAGACGTAACAGCAAGTACGCCCGGGTGCTCCTTTACCATCCAAGTTGGAACAGCATAAGTCGGAGTCCCTACAATAACACTTATCCCTGCTTTATACATCGCTTCAAGTACTCGGTCGATATGCTTAAAGTTAAATACCCCATTCTGCGGCTCTACTGTACTCCAAGTGGATTCTGCGATACGCACAACATTAATTCCTGCATCCTTCATCATCTCAATGTCCTTATGCAATCTGTCATAAGGCATATATTCATCATAATAGGCAACTCCATATAAAAGCTTCTTCATGCCATTTCACCCTTTCAAATCTTTACTGTTATCATATAGTTATATTATTATGTTCAGATATAAAAAGGGTCTAGTTAAGTTATCCTTATCTAGACTCGAAATACTATCTTTTTAATACTTTCTATATAGATACTGCATCATCTGATATGTACTCAAACATATCAAAATCAGCATACTGTGTATGAAACAGAGAATCAATACAGCAAATACCTACAAAGGTACCTGTGAACTCTCCATATTTACAATATTCATCGGATAGCAAAGAGGTATCAAAATAAGGGGCTATCTTCTGATAGTCTTTACCATCTGGGGACCACATAAACCCTATCCGTCTGCCCTCTACGCTCACTCGTAAGAATAACTCTTTATATTGGCTTACATCTATTCTATCCTTTAGATATTCTGTCCTCTCCCCATTTTCAACCTGTAAAATCCCCAGCGCAGGAGCTCCCAGTGTATCACTATAATATTGACGAAGATAAATATAATTCATATTATCATAAAATATGACAAGCCCGGCTGAATGCTGATATACCTCTGGATGAAATACCATCTTTGTTGTAATCTGTGCTTTAACCGAGGTGAGTTTATGAGCTATTAGGCTTACCCGATTGAGTGAACTAAGTGATTCTTGCCCCCGTATACGTAAGTATCCTTTACGTGCGGTTAAACTAGTAAAACTGCTTGGGCTTATCCTGAGTGTATATAGGTTCATCGGCAGTACTGGATCATCAAAATCTTCACGTATTGATGTATTCTCCCACTTATGCTCAGGCAGCTTACTCTCATCTACATACTCTTTGGCTAAATTCCCCCCGCCTTCTAATCTAAGCCAGCCATCTTCTGTCCAGTACATCTTCTGAATGCACGTTTCGCGTCCTAATGTGCAGCGCAGTTCGGGTTTAAAAGGACGGCCGCTATGGTGAACTAAGTAGACCTCTCCATCTGGTGTTTCAACTAAGCTTCCATGCCCAGACTTTTGCAGTACTGAATCTGGATTATAATAATGGGGCTTTAAAAACCAACTATCGTGTCTTTCATTAAAATCGACCGCCGTTGAGGTTAAAATGGGATTCTCTGGATCTTTTACATAATCACCATCAACGCGGTGAGATCTTCCCATTGTAACGCTGTGCCCATACCCTGTTCCGCCTTCAGCACACATGATATAATACATACCTTTTCGCTTGTAAATGTGCGGCCCTTCAATACAGCCTCTGTCCGTTCCTCCGCCCCAAATGCGCTTAGGTTTTCCAATCACCTTTTTTGCCTTTGCATCATATTCAGTAATACAAATGACTCCAGGCTTTTCATATCCTTCTCTAAACTCCCATTCCAGCGAGGTCAGCCATTTACGGCCATCATCATCGTGAAATAAAGAGGCATCAAATCCAGCTGAATGCAAATACACCGGCTCACTCCACTGCCCGCAAAGATCTGGAGTCGTGATGACATAATTATCTATATCAAAAAAGTCTGCATTCATAGAATTCATAATGCCATAAACTAAATAAAAAAGTCCATCTTCCTCGCACCATGTCAAACAAGGTGCCCATATGCCTTTTGCAGACGGAAGCCTGCGGAGATCTAAAAGTGCTTCATCATTAAGACAATGGGTAAGCAGCCTCCAGTTCTTTAAGTCCTTTGAATGATATACCGGCACTCCCGGAAACCATTCAAAACTTGAGACTGCTATATAATAATCATCCCCTTTTTTGCAAATACAAGGGTCAGGATTAAATCCAGTAAGTATAGGGTTCTTTAACATAATGACCTCCTTTATTTACCCTTTCACAGCCCCAAAAGTAACACCTTTTGCAATCTGTTCATTTAAACATATATAAACAATGAGTGAAGGCAGGGCAGAGAGTACCATAACTGCAAACTGAACAGAATATCTTGATACATATTGTGAAGAAAACTCATAGACAGCAAAAGGGAGCGTTTTCCACATTACAGAACTCAAGAATGTAGCTCCCATAATAAACTCATTCCAATTGTTAATAAAGGTCATAACAATAATGGTTACCATAGCTGATTTTGTAATGGGAAGTATAATCTGAAATATAATACGCATAACCCCGCATCCATCCATAACAGCAGCTTCTTCAAGCTCTCTTGGAATAGAGCGCATAAATCCTGTCATAATAAATACCCCTAAAGGCATTGAAAAAGCTACATATGGGATAATGAGGGCCAAAGGTGTATCAAGGATATTGAATTGTCTAAAAATCAAGAAATTAGGTAATAAAGTGGTATGTATTGGAATCATCATACCAATTAAAATGAAGGTGAGCCATGCATTAGCAAATTTCCATTTCATACGAGTAAAGGCGTAACCAAGTATGAGAGATAATACCGCAACAATTAAAATAGTAGTTCCTACTACAAACATGCTGTTAATGGTATATTTAAGGATGTTTCCATTTACCCATGCTAAAGAATAATTTTGCCACTCTGGAGGATCCGGAACCTTTAGAATACCCGAAGTAAAAACATCACTGTCCTTTGTAAGAGAAAAGTTTGTTACCCATATTAAAGGAAAAAACTGTAGTACGGCAAATAGACTCATGATAGCCCACATAATGCTTTTGATTATTAATTTTTTTTGTTTTGCAGTCTTGTTTAATGTGTGTGTATTCGTCACTTTACAATCCTCCCTTTCTATAGATCCTCTACCACAATTACCTTATTATAAATAACTGTAACCACCAAACATATCACAACAAAAACAACTGCGATTGCATTGGCGTAACCATACTTAAAGGCACGGAATGCTTGCTGATAAAGGTAATTGGCAATAAATTGACTCCTGTCCCCAGGTCCTCCATCTGTAATTAAAAATACAGTTTCCATTTGTTTGAGTGCACTAATCATACCAAGAGTTACATTAACCTTTACTACAGGCATTAGGAGCGGCAAAGTAACTGAGAAGAATTTTCTAAATCCTGTTGCCCCATCAATTTGACAAGCTTCATTGACATCTCCGGATATTCCCTTAACTCCTGCATAATAGATGAGCATGCCATATCCAAATCCTTGCCACATGATAATAAATAATACCGAAATGAATACTGTATTAGGATCACTCAGCCAGTTACGGGCCAATCCTTCCATGCCAATGGCTGTTAAGACTTTGTTAAATACCCCAAATGTGGGATTGAGAATATTAACCCACATCTTTGAGGTTACCATAATAGAAATAACACATGGAATAAAAAACAAAACACGGAAAACCTTTTCGGCCTTCCCTCCCATTTTATCAAGCAGTAATGCAAACCCCATACAAATCGGGTGTTGAAAAAGCATGTATGAAAAACCTAATATAATAGCATGTACTATAGATACCCAAAAAGTTTTATCTTTTGTAAAAATTTTAATATAGTTTTGTAGTCCTACAAACTTTGCAGCCCCTCCGCCTTGCATGCTTGTAAGACTTAAGTAGCCACTCATCAAGATTGGAAACAAAACACCTGCAATCATAACCAAAATGCCTGGTAATACAAGTAAAAATATAGTCTTCTTATTGCCGAGTACCTTATCCATGGTCGACCTCCTTACATATTCAAGAAAGTGTGGTCCCTTGCCAGCAAGACAAACTTTCCTATTTCAAAATAAAGGTGAGACAAAAATCGCCTCATCCTTTACTTAGCATTCCTTTTTATTATTCAGCATTAGCTTCTTTAACTAAAGCATCTAACTGACTTAAGTATTCTTCTGGTGAAACCATCTTACCTGACATTTCAAGCGTTAACCCTTCACTTGCATCTTTAAATGATGCTGTAAGCATATCAATAAAAGTCGCTCCTGTTGTAGATTTGGCAGATGAAATAATCTCTGTTATATCTTTTTGCAGGTTATTTTCATTCCCTGTAAGGTATTTATCATATTTCATTGGAGGAATTGCAATTTGCTTTTGCCAGCTATTTTTTGCATAAATATCTGGATCTAACATATGACTCACTGCCTTTATAGCAGCTTCTTTGTTTGGAGAATCTGCTGAAACAGCGTATCCGCCACCATACCACATAACAAGATCATCTGCTGTTCCTGGAAAACCATTAACTGTTGGGAATTTGGTTGCACGAATATTTTTTCTAACTTCTTCTGGAATGGTCTCGTCTGATCCCATACCCATCTCCCATGATCCCATAACATACATCGCTGCCTGTCCTTGAATAAAGAGATTTTTTGCTGTACCATAGTCATCTGAAAGATAAGAAGGTTGAAACACATTATTATCAACAAGTCTTATAAATTCATTAACTCCTGCTAAAAAGTCTTCATTAGAAGAAGTAGTTCCTGTCTTAATGGCATCATTAAACGCCTTAGGATCTGCAGTTTTTCTTAAAATAAGATTTTCAAGTGTTATAGCAGTTGGCCATCTATCCTTACCAGTAAGTGAAACTGCTTGAATTCCCTTTGCATTAAGTATTTTTGCTGCTGCGATTAAATCATCTGTTGTTTTAGGAACAGCAATACCATTATCATTTAAGATTTTTTCATTATAATAAAGTACCCAAAAGTCTGCATTTTTTGGAAGTCCATAAAGCTTGCCATCAATTGTAAAAGCCTCAAGTGCCCCAGGTACAAATCCATAGTCCTTATAATCATCAGGATTTAACTCTGCTGCAAACCCGCCTTGTACGACTGGCATTAATGCTGCTGGATGGCCCCACTGCATCCACATATCCGGCATATTTTTACTTTGCATATAGGTTTGTATCTTCATCTTGTAAGGTTCATCTTGAAGAAACTCTGTCTCAAAATTCACATCAGGATTCGCTTCTTTAAATGAGTTTAAATTCGTCTCTTCAAGTAATCCTAGCCCCGCTGTTCTATCTGGTACATTAGAGAAAAATTTTAGTGTAACGGCTTCACTTTTTTCTGGAGTTTTTGCTGCTTCTGTCTCTTTAGTGGTCTCAGTACTCTTATCCTCTCCCGCAGAAGCAGGATTTGGGTTACCACATGCAACGAGCGATACTGCCATGATTCCAGTCAGTAGAGCTGCTAATAATTTTTTCATTTTCATCTTTAATTTCCCCCTCATTTATTGTTGTTATATGCTTATTATATCTTTTTAGCTTCAAACCAAAAACTTAAAATCTTACTCTATGGATTGTAATTTTATGGACCAAAAAAGTTAATCTCCTGTAATTTTAATCTTGATACAGTAATTTTACTGGATCTAAAAATGTATCCCCTCATGATAATTTACATATGATAGAAACGATGCTATATTAAATGTTAAGAAACTACACAAAGGGCGGTGATAGACTAAAATGAATAGGCTTTGGCACTACGTAATGAATCTTAACATACGCAATAAGTTTATTACTCTTATTTCTATTGCCATTGTAACACTCTTTATTGCACTCACTACTATTCTTTTTTATTTATCAAATGTCTATGCCCAAAAGCAACTTATTGACTCAAAAATGCAAAACATTAAACAAGTGAGTTCTACTATAGAAAGTGTGCAAAAATCTATAGAAACCATGGCTCTTAACTTTAGTATTATTCCTGAAATCCAGCGCATGTTCAAAAGCAGTTCTGATTACAAGATCCCCCCTAGTGTGATTCGTACTACAGTCCTCTATCCTGGGGTTACAAGTATTGTCTTCTACAACCTGGATGGACAAGTTCTTAATTTTATGACTACTGATACATCTACAAACCCTGTTAATCAGTCTGCTGATGATTCAACCTTTTTATATCTCACTCAAGGACAAGGTGTTTATAAGTGGACATTTATAGATAAAAACAGTTCAAGCTTTATGTTAAAAGATAATTCACCTAAGATGTGTTTGTGGCAATTAATAAAAAATACAGACAACATGTCTCCATTAGGTATTGTATGTATTACAATTGATACAAGAGGTCTTGTAAATGCCTCCGCTGGTTATAATTTAAAAAAAGAAATTCTTTTACTTCTTGATAAAGATGGCACAGAAATGCTAAAAAAATCTTCCCTTGGTCAAGATGAAAAAAAAGATTTATTAACCTCTGCTAAGAACACGAGCGGCAACTTTGTCACGTCTTATTCTTCAAAAGCAATGCAGGCTGTCTATAATAAGGTGCCAAATACTAACTTTACTTTATTTCTGCTATTCCCCCACCGTGGTATATATTTTAGCTTTCAAGACTTCTGGGTTTATACCTTCATGGCAGTCTTTCTATTTGCAGTATTTCTCTTTATTATTATGTTATTTATTTCAACCATGATTACCAAGCCTATCAAAATTCTTACAGATTCTATGCTTCAGTTTTCAAAAGGTGATTTTGAGTCCAATGTAAGTTTTTATTATGACGATGAAATCGGTACACTGGGTAGAGTATTTAATAAAATGGTGTATGAAAACAAAAAGCTAATTGATGAGACCTATACACTGCAAATCAAAGAGAAGGAAGCTGAGCTTAGCGCTCTCCACGCTCAAATCAACCCTCACTTTTTCTACAATTTGATTAATATTATACAGTGGAATTGTTTAAAAAAGGGGGATAGTGAAACCGCTGATATCGCTTATTCTATTGGCAAAATATTTAGATTCACCCTTAGTCATAAAGAAAATCTCATCCCTATAAAGGATGAGATGGAACTTGTATCATACTATCTTAAATTACAGAAAGTGCGGTATAAAACTAGAATGAATTATAATATTCACCTAGAAGAAGAAACGGTTAATATCCGTATACCAAAGCTTATAGTACAGCCACTAGTAGAAAACATCGTCGTTCATAGTATTGAAGATAGTACTTCCCCTGTAAATATAGATGTATCTGTACGCCTGTCAGCTGACCAAAAGCTTCTTATGATTACAGTTATTGATGATGGTATTGGTATTCCTCCTGAGGTACTGGCTCTTCTTCCAAATAAACTTCCAGAAAGTGAACATACATCAAGCAATAGATTTGCACTAAAAAATATTAGCGAGAGGCTTCACCTTACTTTTGGAAATAATCATGCCTTTAAAATTGCCAGCACCTATGGAGAGGGGACGAACATCTCTATTGAAATTCCACTAAATATGGAGGGAAATGAATGATTAGATTATTAATTGCAGATGATGAGGATGATATCAGAGAAGGCATGCGTGATTGCATTGATTGGAAAAGTCGAGGCATTACGGTCTCTACAGCAAGCGATGGCCCTTCAACTTATAATATGATTATAGCTGAAAAACCCGATATCGTTTTAATAGACATTCATATGCCTGGTATGTCTGGCTTACAAGTTATCGACCGTGTTAGAAAAGAAACAAAGCTTTCTGTTTCTTTTATCATTTTAAGTGGGTATGGAGACTTTGCGTACGCTCAAAAAGCTATAGGCCTAAGTGTGGATGATTATCTTCTTAAGCCTTGCAGCCCAGGTGATGTTCTTAGTGCAGTTGAAATTTCTATAAAACGTATCGAATCCACACGCAAGCTATCTGTGACTGCTTTAGAGGATGATTTTTTCACCTTTTATTCTAGGTTTTTAAAACGCAGTGAAAAGCTCGAGGAAATAAATCACGTCAACTATCCTAAAGAAAGTGAACATAAATTAATGTATCTGCTTCAACTTGGCACAAAAGAAGATGTAAAAAAGGAAACTGAAAACTTTTTGCGGCTAGTTCAGATTAAAAACTCATCCATTACAACCATTATTAATTGCTGTGTCATATTGTACATGGAAATATATCGTATGCTTATGGAACGTGGACTTGAGTACAATTTTAATAGTCTTACAACCGTAAGCTGGAATGGTAATGATGTGCTTGAATCTCTTAAAACCTCTATGCATAATACAGTCCTTGTGGCCTTTGATCGCATTAATACTGGTCGCGAAGCTAATACCCCTATATTAAAGGCAGTCAATTATATTAATGAAAATTACAACAAAGAACTCTCCTTAGATATCGTGGCCCAAGCTGTCTTTGTCTCACCAGCTTATCTTAGCGGACTATTTAAGCAGGTTCTTGATGTCAATTTTATAGACTATATTCATAAGGTTAGGATTGATAAAGCTAAAACGCTTCTTACTTCCACTGATTGGAAGAACTATGAGATTTCTGCACAAATTGGTTATGCTTGCGAAAAATACTTCTCTCAGGTTTTTAAAAAGTACACTAGTCTGACCCCTTCACAGTTTAGAGAACAAATGTCTGGTACTATCAAATAAATCTTTTTATTATCTGAAAACATTTAAAACATATATTAAGGAAGAGCGGGGAGAACTTATGAACAAAATAAAGGTTATTGAGTCAACTAAGTATAGCAAGGATTGGTTTAAAGAATGGGATCCTATTACTATGCAAAAAGATGTTAATGAAGAAGAGATGAAACTACTTATGGTCTATAGTGATATTACCTATCAGTCTATAGAAGGTTTTGGGGGAGCTTTTACACAGGCATCAGCTTATAATTATTCTAAAATGAATGAGATACTAAAGAAAGAAATATTAGAATCTTATTTTTCTCCGAATGGTCTTAATTATAATATTGGAAGAACGCATATAGGGAGCTGCGATTTTTCTTTTGGTCAGTTTTCTTATTGTGATAAAGAAGGAGATTTCAGCTTAGATACCTTTGATATCTCCTGTGATAAAGACTATCTTATCCCTTTTATTAAAGATGCTTATACTTATAAAGGCTTAGATATTCCTCTTATGGCATCTCCTTGGAGTCCTCCTGCTTGGATGAAAACGAATCATAATATGCTAAGTGGTGGTTCTCTTAAAGAGGATTGCTATGAGGTTTGGGCAGATTATTTAGTGAAGTACTTACTTGCATATAGGAATGAAGGCATTCATATTAATAGAATCACTATTCAAAATGAACCCAAAGCCGTTCAAATTTGGGAATCTTGTATCTATACAGCACTCCAAGAAAAAAACTTTCTGTGTCATTATCTTTATCCTGCTCTTAAAAAAGCTGAGCTTGAAGATATCAAGATAGTTATCTGGGATCATAATAAAGAGAGAATATTTGAACGTGCAAGAACCATTTTAAGCGACCCAAAAGCCCAAGAGGCAGTATATGGCATCGCTTTTCACTGGTATTCAGGAGACCATTTTGAAAACCTTCGCCTTTGTAAAGAATATTTCCCTGATAAAGAGCTGATTTTTACCGAAGGGTGCGTTGAATTAACATCAACTACAACCAGTATGGCACAAAAAGCACTTGAGAGTGTAGGCGGAGATAATGTCGTTTCGCAATCGCCTTGGGAATTTGGCGAATGTTATGCCCATGATATGATAGGCAATTTTAACAATGGTATGTCTACCTTTTTAGATTGGAATCTCCTGCTTGATGTGCAAGGCGGCCCCAACCACGTAGCTAACTATTGCAGCGCTCCTATTATCTGTGATTATGAAAATCAAAGACTGCTCTTGCAGTCTTCCTATTGTTTTATTGGTCACTTTAGTAAATATATTCCTGTTGGGTCTAAACGTATAGCTCACTCTTTGTATACAAATGACTTGATGGCTTCATGTTTTATTACCCCCGATAATCAAAAGGTGGTAGTGGTTTTAAATAAGCAGGATAAAGCTATTAACTTTATGCTCAAAGATGTGGTGCAAGATACTATTGCAGAAGTACATTGCGCTGCTAAATCTATTTTAACTCTCATTTATAGCTGATTTTCTTAAAAATATCAAAATAATAATAAATAACAGCAGTGGCTGGAAAATAGAATATCCCCTTTATAGCAGACAGTTAAAGCAATAAAACTGTCTCTATAAAGGGGATATTCTATATATAAGGTAAAAAAGCAAATTCCATATTGTTTTTAACAGTTTGGCTTCCTGAGATTGATTGTGGCTTCCTTGCCTTTATAATTAAATTCTATAATATCTGATGTTGTATGCTGACTAATCACTTTTATTGTGAATGCTTCTTGATATTTAAAGCTGCCTGCTGCCTCTCCAAATGTCAATGTCTTTTCAGTCTCTTTGTAGGTTAACTGAATCATTGAAAAATTGCCTTCCTCATAGGAATAATTATCTCCATCATCGTTATACAAGGTAATTTCTCCATCAGCTCCGCTGTAGATAATGATTTCTGCTGCTTCTCCTTTTTTCTCATCGGCATAAGCTAAAGGTTCGGACATAGGGATAATAGAACCTGCTTTAACAAAAAGCGGTATCATTTCAAGCGTCGCTTCATAGTTTAAGGTTTGTCCCCCTTCGTATAATGTGTTAGTCCAGAAGTCATACCAATCAGTGCCTTTAGGTAAATATACCTTTCTTGTCTTATCCGTATCCAAGAGTCGTACACTATTAGCTGCATAATACATTGGCTCTGTAACCGGACAAACAAGAAGTGCCTTACCAAACATAAAGCTGTCACTGAGTTCTTTAACCTTTTCATCTTCTGCAAAATCAAACATTAAGCCCCGAAGCATCGTACTATGATTTTGGTTAACCTCTGAGGCTATTGAATAGATATAAGGCATCAGCTGATATCTCAATTTTATAAACTTAAGAATAGTATCATAGAAGATATCTCCTGGTTTTCCAAAGTTCCAAGGCTCCCTTGGTGTATCTGTGCCATGAGAGCGGAACATCGGTAAAAAAGTACCGTATTGAAGCCATCTTACATAAAGCTCTCTATACCCTAAGTCATTTACTCCCTCATTATAATCACCATCCCAAAACCATATTGGATGAGTGTTCGTATGGTTATTGCACCCTCTATTTTCCCATTTATCTTTTACGGTAAAGAATGCACCTATATCTAATGTCCAGTAAGGCATTCCACTCATTGCAAATTTAATCCCTTCAACAACTTGCTTTTTAAGTGTAGACCACTTCGCACAAATGTCTCCAGACCAAGCAATTGCTCCATATCTTTGACCTGATATATAGGAGGAACGGGTAAGATTCGCTACACGCTTAGTGCTATTTGTCTTGCGCCAGTTTTCATAAATACCTTGAGAATGAAGAAGTCCATAGGAATTTAGACGTGTCCAATCCATAGCTTTTTTAGATTCCTCTACGATCAGCTGATAGCGTACCTCTTCCGGTCTTTTAGTTTCTCCGTTCCAGTCTGGGTCTGAAAAAGGTTCTGCATTGTCACACCACCAAGCATCTATGCCTGATGCAAACCACTCCTCTTCACATTGTTTCCAATAAACGGCTCTTGCTTCTTCCTTATAGGCATCATAAACTGTTGTACTCGGAAGCAGCAGGTCCTTCTCTTTAAGTTCCTTGAGATTTTCTCCACCCTCTGCCATATTGGGCCAAATTGAAACCATGAGTTTCACATGCTCCCCGTGGAGCTCGTTCATAAGTCCTTTGAGATCTGGGAACCTCTTTTTATCTACTCGCTTTTCACCCCATAAGCTGCCTTCCCAAGTCAGCCAGTCTTGTACAATACAATCTATTGGAATATCATATTTTTTAAACTGTGCCACTGTATCTAAAATGTCTTCTGAAGAATGATAACGTTCTTTGGATTGAATATACCCATAAGCCCATCGTGGCAGCATCGGTGCTTTTCCCGTAAGTATTCTTAAGGTTTTAATAATTTCTTCAAAATTTTCTCCTGTAATAACGTAGTATGAAAGTTCATAGGTGGTATCAAGGGTAAACTCTATTTTCCCCTGCTCACTATTGTAAATCATGGCACTTTCTGTATCAATCAGTATCCCATAATTTTTGGAGGAAAGTAAAAAAGGAATGGCTATCTTCATATTGGTCTGATAAAGATATTCTTTTTTGCCATTATAGTTATAAACTCCCTCCTCATGCTGACCTAAGCCATAGAGCCCCTCATCTTCTGTTACGGCAAAAGATAGTTTTCCCTCATAAGCCTTACCCGTAAGCTCTCGCTTGGCATTTTCGATATAAGATACTTCACCATTGGCAGTTTGTTTTGTTTTGACAATGGGCTCTCCATCTACAAAATACTTAAAGATTGGCTTTTCCGTTAAAACATGCTCTATCTCCTCTAAAACAATTTCTCCTTTTTTATTTTTAAACGAAATCTTCCCATCTTTTGCTATATAGCTATCAGCCTTTAAACCACTTTCAGGCTTAAAGTCTTTTGAGATAAGAATACTGTAACTTGGCTCTTTCTCACTGTATGTATAGACGACTCTTGTGATATTTTCAGCAAGCGGCGTAACATGAACAAACATAGAAGAATCTTGGTTTTGCATAGTCATTTCACTGTCTCCTTTTATGAATTATTTTATCATCAATGAGTTGCTAATAGCATTATATTATCCATTTACCATAAATACTTGCACTATATATATCTATAATAGTATTATTTTAATATCACATAAGGAGGACAAGGTTATAATGGATGATTTGAATTTTGAAAAATTAAAAGAACATAAGCAACACGGTGAAAGCATGCTGCCTATAGCACTTTATGCTGTAAGCCATTATAAAACAGGTCCCATTTTACCTTATCATTGGCATAATGAACTGGAATTCATTTACTTGTCAGATGGTGAGGCTGTTTTTACCATTGATGATGAAGTGTTTACTATGCAAGCTGGAGAGTGTATCTTTGTAAACGGTGGTCAGATTCACTCTGGTTTTTCAAAAACAGCTGATTGTACTTACTTTTCAGTCGTTTTCGATACTGAACTCCTTACCCATTCTTTTGATGCCTGCCGTGAATATTTCGACGGAATCAGAATGGGTAAATTTAAAATCTGTACACATTTTAAGCCTGCAATCCCTTCTCAAAACCAAATTATTTTAGAACTCAAAGTCATCATAGAAGAATTAACAGCTAAAACTATAGGCTATGAATTTGCCCTTAAAAGTAAATTGTTTTTTATTTTTAGTATTTTATTTAGAGAAAAACTCTTTACCTTGAGGTCAGAAAACCATAAAAGTTCTTTACAAGCTAAAAAATATCACACACTCAAAAAAATAATGGGCTATATTTATCAAAATTATGACAAAAAAATAAAGCTTACAGACATCAGTGAGTCTGTAAACCTTACGCCTCAATACCTTTGCAAATTCTTTAAAGAAATGACTGACACAAGTATTTCCTCCTATATCAATCACTGCCGCATAGAAGCAGCAAGTACGCTGCTTAAGATCAGTACCCTCAGTATTACCGATATTGCACTAGAATGCGGCTTTGACAATCTAAGTTATTTTAATAGAGTCTTTAAGAAACAAATGGGATGTACCCCTACTGTTTTTAGATCAAGGATTGATGACACTCATTTTTTAGAATACAGGCAAAACCAGTGAAATCTTGCACCTGGTCTATAACTAAGACATTCTGAGCTATTTTAACTGGGCACTTTTCACCAAAAACGTTTTCTATCTCCCAGTTTCCGCTTGGAAGTGTAATCACTATAGTTTGCTTCATCGCTTCTTTAAATCCATGACAAACTAATAGACCCGTTTTTTGATCTCTATCCAAACGCAATACGGCTTGTGTCCCTTCTGGATGACGGGTATTGTTTGACCTATTTCCATAAATGACTGTCTTACCATATTTAATAACAGTTTTACATGTTTCGTAAAATGCCATTGCTTCTTTTATAATCTGCCACTGCTCTTCATCCAAGGCTTCTGTATTCCCTGAAAGGCAAAAACGGCCTAAAAAAACAGAAGATAAACGGTAATATAGGTTTTGCTTAGTATATTCCGGGTTAATCACTGCCCATATTTGGCTTTGGCGCGGCAGAATAAGATTGTGTAAGCTTGCAGCAATATAAGGGATTTCATCACATTCATGGGCATCTGAAAAAGAGCTCATAGCTGTTATATCCATCATACATGGCTCAAGCCTGTGCCCACCTGAAGCGCAGTTTTCAATAATCAAATCAGGCATTTCTTCTCTGATCATCATAAAGAATCCCTTTACAGCCTGCATTTGCTGGCGAAGTCCTTCCCCTAGGCTCTCTGCTCCATCACAGCCTATTCCTATGGAACCATTATAGTCCACTTTAAGATACGCTACCTCATTTTCTTTAAGAAAATCTATGACTTTATTTTTTAAATAAGCTATGGTTTCTGGATTTCTAAAGTCCCAAAAACTCCTGTCACCACCTGTTACAATCAGTTCATTATTCCTTTTAAGGTGCATGTCATCATAAGCTTTTTCAAATACCTTTGCCCCTTTGGTCGTCACTTCAAATTCAAACCAAATCCCCAGCTTAAATCCTAGTTTCTTAACTTCACGAGAGGTAGCAATGATCCCTCCTGGGAATTTCTTAGATGAGTATTCCCAGTCACCATTACCGCCTTGCCCAAAAGAATTTTGAAGCACATCTGTCCAGCCTGCATCTATCGTTATGTACTTAACAGGGCTCCCTTGCATTCTTTTGGCAATAGCTATCATTTTCTCGTGAGTTGGATCTCCCCAAGTGGTACACCAATCATTAAACAAAATGGGTAAGCTTTGTTCTGATTGTGGCTGCTGATCCACATATTTATGATGCATGTCTGTTAAATTATAACATAGGTCACCTATTGTTCCTTTTGCTGTACTAATGAAAGCCTTAGGTGCTTTAAAGCTCTCTCCATGCTTTATCTCCTTCCACCAGCTTCCAAATTCACAGTCAGCTATTCCTCCTGAGAGAGAATAACAGTCATCTTCTCTAGAAAGCTCTATCTGCCAAGAAGAATTACTCGCCAGTTGTGCTCCCCAAAAAGTTTGATTTTCTTTATCTTCCACTGCACCAAAAGGAAAAAATCTTTTAACAGGATGAGAACCTATACATCCATATCTTTCACCTTCAGGAAAAGCACAAAGCCAAGAACGCTCTAAATTAAGGTTTTCTATATCATCTACGCAGTGTTTACCTTCTAAGCTCCACCCTCCTCTGTATCTGTGTAGGGCCAGAGCATTGGGGGCATCTGCTTTGTGATAGGGACTTATGTTATCTAAAGAAAAACTCGTTAATAGATCTAACGTTACGTTTCTACTTGTATGATTGATGAATTCAGTTTCAACTTCAAACCCTTTTTCATTTTCATAGTGAGACAAGGTGTGGATGATTTCATACCCTTCGTCTGCTTTAAGATGGGTGATAATCTGTGATCTGCCATTTTGTTTAGTAAAAGACTGATCATGAAATTTCAGAAACTTTGTAGACTGTCCATACTTTAGCGTATTTCCGGCACCATTCCCTTGATTGTGGTGACGAAGGGCTAAGTGGCATAGGCTCCCCACTTTCCATGCCTTTTGATCCATCCCAGTTTTAATAAGCTCAGGTATTTGGAGCCACTCTCTTCTTTCTTCATAACACGTTTTTCTGGTATCTGGCAATAAAACCATTGCTATTTGGCTGGTTTCTTCATCTAATAAATATTTGACTGTTATTCCATTAAATAAATAACTTTTAGTGGTTATATTCATCTTTCCCGGCTCCTTATCTATACTTTTCTACATACAGCGTCTATTCTGCCATTATTTTAAGACGGCTCCTGCTGTAAGTGAGTTTTCTATTTGCTTATTTCCAAAACAATATACAATGACAGTCGGGATACTGCTCATAATCATAGCTGCTCCTATTAATCCCCAATGTGAAACCCCAATGCTTGTAAAAAAGCTAAGCAGTCCAACTGGTAATGGACGCAGGCTTTCTTTTCCTGCAAGGATAAAAGCTAAAAAGAATTCATTCCAAACATTCATAAAGATAAGGACAAATTGAGTTGCCAAAGCTGGCTTAACTATAGGCAGTATAATTTGAAAAAAGCATTGATATACATTACATCCATCAATACTGGCTGCCTCCTCTAGTTCCTTTGGAAGCCCTCTGAAAAAGGCATTCAGCATGAGGACGCAAGACGCTAGCGCAAAGGAGGCATAGGGAAGTATAAGAGACATTCTCGAGCCCTTAAGTCCAAAGGTATTAATCATCATATATAAAGGAATGACCACTACTTGCACAGGGATAATAAGTCCCATAGTTAAGTATAGAATGACATGATCTGCAAACCGCCATTGCATTCTGCTTACACAATAAGCCAGCATACTCCCTAGGAAAATAGTAATCAGTGCTGTTCCTAATGTATAGATAAAACTATTATTCAGATACTTGAAAAAATCAAAAGTCTTAAGTGCCTCCCCATAGTTGGTGAAAATCCATTCTATTGGAAGTCCAAAGGGATTATCATAGACTTCGCTTTTAGATTTAAAGGATAAATTGAGCATCCAAAATAATGGGAATAAAAAACTACAGCCTAGTATAAATAAAACGATCTTAATAAGATAATCTCCTATTTTCTGTCTCATATTATCAACCTCCTTGTATATGTTAAAAGTTAAAATTCTATTCTTTCTTTAGCGGTAAATTTATTGATAAGCACGGTAACAAATAGGCATTCTATGATAAATAGAATAGCAATAGCACTTCCTACTCCAAATTCCGAAGTTGAAAAAGCAGTATAATACATTTGATAGATAACCGATCTTGAGGTATCTCCAGGTCCACCAGATGTCATAACTCTTATATGGGCAAATAAACTCATTGAGCCTAACACAGATAAAATCAAAACATATTTGATAATATCTCTAAGTAGTGGGATAGTTATATAAAAGCTTGCCTTAAAAAAGTTTGCCCCATCAATCATAGCTGCCTCATAATATTGTTTGGGAATAGATTTAATCCCTGTATAAAATAATAAGGCATTAAGTCCTATATACTGCCATAAAAATGCAATAGCAATACAAATGACTACTGTATTTTTATCCGTTAACCATTGATGCGCCCAGCTTTCAAGACCTACAGCTCTCAAAAAGCTATTAATAAGTCCCCATTGGGGTTCATACATTGCAACCCACATTTGCGAAATAACTGTTACAGAAAGTACTGCTGGGAATACAGAAGAAAACTTAAAAAAGTTTCTTATTCTAGGTGTTTGAACATCTATGACAAGTGCAAGCAAAAGGGATAAAGGGAGTGCCACTAATAATGAGATCAGCACTATGATGAGCGTGTTGCCATTAGCTCTCCAAAAGGATGCTGAGTTTAGCACTTTGATATAATTATCAAAGCCTACCCACCCATAGCTTTTAAATCCATCATGATTTTGAAAGCTTATTAAAATCTGAGGGAATATAGGATAGACCGTAAACAATGTAAATAAAAGCAGACCTGGAAATGCAAAAATAAAGATTGAGAGCTTACTTCTATAATGTTTTTCCATAACGATAGCACACCAACTTTCTCTAATATTAAGATATTCACCGTATTAAATGAAATACCCCCATATAAGATGAGTATTTACACTTATACAGGGATATTAAAAATACAAGATGTTATTTATTTTCAAACCAAGTATTTTCTTGCCAAATAGCATTAAAGTCTTTTACGTACTGCTCTGCTGTGTAAGTTCCTGTTAATAAATTACCACCTAGTGCTCCATACTCCGCACCTGTTTTAGCATCCATAGCATTTAAGAATATCGTTGGAATTTTAAGCTTAGTATTCTCATAGAGTTTAATATTTTCTTTCATAAGTTCACTTTGCTCTGCTGGTGTTACACCTGTCTGTAAGTTAAGTTTTGAACCTTGTTCTGCATAGAATAATGCCTCTTGAGATACACAATATTCAGCAAGTTTAACCGCCATTTCTACATTTTCACTATTCGCATTAACAGCATACCCATTTAATGGAGAACCCCAGTATTGTGTAACATCTCCAGTAGGATATTTATCATTTGATGTAGGCCACATGAACATTCCAATATTTGAATCAGCTCCTAGATTAGCTGTTTCCCAAGTGAATCCACCAAACATAGCAGTTTTTTTAGAAGTAAATAGTTCCAGCGATGGGCCATAGTCAAGATTGGCTACCCCTTCTGGGAATACCCCTTCTTTTGCCATTGTTTCAATCTTTTTAACTGCTTGAAGCACAGCGGGATTGGTGAAATCTGTCTTATTTTGTAATAAGTCTAATGCTACTTGAGGATCTTCACCTTGGATCATCGTTTGCACCATATAAAGCTGTGGCCCCCATCCACCTTTACCCATAATGGACATTGGTACAATTCCTTTTTCTTTTAAGGTTTTACAAACTGTCATAAATTCGTCAAAGGTTTTGGGAACCGCAATGCCATTTTGTTCAAAAATATCCTTATGGTAGAAGATTCTTGGTGTAAAATAAGTATCTGCCCCCGCTGACAGCGCGTATACTTTACCATCTGAAAATTTCATTGCCTCAGGGACTGCAAATTTCTCAATAAAACCATCACCTGTAATGCTTTCCGTAAAATCAAGCTGATTTCCAGCTTTGATAATTGCTGTTGCATACTCTGCACCACTATACCATACGTCTGGTAAATCTCCAGAAGCATTATAGGTTTTCATTTTATTTGTATAATCCTCTCCGCCGCCGCCTGGTTCAAATTCAACCTCTACATTTGGAAGCTCTGCTGCAATATTTTTCTTAATATAGTTTTCCAGTATTTTAATTTGATTTTCATCTGTACTAAGCGACATCAATCTTAATTTCACTTTTTCCTCTGAAGCGGGCTTAGCTGTTTCTGTCTTACTCGTCTCGCTGGCAGGCGCTTCTTTAGTGGTTGTATCAGCCGTTTGTCCACCACACCCTATCATGCTTGTTGCTAATGCCACTGTAAAAATAATACCTAACATCTTTTTAATTTTCATTAAAGTACCCCTCTCATTTTTCTTAATTTCTTTCTTACCTCAATTATAAATGAATGAGAAATTTACAGAAGCAACTTTTGTTGGTATCATAAGTAAAATTATTTGTTATTATTTGTTTTGCTTGTAATGTACTTGCTTGGTGTCATCCCAAATTCTTTTTTAAAACATTTTCCAAAATAATTGACATTAGAAAATCCTATAGCATAAGCTACATCGGTCACGCAGACATCCCCTTGTTCCATCATTTCAATAGCTTTGTTCATCCTATACTTTGTAATATACTCATTAAGTGTCATATCCATATGTTTTTTAAACAAAAAACACAAATACGTATAATTCATATAAACTGCCTTAGAGATCAAATCAATTGTAAGTTCACAATTGCTATAATTCTCAGCAATATAATTAACCACAATCTCCACTGTTTTTGATGATTTAGCACTTTTGTTCTGATTAACATACTCAATAATAGTTGAATAAATTTCAATAATATATTTCTTTATATCTTCAATTGTTTTCTTAGCTTTTATATTCTCAAAGAGGTTTTTAAAGTACGTATGAGATACTAAATCAAATTTCATGTTATTTTCTGCAACAAATTCTAAACAAGGGGTTACCATCTCAACCGCTATAACAAGTAATACTTCCGGCTCAGTATTTTTTTCTTTAACTTCCTTAAATACATCCTCAATAATTTTTTTGACATCTTCTAAGCTTCCAAGCCGCATATTGGCTAAAAGTTGTATTCTATGTTCGGCCTGAAAAAAGTGGCCTATAAATCCTATTTCTGAAACGGATTGATGGTATATAATTAAATTTTTCCCTAATACTAATTTGTTCCTTAAAGCATATAGCGCCTCATTATAGGATACAGTAATATCTTTTAACACGCTGCAATAGTTACCCACTCCAATTGTAACGGTAAATCGCAAATATATTTTTACTGCATCTAAAATATTCTCAAGGATTGCATTCAGTTTTTCTGCTGAAAAGTTCTCCAGTGTTTCAAAACTTAATAGGACGCAAATTCTATCCCCACTATCCATGCAGATTTCATATACAAAATCATTTCCTAGTAATTCCTCTACTATATTTATAACGCCATAGCTCCAAAGGTGTTTTTCATTATAACTCCAATCTGAATAGTCTTCACTATCAATTTCCAGTACTGCCACTATGTACCCGCCTAATAATAAGTTGATCCCCAAATTATTAATTTTATTTAGAATGATCTCATTGCTTAAAAAGTCATTTCCTTTTATTAATTCATTGAGAAATTGTGCTTTTAATACAGGTAAGTTTTTGCTTACCTTTCTTTTGAGTTCATTCATTTCAACTTTTATCTTTCTTTCCTTATAAATAAGCTTGATTACATCCTGCAGAGCACTATATAACTCTTCATTGGATACGGGTTTTAGGATATAGTTATGCACACCAAGTGTTAAGGCTTGTTTAGCATATTCAAACTCATTGTAGCCTGAAATAATAATTATTTTAATGCTATTATTTATTTCTTTTACCTTTTGAACAAATTCTAACCCGTCCATTAAAGGCATATTGATATCTGCAAGTACAATATCTGGATTTAATTCTCTAACACGTTCTAACCCCTCTATTCCATTTTTAGCCTCTCCACAAATGGTAAGATTACACCCTTCCCAAGGGAAGGAAACCTTTAGCGCCTCTCTAAAATAGTATTCATCGTCAATAATTAATACTTTCATTCCAAATCCCTCTTTCCCTAGTGAAAAATCATTTGCTTTCTAATGGGATACTGACTGTAACTAGCGTATATTCCCCTTGTACACTTTCAATACTTATGCCTGAATCACTTCCGTATAGTAGTTTTAACCTTTCGTCTACACTTCTAAGGCCAAATGATCTTGAATCAGACTCTTTTAACAGACCAAACTTTGAAATCTCTTCCAGTCTTTCTTTAGGCAGTCCTATCCCTGTATCAAGTACTTCTATAGCAATATAATCATCTTTTATATAGCCTTTTACAAAAATCATTCCTTTGTTTTGACTTTGTTTAAGACCATGATAAATGGCATTCTCAACTAAAGGCTGAATGGTAAGCTTTGGAATAGTATATTTGAGTACTTCATTATCAAAATTAAGAGTATAATCCATATACTCTGCATACCTTAGCCGTTGTATGCTTAAGTAACTTTCAATAATTTTAACCTCTTCTTCTACAGTAATGATTTCATTCCCACGACTTAGTGATATTTTGTAAAAGTTAGAGAGATACTGAATAGTTGTTAGTGCATATTCCTTCATATCGAGTTTGATAAAAGAGGAGATCGTTTCCATTGTATTATATAAAAAATGAGGTTTTATTTGAGATTGAAGTAACTTAAGTTCATTCTCACGCTTAAGTTTTTGCTCTTTATAAATCTGTTCCATCGATTCTTCTAACTGGTTCATCAGCGTATTAAATCCGCTAGCTAATATACCTACTTCCCCGTTAATAGTCTCACATGCCCGTATTTTTATATTACCATTCTTAATTTTTTCCATAGTACCGAGTAATAAGTAGATAGGTTTAGTGACTGTATGCGAAATAATATAGGAGGTTATAAAGACAATAATGACACATAAAATAAGTGTCCAAATAATAATGCTCTTAATCTTATTTTTTTCTCTTACTATTTCTTCAAGTCCTGAAACACTGATCACCTTCCAGCCAAATTTTCCATACGCTTTTATCGAATATAAAATAGGAATCTTTTTATCAGTAATCAGCAGGGTTCCATTTTTTTCGAGCTTCCTATAGGCATTACCTTTTATCTTAAGGACCTCTTCTATATCTTGATATAAATTGGACTTATCATAAGAAGAAATAACTTTGTCATTTTCATCTACAATATAATAGCTGTCTTCTTTATTCACTATATTCTTTGTATAAATATTAGAAATATTAACTTCATTGACAAACAGGGTTACAACCCCTAGTGCATTTCCTGTATTTTTATCCCTTATGAGTTTTGAAACTGAAAACACATCATTCTTCCTACGATCAATGAACTCAAGAGGTGCAAGCCCCCTCCATGTGGGACGCTGCATTTCATAAGCCTTCTCAAGATGTTCATTATGAATGATTTTATTCACACTCTTCTCATCAATACTATAACCTGAATAAATTACTTTCTTATCTACGAATACTGCTATCCCTGCAATTTGTGTATTAGGTGAGATAATATTACTTACAATTTCAGACATTGCTGTTCTTATCCTTAAATTCTTAAGAAGAACCTGATCTTCTGTACTCGTATGTTTAAATGTTGCAAGTTCTTTTTGCAATCTATATTCCGAGGCAATAACCCTAGAATAATCTTCTACGCTGTTAATCATTGTGTCTAAATTGATGTTGATAAGATCAATTTCTCTTATAGAACTTCTTTTAGTCCGTTCCATAAGTGCTTTTGAAAAGGCTTCATTGGAGAGTATCGCAAAAAATAAAAGAGCTACTATAATAATTAAAGTATTAGAAACAAATATTTTATTTTTTAAAGACAAATCTTTTATTTTTTTAATAAACAACATATTAAAACCTCCAAATCATTTTATGTTAAGGAAGGACTTCCTAAAATAATTATACGAATATATTATGTTAATGTATATGTAAACAAGGTTTTTCCCTACAAAAAAACACCTATACCCAAGAATATTCTCTTGATTGAATAGAAAAAAGGCAGAGCTTACTCAAGCCTCTGCCTTTTTCGTAATAAAGTATTTGAATGTTATTATAAAGTTACCCCGTCTTTAAAGATAGCTAAATCCCTTATGCCATTTTGTTCTGTCTTAGCGAGTATCTTGCCCGATGCAAGATCAATGAGATAATTATAAAATTCTTGTCCTAGCTCTTTTATATCTTTTCCTTCTAGTATCTGACCCGCATTAAAGTCAATCCAATTACTCTTCTTTTGGTATAGTGCACTATTGCTCGAGATTTTAACAGTAGGTACTGGAGACCCAAATGGTGTGCCTCGACCTGTCGTAAAGAGAACAACGTGAGCACCAGATGCCACAAGTGCCGTCGCAGCAACCAAGTCATTGCCAGGGGCCTGAAGCAGGTTGAGCCCTTTAGCTTTTACGCCTTCCCCATATTTCAAGACATCAACAACTGGTGCCATACCGCCTTTTTGCGTACATCCTAAGGATTTATCTTCAAGAGTAGAGATGCCTCCTTTTTTATTACCAGGAGACGGATTTTCATATATTTCTTGATTATGTCTTATAAAGTAACCTTTAAAGTCATTAATCAGTTCCACAGTTTTATTAAAAATCTCAGGGCTTATACATCTATCCATAAGCAATGTCTCTGCACCAAACATCTCAGGAACTTCGGTTAAAATGGTGCTGCCGCCTTTTGAAATAAGGATATCTGAGAATACTCCCACTAATGGATTAGCAGTAATACCTGAAAAACCATCTGACCCTCCGCATTTCAGTCCAATAACTAACTCTGATACATCTATAGGTTCTCTTTTAAAGCTTGAAGCATACTTAACCAGGTCTTCAAGGATTCCCATAGCTGATTCTACTTCATCTTCTACATCTTGACATACAAGGAACTTAACCCTGTCTTCGTTGTAAGAACCAATAAATTCTTTCAGTCCTTCTATATGATTATTTTCACATCCTAATCCTAAAACCAGCACTGCTGCAGCATTAGGATGATTAACGAGACCTGCAAGTACCTTTTGAGTATTTTGATGATCTTCTCCTAATTGAGAGCAGCCATAAGGATGGGTAAAGGAACAGATAACATCTACCTCATCTGTTTTTAATGCTTGTGCCTGTTTTTCTATAATCTTAGCAATATCATTTACACAACCTACAGTAGGGATAATCCATACTTCATTGCGAATGCCTGCTTTGCCGTCTTCTCTTTTATAACCCATAAAAGTGCTTGGCTCAGATTTTGTCACTTCACTGTACTGTGGGGTATAGCTATATTCTAATAGTTCCCCAAGACCTGTTTTGATATTATGGGTATGCACCCATTCTCCAGCTTTAATATCGGCCTTAGCTACACCTATTGAATGGCCGTATTTAATAACATTCTCTCCGGCCTTAATATCTTTGATTGCTTTTTTATGTCCTGCCGGAATGCCTTCCATATCCTTTAATGCTACGACTACATTATCTTTTTCATTAATTTGTATAAAGTCCAGCATGATTAGGCCTCCTGTATGAGTTGTTCAAGAGTAGCTCTCATCCCATTTGCGTCTATAGCATCCAGGTGAGCTGCAACTGTCTTTGCAAAGTTTTCATACTGTGTTAAGTCTTCTCCCCAGAACTTTTCATCTGAAGCAAATTTATTTGTAAGTTCATTATTATCTACACGATTCACATGGGCTGCAAAGAAATCCAGTACCTCTTTGTCATCCATAATTTTATAGGTTTCTTCACCTCGTTTGCCTATTAGAGCCCCATCCTCTAAAACGTCTGTTTTATAGAATGCCATAAGGGCTGCAAAGGAAAAGGTTAAAAACTTTGGAATAGAGCCATTGTTTTTCACACTGTCTCTAAAAGTTGGCAGAATTCTAGCTTTCCATTTAGATACAGAATTAAGTGAAATAGCAAGCAGACTATGTCTGATAAATGGATTCTCAAATCGCTCTATAACAGCATTTGTAAAGGCTTCAACCTCATCTTTAGGAAGATCTACAGTTGGTCCAATTTCATCAAATAGAAGCTTATCCATGTAAGTTCTTATAGTCTTATCTTCCATACACTCTCTTACGATATCTTTCCCTGCAAGGTATGCTGCAAGAACTGTTCCTGTATGTGCTCCGTTTAATAAACGTACTTTTCTGTCTCTGTAAGGCTTTAAATTATTAGTAAAGACAACATTCATCCCTGCTTTATCAAGCGGCAGTTCTGAAGAGATATCCTTATCACTTTCTATAACCCACAGACCAAAAGGTTCTCCTGTATCTAATAGATTATCTCTATAGCCTAACTTCTCAAACATTTCTTCTGCTTCATCTTTTGGATAACCTGTTATAATACGGTCAACGAGTGTATTGCAAAAGACATTATTCTCACAAATCCATTTTTCGAATCCTTCTCCTAGATTCCAAAGTTTTGTATAGTTCAAAATACAGTCTTTAAGTTTTCCACCATTATTCTCAATAAGCTCTACCGGAAGCATAATAAGCCCTTTGCTCTCATCTCCCTCAAAAAAGCTATATCTTTTAAATAAGAATTTTGTAAGCTTTCCAGGATAAGTATGAGGCGGTACAGAGTCAAATTTATCTTTTTCATCAAACACAATACCAGCTTCTGTTGTATTAGATATAACAAACTCTAAAGAATCTACTTCTGCTAATTTTTCATACTTTTCATATTCTGTATAGCAATCTATCGTTTCTCCAATACAAGTAATGATTCTGCTTTCATCTACGATTTTACCGTCTTGTTTGCCTCTTAATGACAAAGTATAAATATTATCTTGCTCTTTAAAACTTTCCAGGCTGCCAAATGGTATCGGTTTAACAACAGCAGCATTGCCGTCAAAAACACCTTTCTCATTTGCCACATCTATCATATGCAAAATAAAACCTCTTAGAAAATTGCCTTCTCCATACTGAAGTATTTTAATAGGTCTTTCTTTTTTATCAACAATTCCTTTAAATGGATTCATACGATCCCTCCTGCATAATGTAAGTGCTTACATTTTAATTTTAGTTTCTTCTTATATAAAAGTCAATATACTATCATACTTTTTTTGAAATTGCATCTCTTTTTTCAGATTTATCAATTGACTTACCCTCCTTATAAGACTTATAATATTTTTGGAAGCACTTACAAAAAGGGTGATTAATAGATGAATATTTACGACATTGCAGATAAAGCTGGCGTTTCTATTGCCACTGTTTCTAGAGTATTAAACAACAGCACAAATGTAAGTCAAAAAACAAGGCAAAAAGTATTAGATGTAATGGAAACCCTAGGTTATACACCTAACGCATTTGCACGAGGGCTCAATCTTAACACCATGAAAATGATAGGCGTCTTGTGTACTGACGTATCAGATGTTTTTTATGCTAAAGCTGTGTCTGTTATAGAAAACTCCCTAAGACAACATGGATTTGATGCTATTTTATGCTGTACAGGTGATAACATTGAGGACAAAAAGAAATATATGAATCTGCTTCTTGAGAAGCGCGTAGATGCACTCATACTAGTAGGCTCCACTTTTAAAGAAAAGCTTGATAACTCCCATATTGAAAAAATTGCCTCTTCTATACCTGTTATTATCATAAACGGTCTCATAACACTTCCTAATACTTACTGTATTCTCAGTGATGAATTCCAGGCAATATATGATAATGTTGTGCGTCTCTGCCACAAAGGCTATGAGAATGTTCTCTATCTCTATGATGTTGATACTTTCAGCGGCAGCCAAAAGTTAAACGGCTATAAAAATGCTATAAAAGATTGTGGGCTTACGATAAATAATGATCTTATTATCAAGGTTCCTAAAGATCTAAATGATATCAAAGAAGCACTATCGAATTTACTTAAAAAAGGCATAGTCCCATCAGCAGTTTTAGCCTCTGAAGATATTTTAGCGATTTTTGCCATGAAATCTCTCACAGAAAAAGGATATACTATTCCAAAGGACATTCCAATTATAGGTTTTAACAATTCTTTACTTGCAGAGTGTTCTACACCTAGTCTAACTAGTATTGACAATATGGTAGGCAATTTATGTACTACAGCTGTAACAACATTAACAAATGTTTTTTCAGGCGAGGATGTTCCTCACAAAATAACAATTTCTTGTAAGTTAGTAGAAAGAGATACCTTTATACCCTAAACTAAGGAGTGAATAATTAATGAAAAATTTTATGTGTGAAGACTTTTTACTTTCAAATGATACGGCTAAGAAGCTTTATCACGACTATGCTGCTAAAATGCCCATTATCGACTATCACTGTCATATCAATCCAAAAGAAATTGCAGACAATCGTACCTTTGATAATATTACAGAGGTTTGGCTTGGCGGAGACCATTACAAATGGCGCGGCATGCGTTCAAATGGAATTGATGAGAAGTTCATCACCGGAGACGCGGCGCCAAGAGAAAAATTCCAAAAATGGGCTGAAACACTTACTAAAGCCATTGGAAATCCTCTTTTTCATTGGACTCACTTGGAACTTAAGAAATATTTCGGTTATGACGGCGTTTTAAATGGCAATACAGCTGAAGACGTTTGGAACCTCTGCAACGAAAAACTTACCTCTCCCGAGCTTAGTGTTAGAGGTATTATTGAAACTTCTGATGTTAAACTTATTTGTACCACAGACGATCCTATTGATTCACTAGAATATCATATAGCAATAAAAAATGATCCAACATGCAAAGTGAAGGTTTTACCTGCCTTCAGACCAGATAAAGCAGTTAATATCGATGCTGCTATCTTTACATCTTACATCGAGAAACTAGGTGAAGTATGTGGAACAACTATTAATACACTAGAAGGATTATTTACTGCACTTCGCAGCAGAATTGATTTCTTTGCTTCTCTTGGCTGCAAGGCATCAGATCACGGACTTGATTATGTTCTTTACAATCCAGCCTCTTCCGAAGAAATCGAGGCTATCTTCCAAAAGGCTCTCTCAGGCGAAGCAGTAAGCAAAGACGAAGCCGAAAAATACAAAACAGCGCTTTTACTATTCTTCGGAACAGAATATGAAAAACACGGATGGGTTATGCAGCTTCACTACGGTGCTATTCGTAATACAAACAGCAAGATGTTTGCAAAACTCGGTCCTGATACTGGTTTTGACTGCATCAATACAGAAAGCTGCGCAAACGGCATAGTTGGATTTTTGAATGCACTTCTTGAAAAAGATCATCTTCCAAAAACTGTCCTTTACTCACTCAATCCTGCTGATAATGAAATGCTTGGAACTATCCTTGGCTGTTTCCAAGGACCTGAAGCAGCTGGAAAAATTCAGCATGGATCTGCTTGGTGGTTTAACGATACCAAAAACGGAATGATTAAACAAATGACTGACCTTGCCAGTCTATCACTACTTGGTAACTTCATAGGCATGCTTACAGATTCAAGAAGCTTCCTCTCTTATACAAGACACGAATACTTCAGACGTATTCTTTGTAACCTTATTGGAACATGGGCAGAAAACGGAGAATATCCAAATGATATAGAAGTGCTAGGCCAAATGGTACAAGACATTTCTTATAATAATACTGTAAAATACTTTGGATTCGATGTAGAATAAATTCTATTCAAAAACAGGCTTAAAGACTGCTGCAGCAGTCTTTAAGCCTGTTTTATTATTCATTCAAGTTTATTCTATTATTTTAAATAGCAGCATGAAACCAAAAAACTTTTATAGGTACTGAACCAGTATCTTTTTTAATGGTATGTGTGACCCCTGCAGGTGCTATAAAAGATACTTCAGGTTCTATTCTGAACTCTTCATCTCCAACTTTAGCCCAACCGGTTCCTTCCATAACTATAAAACCTTCTTGGTCTTCATGAACACCTGGTATGCCGTATTCCTCGAGATAGTATACACTTATCCCCGTGCAGCATCCTGCGATGCAGCCATTTTTCTCATTTAAGAGCGAAAATGCGTGGTGTCCATTCCCTTCAATTTGCTCCACATCTTTTTTATTTACATAAAAACTCACTTTCAATCCCCCTAATATCTTTATATCTACATATATAGGCTAGAAAATTATAACTCCTCACAAGCTTTTAGGAATGCAATAATCTTTTCATCTGACACCTCATCATCAATCCCTACACAAGATATAGACAGTAATTCATTTGGCATGCCAGCTTCATAAAGTTCCTTAACTTGTTTAGCAATCTCATCCTCACTACTAACACGCAGCTCCAATGGACTAAATCTGGCATTCAGATGAGTATTAGGAAACGCTTCTCGCATTTGCTTAAGATCTGAGTAAGCCCCTACTTCTAAAAAGGTTATGTTATTGACTTTCTTATAGCCATCAATAAGATGCTCCATCGTCTTACCGCAATGGTGGATGCCGTAGTTTGTAAACTCTGCAGCAAGCTTATTGTCATAACCTAATAAGAATTCTTCATAGATATCATTAGAAACCATTTCACAGCTGCAATTAGACGTCAGATAAACATCTGGAATCGTCTGAGAGACAATCCCCGTCACGCCTGAAGACACTTCACCATTTAAAGCTTTAAACCTTTTACCAACCTTAATGCAAAGGTCTGTACATATATCTAAAAGCTTATGTACTAGTTCAGTCTCTCCATAATAATCCAAAAAGATCTCCTGTCCTCTAATGTCCATAGCAATATTCTGTACTCCCATAAGGTTAACATGCGACTGTACAAAGCCATATTTTTCTTTCAAAAAATCAATCTGTTTTTGTGTATCTTTAAACACCGAGTTAGTGTCTAAATCAACATAAGAAAGGTTCTTAATAAAATCTTCATCAGCATTCATGGCAATAACTTCTGGTGAATTATCATCAGAAAACCTTATAGAACAACCCAAAATTTGAGAATGAAGATAACCTGCTGCGAGCAGATTAGTCCCAATAATTGGTCTTGGCTTTGGGTCTTTTTCTCCTATCCCATACTTTCCAAATCGTTCATATAGCGCCTTACGCATTTTAATGTCGCTCTCTATTCTATAGTCTGGCTCGTTAAAAAATTCCTCATTAAAATGAATGCCTGCATTTTTGTACCACCATTTGGGATGAAATGTAATATCTTTCTTAATCATAAATACCTCCTATGATTTTTTATATTTATATATAATTTAACAGTGTCTCGCTTTGGCCATTTCATGTAAACAGTCATAAACATATTCTTGTTCCTGCGGTGATTTACAATAAGTTACAATAATAGATTTCATATCTTTATAAATAAAATGGTCTGCAGCATCTATTATCGTTTGCTCATCTCCTACTATCCTTGCATTAAGCACAATACCGCTTCCTTTTAAACGTTCCCCAAATATGCCAGGGTCATTAAAACTTGGATCTGTTTGAGGTGAAAAAGCCCCGTCAGCTGTCAGGATATTTTTAAAACTTTTGACTAAGTCTATTTTCTCTGTCCAATTGCCGCAGGAGTGGAATACGAGACCGCCCAAAGCTTCTCCCATCTTTTCGTCATATGGCTTCACAAACTCTTTATAATCCTCAGAAGATACCATTAATATATTATCCGTACTAAGCCCAACTCCACTGAAGACCCTGCTGCTGGCAAAACCATGTCCTGGACTTGCTAAACAGTCTCCAATAAGCTCTTTTTGCTCTTTTAAGAAATCAATAGCGAGCTTAGTTACAAGAGCTGTAGCCTCTTTAAACCCATTAGGATCATCATACATTTCCATAAACAAGTCTGTAATATTCAAAAGGTAAGACATCATATTAAGCGGAGACTGAACATCACTATAAGAAATAGGAATTTTCCCTTTAGTCTGATCAAGAAAGTATTCAATCATATTAAGCGTATGCTTTCCAATAGCTGTATTTACAATTGGCTGATAATCCGCATTTATAACTTCCGATACTGTTTTAAACTTTGGATGAACTGCTGGTGCTTGCCCCGGAGTCCATGTATAGTCTCCTCCAAAAGCAGAAGCTATATATCCTATTCCATACCATGGCTCGAGAAAATTAGCTATATCTGCTTTATACTTCATACTTTGGTTTAAGGCAGAAAGCTGAAGTTCCAAAGATAACTTCATATCTTTGCAGCCGTCATAAAAAACTTTGTCAGCCCTAAAACGTCTATAAATTTGTATGCCTGATTTTTCTTGGCAAAATTTTTTATTACGTTCTAATAATGCTGCTTCATAATCATGATAAGCATCTAAATCAAATTGATCTATTCTCATTGGCTCTACAACTGTACTTTGTGAGTCTGCACAATTGATATCAAACTTATTTTCTTTTGTATTACTCTCCATTTGCAACACTCCAATTATTAGCTACTATTTCAACCGTATAAATAACGATTAGGTTATTTCATTATATATTTCTTTCAATTTACATTCATTAGTATTTTCCAGCTGCTTTAGAGCCTCTGATCATAGCCTTGATATTTTCTATAGGTGTATTTTTTTCAAGATAATCTGATGCAGCAAAGATATAGTATCCACCTGGTTTTCCTATCTCAGTAGCTGCCGCAGCTGCATTTTCAACTTCTTCTGGCGTTGCTTCTTTCAAGAAATTAATTTGGTCAAGTCCACCACAAAGTATAAGGGAACTTCCAAAATACTCTTTTACTTCAGCCAAGTTATTGTCTCCTTGAGGAGGCGGTGCAATCGTTTCCCACGCAGTAATACCTAGCTCCTTATAGCAAGGGTATAAAGACTTTGCGTTCCCACAATTATGATAAATACTTGGCTTTTTTACTGCATTTAAAATATCAAGCGTTCTTCTTTCATATGGAAGAACATGTTCATTAAAGAAGTCTTCACCCATCATAGAACCATTTGCAATATTCCCCTGTATACCTACGCAGTCATAATCACTCTGAGCGAAAACCTCATAATTTTTAGCTACAATATCAGCAAAAAAGTTCATATAAGTTTTATAGTAATCCTCTTCAACAAGTGCATCCATCATAAGCTGCTGTACATCCATGTAAGTAGATACGAGGTTATACACACTGCCAATAGCCCATGGACAGTTAATTCCGCGTGTTCCAATATACTTTGTCGCAAACTTCCCAGCTTCTATAATTTCATTAGCAACTTGTTTACCCATTTCTGGGCAATACTTCCTAAAAGCTTCAAAGTCGTTCTCATCTTTAATAAGATATTCTATTGTACTAAAGTGAATACCTGTAATAGACTGTTCGATATAAGGGGCCCCTTCCACGTGCCTTAGCTCTCTCGATGGCGTTTTGACTTTTGTTATTTTATAGATATTACCATCTTTTTTTTCTGTCGAAGTCTCTATCTCCCAATTTGGATAGCTTTTCATCATAAAATAAGGTGCTGCATAAATGTACTGTTTTGTAATAAGATCAAAATCTAACTCTTCTGCACATTTAACCGCATCTATAAGTCTATCTGTATTACTCTTATTAAAATAATAGGAAAGAAATTCTTCTTGCACAAATGGACTGACGGGTACTCTGTCAGGTATTCCACCATTCATGACATATAGCAATCGTTCTCTCGGTGTCATTACAGATCATCTCCTTAATTATACTATCATCCAATGTAAAAATATAGACAGGCACTTAAGACCTTCCTTTTACTGTTTTATCCGAAAATAAGGTTTGGTAATGTCATAACAATGCCAGGAATAAAAGTAATAAGTAATAGTACAATGACCATAACAGCATAAAATGGCAGCATAGATTTAGCTAGTTTTTCTATTTTAATTCCAGAAATTGCACTACCAATAAATAATGTTGTTCCTACAGGAGGTGTAAGAAGACCAATCCCTAAGTTAAGTACCATCATGACCCCCAGATGCACAGGATCCATACCTATAGATGCTGCAATAGGAAGCAGAATTGGTGTAACGATCAGGATAATAGAAGCCATATCAACTAACATCCCCAGGAATAATAAAAGTACATTGAGCATAAGTAAAATAATAATTTTATTATCAGTAACTGAAAAAAGTGAATCCGCAATCATCTGAGGTACTCTTAAATACGTAAGCATCCATCCAAATGAACCTGCTGTTCCCATAAGAATTAGGACAGTTGAAAGTGTTTTTAGTGAACGGCTAAGGATACCACCCAGTTCTTTGATAGGTATTTCTCTATACACAAAGAAGGTTACAATGAATGCCCACAAAACTGCTATAGCCGCTGACTCTGTCGCTGTAAACACCCCTGAAATAACACCAAATACAACAATAAATACTGTAATAATCCCCCAAATTGCATCTACAAATGTTCTACCTATATTTTTGATATCAAATGTGCTGCTTACTGGATAGTTTTTTTTAACAGCTATGTAGTAACTATAAATCATAAGTGCAATAGCAAGTACTAGCCCTGGCACAAGCCCACCCATAAAGAGCTTACCTATAGACACGCCCCCTGCAACAAGTGAAAAGATAACCATGTTTTGACTAGGCGGAATGAGGATTCCTTGAACTGAGCTAGCCATTGTAACATTGGTTGAAAAATCTAGGTCATAGCCTTGGTCTTCCATCATAGGAATAAGAATAGGTCCGATAGATGCTGTATCAGCTGCTGATGAACCTGAAATCCCTCCAAAGAATACAGATGCTACAATATTAACCATTGCAAGACCGCCTCTGATCCAACCAACCAACGCATTAGATAAGGCAATAAGACGCTTGGAAATACCACCTGCACCCATCATCTCTCCTGCTAGAATGAAGAAAGGTACAGCAAGAATTGTATATACATTGATACCCTTTACGATATTTTGAGCCATCATCATAACAGGCATTTTAAGGTAAATAGTCGTTACAAGTGTTGCAAATCCGATTGCAAAGACCATAGGTACTCTTAATACAATAAGTCCTAGAAAAAGACCTACAAGCAAAAAAGCAGCAATAACTTCTGGTGTCATTTTTTCATCCCCCTCAATCTATCAATAATTGCAAGAAAATAAGCAAAGCCTGTTATTGGTACTACAAGAGTCATCCAGCTTGTAGCAATATAAAGACCTGGCATAATATTTTTAGATGCTAACATAGTAAGCTGTGTTCCTGCATAAATCATAAAGATTCCGAAGACAGCTGTAACTGCCATTGTAAGATAATCTAAAAATAGTAAACTCTTCTTAGATAAAAAATCATCAATAATACTCATACGAAGATGTGAATCATCTCTGACAGCTAGAGCTGAACTAAGAATACACATCCATACAAGGCACATTAAAGCAACTGGCTCCCCCCACCCCGGAGTATTACCAAAAACATAACGACCAAAAAATACATAAGCTACTACCAGAACTTGTGCAGCCATGAATATCTGACATACAAACATAACTGCTTTAAAAAAACCATCTGCAATCTTACTCATTGTCATATCCCCTTTCTCAAATCTATAAAAGCTTATTGTTTAAAAAATATAGGCAGGCGCAGCGGCCTGCCTTCTATGTATGTAAGTTATTTAACTGCTTTTATTTGTTCAATAAGGTCCATATAGTCTTTACCATATGTTTCAAGTACAGGTTTTGCAGCTTCTTGCCATGCTTCTTGATCTGTTAGTTCAATGATTTCTGCTCCTTTAGCTACAACATCCTTATAGTATTGTTCTTCTTTTTCCTTAGTTCCTTCAAGTACATAGTCCATAGCTTCTGTAGCTGCTGCTTTAAATATTGCTTTATCTTCATCTGAAATCTTATTCCATGTTTTTTCTGAAACAAGCATTAACCCCGTCCCAAAAGTATGTGCATCTTTTACAAAAATTGGAGCAACTTCATTGAAGTTGTTAGTCGCATAACCTGTTATGCCATTCTCGGCCCCATCAACAACACCTGTCTGAAGTGAAGTATAAAGCTCAGCATAGGAAATTGGTGTTGGACTAGCACCTAAAGCTTTTATCGTATCCATCATAAGTTGTGTCTCTGGCACTCTTATTTTTAACCCTTTTAAGTCTGCAAGCTTTGTTACTTTTTTACTAGTGAAAAACATATTTCTAGGTCCTTCTTCCATATAACCAATAGCTACCATTTGTGTACCAGCTTTTTGAACTTCATCTAAAAGATTAATCCCGATATCACTTCTAAGTACTTTAGAAAGATGATCTAAGTCTCTAAAAACATAAGGTAACCCTAATACACTCATTGGTTTTGCCCCAAAGTCTCCCATAGAAACAACATTTCCTCTAAACATATCTACAGCGCCCATCTGAAGACTTTGCATCATAGTTTTTTCGTCTCCAAGTTGTCCTGCAAAATAAGTATCTATTTGGATACGCCCGTTTGTTTTTTCTGAGATAAGGCGTGCAAACTCTTTTGCCCCTTCAGCCATCGGATGTGTTTCTGGATTTAACTCCCCATATTTAAGTACAAGTTCTGGAGCTGCTGCTTTATCAGCAGGTGCTGCTGCCTCTTCAGTTTTTGCTTCTTCTGCCTTTGGTGCTGCAGCCTCTGTCTTGCTAGTTTCTGCTGCTGGTTTTGCTCCGCCACAGCCTGTAAATGTCATCGTTGCAAATGCCATGGCTAATAATAAAGACGTAAGTTTTTTCATTCTAATACCCTCCTCATAATGTGTAAATATTTATCTTTAAACTGCTTAGTTTAAAAAACTTTATTATAAGTAATATTCGTAATTACTTTTCATAACAAGCCCAATAGGTACTTGCTCTATGGGATTGCATTCAGTATTAAATGCAATATAATCATATAAGATTTGGAGTGCTTTCATGACTTGGAGTTTAGGGTATTGATAAATAGATGCAGTAAGTGTCCCATCATCAAAAAACTCTAAAATCTCCTTAAATACATCTGTTCCAACAACTGAGATTTTCCCTGATAAGTTTAAACTTTTTATAACCTTACATAAAACATAAGTATTTCTTGCATTACAGGAAAAAATGCCTGTAACATCTCCATTTTCTTTCAGCATTTTAATTAATTTATCTTTAAGCTTTTGCTCCCCAAACCCATATATTTTTAACATTTCGCACTCTGATTTAAAATCGTTTACATAACTCTCAAAACCTTCAACAGACACCTTATGACTATGTATATTTTCTTTCCCAGCAAGTACTACTATTTTCCCAGTACCAGTCCCTATAAACTTGCACATAGCCTCTCCTGCCAATTGGCCTGATTTACGGTTTGGTGCTGCAACATAGCAAATGCGCTTACTATTTTTCGCATCTGTGTTAACTAATACTACAGGCACCCCTCTATTGGAATAACGATTAATCCATTCAACTGCACCATCTTCATCCCATGCAATGGTTAAGAGCCCGTGCAGCTGGTCTGCATTTTCATCATAAAGCTTCGCAAGTACTCTATTTTGATCATTAATATCATTTTCCATTGGAATAAAATGAAAGTTAACCTTAGATTTCTTAAGTTCTTTTTCAATCTCCTTTGCCCCCTCCCATAGGCTTTCAAAGAAATATCTCCCTTCGCCTGTTGCGATTGGAAGAACTACAGCTATATTGACTTCATTACGCCTTAGTACTGATGCCGCTGTATCTACTTGGAAATTACACCTTTCAACTTCCTCAAGTATAGCTGCTCTTACTTTTTCACTTACTCCTGCTTTATTATAAATAGCTCTATGTACTGTACCCACAGATACATTCAATCTTTCAGCTATGTCTTTAAGTGTGGGTTTACTATTAACTTTTATCTTAATCCCCTCCTAGAGAAATCTTTTTACTAAATCTTTTTACTAAAACGTTTTCTTTTTGTAATTTTATATCATTTTTATGACAATTACAATATTTTTTTTATAAAATTACAAAATATAGTAGTTATTTACCAAAAATTTTTAAATTATCTATAAATAATGCTTAAATAATCTGTAAACTAAATAAGGCAGACCTCTTAAGGTCTGCCTGTTGTTTTATTTTGTTTAATAAAGTTTTCATGTACTATGACTTCAATAAAAAATAATATCCTAGAGATAAAAATTAATTAGGAATAAATTCATCCCTAATAGGCGTAAAGACATCTAATATTGCACCATCTTCTAGGGCAACAACCCCATGAACAACACCAGGATTCGCTACATAAGAATCTCCAGCGGTTACAATTGTCGTCTCACCATTGCACATAAGCTCAAATTTTCCTGACAAAATATAGCCTACTTGATCATGAACGTCATGGCTATGTGGCTCACCAATACCACCTTTTTTAAAATCAAAACGAACCATCATTAATTTATCATTATGAACCATTAAGGTACGTGTTGCAAGGTCATTTAAAACAGTTACTTTTGCATCATTTTCTTTAATTACCATAATTTCTCCTCCTCATAGTCTAAATTTCTTAGCAAGGCTTATAAAAACACATACAATCCCCAAAACAATGTCTATATAAAATTTTACACATGCTGGTCATATCAAAAACAAAGCCGTAAATACATATTCTGTAAATACAGCTTCATCTTTATATAATAGATAATTATATCCTCTTTCAACCTTGAATCTTTGAAACTACATAGTTATATAAGGCTTCTTTTTGTTTTCCCAAAACCTTATTCGTTAGTACAAAGCCATGTTTAGTCGTTGAACGAATAACCACCATAGTCGGTTTTTTTGATATACCTTTTATCGTACTCCATTTCAAATCTGAACTTTGCTTTTCAGTTTTTATATGGATGCCTTTATCGTCAAACTCTATCTTCATATCTTTAGGAAGACGCAGCGCCTGTCTTTTTGCTCGCATATAAATAGCTAAAGGCTGAATAACCGTGAATAAACAGATTCCGATAACCAAAAACATTTTCACAAAGATGCTTGCATCTTCCCAAAGCTTTGTACTTAGCAGTACCATGGCAACAGTAAATATAACATTACATAACCCTGCCATTGATCCATAAATCCCGTACATGGATAACTGCCAAAGATCCAAAGCTGTTGTTTGATAAGTAAACTTATATTTCATAGTTGTCTCTAGCTAAATAACGCTGGAATCCATAAACTGATTCCTGGGATAAAGGTAATAAGTAAAAGCGTAATAATCATACATAAATAAAATGGCAGTGTAGCTTTTACAACGCGTTCCATCGATACCTTAGAAACTGCAGAACCGATAAATAATACCGCACCAACAGGTGGTGTTAAAAGACCAATACCACAGTTTAAGACCATCATAATACCAAACTGAACAGGGTCAATACCGATTGAAGTTGCAATTGGAAGTAAAATCGGTGTAGCAATTAGTATAATTGGAGACATATCCATAATACATCCAAGAATTAAAAGGATAACGTTTAGAAGTATTGCTAAAAGAATTGGATTATCTGTAAGAGTAACAATTGCATTTGCGGCTAGTGTTGGAACACCCAAACGTGTCAGACAGAATCCAAAGATGCTAGACGTTGCAATCAGAATAAGTACGATAGCGAGTGTATCCACACAATCTCCAAGAACTCGCCAAACACCTTTCCAGTCAAGCCCTTTATAAATAAATACACTTACAATTAAACTATAAATAACTGCAATAGCTGCCGATTCTGTAGCTGTGAAAACTCCTCCAACTACACCTACTACAACGATTAGAACAGCTGCAAGCGCCCAAAACGAAACACTAAGTTGCCTTAATAGATTCTTTAAGCTGAATGGTGCCCCTTTTGGATAGTTTCTCTTAACAGAAATGATATAAGAGCCTATCATTAAGGATACCGCTAGTATTGCAGCTGGCAGATAACCTGCAAGGAAAAGGCTTCCTACAGAAATACCACCTGCAGTAGTTGCATAAATAACCATGTTATGACTTGGTGGAACCAAAAGTCCTTCGCAGGATGAAGTAATGGTAACCGCTGTTGAAAAGTCATCATCGTATCCTTCTTCTACCATCATAGGAATTAAGATACTACCAAGAGATGCAGTATCTGCTGCTGCAGAACCTGAAATGCCTCCAAAGAAGTATGATGCAACGATATTTACCATCGCCATACCTCCTCGCATCCAGCCAACACAAGCATTCGCCAGTGCAATCAGTTTTTCAGAGATCCCGCCTGATCCCATGAGCACTCCCATTGTAATAAAGAAAGGCACTGCCATAAGACTGAAAGAACTAATCCCTTTTACCATCTGCTGCGCAATAGTTGCAAGCGGAAGTCCTTGGTACAAAAGAGAAAATAAAGCTGAAAGCGCTACTGCATAAGCAATAGGAAATCTTAAAAATACCATGACGAAAAAACTACCGAGCAAAATCAATATTGCCATACCTTCAGCACTCATTATTTATTTCCCTCCTTTACAAAAAGTCCTTTAATGTGATTATATAGTGCCTCTATCTCAAAAATAACCATAGCTATACCAGCAAGGGGAACCGGGAAATACATCCAGAACTTTGAAACACCTGGCATACTTACATAAGATCCTCTTCCACCGATTACTGTTGCATATTTCCATCCTACTACTATCATCACTACAGCAAGTGCAAAAACTGCAAGATCTGAAAGGATATCTAGAGAAGTTACCACCTTCTTAGGTAAATAACTATCAAATGCTGTCATACGAATATGTGCCCCTCTTCTAATGGCTAAAGCCGCAGAAAGAACTGCCATATAGGCCATACAAGTTAAAACAACCTCTTCACTCCATGCTGGATCCGGAATAATTGGCGTGTATCTGCCAACTACTGCCATGCTAGTAATGGCAATATCTACTACTAAAAGCAACTTACATAATAAAAGGACGACCTTATATACCATATCATATGCAGGTTTAATCTTATCAATTGTGTTAAAAATACTAGGCATATCTTACCTCCTTAAAAATTTAGACACAAAGGTTTTGATCCTCCTCTGTGCCTATAAAAACAGCCTATAATACTGCTTGTAAATCTTATTTCATGTCAAGAATTTTTTGATACAGTTCAGCATTGTCTTTTGATGCAGACTCAATTGTAGCTTTAACTGCTGCTTGCCAAGGTGCGATGTCCTTAACTTCTACAATATTAGTACCGCCTGCTTTTAACTCTTCTAATACTTTATTTTCAGCTTCTTCAGAAATTTGTCTGTTAAATTCTGATGCTAATTTACCAGCTTCCATAAGAATCTTTTGTTGCTCTTCTGTAAGTCCATCCCAAGCCTCATCTGTAATAATTACTTGGATTGCGCCAAGTGTATGACCATCAAGAATCATGTTTGGTGCAACTTCTTGGAATGCATTTGATTTGTAGTTAGCGATAGGTTGCTCTGCACCATCTACTACCCCTGTTTGAAGTGCAGAATAAAGTTCACCGAAAGATACAACTGTAGGTGAAGCACCAAGTCCTTCTACCATACCATTCATGATAGGGTCATTTGCTACTCTAAGTTTCATACCTTTTAAATCTTCAAGTTTGTTAACTGGTTTAACTGTAAAGAAATGACGAAAACCTTCTTCTCCATAGAATAAACCTCTTACACCGCTGCCATTCTCATGTGGCTCTACAAGGAATTCAGGTGCTAAATCAGATGTAGCAAAATTCCAGAAATGCTCACGGTTTACAAATGTATAAGGAATAGAAAGCAATTTTGATTTTTCTCCGCCGTAGCTTGTAAGACCAAACGCTGAGATACGAGACATATCAATTGTTCCGCCTCCGCCAAGCATAGCATCAAGTACATCATTTTCTGATCCTAAAACGCCGCTTGCCTGAACATCAATCTTAATCTTTCCACCTGAAAGTTCTGCAACTTTTTCTTGGAAGAAAGTATCTGTTTGTCCAACAATAGTATCTAGTGGATTAACTTCTGCATATACAAGAGTAACCTCTGGTTCTGCTGCTGTTGCCTCTTCTGCTGGCTTTGTTTCTTCTGGCTTTGCTTCTTCTGTTGCTGCTGGCGCCGTTGGTGCTGGTGCCTCTGGTGATTTCAGACCACAACCTGAAAATGAAACTGCTAATAAACCACTTAATAATATTGCTGCTATTTTCTTATTCATACTACCCCTCCTATAAATATACGGATAAACTTGTTGTTTAATATAACTCTGTTACATTACAACTGAAGTCTTCCACAAAACACTGCTGTTTATTCAATAATTAAACACCAATGTTCTAGCTTATATACTTATGATACAAAAAATGTTTTTAGCCCACAATAAATAATCTGGTTATCAGCATGACTATCTTATATACTTTTAAAAACAGCCTGCTATTTCTTAAACTACAGCAAGACGATCTTGCAATAATAGCATTATTTCGTCCAAAGACTTATATTATTCCATCTCTTGAATTTGCTTAATAATCTCTAAGTAGCTGCTGGCATATTGGTCATACAGGGGCCTGACAGCTTCTTCAAACTCACTACGGCTTTCTATCTCAGTTATGATAACGCCAGCCTTTTTCAGCTTCAGTTCGGATTCTTTTTCCTTGATAAGCCATTTTTCTCTTTGAAACGCTTGAGATTCCTTGGCACAGGCTTTAATGATTTCTAAATCTGCCTCTGCTATACGATCTTGTATTTTTTGGCTCGCAATTAATATTTCTGGTATTCTTACATGCTCATCTACCGTATAATATTTTGCAACTTCATAATGGAGAGAGGTATCATAACTAGGATAATTATTTTCTGCAGCATCAATAACGCCCCTTTGCATAGCACTATATACTTCTCCATAAGACATAGGGATAACGTATGTCCCCAAGGCTTTTGCCATATCTACCAAAAGCTGACTCTCCATAACCCTGACCTTCAGTCCTTCCAAATCATCTAGGTTCCTTATTTCTCTTACGCTATTATAAAAATTGCGCGCCCCCGCATCATACCAAGTTAGGCCAATAAGCTTTTTATCTTTAATACTTTCTAGGAAAAAATCGCCTACCTCACTGTTTAATACCCGCCACATATGGTAACTATCTCGATAAATGTAAGGAAGCTGAAGCACATTAAGCTGAGGAGAAATTTCTGCTACTGTTCCCGTACTTACTCTAGCAAAGTCTATAGCCCCAAACTGAATTTGATCTAAAACTTCCATTTCAGGACCCAGCTTTTGACTATCATAAACTTTAATAACAACACGCCCGTTTGTTCTTTCTTGTACTAAGCGTGCAAATTCGTTATCCGCTTGGGTTGTTGGATGATCTGGAGGATGAATCTCCGCTAATCTAAAATAGACTGCCGGTTTACTTTTTTCTTGTTTAGATATGTGGCTTTGACAGCCCCCAAAAATTAAAAGCCCTATTACGACTATGATTAACCTTTTAATTGTCTTCATCCCCCTTTTGGAAACTCTCATAAGCATAAAACTTGCTGCGATATTCCGAAGGTGTTATGCCTTCATACTTTTTAAAAACTCTTGTAAAATAATTCGGATCAACATATCCTATTTCAGAGCTGATTTCCTTCATAGAAAGTTCTGGATTTTTCATTAAACGTTTGGCAACTCTAATTCTCACCGAGCTTAAATAATCAATAAAGTTAGTATTAAGATGTTTTTTAAACACCTTACTAATATAGCTTGGACTTAAATAACATACAGAAGAAAGCTGATCGAGGGTTAGGTTTTCTGCGTAGTGCATATTAATATAAACAATCAGTTGATCTAAAATAATGGAAGACTTATCTGTTTTTTGCTTATTAATCTTCTCCATATATTGATGACAAAAGTCCCTTAGTAAGCATTTCGCCTCATGTTCAGTGTTAATTTGCATGGTTTGGTTAAAAAGATCGAAGGTATGCAGCGGGGCGTCAAGGATTTTATCAGAAAGCCAGTCCCTGATAAGAATAAACTGCTCATAGAGTTTGATACGCAAATGCTCAATCGTTTGTGAGGGTTGAGAAATATCATTAAAAACAAGTTCAATATAGCGGGTAAAGCTGGCTTCATCTTGATCATTTAAACTTTTAACCAAAGCCTTTAAATGCTGCTCGCTTATAGACTCTTTTATAGGCTGGCGTTTATTGCAATTCCCCTTTGCGGACCAAAAAGATTTCCACAAACAGTCGAGCTTATTGCATGGGTCTCCAATACCAAAATCAGCATAAAATTGATGCTCTTTGGCAAAAGAAGTACTTATTTCATTAATGGCTTCTCTGATTTTTTGCTGAACTTGCAGAAGTTCATTTTGGGTATCTCCTAAAACGAAAAGATAAATATAATCTTTAAGTATAATGGAATATTTATGATTTACCATCATATTAAGTCTCGTCTCTAATTTTTCTAAAAACCTTTTTCTAAGCATTTGTAAGCGCAGCATAGATGGTACGGCTTCCGGATCTGCTTTTGTACTAATAACAATGCCCATTCCCCATTTAAAATTGACTCTGTTAAATTCTAAGTACTCTTTACCTTGACCCTCCTCAATATCTCCATTAATAAGAGAGGTAAGAAATTCATTTTCTAAATACTTAGTGACTTGCTCAAGTTTGGACTTCATTTCTTCTTTACGCAGCTTTTGTTCTTTTTCAGATTTAAGAACCTCAACCGTTTTCCTAATAACCTCTATAAAACGTTCATTCGTTGCAGGTTTTAGAATAAAGTCCTGAACACCCAATTTTATGGCTTCATGGGCATAGTCAAACTGATCATAGGCTGTGAGAAAAATAATCTTACTATCCTGCAATATCTTTTTTATAACTTTGGTAGCTTCAATCCCATTAAGTCCTGGCATCTGAATATCCATTAAAATAATATCAGGTGAATGAAGTGCAGCATTTGAAATAGCATCCTGTCCATTTACTGCTTCAAAAAGTTCAAATTCAAATGGTGCTTCTTTTTTTAATATAAACTTAATAGCATCCCGCTCAATAGATTCATCATCAACAATGAGTATCTTATATTTTTCCATCAAGTTCATTCCTTTCAAACTTAAATTCCGTACAGGTACCAAAGCCCTCTTTGCTCATCATTTTAAAGCTCCCTTGCTGATTGTACATCATCATAAATCGATGATAAACATTGCTGACACCAATACTGCGGTGAGAACTATCTTTGAAACTTAAAACTTCTTCAAGCCGTTTTTTACTCATGCCAACTCCTGTATCTGTTATTCTAAGCATAATGATCTCTTTTTTATCAATATACCTGCTCGTAACTTTTATACGTAGTTTCCCCCCCTCTACTTTATGTTCAATACCATGAATAATAGCATTTTCTATAATTGGCTGTAACATAAAAATGGGGACACTGACCATTTGATACCTTTCATCGACTATGATTTCATAGGTTAATCGCTCTTTAAATCTAGACTTTTGTAAATAAATATACTCCTTCGCCATCCACAATTCTTCTTTTAGAGGAATAACTGCCGCTTGATTCCTTAGCTTATACCTAAAAAGGTTAGATAAGGCTTGTATCAGCTTTAGTGTATCTCCTGCTTCTTCAAACATAGCTGTTCTTGATATGGTATTTAAGGTATTAAATAGAAAATGTGGATTGATCTGAGACTGCAGGGCTTCAAACTGAGAAGTTTTGAGAAGTTGTTCCATTCGCACCACTTCTAATTCTTCTTCATGAAGTCGTTTTTCGATAACCACCTTTTCTTTTAAATCATTAACATAGCGCTGAATACTTAAACTCATAGTGTTAAATGAATCAGCTAGTATGCCGACTTCATCTTTTGACACAATCGTTACTTCTTCAACCTCTAAGTCTCCCGCGGAAATACGCATGGATGTATCTGCTAATTTTTTGATTGGATTAATAAATGAATTAACAAATAGGAAACCAATAAACATGGCAAAAAAGGCACTAAATATAATAAGAAGAATTGAGATCTGCCTCATGATTTGTGCTTCTTTAGCTAATTTATTGTAGAGTTCATTACCTTCTTGTAAACTTATATAAAGTAAATCCTCAACATAGGTATTCATATATTGCCCAATACGCTCACCTTCATAATACGCATTAAAGTATGTCGAGATATTTTGACCCCGTTCCTCTATAGCTTGATCCCATTTCCCATACATAACCTCTGATGAATTCTTTATTGCATTGATAATAAAATATGCATCTAATGAAACTAACCTGTGTTCAAGTTGTGAAATAAGCCTCATGATTTCCTTTTTTTGAAGTTCATAGTTCACTTTATCTTGTTCTGTTTTCTCACGCAAATACTTTGTAACAGATTTCTTGTTTTCTTCAGTAAAGACTAATAGACGATTAATACTATAATAATTAGTCATAGTAGCATCAAACTGATCAATAATCGTATAGTTATTATTATTTAAATATAAGTTAAAAAGGCTTATCATCGCAATGACAATAAAAAAATATGTCAAAAGTTTAATTTTTATTGATAAATGCAGCCAGAAATCTTTAAAGCTTATCATTGTAGATAGTCCTTTCAATATAAAAGTTATGTTCTGGATATAAAGTTAACCTCTTATATACTATTGTACATAAACAACATAACTCTATACCTGTATAATAATTATATATTCAATTTAAACAAGTGTCAAAATTAGAAAAAGGCAGGCCGTTTAAGGCCTGCCTGTGATTTTATATCCCAATCTTGCAGATATGTCCATTGCTGTTTGTTTTACTAGAGTGATACACTCATCTGTTGGCTGTTCTATAAATGTCTTGCTTTCTCCTGCGATACTAATAGCTGCAATAATCTTTCCTCTATAGTCGTAAATAGGTGCCGCTATGCAAAAAATATCGCTTTCGTGCTCTGCATTATCTATAGCATACCCATTTTTTCTCGCCACTCTAATTTCTTCTAAAACCTGCATAGGTGTTTCTAAAGTGTTCGGTGTAAATTTTTCAAAAGTTATTTTAGAAAGTTTAGCAAGGATAGTCTCATCTTCTTCCTGCATAAGTAAGACTTTACCTACACCCGAGCAATATAAAGGAATTCTTTTTCCTATTTGACAGTACATTCTGAAGCTATTAACAGTCTGAATCTTTTCAATAAAGATAGCTTCTGATTGCTCACAAATAGCCATTTGAACAGGCAGTTTTAAAATGTTGACGAGTTGTCTAAGATACGGATCCGCTTCTGTTTTAAGTTCTATATTGTTAAGTTTCATGCTGCTTAATTCAACCATTTTAAGACCTACAATATAATTACTTCCCCTTCTTTCCAAAAAACCTCTATTTTCTAAAGTTGCCAGCAGCCTGTGTGTTGTAACTTTATTAAGCTCCAATAAATTCTCTAACTCTTTTGTAGACAGCCCTTGCGGATACTCCGATACAATCTCTAAGAGCTGCAGCGCCCGGTCTACAGTTTGAAGTGTGCCTTTAGCCATGGTATAACCTATCTTTCTTTATTATTTATATCTATTATAATATAGGAACTTTTTCAAAACAACAAGGCTGACAAATCGTTTTGTCAGCCTTGTTAAGCTATTTATTCACCCTTATTTATCTTGCTAACCAGCCGCCATCTACTGCTACAGTATAACCATTAATATAGTCTGATGCCTCTGATGCTAAAAATACTGCTGGTGCAGATACATCGTCTGGTGTTCCCCAACGACCTGCTGGAATTCTCTCTAATATGCTTGCACTTCTATCTGCATCATCTCTTAATGCGGTTGTGTTATTAGTTGCCATGTACCCTGGTGCGATTGCATTAACATTAATATTGTGTTTCGCCCATTCATTAGCTAAGGCTCTTGTTACACCCATAACGCCACTTTTGCTTGATGTATAAGAAGGTACTCTGATCCCCCCTTGGTAAGATAACATAGAAGCAATATTAATAATTTTGCCGCCGCTGTTTTGTTTAATGAATTGTTTTGCTGCAGCCTGTGCAAAGAAAAATACAGTTTTGATATTGATGTTCATAACATCATCCCAATCTTTTTCTGTAAAGTCTATCGCATCACAGCGTCTGATAATACCCGCATTATTAACAAGTATATCTACCTTGCCAAATTTGGCTACAGCCTGATCAATAATGCCTTGTACTGGTTCTATTGAAAGCAGGTTAGCTGTTACGCCTAAAAAGTCTTTGCCTAATGCTTTAACTTTTTCTTCTGTTTCCGGCATTTCAACATAGTCAACCCCTACAATATTTGCACCTGCACTAGCAAGTCCTAATGAAATCCCTTGTCCAAGTCCCGTTGAAGCTCCTGTTACGATAGCTACTTTGCCTTCAAGTGAAAACTTATTTAATATATTATTCATATTCATCGCTCCTTCAATAGTTTGATTATCTTAAATCTGGTGTTTTAATATGATCCATATCATCGAATGTTTTATTTTCTCCGACCATACCCCATATAAACGTATAGTTTTTAGTTCCACATCCTGAGTGAATAGACCAGCTAGGTGAAATAACAGCTTGCTCATTTTGCATAACAATATGACGTGTTTGTGTTGGTTCTCCCATGTAGTGGAATACGACTGAGTCATCCGCTATATCAAAGTATAAGTAAACTTCCATTCTTCGTTCATGGGTATGAGAAGGCATTGTATTCCATACGCTTCCTTCTTCTAACATAGTAAGTCCCATCATTAACTGACAGCTCTGTAATACATCTGGATGAAGAAGCTGGAATATAGTTCTTTTATTTGCAGTAGCCTGATCTCCTAAAGTAACTTTTCTAGCATCTTTCATGCTTACATGTTTTGTTGGGTATACAGTATGTGCTGGCGCGCTGTTAAGGTAGAACTTAGCTGGATTTGCTGCGTCATCACTTACAAATTCTACTTTAGCTGTTTCTTTTCCTACATATAAAGCATCTTTATTGCCAAGATTGTACTCTACTCCATCAACTACTACTTTACCCGCAGCTCCGATGTTAATGATACCAAGCTCTCTTCTTTCTAGAAAAGAATTTGTTCCTAACTCTTTCATTGTGTCTACCCCATCTGCAAGCTCAATAGCTTTATCAGTAGGTGTTACACCCCCAACGATAATTCTATCAATATGGCTATATACCATATTTTTTTCACCTGCTATAAATAGGTTTTCAACTAAGAATTCCTCTCTTAGCTCTTCTGTAGTGTAATATTTAGCATCTTTTTGATTAGCTCCGTAACGAATATCCATGTACAAATCCCCCTTGTTTCATTATATGAAATTGTGTTTCTTATATAGTTATTATACGCTTACCTAATCAAATAGTCAACATTTATTTCATTTTATGTTTTATCATTTCATATAATGAAATTCCATTAATGCTTTGTCTAAATATCTATCTAGATCTTATCTATGCGGCTATGCTTTTCTAGGTTATAAACCAATACAGCCAGGCAGCAACTTTATCTCTTAATTTTAGTTGCTGCCTGGCTGTATTTAATTTTTTTATATAAAATAGATAGGATCTAGCTTTTAAGCTGGGAAAGCAACGCCTGCTGTTAAAATGATATTGGGATAAGGAGTGAATTCACCTGTTCTGATGGCGAACTTTACCTCTTTAGTGAATGTTTTAAACTCAGTATGCGGCATCATTTTTGAGTCCACACCTTTTAGCTTTTCACCGATGTACTGATGTAAAATAGGATTCTTTTCTACTATTTCTTCAGCTAGATAATAAAACTCGACCTCAGTTTCTTCCAGTACTGCATTTAGTACTTGTTCAAAGGTGGGTACCCCACCGCAAACTGCTAAATCAACAATTGGAATGCCTTTTGGTATGGGCATACCTGCATCACCAATTAGAAAAATATCTTTGTGCCCAAGTGCTGCAATATATCCTGATAACTGACTATTTAAAATACCTGTCTTTTTCATATTTATCACCGCCTAGAAATTTTATTTGTTTTCGTTACGTTGCTGAAGAGCCATTTTAGCCTGAAGGTTACGTTGGAATTGGTCAATAATTACGGCAAAGATAATAACTAAACCTTTAATAACCATTTGCCAGAACTCAGATACTCCGCACATAACCATCCCATCATTAATTACACCTATTACGAAAGCACCAACGATTGTTCCTCCGATTGTACCAATACCGCCTGCCATTGATGTACCGCCAAGTACGGCTGCCGCGATAGCATTCATCTCCCATGACTCACCTGTTGCAGGATGAGCTGCAACTAACTGCGCAGCTGCAATAAGACCTACTATTGATGCACAAATGGCTGAGAATATGTACACTAAAATCTTTACTTTATTAACTTTAACGCCAGATAATTTTGCTGCTTTTTCATTACCCCCTATAGAAAAAATATGCCATCCAAGAGGTGTCTTCTTAAGAATAACGCCTGCTATAACTGCAATCACAAACAAAATAATCGCTCCGACTGGAATACCTAAAACGTTTCTTCCTAAAAGCTCAAAACCCGTATTACCTAAAGCTTCTTTACCAACAATATTAGCAAAAGTCTTTCCTTGAGAACGAAGCATAGCTGCCCCGCGGGCTACGTACATAATACCCAATGTTGCAATAAATGGTGCCACTTTAAATCTTGTGATTAAAAATCCGTTTAGGGCACCAATACATGCGCCGCAGATAACTGTAATTAAAATAACAAGCGGAATGCTAAAATAAAGTGTATAACCAAACATAGATAACCCTTCATTAATAAGGCCCCCTGCTATCATTCCGCTAAGTCCGACAACTGCACCTACAGAAAGGTCGATCCCCCCTGTGATAATAACATACGTCATACCAATACCAAGAATACCGTATAAAGCTACATGCTTTGCAACAAGGAGCAAGCTTGATGTTGTCAAAAACGTTGGTGTTGCCAAACTAAAAAAGATAACAAGTAGGATGAGCACAATGAATGTTCTGCCTTTTAACAGAAGCATGCCAAGTGAATTATTTGAACTTACTTTTTTTGAAGATGGTTTGTTTTCCATAATTAATTTCTCCTTTTCAATCTTATTGAATGTCCTAGTGGCCGCTATGGCCTTTATAAGAAGCTAATACCAGACTGTCTTCTGTTACTTCCTCGCTCGTGAGTTCTGCAGTTTTGATACCATTTGAAAGAATCATAATCCTATCAGCAATAGCTATAATTTCTTTAAGTTCAGAGGAAATAACAATAATAGATAATCCTCTTTCTGCATATTGATTGATAATATCAAAAACCTCTGTTTTTGCTCCTATATCAATACCACGGCTAGGCTCATCCAAAAGAAGAATCTTAGGATCTGTCAGTATGCCCTTACCAATAACAACCTTTTGTTGATTTCCTCCGGAGAGAGAAAGAATTGGCAAATCTTTATCCGCAACTTTAATATGTATATCTTTAATTTGCTCATAGATGTTTTTATCTTCTTTTTTCTTATCAATAAAAATACCTTTAACGTAATTTTTCAGACTTGAAAGCGAGATATTTTTACCTATGCTCATCGTCTGAACAAGTCCTTCACGCTGTCTGTCCTCTGGTACTAATGCAAAACCTCTGTCAATCTGCTCTGAAATATTTTTAATATCTATCACTTCACCGCCTAGAGTCACCTCTCCAGTATGTTCTGGATGTATGCCCATCAGACATTCAAATATCTCTGTACGTCCTGCTCCCATAAGCCCATAGATACCAAGGATTTCGCCTTTGCGAAGATTGAAATCCACATCCTTCAGAAGATATCCTCCTCCTCTTTTAGGGAGCCTCAAATTCTTTACATCTAGTACAACCTCTTGCTTACTCCAATCGATTTTTCTAAGTTTCTTTGGATAGGACTTCCCCTCTCCTGTCATCTGCTTAACAATCCAAGGAATATCTATTTCAGGAACTTCTGCCTCAGCTACAATTCTACCGTCTCGCAGAATCGTAACATAGTCTCCAATCCTCATGATTTCTTCTAAACGATGGGAAATATAAACGATAGAGATACCCTCTTCCTTCAGCTCTCTCATGATTTTAAAGAGTACTTCTACTTCTTGTTCACTAAGCGAAGAAGTTGGCTCATCCATAATAAGTATTTTAAGATCATCTTGAATGAGGTTTCTTGCAATTTCAATCATCTGCTGCTGTCCAACTCTAAGATCCCCCACCAAGGTATTCGCATTAATAGGATGTTCCAGTCTTGCAAGGATCTTGTCTGTCAGCTCAATATGTGTTTTATTATCTATAAACTTCCCTTTAGTTTTTTCATTAGCCATAAAAATATTTTGATAAACAGTTAAGTTTGGGAACAAACTTAGTTCTTGATGTATGATGCCAATGCCATGAGCCCTTGCTTCTGTAGTATCTTTAAAAGAAACCTCTTTATCGTCCATAAATATTTTACCTGCTGACGGCGTCTCAATACCTGCAATAATTTTCATAAGTGTCGATTTGCCCGCACCATTTTCTCCGATCAGGACACTTACTTTTCCTTTTTTAATTTCAAAAGAAACATCATCCAAGGCCTTTGTTCCAGGATAGATCTGATCAATATTCGCTACAGACAGACAAACTTCAGGCTTTGTTACATTTTTAGCTTGATTCTCCATCTGAGAACCCCCTTTACTTAATTACTTTATAAATTTATTTCACCGTCATTGTAACAGGTGTAATAATAAGCTCTTCGTTTTTGCTTAAAGTAAAGCAGCCAACGAATTCAATTTGTTTTCCGACTAAGCTCTTCACATCCACATTGCCATATACAGTTTTCTTAATCATATCGTGAATGCTTGTAGAAACAGCTGCATAATCAACTTGATTCTTATAATCGTTGAATTTAATGATATCAAGTGAATCTCTGACTGCCGTTCCTTTAAATACGGATCCGGTCTGAAGCTTAAGGACTTCTGGCCCTGTATAACCATCTACTGTAATAGTCATATACCCTGCTGCCGATTCTGTAAATACAGACTCTACTTTTGCACTGCCTTTCACGGTAAAGCTTACAGCACTATCAGCACCCTGCGCTCTTTTGCCATATTTATCTGCTAAAGACTCAATATCCCCTTTCGCTTCTGTTAAAAGTGCTCCAAGCTCTACTGCTTTTCCCGTGAGTTCCGGAATAGCTGCTGATTCCCAAATACCTGCCACATTAGTCCCTGCATCAAAAGCTACTTCGTTAGTAAGTGTCGCTTCCTGCCCTTGTTTTACGATTTTGACACACCCCGTCATGCTGGATAATAAAATAACACTTGCAAGTCCTGCGATTAAAATTTTATTTTTCATCATTTCCCTCTTTTCTTCACTACAAGTCTTATATACTTATAAAAACCTATCGTCTACAATGATTAAAATACTATATTGCACAGCTTATGATTATATTTCAAATAAAAATAAAATTTCCTTTAGTTAATCTGTGGAGTATCGTTCTAAAAGATTTCGTCAATTAAGGTACGAATATTTCATCGTACCTTAATAATGTTTTTAGTTGTTATTAAGTATTTAACGCTTTGATAAGCTTACTCATTTAATTTGAATACGTCAAGTTTATCTGCATTTGATTTATCAATTAAAACACAATCTACAAGTTGTTTTTCTTCAAGTCCAGTACTTCCTTCTTTTAAGTACTTATCTGCTTGTTCTACTGCCATTTGAGAAATTAAGTAAGCTTGTTGAAGAGCTGTAGCTGTGATGTTACCAGCTTTAATTTCATCTCTAACATCATTACTTCCGTCAACACCAATAATAGCAACATTCTTTAAACCAGCTGCTTTGATTGCTGCTGCACTTCCCATAGCCATTGTATCGTTACCACAGATAACACCTGTGATGTCTGGATTAGATTGAAGAATAGTTTCCATCTTTTCATAAGCCTCTGTTTGGCTCCAGTTAGCTGTTTGTTGTGCAACCATCTTAAGGTCTGGATATTGATCGATAACTTCATGGAAAGCTTTTGATCTAACCCCTGCATTAGTATCTGATTCTTTTCCTAATAACTCAGCATATTTACCTTTTTCACCCATAGTTTCAACAAATTTTTCTGCTACTAATTTAGCTCCTTGATAATTGTTAGCAACGATTTGAGAAATAGCAACGCCTGTTTCATTAATCTCTCTATCGATTAGGAATGTAGGAATACCTGCATCTCTTGCTTTTTTAACAGCTTCAACAGTAGCATCTGCTCCTGCATTATCACAGATAATTGCTGCCGCTTTTTGTGCTATAGCTGTATCAAACAACTCTGATTGTTTAGTTGCATCGTCATCATGAGATACAACTAGAACTTTGTATCCTAAAGCTTCAGCTTTTTCTGCAGCTGCGTCAGCTTCTGTTTTAAAGAATGGATTATCATGTGATGGAGTAATAATTACAATAAGGTCAGATCCTCCGCCTTTTAAAGCTGCTGGCGCTGCCTCTTCAGCTGGTTTTGCCTCCTCTGCTGGCTTAGCTTCTTCTGCTGGAGCTGCTGCTTCTGTTGTAGCTGCTGGTGCTTGTTCAGTCTTGGTTCCACATCCGGCAAATACCATTGCTGTCATTGCAGCTGCTAAAAACATTGTTGATAATTTTTTAGAAATTCTCATACTTCATCCTCCCAGATTTGTTAAATAATTTTTTATAATCAGGAAACCCAAGTCTCCTTATTACCGCTAAAGCATTATTTCTTAGTCAAAACAAGGCTAACTGCATTTTTCCATCCGCTATAACATTTATCTCTTTTCTCTGCATCCATCTCTGCTGAAAACTTTGTTCTTTTTACTTGACTAAAGATATGTTCTTCATTATAAAATCCAAGTGCTATGCCTGCTGCATAGGCTGCCCCAACTCCTGAAAGTTCTTCCACGCTTGGCACTTGTACTGAAATACCTAAGATATCACTTTGGAACTGCATGAGGTATTTATTCTTTGTAGGTCCACCGTCTACTCGCAGTTCTTTGATCTCTATGCCTGAATCTTCACTCATAGCCTTAACAATATCTGTAATTTGATAGGCAATGCACTCTACTGCCGCCTTTACAATTTCCGCCCTACCTGTTGTTCTTGTAATACCGCTTATTTGAGCAGTTGCCTTACTATCCCAATAAGGTGCTCCTAGTCCTGTAAAGGCTGGAACCAGATAAGTTTTGTCTTCCTGATTAGCTTCTAAGGCATACTTCTCTGATTCTGCTGGCGAACTAATAAGTTTTAAATCGTCAACTACCCATTTTAAAACTGCTCCTGTATAATTAATGTTCCCTTCAAGAACATAACTTACTTTACCATTCATCCCCCATGCCAGTGAGGTAACAACCCCGCTTTTACTAAATACCGGTTTATCTCCGATGTTCATCATGATAGAAGATCCTGTGCCATAGGTTGCTTTAATCATGCCTGTATTTAAGCATCCTTGACCAAACAAAGCCCCATGAGAATCACCTAGTACTGCATGGATTGGTATTTTCTTATCTAAATAACCACCAAGGTTTGTTTCACCATAATTTGCATTAGAATCACAAACTTCAGCAAGCATATTAAGGTGGATACCAAAGAGTTCACATACTTCTAAGTCCCACTTTAAATCTGTAATGTTAAACATTTGAGTTCTTGAAGCATTGGAATAATCCGTCTTAAATGATTTGCCTTCTGTCAGCTTGTAAACAAGCCAGCTATCCATAGTTCCTGCACAAAGCTTTCCTTCTTCTGCTTTTTGCTTTATGCCTTCTACATTTTGCAAAATCCAGCTGATCTTTGCAGCTGAGAAATAAGGAGAAAGATGAAGTCCAGTGCGGCCTTTTACTACATCACTTTTTCCTGTATCTGCTATCTGATTGCAGATAGCTTCTCCTCTTGCACACTGCCAAACGATTGCATTGTACTCAGTCTCACCTGTTTCTTTATTCCACACCATTGCAGTTTCTCTTTGATTGCTGATTCCAACGCCAATAATATCTTCTTTATCGATACCTGACTTTTCAACTACCAGCTTAACAACACCAAGAGTATTTTTATAAATCTCATTTGGGTCATGCTCAACCCAGCCCTTATCATTAATGATTTGTCTATGTGTGAGGTCGCTTCTTTCAATGATACTGCCTGCATCATCAAAAAGCAGCGCCTTTGTTCCTGAAGTGCTTTGATCTATAGCTAATATGTATTTACTCTTCATTCTTTATCAACTCCATAGCTGTTTTTACTATTCCAGCTGCATTTAATGCGTAGTAATCAAATACTTCTTGTGATTTCCCTGTAATAACAGGCTCATCTGGAAGGGATAAATTAATAACTTTCTTTGGCTCATTTGCTGCTACAATCTGACTGACCATAGAACCCATACCGCCAATACCCGAATGTTCTTCAATTGTAATGATTGCCTTTGTTTCTTTTGCTGCTTTAATAACAGCTGCCTCATCGATAGGTTTAACACAATACATATCAAGCACCCTTGCGCTGATCCCCGAGTCTTTCAGCTCTGCTGCTGCATCTTTTGCCGCCTTTACCATTTCTCCGGAAGCTATAATCGTAACATCAGACCCTTCTGAAACAACCGTTGCTTCATCCATTTTAAATGGTACGTTGCCTTCTTCATAAACATCTTCTACCGGATTACGCCCAACTCTAATGTAGGCTGGCTTTTCATCTTTTAAAAGGTTTTCAATGAGTGCTCTTGTCTGAAGTCTGTCACTAGGTAAATAGACCCTCATATTAGGAATAGATGCAAGTGCTGCGATATCCTGCGCTGAGTGATGGGTCATACCCAGTGCGCCATAGCTTACCCCGCCGCTGATACCTATTAGTTTTACATTGGTATTAGAATACGCTACATCAACCTTACATTGCTCCATACTTCTAGTAGAGAGGAAACATGCTGGAGACGCTGCAAATGATTTTTTGCCACATTTTGCAAGTCCTGCACTGATTGAAACTAAGTTTTGTTCTGCTATCCCTACCTCAACAAATTGCTCTGGGTAGGTGCTTGCAAATTCAGCTAGTGATGCCGACCCTCTTGAATCACTGCAAAGAACAACTATGTCTTTGTCTTCTTTTGCTTTCTCTATCAGTACATCGCAAATAACTTGGCGATTTGCTATTTTATTCATTTGCCATAAGCCTCCTTCTTTCAAGTTCAGACAGCCCAGCTTCGAACTCTTCTGCTGTCGCTACTTTATGGTGCCATGCCGCTTTATTCTCTATAAAAGAAATACCATATCCTTTAGTAGTCTCTGCTATAATCATGGTTGGTTTTCCTTTAGTATTTTTAGCAAGTGTAAAGGCTGCGTCAAGCTCGTCTAGATCGTTGCCGTTTGCATGAATGACATGCCACCCAAAACTCTTCCATCTTTCATCTTGACTATCCTGCGACATAACATCTTCGGTAGAACCAGAAATCTGAAGTCTGTTTCTGTCAATAACAGCTGTTAAGTTATCTAGTTTATAGTGCCCTGCTGCCATTGCCCCTTCCCACACTGAGCCTTCTGCAAGTTCTCCGTCACCCATTACAGTATAGACACGGTAATTGGCTTTATCCATTTTCCCCGCGAGTGCCATTCCTACAGCAACAGCCAATCCATGTCCAAGAGACCCCGAATTCATTTCAATGCCATTAATTTTGTTGTTAGGGTGACCAATATATTTTGACTTATACTGAGAAAAAGTTTCTAAGTCTTCTTTAGGAAAAAATCCTCTGTCTGCTAAAACACTGTAATAAGCTTCAACAGAATGTCCTTTACTTAATATAAATCTATCTCGATTCGGATCATTCATCTTATCTGGCGAAACATTCATATGTTTATAATACAAACTAATAAGAATGTCACATACACTAAAGTCTCCGCCTACATGGCCTGTTTTTGCTCTATAAATCATTTTCCAGATGTCTTTTCTAAGTTCAAAAGCTTTTGCCTTTAAGTTTTCCATGTTTACCTCCCTGTTAGATGCTTCCTCTTAACCATGCTTTGATCTCTGGTTCTTTTGGATCTACTGGATCTGGCATTAAACCTGGTATATATTTGCATGCCTCATATAAGGCTGGTACAACATCAGCATGAACACCGCTGCAATGGTGAATGTAAGGGCCAGTTACTAATTTATCTTCCCATTCAAGCCAATCATTCACTTCAACCCATACATAAGTACCACGAGTAAACTTGCCTTCTATGCCTTTTGCTTTACCTAAGAAAAGCTGGTAATCTCCATGATCCCCATCGAAACGAACGATGGTCATGTCTCCGCCTTCGATTTCTCCCTCATGAGTTCCTGGCTCATGCCCATCAAATAAGAAATGTTTATTGAACTTTGTCTTGCAGTCACACTTGGTAAGGCTGGTAGGGAAGTTTCCACAATGGAAGAGTAACTCGCCATTATCATTTGTAGCGTGTCTTACTGTTATGTCTGCAAAGAATGGTGCTTTTGTGTTCATCGTTGCTGCATAAGCCATTACTGAAGAGATAGCTCCGTGAATATCTGTTTCACATGCAACTGGGATGCCTTCATCTGTTAAGAGTGCATTTGCAAGACATGGCATGATTTTAAGACTATCCTGTAGGGCAGACCAACACTGTATTGCTGCGCAGTTGCAAAGTTCTTTGTCCACAAAAAAGCGCATTGCGAGTTTTAAAGAAGCCACTCGTTTCAATTGTTCTTCTGCGGCGCCGCTGCAGTCTACCACTTTTTTAATCTTTTCAACTTCAGCTGCTACTTCTGATCCACCAGCTGCTTCGATCTCCAATGTCTTCATTTCAATTTCTTTTAAGCTGATTGGGAAGATCTGAATGTTGAATCTTTCCAGAAGTTCTCCTTCATTACAGATAACTGACCAAAAGCCCGCTGGTCTAGTTGAAATCTGCAGCACTCTGATATTATTAAATGCTTTTACGATGTTTGCAGTTCTTAAAAAGTTTTCAAATCCTCTAACAAAGATTGGATCGTCAATTCTTGTATTAGGTATATATGTAAAAGGTACATTAAATCTTCTAAGTACAGATCCTGTAGCTAAAAGTCCGCATTGGCTGTCTCTAAGACGGAAACCATCTTCGAGAGGATCTTCATCCCTTGGCCCCCATAAAAGTACAGGTTTGCCAACTTCTCTGCAAAGCTTTGCTACTGTATCTTCAGTACCAAAGTTACAATGCGGAACAAATACCGCATCTACTTTTTCTCTAATAAACTTGTCTGCAATCTCATAAGCCATAGCAGTATTATCAAATAAGAGTCCTTCTTCACTGATATCTTCAATATCAACAATCTCGATATCATAGTTATTCATAAAGTCTCTTATTAAATTTTTATATTTGTGTGCATCTTCTTTGCTAAATACAAACCTTCTTGTAGGTGCAAAACCTATTTTTAACTTACTCATACGCCGTCTCCTTTTCATTTTTAATCATCGTTTAGATCTCTTACACTATCTCTTTGAATAAATTCAGTACAAATTTCTGTTTTTGTATGAATGGCGCTGCCATTTTGCATTTTGTCAATAAGCCTCTTGACCGCCATACGCCCCATGTCTTGCTTAAACACGCGAATAGTGGTAAGACTAGGAGATGATATTCCGCAAAAAGGCAAGTCATCGAATCCGATTATGGAGATATCTTGTGGAATTCTATAGCCATGTTGTTTAAGTGCTTTAATGGCTGCAAGTGCAATAATATCGTTATCTGCTACAAAAGCACTTGGAAGCTTGGGATTTTTCTTTAAGTATTTATCCATATCTCTATAAGCCCCATCCATAGTTGGTCTTAAAGTAACTTGATAATCCTCATTAATCGGAATCCTCTTTTGAACAAGTGCGCGTTTATAGCCTTGCGCTCTATAGCTAAAATTCTTGATTCGGAACTCTCCTCTCAAATAACCAATCTCATGGTGACCTTTTGAGATCAAATATTCCACTGCATTATGTACTGAATCAGTACTATTAATAAGTACAGAATCAAAATTCAGCTTTCCATACCAACTATCAACAACGACTACTGGAGAAGATGCCTTTTCAAATACTCTGACTTCTTCTTCATTAAGTTCTGTCGCTAGCAGTAATATACCTGAAGTAGAATCATTTAAAATTTGCTCTAAAAGCTGATCAAACTCATCACTGCTTCTGTCGAGATTACATATAATTGTTTTATAACCAGATGCACGACTTTCCATCTCAACACCTTCTATAAGTGAAGAAAAGAAAGGTGTATCCGAGATAATTTCACCAGATTTTTTGTAAATTACAAATTTTATATTCGTAATTTTTGTCTCGTTGATATACCCCCTATCTTTTGCTACTTGTAGAATTTTTTCAGCAGTTTCTTTATTAACTCCTCGTTTACCGCTAAGAGCGTTAGAAACGGTTGCTGGGGAGAAGCCTGTTATTTTACTTATTTCTCTTATACTTGTTTTCAATGCTATCTATCTCCTTCTGTGTCATCATTCTATCTTTTTTATATAAAACGTTCAACTGTTTTGGTGTTTATATAAAGTATTCCGGATAATGTTTGTATAAAACACCCAAGCAATTTGCCTATAAAATGCCTTGATTGCGGTTTATAAGCTTGTTTTTTTGTGCAATTTGTATGTTTTACTCTATGTAAACGTTTATATAAACGTTTACATAGACTGTTTTGTTACATTATACACCTAAAACATCTATTTTACACATGTATTTTCAATTATTAGGCTTACTTTTTAAACCTTTTGCATAGAATCTGCTTAAACAACAAAAGCGGGCATATGCCCGCAACAAATAACAATCAATATTTTCTTATTAAACATTTTTCATCCAGTAATTTAATAAATTTATCCTCAGTCAGTATTTCATTAGTCATAAATTCTCCATTAACAAAAAGGCTGTATGTCGTTGATGCGACCGGAGCCTTTTGAGCTTCTTCTGCGGTTGTATACCTTTTTAGAATGAATGGGACTGCTCTGTCTTTTGCTATTTGCTCTAAAAGATGAGTATACTTTTCCGTGAATGGACATTGATGGGAATAATACAAAGCTACCCCCTCATTATCACCAGTTTTAGCTTCCTTGGCACAATCTTTAAATTTGGGCAGCGGCGCTGTTTCATCAAAACGCAAACACAGCAGTTCATAATAAGGTTTAGCTGTGTCGCACACTTCAAAGCCTTTATATTTTAAAAATTTAGGATCAGATAAGAATGGCATTTTCTTTTTGGATGATAAAACTGCAATCCCTTTTTTATTTTGTTCTCTTCCATCTTTGATACATTCTTCAAGCAACTGTCCCCCTATGCCTTGCCCTTTATACTGTCCTGAAACCCAAAAACAGTTAATAAACAAATACCCCTCGGCATCAATAGGGCACCATGCCTTTTCAGCAGGAATATATTCAATAAATACTTTTCCTCTTACATCAGCTTTCTTAAATACCAGACCCTCTTCAAAACGCTCTTTAAGCCAAGTCTTTTTGGAAGCTACCCCATTTTCTCCTTTTTTATCAGATAATGAGCAGCATATGTGCTCCTTATCTAAATTACTGCTATTCACTGTTATAATCTTCACCCTATTTACCTCCCCTTATATCACTGTTCTTTTCATTAGTTATATAAAGTATAGCAAATAAAATATGACAATAGTATGACATATTCCATACAAACCGGTCTCTAAAAACTAATTTCAGCTGTTGCAGCAGCAATAACCTTGGTACTTAAATGAACTTCACCATACGCAATAGGTGCTGTATGTTCTATAATCTCAGTCGAGATAGAAATACCCCCTACTGCCCCACGTTTGATAGCTTCTTCGCGGACACAAGCTTCTGCTTCAGCCTTGGCATAGATTAACGCTGCATCTAAATCTGCAAAGTGCATGATCCTTCTTCCGCCTAGAGCTAAATAAGCATGTTCTTCTTCTCCATTTAAATTGGGTCTTATTTCTATTGTATAGCTGGCAGAAATATGGCTCGTTACGGCTCCTAGGGCATTAGCTACTCCTGCGTATTCTGGAATAACAGCTTTCGTTCCCAACATCTTTGCAACATCCGAGAGGAAAATATGTATAGGTCCGCCAACACCAATAAGAGTCCCTGATGTTTGAAATAATGCACTCATAAAAGGATCAGCCTCTTTAGCATTTATCTGCTCAAAAGTATCATAGATCAAAGCTTCTAAGCCAACTCCTATCCCATCTGTTTTGTACATAGGATTGCGGTCTTCTAGTAAAATACGGACAATATTAAAATACAACTTGCGCTTTACTTCTTGATAAACTTTTTCACATAAGTCTTCTAGCGTGATATCCAAGCATCTTGCAACATACAGAGCCCCAAGTTCTGTTGCTTCCCTATTATAAGCAGTAAAGTCACCCCTAATATGCATAATATCTGTAGGTGTAAGTCCGCACCGCATAATGATGCCTTCTTTTTCTAACCTGGCTGTTTTAAGTGAATAGATGGAATGCCCTGACTTTTCTGCTGCATCAGCATAAATAAGCGGCCCGTCTTTAAGAGCCTCACACAAGACTTTTTCATCTTCTGTATAGTACGGAGAGCTAGAAATATCTTTTGTAAGTACCAAGAATTCATGCAGGTAGTGATCATGTGTATGGTTGCTTGCAATAAGCTCTTTAAGTCTGATGACAACTTGTGGATACTCACTTGCAATAATAGCAAGGGGGACCACACGATTTGTGTCTAAGAACATTCTTCCGCCTTTATAACGCACCGCACTGTCGCCGCCTAAACCAAAGGTATCTATGCAAAGGCCTTTAACAAAGGTTTTCCACTTGCCTATATTAATCCCTTCTTTGACTTTAACAGGAATACCTTCTTTAACAAGTGCAATATCTGTAGTTGTTCCACCCATATCCACAATAATACTGTTATTTTCATTGGTTAGGGCTATGGCCCCAATAACACTGGCCGCTGGCCCACATAAAAGTGTCTCAACTGGCCTTACACTGGCAAACTGTTCGGACATAAGGCTGCCGTCGCTTCTTACAATAACTATTGGCGCTGATATACCACGGCAGCTAAGTGCCTCTTTAACTGCTCTTAGAAATGCTTTGATAATAGGAATAAGCCTGGCATTGAGGAGTGTGCTTGAACCTCTTTGAACAACGTTCAAATCTGAAAACAGTTCATGCCCGCAGACAGCTGGAATATCAAGATTTTTACTTAGCAGCTCTTTTGCTTTTATCTCAAATCCTGCTCCTGTATGAAAGGCATTCATTTCAACAATACCTACAGCATCATACCCTTTGAACCGTTCATCCAAATGATTAGTAAATGCATCCCAGTCAGGCTCTTTTATGATCTGCCCCGAAAATGAAGAAGCACTATCTTCAAAACAAATATCACTGATAGGAGGCAGACCATACTTATCCCCTACCTTTTCCACCACTTCTTTATCTGCTCCAAAAAAAAGCAGTTTAGCACGTCCACCTTTGTTTTCTACGCAGGCATTAGTAGCTAAAGTCGTCGAAAGAGAAACTACCTCAGCTTTACCGATCATCTCTTTTGGTAAATTGTCTAATGCATTCCCTATGCCTATAGACAAATTATCTTTTGTTGTTAGCGCCTTAGCACTTCCTAGAATGCACTGCTTTTCAAAATTATAAATAACAGCATCTGTGTAGGTACCACCCGTATCAATACCTATTCCTATTTTCATATGCAGCTCTCCTCTTAATTAAAATCAGCAGGTTTGAAGACCTGCCCCTCTATATTTCTCTTGCGTATACTAATAAGTATGTATCCTTATTAGTATTTTATATTTTTTGATTAGTGAATAATAGTATTATATTACTCACTTACTTTTCTTAACTGTAATAAAACACTTACATCAGCTTCCTTTAGAGCAAACAACAAAAAGCCTACTTAACTTCATATTTTCATATGATGTTAAGTAGACTATTATTGCTATAAAACCACTTATCTAAGACCAATTCCCTTATTATAGTAAGTCACGTTGGCCTTATCGCCTTTTTGGCAAATAAGCTTTTAAATGCGCATCGGTTTTACATAGTTAGTATATCCCATTAAGTGCATCGTATACTTGTAATTTCTTCCTATCCTACTGGAGTCATCTTAAATCCATAAGGTGTCATCTGCGTCATGCGTCGAAATGTTTGTATAAAGTTCGTCTCACTATTAAATCCAACTTCATAGCCTATCTGCTTAACTGTTTTATTAGAACTTTTCAGTAAAATTTTTGCATGATTGATACGTGTTTTGATAATATACTCATACGGTGCATACCCTGTTTCTTTTTTAAATACTCTTGAAAAGTGAAAAGGGCTTATATTCACCTTTTCCGCTATTTCCTGCAGCGTTAAATTTTTATTATAATTAGCTTCAATGTAAATGATAGCATCTAACACAAACTCTGTCCCTTTGGAAGTATTCCAAAAAGCATTCGTACACATAATAAGTTCTGTGAGAATAGTATGCAAATATGCGGATACAATAGGTTCTGCTAAAGGAGCTTTTTGAGTAAAACTCTGTATGATCTTTTCAATATCCACTCTCACGTCATTATTACTAGACAAGGGTATCACACACCCTGCTTGTTCATAAACAAGATCAAAAAACATACTAGCTGACTGACTGTCAAAATGCAGCCAATAGATTTCCCAACCCTTCGGCGCTCTATAGGAATGGGGCTTATGACAATTTAAAAATATGAGATCATTAGCTTTAATAGCATAGGTCTTTCCTTCAAAAGTAACACTTCCTCCTCCTTTGACTACATACATCAGTAGAAAGCTATTAAAAGTATCTCTCGTAACTACATAATCTCCATTACAATAAAAGTGCCCCACACTCGTTAAATAAAAAAACATAGCTTTAGCACTATTACTTGGTGTACAAAAATAAATTTCTGATGTATTTAGCACCCCTGCTTCGTTAATTTCCATCTCTTCTTCCCTACCCTTTAATTAATAGCAAGATTTTGATATATGTTAGCAATCCACCCTAATGATTCGTATCTATTCCCATTATATAATGAGTATATAGCAATAAGCAAGATTATTAAATATAGGAGGATAAGTGATGAATTCAAGAGAAAGATTTATTAAGACATTAAACCATGAAGAGCCAGACCGAGTCGTTATGGATTTGGGCGCAACTTCTCAGACAGGAATAAGTGCAAGCACACTCTATAAGCTTCGCGCGGCTTTAGGGCTGCCTTCTAAACCCATTACAGTCCATGAACCTTTTCAGATCCTTGGTACAGTGGATCAAGATGTATTAAAAGCTATAGAGGCTGATGTCATTGGACTATGGAATCCTACCAATTTTCTCGGAATAAAAAATAATAACTGGAAACCTTGGAAAATGCCAGATGGTACGCCAACTTATATGGCTGGTGACATGAAGCTTACTGTTGATGAAAATGGTGTGACTTATACCTACGCACAAGGAGATGACAGTTTTCCTCCTAGTATGAAACTGCCTTCTGGTGGTTATTTCTTTGATAATATTGATCGCGGCGGCAATTTTGATGAAGATAATCTTAATGCCCGCAAAGACTTTGCTGATGATTTCTCTGTATTTGATGATGAAACTGCTAAATACTTAGAGAAAGAATCCATAAGGCTGCATACCGAAACAGAGTACGGAGTCATTGGCATGTGCGGTGGTGGCGGCTTTGGTGACGTTGCAGGCTTGCCTGCTGCATGGCTTAAAAAAGCACCACAAGGGATTAGAAAAATGGAAGACTGGCTTATGGCTCATATTCTTTATCCTGAGTATATTATGGAAATGTTTGATATGCAGTGTGAGGTTGCTCTTAAAAATCTCGAAATTTATAAGCAAGCTGTAGGTGATAGAGTTCAAGCTGTTTGGCTTAGCGGTACAGATTTTGGTACTCAAAACGGTCCTTTTGCTTCAGTCGAAACTTATCGCAGCATTTATAAACCTTTTCACAAAAAGCTCAATGACTGGGTACATCAAAATACTAATTGGAAAGTATTTTATCATACCTGTGGTTCTATTGTTTCTCTGTTAGATGATTTTGCAGATGCAGGTATTGATATCCTCAACCCAGTTCAGTGCTCTGCTGCTGGAATGGATCCCAAAATGCTCAAAGAAAAGTACGGTGATAAGTTTGTCTTTTGGGGCGGTGGGGTAGATACACAAAAAACGCTTCCATTTGGTACGCCTAAAGAAGTTCGGACCCAAGTTAAAGAAAGACTCGAGATTTTCTCTCCTGGTGGTGGTTTTATCTTTAATCCCATTCATAACGTAGTAGGTAAAACGCCTGTTGAAAATCTCATAGCTATGTATGAAACTGTAAAAGACTTCAATAACATACGTTAAACTATTAAACGCATAAAAGCTCTTTCTTGTTTAGCCAATTGATCACCCACTGATCATTGCCTCAAGAAAGAGCTTTTAATTATTAAACTTATTTAGTGACTAATTAGCGTCTGCACCCATTATTTCTTTGTAATTGTTTGCATCTACCATAACTGCCCCAAATGGATAAACACCAAATTCTTCTCCTGCTTTCACATATTCTGCAAAAGGCACCACATCTTTTTCAATCCAATCCATAGCAGCATTACCTATAATTTCACCATCTTGTGCTGCCATGATATATGCTGCAGCTTTGAAACATGAGTAGTCTTTCTTAAATTCATCTTTTGCAAGGTAACCACCTAGTCCAACTACAGTAGCCGCTTTATCTTTGCCTGCTTGTTCAAGAGCACGAGTTGCTCCTTGTGCACCTTCATCATTAGGTGCTGTTACAATCCAAGTTTTAATATCAGGATTAGCTGTAATAGTGGCAGCAGCAACATTAAATGCTTTCTCAGATGTCCCATCATAGTCAGCTTTAATGATCTTATCTTGTGCAAAATCCGGAACTTTCTTCTTAAATGCATCCATAGATCCTTCTGATCGTGGTACACAAGAAGAAACAGTTTCCATTGTAAGTACCATGTAAGCTGTCGTAGCAGGATCAGCATTTACTTTATTTGCAATAACATAATCTCCAAGCCAGTCTCCCATACTCGCTCCTACTTTATAGGCATCAAGTTCTAACGCAGGAGCTATATGTTTACCATCTTGAATAAGTCCATCTGCATCAGCAAATACTTTAATGTCTGCTGCCTTACAGCGGTCTGCTGTTATTTGACTAAGTTGTTGGTCTGGCGGACAAACAATAATAACATCTACCTTTTGAGCAATCATATTATCAAGTGCTGTTAAATATTTCTCAGGATTCATTGCCGTATCTGCTAAAATAACATCTTTTGCTCCACGTGCTTTAGCTGTCTTTACCAAAGAATCTGTTACCTGAATAAACCATTGCTGTGAAAGATCTTTAGAAATATACCCAATGACCGGACCGTCTGCTGGTTTTTCCGCTACCTCTTCTGCTGGTGCAGGAGCTTCTTGCTTAGTTTCTGCTGGTTTTGCAGCGGCATCTGCTGAAGGCGCGACTGCACATCCTGTAAACATCATCGCACATAATGTTAATGCTGTAAAAATAGACCATAGTTTTTTCATAAATAATGAACCCCCTTTTAATTTTTCCCTTTTAGGAATAGTATACCTATGCTACTTACTTCTTTTTGCATTCCTTATATAGTCAAAAGATAGTGCCGCAATAAGCAGTAATCCACGCGCAACAATTTGCCAAAATGACTGTACATTTAAGATCATTAATCCATTATTAAAACCCTGCATAATGAAAAGACCAATAAGTGCACCTCCCATTGTTCCAACGCCACCGCTCATTGCAATTCCACCTAAAACTACCGCTGTAACAGCATCAAATTCTAGTCCCTCACTTGCTGAAGGCTGCCCTGAGCTCATACGTGATGCTAAAATACATCCACCTAAGGCTGCTAATGCACTTGTCATAATAAAAAGTTTAGCTCTTAACTTTTCCGCATTTATTCCTGCTAAGCGAGCAGCATTTGCATTCCCCCCTACCATATAAACATTGCGCCCAAAGCGTGTTCTTGCTAAAACAACACCAAAAACAATAAACAAAAAGATAAATATAATAACTGGGATTGGAATATTAAATACTCTTCCAACACCTAATTTAAGAAACAATTGGTTCTGTACAAAAATAGACTTTCCGCCACAAAGAATATAGGCTAGCCCTCTAAAAATAGACATAGATGCTAAAGTAGCAATAAAGGGCTCGAATTTAAGCTTATTCACCATTAATGAATTACCGTAACCAATAAACATCCCTACCACTACTACAATAGGAATAGCCAACCACATATTCAGCCCCTTACTTAATAGCAGTGAAACAAGCACCCCAGAAAAAGCCGAAACTGACCCAGGCGAAAGGTCTACCTGTCCTGAAATGAGCAAATAGCTTTCTCCAATAACAACAAGTCCCACGATAGAAGATGCAATCAGTATATTAATGATATTATCAACTTGAATATATTTATTTCCTGTTAAAGCTGTAAATAGGATAGCCATAATAATCATAGCTATAATCAGCCCTATTTGTTCCATCTTTGCAATACCTTTTAATTTAGTTTCCATTATTCATTTCCTCCTAACATATCAGCCATCGCCAGTGTCAATACTTTTTCCTCTGTTGCTTCTTCATTACTTAATTCTCCTGTAATACGCCCCTCACACATTACAATGACCCTGTCACTTAGGCCCAGGACTTCAGTAAGCTCTGACGAAATAAGGATGACACTAATCCCTTTTTTAGCTAAATCGCAAGTCATCTGATATATTTCTGCTTTTGATCCTATATCAATCCCTTTTGTAGGTTCATCTAAAATAAGCACTTTAGGATGAGCCGCAAGCCACCTAGCGAGAATTGTCTTTTGCTGATTCCCCCCTGAAAGCTCTCTTATTTTTTTCTCAATATGCGGCGTACGAATACGTAGCTCTTTTACACTACTTTCAGCTAAATTTATTTCTTTGTTTCTATCTACAAATCCTCTTTTAGTAAGTTTTTTTAAAATACCGATGCTGATATTTTCTTTAATAGCACGGCCTCCAATAATCCCTTCTTCTTTCCTATCTTCTGGACAAAGCGCAATACCACATGCAATAGCATCTTCTGGTGCTTTAATATGTATTTCCCGGCCATCTAAGTGAACCCTGCCCGTAGTCTTTTTGTCTGCTCCAAATATGGCTCTCATGGTCTCTGTACGCCCAGCTCCTACAAGCCCTGCAAAGCCTAATATTTCTCCTTTTTTCAGCTCAAAGCTTACATCCTTTACATAATCATTAGTTAAGTTTTCTACCTTAAGCATTATGCCATCTTTTTTCTTATTACGATCCAGCTCACTAAAAATATCACCTAAATTTCTTCCAACCATCATCTTAACGATTTCACGTTCGTTAGTTTCTTTTGTCGGAATCTGTGTCACATATTGGCCATCTTTAATAATAACGACCTGATCCGTCATTTGAAATATTTCTTTCATACGATGTGATACGTATAAGATGATAAGTCCCTTGGCTTTCAGTTTAGCTATGATCTTAAACAGAGATTCAATTTCTGTATCCGAAAGACTAGCTGTAGGTTCATCAAACGCAATAACCTTTGGATTTCTGCGATACGCCTTCATAATTTCAACCATCTGCTGATAAGCAACTGATAAATCCTTCACTTTTGCCGAAGGCTTAATAGGCAGATTAAATTCATCAATAATGCTCTGAGCGTTGGCATTCAATTTTCTAAAATCTATAAGTTTGGAACCTTTAGTAGGAATCTCTTCCATATAGATATTTTCTGCCACGCTTAGATAAGGAATAATCTGTCTCTCTTGATAAATAATACTTATTCCTGCTGCAATAGCCTCTTGTGGGTTTTTAAAACGTCGCTCTTCCCCATCAATTAAGTATTGCCCCCCATCCGCTTGGTAATCTCCATTGAGTACTTTAAGCAGCGTACTCTTTCCCGCACCATTTTCACCTACTAAGGCAACTACTTCACCACCCTTGGCCTTAAAACTGATGCCATCTAATGCGCGGACACCTGGAAACAGCTTTGTAATATTTCTAAACTCTACTGAACTGTTCATGTTGTATCCTCTCACTTTCTTTAAAATCATCTAATCAAATCTCAAACTTGCAAACTCATTTTAGCATTTTGTACCTATAACAAGTATCATTCAAATTAACATTTTATCAATAATGTTAACAATTCATTTTAATAAAATCATAAAAGTGATAAAATACTAATAAAAGAGTACTTATTTTAAAGGAATGTATGAGATGAAAAAAAGAAACTATTTCCAAAGGCTTACTATTAGGCATTTAAGTACGCGCATGACAATATACTTTTCCATCGTTATTATATTAGCACTCATTGCTATCGCCAGTTCTATCAGCCGCATTTTTTCTGATAAATTAATCATTGAAATGAGCGGAGTTGTTAATCAAAAAATGGATCTGATTTGTGCTAACTTAGATGATTCTTTAGGTTACATACGCAACTTGCATTTTTCTATTGTCAATAATCCTTCTATTGTGTCTGCTATGCAGAAACGACCAGAAAACAAAACTTTAGAAGACAAACAAATTAACACAATAAAAGATGAACTTGATAAGTATAAACTTAGAGATGCTTCTATTCAATCTATTTTTCTTATTGATAATGATAAGAATATTTTAGATGCTCTTTATGCCTTGCCTCCTTATAATAAAATCATTACCCATAATAGTGACTTTAGCTATTTTATAAATGAAGGTATGCTTGGACGTTTCTCTGTCCC
>JARBUI010000001.1 GCA_029239755.1 Clostridia bacterium | reverse complement strand
GAAGGTTTCAAAACTTTAGAAGAAGGTCAAGAAGTTAACTTCGATATCGTTGATGGTAACAGAGGACCACAAGCTGCAAACGTAACACGCGCTTAATTAAAACCGTTACTACGTATAATAAAACCACCCAATCACTTGGGTGGTTTATTTTTTTTATAGAACATATCTAAAGACTGCCCAGTAATGGCAGCTGCTTCCCAGCATAACGAAAATATGAAATATTTCGTGGAATCCGAACTCTTTAGAAATATTAGGTTTTTTAAGGCCATAAATAATGCCGCCTATAGTATACATGATCCCTCCTAAGGCTAAAAATAGAAATCCTCCAAAGGATAGGGATGTATAAAGGGGCTTAAGGGCAAAGAGGGCGATCCAGCCCATGCCAATATAAAAGAAAGTAGAGAGCCACCTAGGCATATTAATCCAACATATTTTAAGGATAATACCAATAAGAGCAAGAGTCCAAACGGTAATGATAATACTCCACTTCCATACACCTGTTAATGAGAGTAAACAAAATGGGGTATATGAACCAGCTATGAGTATAAAAATCATAGAGTGATCAAGCTTTTTAAATCTTAGCAGTACTGCATCTGTTGCTTTAATAAGATGGTAGATACCGCTTGTTGTGTATAGCAAAATAAGACTGCTTCCAAATATAAGAATAGAAACTATAGCTGTCGCAGTAAACGGGACAGTATCGTTTTGCAGTGTAAGTAAAAATAATGTTCCTATTAATGAAAGACCTGCCCCTATTAAATGAGTAAAAGCATTTATGGGTTCTCTAACATAACGTTTCATATGATCATCTCCTAATGGTATAATATAGTTATAAAAACTACTTGTTGATTTATTAATAATATAACATGGAGTATAAATATAAGTCAATATAGTTAAAAGAATAATTTTGCTTGATTTTTAAAAGCAGCTTGTGTATGATAAATAAAGAAGAGGCAGGAGGGTATGTATGAAAGAAAAAACTTTAAATGAAATGATAAAAGAATTAGAATTAGGTGAAAGCATAGAACTTAGCAGCATACCGAATATTGACTTATATATGGACCAAGTTATTACACTTTTTGAAAATAAACTTACCCATACGAAACGTAATAAAGAAGATAAACTCCTTACTAAAACAATGATTAACAACTATACAAAGGATAAACTCCTTATGCCGGCAACAAAAAAGAAATACACTAAAGAACATATTATTCTTATGATTCTTTTATATGAACTTAAGCATATCCTTACTATAGGAGATATTAAAGAACTGTTTCGGATGATCATTAAAGATGATACAGTAGATGCTAAAAAGCTCACCAGTATTTATCAAATCTACTTAAACTGCAAAGTAAAAGCAATAGAAACTTTTGAGACATCAGTTGATAAAACAACTCAAACTTTAACAGAAGAAATTAGTAAAATGGATCTATCCGAAGATACCAAGATTCAGAATATGCTCCTTGCTATTATACTTACCGAAAAAGCTACTTACTATAAGCGTTTAGCAGAAAAAATTATTGATGAAAAAATAAAATAAAATATATATTGCCCCTTTAAGGATAATGGCTCTTATGATGCTATTATTTTTAGGGGGCATTTCTTGTTGGACAAAATGAAAATGTAATATGCTTTAACTGCTTTGAATACTATGTAATATCGAGCTTGATAGTGCAGCAGGCACTATATAAAGAGGAAGTGGGCTATGAGGGTTATTATTCAGCATGAAGAAGAGAGAACACGCAGTTTAGTGCGCAATTTAACACCCTATGCAGCACGTATAGAGTGTCTTGGCTCATGTTACAAAATAATAGATATACCAAAAAAATATTTAACACACCTAAGCAAAGTAGTGCAGTATATAGAACCCAACTTTTCTATTGAATTAGGTGAAGATAGCACTATAGATGAGAGCATTTTAAAGAATAGTGAGAGAATATTAGTCTTTATAGGAACTAAAATATTAGATAAGCGAATAGATGCCTATTATAATATGACAACTCATACTCTAGAACCAGTTAGTAAAAAAGAAGAAGGTGATGAGTACACATGGATAAACTGCTACAGTCATAATAATGAAATAGATGCAGCAGAGTACATAAGCTGTATTCGTTACTTAAGAGATTTTATAAGCCACGGGGATAAACCTATTATTATATATGCTAATATTTATGTGCCTAGCGTGCTGCATCGCTATAGGGCTTTAACTTATAAGATTATCAATAGTTATTTAGAGCGCATGAACGGGATACTTGTTGCTAAATCTGCCAAAGACAAGACCTGTAAGTATTATATGTCATCTGAAAGCTATTATGAGCCTTATCAAAATCATATCATTTATCTTGAAGCCTCTTTAAATGAGGACTTTTTAAAAGATCTTTACTTGTTGCATTTTACACAAAATTCTTCAGGATCTCAAAAGATTAAAAGATGTCCTAGGCAGAGTGTCCCATTATATCAAGATGCTTTTTATCAGTCGATCAGCCAAGAGCAAGAGATTTATGTACTTCTTAATTTAGGAAATTTTAGAGAACCAGAGAATTACAGGTCACTGGGGGTAGATCATATTCCTTTAATAGGTGACTATGGTATGTTATATGCTAAAAAAAGTATGTTCGATGACCTTAGTAATGAACTTAGGTCGGAGACAGCCTATCCATATTATCAGCCTATCTTAAGTCATCCATCTTGCATAAAGACTACTTTAACCAGCAGCTTCTCCTACCAGATTACTTCGCAAGAACTAAGGTATAAAGGTGAGGGGGTATATATCGGAGTCATCACAACAGATAATGTAGACTATACGAACGGGGTGCTTCGTACAAAAGATGGAAAGAGCAGAATAGCTTGTATTTGGGAGCAGACAAGAGCAAATGAAGGTACATTTTTTCTAAATGAACAAATCAATGAGGCACTGCAGAGCCCTGATCCGGGGCAGATCATTGAACTGCCAACAGGTGAAAGTATGAGCACAATGATGCTGGGGATTGCAGGGGGAGATGGGGAGGAGCCTAATTATAGAGGCGTTGCCACGCAAGCGGAATTTCTTGTAGCTAAGATAAAAACAGCTCCGGAAGAATTACAAAGGCTGTATGGGGGAATGCCAAATAGTAGTGCGACTACGGCAGCAGATGCTCTTATTGGGGTGTTACAGCTTGTAAATTTTGCAAGAAATCAAGACAGACCACTTGTACTATGCGTTCCTTTTAATACGAATATTGATTCTCATGATGGATCTTTACTATTTTATGAAATATTAGGGCTTATAGCCAGAAGAGAACGTGTTACAATTATAGTTCCGGCAGGAGAAGAAGCTGATAAGATGCATCATTTTAGCATTTCAGGAAGAGGAACAACATCAGATAATGCTTATGTAAGAGTTCAGAGGGAAAATCGAAATGTAATTGGAATAATTATTCAAAAATTTCAAGATGATGTTTCTGTTCTGCTGTATCCACCCCAAGGCGTTGATAGTGAACCTATTGATTTAAAGGCAGAAGGGGTAAAGAGCTTTAATGAAACAAGGATTTATTCTAATGGTTATAAAATCAGTTTTGTAAACGGGGCACCTAGAATCCTATTTAGAATGCAAAATCCGTCAATAGGAACATGGAGAATTGAATTTAGATCAAATACAGAAATATTAAGCCGAATAGATCTATGGATTTCACAGCAAGAGCTCAACAACTCTATAACACTTGAACCTAGTAATCCATTTATAACAATAGGTTCTTTAGGAAATATTGATAATGTTATGACTGTAGGAGCAGGAGATGAAAATACATTGATAGTTCTTAGGAGTTCAGGCAGAGGCTACAGCTGGGATAATAGAGTAAAGCCTCAATTTTTAGCTCATGCGAGTAATATTATAGCTCCTTGCAGTTTAGATGGATGGGTAAGTGTAACTGGAACCATACCTGCAGCGAGTGTTATGATGGGCGTTGCAGCAACGGTTTATAGCAAGTGTATCACTGAACAAATCTTTCCTTTGCCAAATACTTTAGTGATGAGTAGTATAATGATGGGTATGCTTAAGCGATTCAACGAAATCGAGTATCCTAATCCAAGTCAGGGATATGGGATATTCTCTTTACAAATACTTAACGCATTGCTTAACAAGCCTTTTATTCTGTGAACTATGTATAATTTATTAACTATATTCTGAATACTATGTAATGCTGAGTAATCATTAACCAGCTATTATATAATAAAAGGGAAGTGAATTATGAGAGTCATTGTTCAGCACGATGAAAAAGTGGAGAGTTATCTCACTCAATATGCATCGTATATTGAGTATTTGGATGCGAATAGCAAAATTCTTAATATAGAAGAAAAATATCTGCCATGGTTAAATAGCATAGCTCAGTATGTAGAGCCTGACTTTACTATTGAGTTAGGGAAAGAGAATGATATAGATAAATATTTTTTAAATAATAAAATGATATTAGCAACTATCGGCCTAAAAGCAGAAAATGAACAAGTTGATGCGTACTACAATATGAGTACATATACTTTAGAATCTATTTCTGAAGTAAAAGATAAAAAAGCATGTGAGTGGATAAGCTGCTATAGTATGAATAGTAAAATAGATGTGTCGGAGTATATTAAATGTATTCGTTATCTAAAAGACCTTGCTAGTAGGAGCCATAAGCCAATTATCATTTATTCAAATATCTATATACCTAATGAAACTTATCGTTATAGAACATTGGCCTATAAAGTTATCAGCAGTTCTCTGGAGAAGATGAACGGAGTGCTTATTACTAAGACAGACGAAGATGACAATGATAGGTATTACGTTTCATCACAGAAAGCTTTTGAGTTCTATTTGGATTACGCTATCTATGTCGAAGATTCTCTGAATGATGCCCTTGCAAAAGTCATCCCTCTTTTGCACATTTCTGAGGATCCTATAAGATTAAAAAAACTGTATGAAGATAATAGGCAGGAAACTGCTTTGTTTAGAACGAATGTTTTTTATCAGGCAATAAATCCCGAACAAGAAATTTATGTACCGCTTAACACTATGAGTTTTAGAGAACCTGCATACTATGAGGCTCTGGGAATTAAGCACATTCCTTTAATAGGTAATTATGGGATGCTGTATGCTAAAAGAAGTAAATTTGATGAGCTTAGAGAACAACTTAGTCAAGACGTTGCACAGCCATACTATATGCCTATTGTAAGTCATCAAACTTGCTCTAAAACTGTTACAGGTGAGAATTTCACTCATCATCTCACAGCGAAAGAACCTAAGTATAAAGGAAAAGGCGTATACATTGGCGTAATAGCAACAGATCATATTGACTATACGAGTGAGGTACTGCGTACACAAGATGGCAAAAGCAGAGTAGCTTGTATTTGGGAACAAATAAGAACAGATGAGGGAACGTACTATTTTAGCGAACAAATAGACGAAGCATTAGCTGGTTCTACTCCAGAGCAGTTTATTAAACTTCCGGAGGGTGATAGTGTATCTACAATGATACTAGGTATTGCGGGTGGAGAGAGTAAAGCCCCAGAGTATAGGGGCATTGCAACAGAAGCGGAGTTTGTAGTGGCTAAGATTAATACAGCACCGGAGTCGTTTCAAAAAATATATGGGGGATCCCCTGCTAAAACAGCGGTTACTATGGCAGATATTTTAATTGGAGCGATTAAGCTTATTGATTTTGCGGCTGAGAAAGAAAAGCCTCTTGTTTTGTGTATCCCTTTTAATACGAATATTGATTCTCATGATGGGTCTTTTTCACTGTATGAGATATTAGCACTTATAGCAACAAAAGAAAGTGTTACCATTATAGTACCAGCAGGAGAAGAGGCTGATAAGATGCATCATTATAGTGTTGGAGGAAAGCAGCCTGCTTTAAATACTATTAATATAAGAGTACAAAGAGAGAGTCAAAACATTGTTGCTATTGCCTATCAACGATTCTCTAACATTGTTTCAGCCTTACTATATCCTCCTCGGGAGGTAAGTGATGAAGCTGTTAATTTAAAGAAAACAGGAGTTACTGAGTTAAAAGGAGCAGTCATTTATTCTAATGGATATAATATCAGCCCTTTAAATGGGGCAATAAGGTTATTTTTTAGAATAGACAATCCACAGGTTGGAACATGGAGAATTGAACTTGCATTGACTACTGAAACATCCAGTCAAATAGATCTTTGGATTTCACAGCAGGAACTTAACAATTATGTAACCCTTGACCCAAGCGATCCGCTGGTGACAATAGGCTCTTTGGGAAATGTTAGAAATATAATGACCATAGGGGGGTATGATGAAAGCAGTATGGTAGTTCTAAGAAGTTCAGGGAGAGGTTATAGCTGGGATAATAGAGTGGGGCCGAATTTTGTTACCCATGCTAATAACATTACAGCCCCTTGTCAGGTAGGAGAATGGGTAAAGGTAACAGGAACTTTGTCAGCGATAGGGGTTATATCAGGAGTAGCAGCAGCCGTTTATAACAGGTGTATTGCAGAACGGGTGGATCCCCTTCCAAATACTTTGGTGATGGACACCATCATACTTGGTACAGTTAAACAATTTGAGGGAATAGAGTATCCTAATCCTAGTTACGGTTATGGCGTATTTGATTTGAAAATGATTGATTCTTTACTGACAGCACCTCTGATTTTATAATTCAAGTTGGTTAAAGCAGAAAATTCTGCAGCTTTGACCAGCTTTTTATTTTGAAATAGGAAAGTTCGTCTTGCTAGCAAGGGATCAAACTTTCCTATTTCACAAGCGCGTGCGTTTTTTGCGCGCTTTCTTGTCTCTCTATTTATACTTATGTTATACTGAAAAAGTCTATAGAGTGAAATACGAGATAGTAGTGAGATTTTGGAATCGATAAGAGGATATGGTAAAGGAGTAGGAATAGTATATGGCAAAACAGAGTATTTACAAACGGTATATTACTGAATTAGAGCCTAAACCTCAGCCAGGAGAATGTAGCTATTGGTTTATTTTCTGCAAAGACAGGCTTCTGGTGGAAGTAAGAGACGATAAAGCAGAGCTACCCTATCGATCAGATTTAGACGGACTAAAAGTTTCACTAATTAGAACGAGGCATCTTGGGAGATTTAATGAGCAGCCTTGTTATGTGGCAGAAATTGAATCTGGAAGCATACCCCCTGATATGAGACTTTATGAGTTAAGAGCATTGTATTATGCTGTAGACTTTGACATATTTCTTTTAGCAGGAAAAGCTTTTCAAATTATAAATTGGGATAAAACTCATCAGTTCTGCGGCAGATGCGGTTCTAAAATGAATGAAGTGGAAAAAGAAATAGCTAAGATATGTCCTCGGTGCGGGCTTATAAACTATACACGTATTTCACCGGCAGTAATCACTGCTATTTTTAAAGAAGACAAGATACTTTTAGCACATTCTGCGGCCTTTAAAGGAAAATTATATAGTCTTATAGCTGGTTTTGTGGAACCTGGTGAAACACTTGAAGACGGAGTGAGAAGAGAAATAATGGAGGAAGTCGGCCTGTCTGTTAAGAATATTAAATATTTTGGGAGTCAAGCATGGCCCTTTTCAAGTTCACTGATGGTTGGGTATACAGCTGAATATGAAAGTGGGGAAATAACGGTCGATCATAATGAAATTACTGATGCAGACTGGTTCGATGTAAACAATCTCCCAGAATTACCTGCAGAGTATAGTATTGCAAGAGAAATGATTAATGTATATATAAATAGGTTTTAAGATAGATAATATTTAGAGTAAACGAAATAGTAAGAAATTAAGAAAACAACTTGCCATTTTTTGTATTATAAGGTATTATACAAAAGTAATAAATTTCATTAAGCAGATGGAAGTTAATTAAAATTAAGAGATAAATTGAAGCTAAAGTAAGTTTTTGATGACTAACTGTAGTTATAAAAGAAGGATTATAAATGATTAAACAGCGATTTATAAATTAAATAGATTGGCAGATCAGACGAATGATTTTAAATCAGTCGTATAATGGGCCAGTATATAACAATCCAAGCTATTGGGTTACTATATACTGGCCTTTTTATATATTAATCGGCATATTTAGGCGATTATCAATGAAGCCTATCTATAGAATGATAAGTCTAATAAAGTACACTAGAAGTATATCTTAGTGCATGACATATAAATAAAAATTGACATCAAAGAACTAAGCCTAGGCTTAATACTTTAATGTCAATGGAAGTTTTATGCGTTTTTAGCTTCGCTAACAACTTTTTGTAATGCTTCAAGAGCATCAGCTGGAAGTTTATCAAATCCGCCTTTTTCAGTTTCACGAGATTGGATGAACTCAACTCTGTCTTGCATACGTTTTTGTAATTGATCAACGTATTCTTTATCAGATAAGTTTGGAACAAATCCTTCGATCTCCATAATTTCGATATCAGAGAATGGTCCCCATGCTTTGAATGTTGCTTTTCCTTCAACTATAGCTTCAAGTGTTCCAAGAGTGATAGCTGGAGTTACTTTTTTACCCATGAAATCGCCAGTGTTTAAGATGTAGCAGTCTACATTTCTTTCAGCAACTAAAGCTTTGAACTTGTTGTAGTCATCAGCAAGTGGGTATGTTCTGAATGGGTTAGCGTATGGCTCAACTACTAATGCGTTTGGATCTACGCCAGGAGCAAGTCTTTCAGCACTTGTACGTTTTGTAGCAAGAGTAGCACCCATTACAGATGCAAGAGCTGCACCACTTAGTTTAACAACTGGTGGAAGCGTTGGGTCTTTCATTAACCAGAAGATAGCATTAACTGGTTCGTCAAACTTATTTACACGGTTTGGTGACCAAAGGATAGATTTAACAGCACGTCCATTACCGTTACGGATATCTTCTGTAACAGGAACAACCTTGCCATCTTCATCAACTGTAGCACCACAGTTTTGCATTGTAACAAGATATTTATTATCTTCACATGTAAGAGGATAATCTTGAGTTTTATCAAAGTAAGCTGGCTCAAGAGCTACTGAAGAACCATCTTGTGTTGAAATAACGAAAGCATCATCATGAAGTACAGTGATATCATATTTATCGTTGTGACGAGCATGTGTAATAGTTGATTTTCCAGAACCTGAAAGACCAAATACACCTGCTACGAAAGATTTGCCGCCTTCAAGGTTATAACGTTTTTGACCGCCGTGGCAAGAAGCATATCCGTGACGATTAGCTAAAGCCCAAGCAAGTGTTAATGTACCTTTTTTATGTTCTCCAAAGTATCTCATACCTAAGATAGCTGCGCAGTTATGTTCAGGATCAAAGAATGTAAGTCCCATTGGATGATCTGGATGTGACCAGCTTGGATCTGAGAATATGTAGATATCCCCTTCGTTAGGAATTTCTTTAGAATCAGCATACATTTCTGATACAGCCTCATTGATTACCTGGAAGTTTAATAACCAAGAATACATAATGTTTTCTTGTGTTTCAGGGATACAAAGATGAGCTTTTACAGAGAAGTCTTTATCAAGACCTACTATAGATTGTGCGTGGTATAATTTTTTAGTACGAGCTTGATAAATAGCTTCACATATTTTTAATGCATACTCACCTTGATTGATACCTGGTTCGCCCATGATTTTACGAGCAGCTGCAGCACGTCCGCTTACAGCACCATCATTGAAAAGAAGAATTTTAGAATCTTCATCAAGACCTAAAAGCTCTGGTTTATAAACAGGTATGTCTGTTACTACTGTACCAGGAGAGTTTTTAGCTAATTTGTAAGCTTCTTTTAATGAAGTTACAGGTGTTACGTTGTTGCCGTAAAAAGCTGTTTCAATAGTTGTGCGGATTTGATTGAAAATTGGATTGCCTGCACCAATTTCGGTTCTAGCAAATCTTGCTTTTGTTGCCATTTTGTAATCCTCCTTGAATAAATAGTATTAAAATAATATATCATTATATACCACAAAGTGGTAACTAATGGACTAAATACTGCAAAGATGTTATACGGGAAATCGAATTTTCCCCCAAGTATAATTATCCACATTTTATCTACAAAAGTCAAGATAAAATAACTAAATAGTTGACAAAAGTTTGAATAATTTTACATACAATTATATCATTTGTACATTATTTAAACTTTTGAAAATGTGCAGGATAGGGCTGTTTCCCTATTCATAATTAGTAGCAATTTAGAATATATTTTAGAAGGAAGGGGATGATAAGATGAGTAAAAATAGAAGTTATAGGTCATTATTTAATGGAATAGACGTTCCAATGCAATTAGGGGATGGAACGTACATTATTCCGATTAATTTCGATAATGCAGCAACCACTCCTCCTTTGAAAAAAGTAGATTCATTTGTATATGAAAATATCCTTATGTATGGATCCGTAGGCAGAGGAGGACATAAGTCTTCATACTGTACTAGGGCATATGAGGTATCAAGACAAGAAGTATTAAACTTTTTTAATATTACTAATGAAGAGGAGTATACAGTTATCTATGTAAAAAATACGACAGAGGGAATAAATCATCTTGCGAGCGTATTATGTAATAACAGAATGGATAAGGTTTTAGCAACACGTATGGAGCATCATGCGAATGATCTTCCATGGCGTATGGCGGCAAGTATGTTTTATGTGGATATCGATCATGAGGGAAAATTCAGTCTGCAAGATATAGAAGAAAAACTATATGATGCACAGGGGACAATTAAATATGTCACTGTTACTGGAGCCAGTAATGTAACAGGGTATGTAAGCCCTATACATAAAATAGCAGAGCTTGCACATAAATATGGTGCAATGATTATTGTTGATGCAGCGCAGTTAATAGCTCACAGGGCTATTAATATTAAGGGAACGGGAAAGAATGACTCTATTGATTTTTTAGTGTTTTCAGGTCACAAAATGTATGCTCCGTTTGGCAGCGGTGTTATTATAGGTTTAAAAGAGGTGCTTAACAATAAAATCCCCTATTTAGTTGGTGGAGGAGCTGTAAGTGCGGTTTTGGATGATGATGTTTATTGGAAAGAAACGCCGCAAAAAAATGAAGCTGGAACACCGAACTTTTTAGGGGCTATGTCGATTGTAGCTTCTATGGTAGTCCTTAAGGAAGTTGGATTTGATGCCATAAGTGACCATGAAGAGAAGCTTAAATGCAGACTATTAGAAGGATTATCCGAGTTACCTAAAGTTGTACTCTATGGTAGTGCCCAGTGTCAAGATAGACTTGGCGTTGTTCCGTTTAATGTAGAAGGAATTGATCATATTCGTATGTCGCATTTGCTAAAAGAAATAAGAGGGATTGCAGTAAGAAATGGCTGCTTTTGTGCACAGCCTTATGTAACGAGACTTCTAGGTATTAGCGATAAGGAAAGATACCATTATATGCTTCATCCAAATCTTACTCCGCCTGGGATGATTAGAGCAAGTTTAGGACTATATAATACAGAAGAAGAGGTAGACGATTTTTTAAATACGGTAGAATACATTGTTAAGCATAGAGTTGCAAAAAGCTGAGTTTAAAGTCATTTTTTTCTTTAAACTCAGCTTTTTATGCATCTAATTTTTCTTGGAAGCAGCGGCTTCGCTGGTATGGGCTGACATATGTGCGATCACTCTAACGACTTGTTCGACAGCCTCATTAAGTTCTTGAAGACTCTTCTCCGTAGCATCAATCTCGTTAAGGGGTTTAAACAGAGTATTGATACTTAGTATAACAGCCAATATAGAAAGTATTATAGATAAGATGCTTATTAAAGCGAACGCAAAAGAAAGATATAATAGATTTTTCGTAAGTTCTCTTTGAGGAATAGCGAACCCTAATGCCCAATTGGTTTCTTCTATAGTAGATAGAACGAAATACTTGTGGATCATATCAAAATCTATTGCATTTTGGATAGAGATGTCATCTAGACCTATTTCACTGCTGATTTCTTTAAACCGGCCATTCATTACCTGATCAAAATAAAACTTTTTATCAGCAGATGGCAAAAATTGAGGTTTAATATGTGTTATGAAGCTCTTATCAGTATTCAGTAAAAAGGCATAACTATTAGGAACGATCTTAATGTTATTAACAAGATGTATCAAGTGATAGATAGTAATGTCAGCAGCGATAACGCCAACGGTTTTTCCGTATATAGCAATAGGTTCTGCAATAGTCATAATGAGTTCATCGCTCTTTTCATCTATATGGGGAGATGTATAAATAATACCTTCTTTTTGGATAGCTTGTATATACCAGTCTTCTTTAGTACAATCATAGTCTGCGGGCGGGATGTCTCCTGAACCAGCAATAAAGCTTTTGTCGCTAAAACCAATATAATAGTCTTGAACTATGTTATTTGCAGCTCTTCGTTTTGCACTAAGATAAGTTGCAAGATAAGACCTTTCCATATGAGTACCTATCTTAATATCTTCATTGATATCATGGAGTTTAGTGCTCTGAGTAAGCAGCCAATAATTCATTTCATTAACATATTTTTGAGATGTTTCACGTAAGTTGTCCTTTGCATTTGTAAGTGTGAGGTGATAAGAAATTGTATAACTAATAGCGGCAACTAAGAGCAAGCTTAGCATACAAATTAAATTGACAGCAAAAATAAGTTTTCCTTTTATGGTTCTGATTTTAATCAACCTTATGCCTCCTTTAAGTCTCAGGATATAATACAATATTTGCCATAAAAGGAGAGGCTAATTCACTTTTATTATAATTTTAAGTTTTTCTAGTTTGTTGTAAAGACCTTGACAGTTTTTTTGAGCCAGTTCATATCTGCAGGCGTTAGGCATTCAACTAAGAATAGAAATGCAATATACATCATAACAGTTAAGGTCAGGCTGATGACGAGCTTGGGAAGAAGGGCTAAAGAGTACAGCGTAGTATGGCTCACTAAGAATTTTGAAAAGAGTGCAGAGGCAGTTGCTGTAACAGTTGGTTTAACTATCCACTTTGAAACTTCGATATCTACATTTGTAGTCTCTAAGAGTTTATTGAAGTTAAGAGAACAAGTTAAGATATTACTGACGATCATGATGCCTAAAAACGCAGTGATCCCTTTAATAGGAATTAAAAAATAAATGGTAGTGGTGCGAAAAATAGAATCTATAATACTGTATCTTAGACAGCTTACCTGCTTGCCAAGTCCTTTTAAAATGCCGTCGGAGACCACTTCTACATACATAAACGGAACAATGAGGGCAAGAGTCTTGAGTATTCCCCCTATATCTTCATTTTTATAAATAACAATCCCTATTTCGTTATAGTAATTCATAAATATGCTTACAACCAGTATACTTAGTATAAAAGTAAAGTGAAGTACACGTTTGGTTGTATATTTTACTCTTTTGAAATGCCTAAGGATATTAGCACTGGCAATTTCGGGAACAAGTGTTGTAGAGAAGGCTGTCAGAAAGGCTGCAGGAAAGAATAAAATAGGTAATACCATACCCTTTACCATGCCATACACACTCATCGAAATTTCTGGGGTCGAGCCAAATTTTTTGAGACCTATGGGAATAAGTATATTTTCGAGAGACATAAAGATAGAACCAATGTAAGAAATGGCAGCTACCGGGAGAGCTACCCCTAGAATTCTTAGCAAGACTCCTTTTACATGATAGGGGGTTTTTGAATGAGTTTTATATTGTCTATGGTCCAGTATGTAAAAAGTAAGCATATAGCTCCAAGATACCATTTCTCCTATAGTCATGGCAATGCCAATTGCAGCATAAGAGTAGGTAATGCCGCGAGGAGACCAGAGATTGACTAAAAGAATAATAAGACCAAGCTTTACGAATTGTTCTAAGACATCTGCACTGGCTGGCTTAATGACCCTTTTAACAGCATAAAAATATCCCTTAAAGCAAGAAGAGATGGTCATGAAGGGAATGCTGAAAGAAAGCATACGAAGGCCCCAGATGGCTCTTGTATCTCTTATGAATAGAGCAGCTATTTGAGGGGCATAGTTAAAAAGCGCAAAACATATAAAGGTACTTAGGATGCCGCCAAATAAAAAAATAGTTGTCATTATTTTTTTTACATTATCATATTTTTTTTGACTCAGATCTTCAGCAACTAATTTAGATACAGATACACTAATACCTGCAGATGCAAAAATAACTGCCATTAAATAAATAGACATAATAAGCTGATAAAGCCCCATTCCTTCAGCGCCTAGGGCATTGGATATGTAAACAATAGAAACCATGCCTATTGTTCGGGTTATAAAAGAAGTAGCAGTAAGTATCATTGTATTAGCAATTAAACCTTGTGATTTCAAAGAGTTTCCCTCCGTGTTTCATTAAATTGTTTATACAATCATTATATGTGGACAATATTTTTTTACGACTACTTATCATTTTATTCAATTAAAAAGACAGGCATAAACGAAAGCCTGTCTAGGTAAAAAAGTTATCTAGAATAATTATTTTCTTTTAAGGTGACATCATGGGCGCCCCCTTCTATGATGCTTGTTGAAGAGACTAGAGTCATTCTAGCTGTTTGTTGAAGCTCTTCAATAGAGACAGCTCCACAGCTGCACATGGTTGATTTTATTTTACTAAGGGTTACCTCAAGATTATCCCTAAGCTTACCAGCATAAGGTACATAGCTGTCTACCCCTTCTTCAAATTTAAGTTCATTACCTTCACCTAAATCATATCTTTGCCAGTTTCGGGCACGTTTTGAGCCTTCGCCCCAATATTCTTTAACATAGGTATTCCCAAGTTTAACTTTATTGGCAGGGCTTTCATCAAACCTTGCGAAGTATCTTCCCATCATAATGAAGTTTGCACCCATAGCGAGAGCGAGAACGGTATGATAGTCATGAACAATGCCGCCATCTGAACAAATAGGAACATAAATGCCGGTTTCCTCGAAGTACTCATCTCTTGCTTTTGTCACTTCGATGATAGACGAAGCTTGACCTCGTCCAATACCTTTTTGTTCTCTGGTAATACAAATAGAGCCGCCGCCAATGCCAACCTTTACAAAATCTGCACCTGCTTCTACAAGATACATAAAGCCTTCTTTATCAACGACATTGCCACCTCCGATTTTAACCACACCGTTATAGGTTTCTTTGACATATTTAATGGTCTCGCCCTGCCACTCTGTAAAGCCATCAGAAGAGTCTACGCAGAGTACATCTACTCCAGCACTCACAAGCGCTGGAACTCTTTCTTTGTAATCTCTAGAGTTAATTCCTGCTCCTACCATGAGTCTCTTGTGAGAGTCTAAAAGTTCAAGAGGATTTTGTTTGTGGTCATCATAATCTTTTCTAAACACAAAATAGGCAAGTTTTTGGCTATCATCAATAATAGGCAGACAGTTTAGCTTATGCTCCCATAATATATCATTTGCTTCACTTAGGGTGATACTTGAATGACCGACAATAAGCTCTTCAAAAGGAGTCATAAACTCACCGACTTTTTTATCTAAAGAATCTCTGCTTATTCTATAATCTCTGCTGGTTACAATACCTTGTAATTTACTGGATAAGGTGCCGTCTTCTGTGACAGCAATAGTAGAGTGCCCGGTTTTTTCTTTTAATTTGATAACATCGCTTAACGTATGTTCTGGAGATAAGTTTGCAACACTTACTACAAATCCTGCTTTAAAGTTCTTAACCCTTCGTACCATTTCTGCTTGATTTTCTATAGACTGCGAACCAAAGATAAAAGATAATCCTCCGCATTTTGCAAGAGCAATAGCCAGTTTATCATCCGATACAGACTGCATAATAGCTGAAACAAGAGGAATATTAATCTGGATAGGGGATACCTCACCTTTTTTGAACTTAACGAGAGGAGTTTTTAAATTAACCTTAGTTGGGATACAGTCTTTTCTTGTTAAATTAGGTATAAGCAAATACTCACTAAACGTACGAGAAACTTCATTATAATAAAATGCCACTGCAAACAACCTCCTTATGAATTTCTAAGTATTCTAGCAAGTAAAGCAGGGATTGTCAATATAGAGTTGAAATCGTTAGGGGTGCATTGTATGATGAGGTAGAGATCAATTATTGAAATGAGGACAAGATATGCGTTCTGAGAGATATAAATTTCCTAATAAAATAGATTTAAAGCCAGCATCTAAGAGGCAGAGAGAATATGCAGCATCACTTGGCATTTCTCTTCCGGAAGATGCTACCAAAAGTGACGCAAGTGCGCTTATTGACAGAGTATTAGATGATGACCTAAAGGCTTCTTGCGGCTTAATGAATTATAGTGTTAATCAAGGGATTGACTGCTCGCCCTATGCAGGGAATAAGTATCTTCATAATCTTATATTTGATAACTTAGCTGGCGCAGAAAAGATAACCTTTTTTTGCTTTTGTGTGTATAAGTTCTGCTTTAAAGATACTAATGAGGATCTTTGTAACCATGAGCATAAAAAGGTTTTTGAGGATTTTGGTAAACTGTATGAGAGGAATGTCTCATTTAATATGTCGATGGAAGAGTATTATGGTGAGGAGCTTATAACCTTTGGAAAGGTTATAAAGACCTCAGAAGATGGCAGGAGCCATATAGTTTATGGAGGAAGTATCCATACACCGGCCTATAAAACTGCTTATGACTATTTAAAAGGTCATTTTGAAATTTAACTGCAAGCCCATTTTTTACACTGCTCAATACGTTTGCCATTATCTCCTTGAGCTTCGTCATAAGCAAACTGATTTAACAGATCACATGCAAAGTCACTGCACTGGCCACAGTGAGAGTGGCTTTTTTCTTCTGCACAGGATTTGACCGGACAGGCATCCCCCCAAAAAGGCTTAGAAATATTTGTACAGCCCCCGCACCCCATCGATTCTTTGTATTCACACTCTGAGCAAATAATACCACATCTTGATTCTGCCATTTTTATCCCTCCAACAATTTATATTAATATTATTCCTTACGAATTAACCTAATTTCTATAAATAACTATACACTAATACTTAAAAGCTTCATTGTAATAATTGGACATATTTTTAAGAAAAGCCCTGGGAGTTGTATCACAAAACTCTTTAAAATCTCTAATAAGATGAGATTCATCAAAGAAACCAAGCATTTGTGCAGCTTCTTTTGAAGTGCTATACAAACATGATTTATAAGTCTGAGCTGCCTTATTAATACGAATAAGCCTTGCAAACTGCTTAGCATTCATCCCTACATGACATTCTAAAAGCCTGTTAATATGTCTATGACTGATATATGTGTTGGCAGCTAAATCTTTAATAGTGATGTTCCCATGATGATATTTCAGCTGCTTAATAATAAGAGGGACGGGACAATGGATCTTTTGATACTTAGAAGCTACCCTCAGAAGTACATCATTTACTTGTATAATGACTTCATTCAAATGGTTTGAAGTTTCGAGAATACGTCTTAAGGCTAAAGAAAGATATTGATCCGCTTCATAGACATCGAGCTTCTTATCGATAAGCTCGATTTGGCTGATTCCTGTAAGTGCATAAAGGCCTCCGGGGAGAAATTCAATAAAGAAACGAAAAACGTTATTAGAGGAATCATCTTTAACTTTAACAATTTTTGAAGTAGGTCCCCATAAGCTTTCAGAAAGCTGACCACCTGAAAAAGTATAGATAATACAGCCGCTTGCATCAGGAATAAGTGTTAATTCCTTGTACTCCTTTGAAGAAGTTTTTTTAGGGTGAGAAGCAGGTAAGCTAACCGTATAATGAGCGACATATTCCCTTAATAAAGGATGGGGAGCAATGTAAAGCTGATTTGTTGTTTGTTTAAGCACATTTGAGGCCGCAATAGGATTATCAAACAGCATAAGGATCTCCTTTGGTGAGAGGATACACGATACACAAATTATTATACTACAAGTTATAATTGAATGAACATATATATGATTATAAAGGGGGTGATATATTGGGAGACCCTATAAAAACTATACAGTATAACAAAGTGTGCAAAAAATGCAGGCACCTTTCCTATTTCAAAATAAATTGTACGAGTAAGATATTGAAATTTTGGGAAGGCTATGATAAAATAAGGCCAATCAAATAGTAAACGCAGTGAAAAGGAGAGTAAGCATAAAGCGTCTTTATAAGAGAGCTTCGAAAAGGACTTATAAGTTTATAAGTTCTGTGGTGAAAAGAAGTAAGATGGATTAAGCTGAAGATGGCCTTGGAGTGGTGCACCGAAACCTAAAAAGGGTTTAGGCTGCAACGGGTTCGCCTGTTATAGCGAAAGAGTATAACCATAAATAATGAGAAATCGTTACTTTTATATGGCGTACTTCATGAGGCTTATACTTAAAATATAAGCGAATTAGAGTGGTACCACGAGATATAATACCTCGTCTCTATAACATAAAGTTATAGGACGAGGTTTTTTATTTTGAAATAGGAAATCAAATTAAAAGGAGAATTAAATAATGAGTAAACCAACTTATTACATCACAACACCTATTTATTATCCCAGCAACAAACTTCATATAGGGCATTCTTATACAACTGTAGCAGCAGATGCAATGGCAAGGTATAAGCGTCTTAGAGGCTATGATGTTATGTTTTTAACCGGAACAGATGAGCATGGACAAAAAATTGAAAGACGTGCACAGGAAGATGGGGTTACTCCACAGGCATTTGTGGATAACATTGTGGATTGGATTAAAGAATTGTGGACAACAATGGACATTACGTATGATAAATTCATTCGTACTACAGATACTGAACATAAAGAAACAGTTCAAAAAATATTTAAGGCGCTCTATGACAAAGGGGATATTTACAAGAGTGAGTATGCAGGTATGTATTGCACGCCTTGCGAAACCTTTTTTACAGAACATCAGCTTGTAGATGGAAAATGTCCTGATTGCGGCAGACCTGTAGAGCGAGTAAAAGAAGAATCATATTTCTTTAAACTTTCTGCGTATCAAGACAGGCTTATTAAGCATATAGAAGAAAATCCAGAATTCATTCAGCCTCAAACAAGACAAAATGAAATGCTTAACAACTTCCTAAGACCGGGTCTTGACGACCTTTGTGTATCCCGTACGTCTTTTAAATGGGGTGTACCAGTAGAGTTTGACCCTGGTCATGTTGTTTATGTTTGGATAGATGCACTTTCAAACTATATCTCAGCTCTTGGATATTTAAGCCATAATGATGAAGCTTTCAAAAAATATTGGCCTGCAGATGTGCATTTAGTAGGTAAGGAAATAGTTCGTTTTCATACAATCATTTGGCCAGCGCTTCTTATGGCACTTGAGCTCCCTCTTCCAAAGCAAATATTTGGTCATGGATGGCTTGTCATAGACGGGGGCAAAATGAGTAAGTCAAAAGGAAATGTAGTTGATCCAAGTATTTTGGTAAGCCGCTACGGAAGTGATGCTATTCGTTACTTCTTACTTAGAGAAATTGCATTTGGGCAAGATGGGAACTTCACAAATGAAGCACTTATCACCAGAATCAACTCAGACCTTGCCAATGACCTTGGTAATTTAACCTCGAGAACAGTTGCAATGATTGAAAAGTATTTTGAAGGCGGAGTTTTACCTGAAGTTCAGGAAGAAAACGAATTTGATGCAGATATTAAGTCTTTAGTTAAAACGCAAATTCAAAAAGCAGAGGACAATGTAGAAAAACTCTTCTTTAACAACGCACTTGAAGATATCTGGGTGATTATCAGAAGGTTAAACAAATATATTGATGAAACAATGCCATGGGTACTTGCAAAAGATGAAGCAAATAAAGCAAAGCTGGCAGGGGTTCTTTATACGTTGTCAGAAGGACTTCGCATTGTAAGTATTATGATTGAACCTTTTATGCCGCAGACACCAGAGAAAATCTGGGCGCAGATAGGTGTTCAAAGAGGGGAGCTTACAGCATGGGACAGTATCCATACATGGGGAGCACTTCCTAAAGCTGCTTTAGCTAAAAAAGGTGAGAATATGTTCCCTCGTATTGATAAAGAAAAAGAACTGGAAATCCTTGAAACAGCTAACACACCAAAAACTGAGATAAAAGAAGAAGTGAAGCAAGAAGTTAAAGAAGAACCTAAAGAAGTCAAAGAAGCGGACTATATAACAATAGATGATTTCGCCAAAGTAGAGCTTAAAATAGGTGAAGTTATAGAAAGTGCAAGGGTACCAAAATCTGATAAACTTCTAGTATCTAAGATTAAACTAGGAGAAGAAGTAAGACAAATTGTATCTGGTATAGCTAAATATTACTCACCAGAAGAATTTGTTGGCACCAAGGTAGTTGTTGTGACTAATCTTAAACCAGTTAAACTAAGAGGCATACTGTCAGTAGGTATGGTGCTGTGCGCAGCAGATGAGAGTGGTAAATTAGTAGCAGTAGGGCCACTAGAAGATGTTGTAAGTGGATCGGAAGTAAGATAATCAGAAGAAAATTAAAGAAAGGCGGGCGCCAAGGCCCGCAACTACAGTAAATAGAAAGGACATCCAAGTTCCTTGTAGTGGCAGGCCAAAGGGCCTGCCTTTCTTTGACTTGTTATATAAAAAAATTATTAATTAATAAGTTGTTAAAGGGAAAAAGATGAGGAAATCTGTTCCTTCCCCTTCGTAGCTGCTGACATGAATGACAGCACCGTGCGTGTCTGCTATCCATTTTGCAATAGCAAGTCCAAGACCTGTACCTCCGCTGTTTTTATCCCTTGCTTCTCCAGCTCTGTAAAACCTTTCAAAGAGGTGCGGGAGGTGCTCAGCAGCAATACCTATACCGGTGTCCTTTACAGAAAGTACTACATTTTTTGAAGTGCGAGCGCAGTGAAGTGTGATACTGCCGTCTTCTGGGGTATATTTAACTGCATTATCAACAAGAATCCTAATGAGCTCTTTGATAAGCTGTCGGTCTCCTAAAATCATTGTATTTTCGTCAGTCCGGCAAACAAATTCATGTTCATCATCTATAAATGTAGTTTCTTTAATAACTTGGTCAGCGATTTCAGATAAGTTAATTGGCTCCTTAGTTACTTTAAGAGTATTTCTATCACTTCTGGCTAAGAAGAGCAATTTTTCTACCAGCTCTTTCATGTTTTGCGCCTCATTTTTGATAGATTGGATGCTTTCTTCTAGTATCTTAGGATCTTCTTTTCCCCACCTATCCAACATGGTCGCATAGCCTTCGATAACAGCGATAGGCGTTCGGAGTTCGTGAGAAGCATCCGATACAAACTGTTTTTGATATTCTACAAATAACTGCAGGCGATCCATAAGCTGATTGAAACTAACAGCAAGCTCTTTAAGCTCATCTTTGGCCCCTGAAGTATTTAGTCTATCACTAAGCTCATGCTCTTTAATTTTTTCTACGGTTTGTGTCATAACCTCAAGGGGATTCATCATTTTTCTGACAACATTTCTTCCAAGAAATAAAAATAAAATGAGAGATAAGAGAGTAGATATGCCCAGTATCCATGAAAAATAGTAAGTAAAGCCATTAACTTCAGCAGTTGACCTAGCAAAAAAATTAAGAGTTATATATAGACTGACAGCGTAAGCAGATGAAACGAGTAAGAGGTAGAGGAATCCATAGAACAGATTAATTTTAAAAGCTATAGAAAAGCGTAGCTTGTTGAAAAAAAGTGCTATTACTTTAAATAGACTTAGGACACTATAATTGAGGATAGCAAATATAAGTTTAAAAACAAATAGCATGCCTGAAAAAATGAATTTGAAAAACTTCATAATAAAATTATTCATCTTTTATCTGGTACCCCATTCCTCTGATGGTATAGATTATTTTATCTTCAAACTTTTGATCAATCTTGCTGCGCAAATAACGGATGTAAACATCTACTACATTTGTATCTCCCATATATTCATAGCCCCAAACATTTTCAAGAATAGCATCTCTTGTAAGAAGCATGTTTTTATTAAGCATTAAGTAATGCAGAAGTTCAAATTCTTTTTTAGTAAGAGGAATCGGAACAGTATTATAGCTGGCCTCAAATTTATCTGGATTTAATGTAAGATTGCCACATTTAAGGCTACTAGAATAGTGAGAAGTAGTTTGTGTACTTTTAAGCTTGAAAATAACTCTAATTCTAGCAAGAAGCTCTTCAATAGCAAAAGGTTTGGTCATATAATCCTGTGCACCAAGGTCAAGTCCCATAACTTTATCAGTTATATCATCCTTAGCTGTCAACATTATAACTGGTACATCAGAAGTTTGTCTGATACGTCTTAAAACTTCCATGCCATTTAACAGAGGGAGCATAACATCAAGTATAATAAGATGATAATCACCATGAAGGGACTTATTAAGACCATCCCTGCCATCGCTTGAAATACCTACTGTATAGCCTTCGTGTTCAAGTTCTAGCTGCAAAAATCTAGCTATTTTTGTTTCATCTTCTATAATCAATATATTCTTGATAATAAGACCTCCTTAATGAATATAAAAAATCCTTCTTTTTGATTTGCCTTGGCAAAAGTCTTAACAAAAAGAAGGTGGTTGCTATGATATAGTTTAAAATAAAATAGAGTAAATAACAACTATTTATTAATATGATCAATTGTAGAGTTAATTTTTTCTGCTACGTCATTTTCGCCTTTGAATTCTATTTTAATACCAAATAGAAGCGAAAGTAAAAGACCTATAATAGAAATATAAAACGTACATGCTGCAAGAATAATAGCAACAGATAGCGGAATATCCACAAAGGTGCGGCCTCTTTTTCTCATGATGAAGCTAGTAGCATTTAACTTTTCTATAAATGAAGTTATTTTTTCGCCTTTTTTAGAACCCGTATGAGCGCTGCTTTTATCTTTTATTTTTTGATCTCTTTCTAAAAGAAGCAGAGCTTCAACAACATCCCCATTAGTTCCTTCAAGAGCCGCCTTAGCCTCAGAGTAAGTGACATTAGCCCTCTCCATAATTAAATCAATCTGCTCGATAGTGATAGTTCCCATAAATACATCTCCTTTTTAATGTTTAACTTTATAAATTGATTATAGTCAATCATTATTAGAAGAGTATAAGCTGAAAATTAGAATTTGATTAGAATTTAGCTAGAATTTAGTCAGAAACAGGATTAATTGATAACAATACTGATCTATGTTCCGTAAGGGAGAGGCGGACAGGTGGAGTATATATACCTCTCTATTAATATTTTAGATGGGACAATTTTACTGTTAGTTACAGCATATGGCAGAGAAATTTACCAATTAAGTATCTTAATATGTTATAATTATCTTAAAATTAAGTCAAAGCTCAAAGGATGAGATAATGGATAAAGTAAGTTCAAACAAGAAGTTATGGGACAGGAAAGTACCTGCAGAATTAGTCATTTTTATTATGTTTGTAACAACATGGATTACCTATAATGGGAAAGGGCTGGTAGCTACTATTCCTTTGGTAATCATTATTCCTCTAGTTTTAAGGTTGTTTTATGAAAATGGACTGCTTATAGTCGTTACGGCCTTTATAAGCAGTATAAGCATAGGTATGATAAAAGATGATTTAGGATATGGCATGCTCCTTATTCCTGCAATAGTACTGGCGGCTTTTTCGGGAGTCATGACAGCAAAGGGTATAAAAAATGAAGATAAAAAGAAACGTATTATTTTTACGGGAATAGGCGTAGCAGCCATCATACTTACGTATATAAATTACATAGAGATGTGGGGAGATCCTGTAAGTTACTTAAAAGCTAAATCAAGTATACAAGCTTATATTGATAAGACTTATGAAGGGCAATTAGAAATAGAGGGAATGAAACGAAGTTTCCTAAAGATGAGCGGATATTATGCAGAAGTTGTTCAAAAAGAAAATGTCAGAAATAGATCAAGAATCTATTATGATGATAATAGCTCCATAATGGATCATTATCATGATGAAACAAGCGGTAATATGATGGAGGAAGTAACAAGACTGCTCACATCACTTGTTATAAACCAAACAGATTTAACAGACTATGATATAAGCCTCTATGCTAAGGTAGAAGTTCCACTGGCTAAGTACGAGCTTCATGACAGTTTTTCAGGAGACGAACCTATAAATGTCGATGTTCAGCTGCAGCCAAACTTTAGCTGGAAGAGAAAAGCGCATGAAGAGATAAAAACAAAGGTGTATATTGATAAAGAAGCTTTTGCTGAGGATGCTTTTAAAGTGATCACTGTATTACAGAATGCAGGGTATCTTTATAAAGAAGTTAGAATCTATTATTACCTGCAAGATGGCAATACGACCTATGAAGTCATATTAAAGGATGGAGAGACAGTAAATTCGTTTCAGGAATTAAATGAATATGTTCAAAAAGTAAATTATTCAAAGTAGAAAAGATACGCGAAGAGTCAGTTAAGACTTTTCGCGTATTCTTATATAATGAACTTTTCAATTCCTTCTTTTAATTTATTTGCGCTCTCTTTTGATGCTAAGACTTGTTCTATAACTTCGCTCGATTTAATATTTATTTCAGATACCCTGTTTGCTATATTCGTTATGCCGCATGCACCTTCATTAGCTGTTTGAGCGATAGCTTCAATAGCCTCCAAAACATTTTGCACTGAGGATAAAAGCTGCAGAGAAGTAGCATTAAAATCAGCAACTAGAATGTCCACAAACTTGGCATCTTCACTATACTTCTCACCCACCTCCAGCATAACTTGATAATCACTGCGTACATCATTAGACATAAATGTTAGTAAGCTATTAGAATGGTTGGAGAGATTATCTACACAACTGGTCACTGTAGTTGTTACAGTTCGTATTTTCAACACGGTATCTTTAGACTGCTCGGCCAATTTCCTGATTTCATCAGCTACTACTGAAAAACCTCTTCCGGATTCACCAGCTCTTGCAGCTTCAATGGCAGCGTTTAATGCAAGGAGGTTAGTTTGCTCAGCAATCTGCATAATAGATTCAGATAAAATATTAATTTGATTAACGACTTTTGAGTCTTCAATAGCTTGTTCTAATTTGATTTTAGTATTGATGAAGGTTTCATTAGTTTTCTTTTGAGCAATATGAACATTTTCTTTGGTCTGCACTGCTCGTTTGCTGATCTCTCCAGCAGAAAGAGCTCCTTTTTGAGATTTCTCTGCTATATATTCGGCAGCTTTTTTGATTGCTAGAGATGTTGCAGCCATTTCTTCAGAAGAAGCAGCTGTTTCCTCCATGCTTGCGGCTAACTCCTCAGTGGTAGCAGATACATCTTCTAAGTTGTTATTTAATATGTTCACGTTATTCATAGCTTCACTTACTTCGGAGTCTATGCTGGAGGCTTCATTTTTGATGCTGTGAATTAAGAGTTTCAGAGAATCTTTCATTTCATTTATTCCTTTTGCTATAATTCCTATTTCATCTTCTCTCATTAGGTACTTAGGATCTACAGTGAGTGAGAAGTTACCATTTGCAATGATGCGTAGGTACTCTGCAGACTTTTTAATTGGATCCGCGATTCTTTTGGTGCTAATACTAGTTAAAACGATAGTTATTGCCAGCATAATAACAGAGATCATTAAAACGGTAAATGATATCTTTTTAGCTCCTGCTGCTAATTCTTTTGCTGGCATAAATGATGCTAAAATCCAGTCTGTTCCATTAACCTTATAAGGATTAACGATGAAACTTTCGTTATTAATAAGCACATCGAATGGTTTTGGACTTTCTTCAAGAAGCCCTTCTAATCCTTCAATTTGAATCTCTTCTATTTTTTTGAAGTTGTTATCAGGATTATTGCCATCTGCCATAACAACACCTGTGTTATGAACAATCATCGAAAAGCCGCCTTCTCCCATTTTCATTTGACTTAACATATTACTGATGACTGATTGCTGCACATCGAGACCTACTACTCCTATTACCTTGCCGCTTGAGTCAGTAAATGAACGAACGTTACTTACAATTAGGGAATTAGAGATGGTATCTAAATACGGTTCCGTTCTTACTATGTTCCCATTTCCATCCAAGGCAGATTTGTACCATAATTTTTCAGCAGGATTATAATGATCAAGAGTAGTTGTTTCAGGCCACTGGACATATGAGCCATCATTAGTACCGAAATAAACATACATTGTTTCAGGGTGCGCTTTTGCATAGAGATCAAATGCTTCATATATTTCTTGCTCTAATCCCCCATTCTTAGAGGGCGTCATTTGAACCTTTTCCATATTATCTTTATAGGATGTGATAGTAGAGTCGGCCTTCATCACTAACGGGTTTTGAGCCATCATAGTAATATCTTTATCAATTTGATTATAAAATACATTAATAGCGTTCTCTACAATCTTCATTTGCTCGTTTGAATTGTTTAAGTAATCACTTTTGGATTGGGTGGTGACTTTAAGGCTGACTACAGTACCAACAGCTGCTAAGGTGAGCAGAATGATAATAAGTGAAATAACAAAAAATTGCATTTCAATGCTTTTGAATTTGATTTTCATAATTAATTCCTCCCAAGATTGATATTTAATTTTTATGGTATCCCATAATAACCTGTATTTTTAATCATGGATGAGTACACTTTAGCAGCTAATAGGGTTAATAATGGCATAGAAAATAAGACTAACATATAAATGGAATAACCTCCTATATGTTCGCCTTAATGATCTCAATTATTTTAGTTATCTAGCTAAACTTAGAATAAGCTGATTTTAAGTCTTGTACACTGCGAAGCAGATCGCTTGCCATATCAGTAATCTTTTCAGAATGTTGGGTTTGAGTTAAGGTTTCTGCACTTACTTCCTCAGTTATGCTTGCAGATTGTTCTACTATTTGTGAGATTTCTGATATACTACGGTGCAGATTATCTTTATTAGAAACAACGCTGTTAAGAAGAGTTGTGGCATTATGAATCTCGGCATTAACGTTTTCCATTTCAGCAAAAATTTGATTAAATATTGTAGTTGTTTCATTTACTATAGGCAGCTGGCTGTTAAAAGCTGTCATGGATTTTTCAACTTCTTTGATTGTAAATTCTTTTTTCTGGTGAATAGCAGTAACTGTGTTAGCTATAGTATCTATTGCTTCTTGTGTTTGATAAGAAAGTTTTCTGACTTCATCTGCAACGACTGCAAATCCTTTGCCGTATTGCCCGGCTCTAGCAGCTTCTATAGCTGCATTAAGTGCAAGCAGGTTTGTTTGTTCATTGACTGAGCGTACGATACTCAAGATATTACTTATATTGCTGGCTTCATCCCCTAGTGACTTAACGGATGCGTAGATGTTTGCAGCATTATTAATGGTACTATTTGCGCTATCAGATAGTACGGCCAAACTTTCTTTGGTATTTTGACTCATTTTCATTGTCAACTTAGAGATGTTTCTGATTTTTACAATGGCTGTATTAACATAGGTAATGTCATCAGATAATTCAGAGAGAAGGCCTAAGCTTTGACGAATTTGAGCGCTCTGCTCTCCGGCTCCTTTAGCAACATTTTCGACTGCTAAGCTTACATCTTTAGCTGAGGCTGATGTATAAGCAGCTACCTTCTGAAGCGTGCTTGTGTTTGCTTCAACGCTGCTAGTTACTTCGCGAGAGTCCTTAAGAAGCTCTTTTAATGAAGAAGCCATGTTAGTAAAGCCATTTACAAGAAGTGACATTTCTTTGTTTGAAATTTTTACTTTTCCCAGTAAATCGAGAGCAACACTTAACTGACCACGTTCTACTTCCTGCATACCACTAGACATTTTAGCAATAGGCTTAGAGAGTAATTGGGCAAAATAAATACTGATAAATACAATAATAACTAGGAAAGCTGCAAGAAGTATAAAGATCCTAGCAAAAGAGCGATAAAAGTCCTTCATTAATATAGAGATATCGGAATTAATAATAAGCAGCCAACCGTTACTATATTTGCTATAACTGATAAGATTTTTGCTAAGAGTGATAGTATCCGAGGCTAAAGAATGACTATTAATGATATCTATGTAGCTAAGATAGTTCGATTCTAAGTTCTGGCTTACTAATGGAGCATTATCGCATAGGGCGATTTCATTATTCTTATCAAGTATTAATATAGGGATTTCTTCATCAATACTAGCATTTTTAATAATGGCATTATAGTGATCTTCATTAATCGAAAAGAACATGAAAATTTCATTGTTATTTATCGTATCGTCGAGCCTTTTTATAACGTAGGTACTTTTACTAATGCCATCATCTATTAAAGACCATTGTGTATCGTAATTAACAGTCTCTTTTAGCTCTCTATAGAGAGTAGAATTTAAAAGTTCTTGACTGTTAAAGTAGTCGTTTGCAGCCTGGCTAGAAACACTTGAAGAATAGATGAGTTTATCATTACTGATGATATATAACCCGTCCAAAACTTTACTCTTTTTTAGAAGATTTAATGTAAAAGTATCTATATCTACCTTCATATTCAGTTGCTTACCTTTACCCAGCGTATAGTATTGCCTTGTATACTGCTTGAAATTGCGGTCTAATGAAATCTCTGAAATAACACTGTCAACTGTTGATAAAGATTCATTAATGTTTGCATTAAGTTGGTTCACTATTTTCTCAGAATACAGGGAAACAATATCTTCTACACAAGTTGTAATCTCATTCTTAGTAATCGCTATGATAATGAGAGAAGGGAGTATACCAATTATTAATAGCAGTGCAATGATTTGATGAGATAACTTTGCTCTATTAATAAGGTGCATTGGGGAATTAATAGCCTTCGGTTTCTTAATAAGCGTTTGAGAACTAGTTTTTTTCTTAAGCAGCATAACACATTCCTCCTAGAGTATTAATCATAGGAGTAGTATATCAAATATGTAGAAAAATAGATTTGAATATATTAATATATATAACAATAAATTAAGAACTTAGTCGATAATTAGTGATTGCGTTGTCGTATATAATAATAAATGATGGATTTAGAGGTATTTAGTTGTTTAATTGTCTATAAGCGTGGGGTGAAGTATCCATATACTTATTAAACATTTTAATATAGTAGCTTTGATTACAAAATTGATAAAAGGCAGCAATATCAGCAATGGATTCATTACTGTATTTTAAAAAGTAGGTGGATTCTTCAATACGTCTTTTAATAATGTACTGAAAAAGAGATATACCGACCTCTTTTTTGAATAAGGCGCTAAGGTAATTGGGGTGTACATAAACATTTTCAGCAATATCATGTAGTATTAATTTATCTGATAAGTGATTCATAATATAGGTCATTGTATTTCTAATGACTGGAGAAAATTTAAAAGTACTTGCGTGATTCACTTTCTCTATAAATGTTTCTACCATCCTGTGTTCCAACTTATCTAGTTCAGCCATAGAATCTGTGTTTTCGATTTCGTAAATAAAAGCATCACTAAGATTAAAAGCATCATCATCAGTAACCCCGCCTTTTATAGCAGCTCTGGTAAAGATTGTACAAGAGCATATGAGTGAATTCTTAAGTGAACGAAGTGGGTTATCAGACAGCTTAGCACGGCTGAGTGAGTTAATTTCAGTGAGAATTTGACTGGCATTGGCTTTGGTGCCACTTTTAATCAGTTTAATAATAACTTGTTCTAAAAAGTAAGGTGGATGCTGAAACATATTAAGTCTATTTTTGTAAGTGGTAACAAAGTAGTTTTCAGGAATGGATGCTTCTGATACAGAAGTTTGTGTGACAGAGGCATCGGGAATATCTGCAAAAAGATTATTAAGTAATTTGCTTATATAAAAACATTTTGTAGTATCTGCAATACTAAGTTTAGAAAAATAATCATGTAACTTGCTTTTCAATTTAATAGGAAGAGAGTGCTTCTTAATAAGGTCGGAAAGCTTAGCGTCATACATAGATTCATTTAAAAAAGGACCAATTATAATAAAATCTGCCTTATTAAGCTCAAAAACTATGAAACACTCACAATAACCGCTCGATATATATTGACACGTAAAGGTTTGGTTCTTGCTGAATATAAGATTAGAAAATGAATCGTCAGCACCTGTTAGGCCTCCTAGAGAAGGGAAACTTTCAGGGAATTGTCCTACTAGTAAATTATTGCTATATAAACTTACTGGAAATTGCGAGAAATAGTGAAAAATTTCTAACTTTTCTAAAGTTAGGTTATGGAAATAACTATATTTCATAAAAAGCACCCCGCTTTCAATTAAACTTATAGATATATTATTCATTAATATTATAATACTTTTATTAAAATAATAAAATACAAATTATCCTAAATGATATAATATTAAAACATAACCACCAGGCCAGAGTTAAATAGTGGCTTTTGGCTGAAGAAGGGTATAGAATTTAAAGTATGTACTCTTGTATATAACAAAACTTAAGGGGGAATTTTAATGAAGAAATGGTTAAGTATTTTTGCTGCAATGGCAATGGTTGTATCAAGCGTAGGATGTGCAGGGAACGGTGCAGCAAAGGTAGCGGTAGAAACTAAAGAAGAAGCTCCGGCAGCAGAAGCACCAAAAGCAGAAGAAGCAGCACCAGCAGAAAAGACAAAAATTAAGTTTGCAGTACAAGCAGACAGCACACCAGCTCTTGAAACACTTATCAGCACATTTAACTCTAGTCAAGATAAATATACAGTAGAAATAGTTGAGTTTACTAATGACTCAGGACAAATGCATGATCAGTTAATCACATCTTTATCATCAGGATCATCTGAATATGACGTTATGTCACTAGACGTTGTATGGGCTGGAGAATTTGCTGCAGCAGGCTATATAGAAGCACTTGATATGCTAATGGATGAAGCAGGATTTAAAGCAGAAGACTTTAATGCAGGTTCTATGGCATCTGGTAATTACCAAGGTAAACAATATACATTACCTTACTTCCCAGACCTTGGCTTATTATATTTCAGAACAGATATCGTAAGCAAAGAAGATGCTGCTAAGCTAGAAGGCGGAGCATATACATATGATGATCTTTATGCAATGGCTGGAAAATACGCTGGCCAAGGTGGTACAGAAACAGGTTATGTATTCCAATCTAAACAATATGAAGGTTTAACATGTAACGTTGCAGAGTTCACAGGCGGTTACAAAGATGTAAAAGCTGGCCTTGAAGCAATGCAAAAGTTTGTTACTTCAAAAGCAGTTCCAAAAGATATTTTGAACTATGATGAAGGAGCAACACATACAAGCTTTACAGAAGGTAAATCAGTATTTGCTAGAAACTGGCCATACCAATATGGTGTTATCAAAGGGGAAGAATCAAAAGTTAAACCTGAACAAGTAGCAATTGCTCCGCTTCCAAAAGGCGATGTTGTTGGTGGATGGTTATTATCTATGAATAAAAAATCTGCTAATGCAGAAGGTGCATGGGAATTCATGAAATTTATAGCTGGTGAAGAAGGACAAAAAATTAACTCAACAAAAGGTGGTTACTTACCAGGTGTTAATAAGCTTCTTGCTGACGAGGAAATCAAAGCATCAAATGAATTATTTAAATTCCCAGGATTCCAAAAAGCACTTCAAGCAACTGTTGCAAGACCTGTTAGTGGTGAGTATGCAAAAGCTACAGATGCAGTTCAAGTAAATGTACACAAATACTTATCAGGAAGCCAAGATATAGATACTACAGTTAAAGCTGTGGAAGAAGCATTAAAATAAGTATTGAAATAATTATATGAATGACTATGGGAATAGAACTCTATCTAGGGAACTATTCCCATCTGTATCATACTAGATTCTTATAGATATAAAGGGGGCGAGAACGTGGTAAGTAAGAGAATAACTTTTAGGGAATTTTTGTTTATACTGCCCATACTAGCTATTATTTCTGTTTTTTCTATTTGGCCTATACTAGATTCAGTTAAATATACTGTATTTGATTACCGTCTTAATGATCAGCAAAAATCGAAAATGTTTTTAGGTGATCGTTTTAACACAAGTGCATTTAATGAAAATACAAAATATATTAATTTTTATCTCAAAAAAGACATGACCCTTGTAGAAGATACTACTCAAAAGCAAGAGTTTGAAAGAATTATGGCTTATGTTGGAGAAATGATTTCAAATTACCCAGAGCAAAGCGAAAATATAAAATTATCAGCAAGTGAATCTAGTGCCATGAAGGAATTTATAGTAACTGTAAAGAATGATGTTACTCATTTATATGAACAGAATAAGGGCGCAGGACTAAAAAACGCTGAAGGCATTCAAATGGTTATTGATGAACTTAATAAATGTTTGATAGGTTCCAACTTTATAGGACCTACATATTATGGACAGATTTTTACAGATTTAAGATTTTGGATAGCACTTAAAAACACAATTATTTTTACAATATTTTCGGTTTCTATAGAATTTGCAGCAGGACTTGGGCTCGCCATGATCATGAGTAAGGCAATGAAAGGCATAGGAGCCATAAGAACAATATCCCTTATTCCCTGGGCAATACCTACAGCAGTATCAGCTCTCATGTGGAGTTACATGTATGACGGCGGCAGTGGTATTATAGCTAAAATAGCAGCTGATATAGGTCTTGTTGCGAGTCCGGAAAACCTATTGTTAACAAGTACTGGTGCAATGATATGTGCCATTATTGCTGATATATGGAAGACAACTCCGTATATGGCACTGTTGCTTTTAGGTGGACTTCAGACGATTGATGCTGGACTTTATGAGAGTTCTCAAATTGATGGGGCAGGCAAAATAAGAACATTTTTGTCTATCACATTGCCGCTCTTAAAGCCATCTATACTTGTAGCACTTCTTTTCAGAACGCTGGATGCCTTTAGGGTGCATGATTTAATAGCTGTTTTAACAGGCGGAGGACCAGGAGGTTCTACAGAAACCCTATCAATCTATGCTTATAAAGTAATGTTTGGACAGACAAACTTTGGGTATGGATCAGTAATTGTTATGATCATGTTTGTATGTGTTGCAGCAATAGCCACATTATTTGTTAAGGTGCTTGGTGCAGACCTTATGTCGAAGAATTAGGGGTGGATAGAATGGAAAAAACACAAGTTGGAAATAGCACATTATGGAAAGTAACATTTGCTGCTTTCATTACACTTTTTATGCTCGTTATCATATTCCCATTTTTTTGGATACTTGTTACCTCATTTAAACCTACAAGTGCCATATTCGGAGATGGAGCTTATTCAATTTATTCTGGCAGCCTGGTCTTAGACCACTTTAAGACCGTTATCTTTGAAAAGGGGATACCTCACTCGGTTGTGAACAGCTTTGTTGTAGCGACATCAACTATGCTGTACGTTGTTGGTATAGCTATACTAGCAGCTTATGCTATATCAAGATTTAATTTTATAGGGAAAAACATTTTATTAGGGATCATACTTGCCATTTCTATGTTCCCACAAATGATAGTAGTAGGACCAATTTATAATTTGTTTACACAATTAGGTCTTACAAACAGCTATTTTGTAGCTTTGCCTTATTCAACCATTACGCTGCCATCAGCAGTTTGGATTATGGTAACGCATTTTAATAAAATACCTATGGCACTTGAGGAATCAGCCAAAATAGACGGAGCAACACCTTTTCAGACACTATCAAAGGTAATATTCCCGCTTGCAGCACCAGGGGTATTTACTACAGCAATTATTACGTTTATTTCTGCATGGAACGAATACCTTTTAACAATAACACTTAATACAAACAAAGAATATCATACAGTACCTGTAGCAGTATCATTTTTAAGAGACCAATTTTCAATATTATGGGGGCAAGTATCGGCAGCTACGATCGTTGTAACGATACCTACACTTATTATGGTACTCCTATTCCAAAAACAAATTGTGTCTGGGCTAATCTCGGGAGCTGTAAAGGAGTAGTGGATAAAATATGACAGAAAACAAGAACTGGGAAGTTATAAGCACTTCCCTTGAACCTTCTCAGCTTATAGTAGATGAAACATTATTTCATGTAGCTAACGGTTACATTGGGGTTAGAGGAAACTTTGAAGAAGAGTATCCAAATGGATATGATACGATAAGGGGAACTTATATTAATGGCCTTTATGATATATCTGAAGTTAAACATGGTGAAAAGCTGCAAGGATTTATAGACAGTAAGCAAAAAATTATCAATATCACAGACGTACAAGGTATACAGTTATTTATTGAAGGCGATAAGTTTTCTTTATTTGAAGGAGAAATATTAGAATATACAAGAATATTAGATATGAAGGCGGGAGTTGCCAGAAGACATGTGGTTTGGAAATCACCAAAAGGACATATTCTTCAAATAGATATAAAGAGGATGGCATCTTTTGTAAAGCCAGAACTGTTTGTTATAGAATATGCAGTGAAATCAGTTAATTACGAGGGAGAAATTATACTTGTTTCCACTCAAAAAGGAGAAGTATCCAATTACTTTAACCCCAACGATCCTAGAGTTGCAGGAGAATATGAAAAGCATTTGACAGTGAAAGAGATAACAAGAGAAGAACATATAGATTTAATCCATTCTGAAACAAATACTTCTAAGTTAAAAGTAGTAAGTGCAGTAAAACATATTGTCTCGGCCCCGTGCCAGATAGAAAGTACGAGTGATCGGTTATCACTTACATCTAAAATAAAGTTTAATATTGAACTGGGAAAAACTGAAAAACTTGTTAAATATTGCGTATTTACTGATTCAATAAGATGCGCAGATCCGAGCATCAGTGCTATTTGTATTATGCAAGAAGCAGCTCAAATGCCGCTCATAAAGCTTTATAAACTGCAACAAGGTTATTTAGACGAATTTTGGAATAGATCAGATGTTGTTGTAGAGGGAGATAGTAATCTTCAGCAAGGCATACGTTTCAGCCTTTTTGAGTTACTGCAGTCAGTAGGAAAGGATAAGTATAGTAATATTGCAGCAAAAGGATTATCAGGAGAAGGGTATGAAGGCCACTATTTCTGGGATACAGAAATTTATATGCTGCCATTTTTCCTTCTCACAAATCAGAAGCTGGCAGAGAACTTGCTTTCTTATAGATATGAGAAGCTGGATGATGCAAGAAATAATGCAAGATTAATGGGACATAAGAAAGGTGCACTTTACCCATGGAGAACAATATCTGGCAGTGAATGCTCAGCCTATTTCCCATCAGGGCCCGCACAATATCATATTGATGCAGACATAGCTTATATGTTTGTACAACATTATCTGGTGACTAATGATCTGGACTTTGTAGTTCATAAAGGAGCAGAAGTATTATTTGAAACAGCAAGGCTCTGGATGGATGCAGGACATTATGCAGAGGACAGATTTGTAATAGATGCGATTACTGGACCTGATGAATATACCTGTATCGTGAATAATAACTATTATACTAATAGTATGGCTAAATATAACCTGAAGTGGGCTGCAAAATTCTTCTATCTTCTTAAAGGTACTAATCAGTTAGATGACTTAATTAAGAAAATACAGATTACAGAAGAAGAGGCAGAAAAATGGGATGAAGCTTATCAAAAAATGTATCTCCCATATGATAAAGAATTAGATATCAATCCACAAGATGATACATTCCTTTCTAAAGCAGTATGGGATTTTGAAAATACACCTAAAGATAAGTACCCGCTTCTCCTTCACTATCATCCTCTTTATATTTATAGGCATCAGGTATGTAAGCAAGCAGATACTGTACTTGCACACTTTTTACTAGAGGATGAAGAAAAGCTAAGTACTATTCAAAATTCCTTTGATTACTATGAGAAAATTACTACCCATGACTCATCATTATCTACCTGTATATTCAGCATTGTAGCTTCAAAGCTAGGGAATATCCGTAAGGCTTATGATTATTTTATGCAGACTACACGGCTTGACCTTGATAATACTCACCATAATACTAAAGACGGAATTCATACGGCTAATATGGGAGGAACCTATATGGGCATGGTTTACGGATTTGCGGGACTTAGAATAAAAGAAACAGGCATTTATTTTAATCCTATTTTGCCGGATGAATGGGAAGGTTATGCATTTAAGATTTGCTATCAAAATAGAGTAATAGAGGTACGTGTTAATAAGAGAGAGAGTAGCTTTAAACTTTTAGAAGGTGAAAAAGTAACCATTCATATTAAAGACATCAAGTATGAACTGTGTGGGGAACTTGTTATAGAGATCTAGATAATTGACAGTAAAAATACTTATAAGTCATAACACAGTAAAGAATCGGGGGAAAACATGAGCGGAAAATATAAAGCAGCTATATTTGATTTAGATGGGGTATTGGTGGATACGGCTAAGTATCATTTTCTTGCATGGAAAGAACTAGCAGAATCGCTGAACTTCGAATTTACCCAAAAAGACAATGAACTTCTTAAAGGCGTATCAAGAATGGAATCGCTGAATATCCTTCTTCATTTAGGAGGGCTTGCTTTTTCAGATGAAGAAAAGGAAAAAATAGCGCGTGAAAAGAATGAACGTTATGTAGAATATATTTCGAAAATAGATGAGAGTGACTTGCTCCCAGGCACGGTAGCTTTATTAGAAGAGCTTCAATATAGAGAAATTAAAACAGCTATCGGATCAGCAAGTAAAAATACACCTTTAATTATAGAACGTTTAGGGATAAAGAAGTATTTTGGGGCTATAAGTGATGGGAACATCATCAAAAGAGCTAAGCCTGATCCTGAGGTATTTATAAAAGCAGCCAGCATGCTTAGTGTACTGCCTGGTGACTGCGTTGTATTTGAAGATGCCAGAGCAGGGATACAAGCAGCCAAAAATGCAGGTATGTATGCAGTTGGGGTAGGGAAAAAAGAGGACTTGCCAGGAGCAGATGAATGGATTGCATCTCTTGGAGAGTTAAATACAGATAAATTATTTTAAGCGTAACGGCAGGCCTGAGACCTGCCGTTTTTATGTGTCTCTACTCAGCTAGAACAACGGCGGTGCCATAAGCTACCATTTCAGCAGCACCGGCCATAACAGCAGCAGACATTAATCTTAGACCGATAATGGCATTAGCGCCCATATTCGTCGCTTCGTTAATCATTCGATCCATAGCAATTTGTCTTGCTTCGATCAGCATTTCATTGTAACCAGTAAGTTCTCCGCCTACTAGTGTTTTGAAACTAGCTGAAATGTCTTTTCCTATATGTTTGCATCTTACACTGCTTCCTTTAACAAATCCTTTGACCTCTAATATTTCTTTGCCTGGAATAGTATCTGTTGTAACAATAAGCATTTTTTATACCTCCCTTTAAATCGATAAAAACCTATGCATTTATTATATATGCATGTATAAGTTATGAATAGGTATAATTTAGATTAAAAGTCCCCATAATTTAGTAAGAGCAAGAACCTACATGTGCAACCCCGCTAAAAGGAGACATAAATGTGATCTATTATAGCACTAAAGATAAATCTGCAATAACCCAAATAGATAAAATGTGGATGCTGCTAATTATACTTATTTACAGTGCCATATCATTTATTAATCTAGGGAGATTAGATAATCCACAAACTTTTTGGAGTCCTAATTTAACTGGAGATTATGCTGTGCTCGGCCTAAGCAAAAAAGAGCACGTATTAAAGCTTAGACATTTTGCGGGGCCCGTTTTTGGTAATTATAAAATGTATATATCAGATGATAATAAAAACTTTAGATATATTGGAGAACTTAAGCAGGAAAAGGTATTTGCATGGAAAGATACAAATGTTAATCAGAGCTTTCGCTATTTGGCTTTTAAAGCAAATGATCATGCAAGTTTTATGGGAGATTTAGGTATTTATAATAAAGAAGGAAAAGTTCTTGAAACAGAATTTATAACTAAAAATGCTAAAGTATTAGTTGATGAGACAGATAAGCTGCCTGATAAAATAAGTTATCTGAACAGCACTTACTTTGATGAAATTTATCATGTAAGAACTGCTTATGAACATGTTCATAAGATGCGTGCATATGAATGGACACATCCGCCGCTTGGCAAGTTAATTATAGGGTTGTCTATTCGCGTTTTTGGCATAACACCCTTTTCTTATAGGCTGATGGGAGAAATAGCTGGTATTTCTATGCTGGCAGTTATCTATATCCTCGCAAAAAGATTATTTGGGGAGACAAGATATGCGGTTTTAGCAGCTGTGTTATTAGCTTCAGACGGAATGCATTTTGTTCAGACAAGAATAGCTACTGTTGATAGCTTTCTTGTATTATTTATTATGCTTGCTTATTTGTTTATGTATCAATATATAAAAACTGAAGATAATGGCAGCTTAGGTATGAAGCTTATTCATTTATTTTTTTCAGGGCTATTCATGGGGGCAGGTATTGCTGTTAAGTGGAGCGGCGTATACGGAGGAATAGGACTGGCAGTTATATTTTTTATAAATTTTTTTACAAGGATGAAAAACAAGTATCATAATTATATATGGAAGAAACAAGTTATCTTTATTGTTATAGGGTGTATTATATTTTTTATCCTTATACCTTTTGGAATATATCTTTTATCTTATATCCCTTTTTTTGAAACACAATTTGGCGAAACAAATCCATTTGGGGAATTTATAAAATTACAGAAGCAAATGTATAAGTATCATTCAGAGCTGCAGAGCGTTCATCCTTATGGGTCAGCTTGGTATTTATGGCCGCTGGATATAAAGCCGGTATGGTACTATAAGGGAATGACGCCAAAGGGATTTGTTTCCACTATCGTTGCGATGGGAAATCCAATCATTTGGTGGAGCGGAGCTGCAGCAGCAATCTATCTTATTAAAGAGGTAATAGTTCGTAGAAAAGAGGAAGACAAATATATCATTATTGCACTGTTCTCACTGTATATTCCTTATGCATTTATACCCCGTGTGATGTTTTTATATCATTATTTTCCCGTTGTGCCATTTCTTATTCTAGCGATTGTAAGTTCACTTAGGCACATTATAGAGGCGATGGGAAAATCTGCTGTTATACAATGGTACGGTATATTAGCAGTTATAAACTTTATATTTTTTTATCCTATATGGTCGGGGCTGAATATACCTATAGCTTATGCGGTATTAACAAGATGGTTTCCAATATGGCAATTTTATTGATAGGAACCAAATGACGTTAACTTAATAAAATAATACTAACAGGTTTTTACACTAGACAAGAGAAATAGGGACATATTATGATAGAGATTACAACAACAAGTTAGAAGGTGAGAAGAATGAGTGATAATAAACCAGTTCTTTTAATAGATCAAGACGATGTATTAGCAGAATACATTCTAGGAGTAACCACTGCTTTTAATAAGAAGTATCATACTCAGTTTTCAATAGAGGATTGTATGAGTTGGGACCTATGTTCTGTATTTGGAGAAAACATCGATACAGTTATGCATGAACCAGAAGTTTTTAGGAATTTAATACCTGCAAAAAATGCCCTACAGGTATTTGAAAGATTATTTCATAGCGGTCTTTTTGAAATGTATATTGTAACAGCAGCAAATCCAAGATCTGTTGAAGCTAAGTATGAGTGGATAGCACAATATCTGCCTTTTTTTCCACAAAACAGAATTATAGTATGTACCCATAAGTTTATGATAAAAGGGGATTATTTATTAGATGACGGCATGCATAATATATATGATTTTCATAAGACTGGCGGTACGCCTATTGTCTTTGAAAGGCCTCACAACGCTCACTTAATTCATGACTTTGTTAAGGTAAAAGATTGGCTTAGCTTTGAGAAATTTATAATTAATGCATGTTATAAGGAAAAGAGCAGTGAGTATTTTAGTTTTGAAATAGAAGAAGCTATATAAAATATTACGTAATTATTAAGTATAAACCAGGTGAATGTAATAATAATACATTTATCTGGTTTGTGTTATATTCTCTGGAAAAGTCTGTAATCCTTGATAAATGAGCTTTTACAATAAAAAGAAAAATGGATTTTAGTATAAAAATCTGTAAGAGATTGACAATTAATAGCAATGGCTTTATAATAATTATGTAACAATTACTTAATAAATTTTAACAAAGGTAGGAATACATATGAAACTCAATCACAAAATACTCTCACTTTTTATTATAGGAGCCATAAGTGTAGGTACTACAAATATTTTTGCAGCTAATATTGCGATTGTAGGAGAGAAGACGACTGTTCTAACTAAGCAAGATGCTCAAACAGTAACCTTAAAAGCTGGAGATAGGATTAAGATGGTCATAGATGAAAACTTTCATAAAAACGACATAGCTAAAGTTGATATGAACGGTACATATGGATATGTTAGTAAAAGTGATATACAGCTTAAACAAATAGAAACTAAGATTTTAACAGATGGAGCTTATTTAAGAAAAGAACCAGACCCTGTTTCCGAGATTCTTGCAACACTTAAAAAAAATGATAAGGTAACGGCTTTTTACAAATATAGTGATTGGTATGCTATAGAGATAGAAAGCGGAGAGCGAGGATTTGTTTATGAATCACAAATCGATGAAGAAGATTTGTATTTATTAGAACGAAAGAATTTACAAAAATTAAACACGTGGCTCATGAAAGAAAGAGCAGCAGAAAATAGAACAATGTCAGATAGTTCACCAGAAGATAGTCCATCAGAAAATATTTCATCCGAAAATAAACCTGTAGAAGTTGTTATGTGGAGCAGTGCATCAAAAATATTAGCAAGAGGAGATTCTGCGACAATAGAAGATGTCTATACTGGGAAAAGTTTTAAAATAAAAAGAACATTTGGCACGAATCATGCGGATGTTGAGACGTTGACAGCCAAGGATACTGAGATTATGAAACAAATCTGGGGAGGATTTACTTGGGAAAGAAGACCTGTTATTGTTCATATAGATGGCAGGAGATTAGCTGCTTCGATGGCAGGAATGCCTCATGCAGGAAGAGACAGTGCGAAAAATTTATCTTATACATGGGGACTATCAGGAGGTTATGGCTTTGGACAAAACTTAGATGCTGTTAAAGGTAATGCAATGAGTGGCGTATGTGATCTCCATTTTAGAGGCAGCACTAAACATAAAGATGGAAGAATAAGTGCAACAGTAGATCCGAAGCATCAAGCGGCGATTAATATAGCGGCAAAGTATAAATAGTTAAGTGTAGGGATGGTTTACATAGAAGCTTAGGAAATTTAACTGCTTAGAGCAAGTGGGTAGAAGTGGATAGAACTGCGAAGAAGAAGGACATCATTAAGGCGTTAGCCAATAGGTGCCCTTCTTTTTGATAAGTGATTTTTATTTAAAGCATTCTAACTGAGAGTCGCAAGGCAGAGGGGAGAGGTCTTTTGATGCTGCACGCCTCCCCCCAGACTGTCCGAAAACTACAATTTTAGTTTTCGAAGGCGATCCGCGTGGGGATTTTAGGGTGCTCCAGCTGCTCACTTGCGCATTTCTAAAAATCTAGGCGCTTTTTTCAAATGAACGCCGCAAACTCGCGTACGCTCAAACAGTGCGAGCTAAGTACCATTTGAAAAAACCACTAAGATTTTTTTAACGAAATGACTCCAGAGGCATCTTCCGCACCCTAAAATCCCCACGCTAATTTTCGAAAAAAGTCAAGTGGTAATAGTTTTGGACAGCCTGCCACAGCCAAACCTGAGCCGCACCAAAAGACCTCCCCCCTCACCCTTGCTAGTTATCAATAAGATAGGTTAAAGATAAAAGTACGAAGTAAAGGGTCGCATATTCTTAATATAAGTTCATCTCAATGCAAATCTTTATGCAGACTTTAAAAACACTCTTAAGTGTCTTTGCATTGTCTTTCTAAAGTCAGCAATAGCATGAAAATCTGGGGTTAACTTCTTAAGAAAACACATTACGTCTGTATCTCAGTGACATTCTTTCATAAGCTTTCTAGAAGAACTCACTTTGTTAAAGTAGCCATACAGATAAAGCTTCAATAAGTCCTTAAGATCATAGGCAGGGCTGCCTTCTTTATCTTTATTATAGCGAGTTTTAAAAGAAATCAGTATTTTGCAAGGGTTTTGCCCTAAAAGTTTAGAATGCTAGCGAGGCTGGCTGGGGGCACTTTACGGCTTGACTCGGGTTTGGCTGTGGGAGGCGTGGAAAGACGTAAAGTGCCTCCAGGCAGCCTTGCGAACCTAATATAGATACTAAACCTACAAAGGATATGAGTAGTTTTCAGATAGTCTGGTAGGCGCCGTAGTAAATTAATAGCATATACATAAAGGGGGATATCGAGATCGGTATTCTCTTTTTTATTGCTCAAATATTATATTTTTATTAAAAAGTAAAGAATGGAAAGATTTTTAAGTATAGATAGGTGTATAATTAAAATAAGGACTAAAAAATATTACTTATGTGAAATGATAGAGCATTGATATGATTAAACGAGATATTTAATATCACGAATATTTGTAATATAATGGTAGTTAATATGATTAAAGGGAGAGGATTAAATGATAAGTCAAATGAGGAAAATAGTAATAAGCTTTTTAACACTTAGTTTTTTTATGTTTATACCCAATTACATAATGGCACAGTCGACCAATACACTTACTAAAAATACATTAGTTCAAGCAAAAGGCTACCAGTTTTCTTTGGATAATGCATCACGTATTAAGATTGATCTTAAAGAACCTATTCAATATAATGGTACCCCTATCGTTTTCTATGTGAATTTAGAGGGAGCAAAATGGCTAGATACAGTGAATAGTTCTGTTCCGCCTACTTATTTTACAGCTGCTACTTTTAAAAAAATAAATGATACAAAGCTGGAAGTGAAAATAGGCAACTCACTTAGTGGAGGCGTATACTACATTCCGCTTTTAACTGAGCTTACAGGCGGAAAGGCAGAGGTAAGTGTAGATGGTGCTGGGACTAAAATCAGCAGTATGGCTGCTGTGCCTTTTGCCATAACCAGTGAGCAAAAAGCAGTTGTTTCAGTTGGAGATATACCTGCAGTAAGAGAAGAAGGAATTGTAGCTAATATTAAGATAGATGAGCTTATAAAAGGTGATCTTGTAGATAGTTCAAGATCTGAAAATAGAACAATAAAGCTTACACTTCTTCATTCAAACTATGAATTTGAAAATGAAAAGCCAGCTATTCAAACGAGCGGAGGCTTTAGTGATATGATTACTAGAGTCTATAATCAAAATAGCAGCACTTTCTATGAGGTAAATCCAATATCCACAAGTTATGGAAGAATTTCAAGCAATCAGCCCAATAAAAGTATTTTATATATTTACTTGCCTGAAAAAACAGATACGAAATCTCAAGGGAAACTTAATATTACTGACCTAAAAGTAAAAGCAGTTTCAAAAGAGATAAGACCTGGAAAAATACAAATACAAGTAACTGGCCCTAATGTTCAAGAATCTACTGTTACCGTAGCGGAAATAAAAGATTATAGTGTGGCAGTGATTAATAAACTAAATGAACCAGCTTCTATAAAGGTAGGAAATAAAAATGCTATAAGTTTTTCTATAAAGGAAAATGTATTAGATAGCATGGTCGTTGGTAAAACAGTACAAGTTACTTTAGATAAAGGTTATTTTGCAGCGCGTAAGAAGGCTGGAATAAGTGATGTGAGTATAGGTAATATTAAGTTAAATAAACAAGATATGACTAAGCAAGTAAGTCTTAATGGGGTTTATAGAGATGACTTTTTAGTAGGTTTTAATTTTGATATTCCAAAGAGTATTGATAGCAGCAAACTTAATGAAATAGAATTTAATGATGTACAAGTTTATGCACCTAAAGATGCAGCAGGAAACGTAAAACTTTTGGCGCACGTAGTAGGGTTAAAGGAAGATGCGTCGGCTGTCGTAGCTGTCATAAAACCAATAAGTTCAGTGAATATGCAGTCAATTAGACTTAAGGTTGGTTTAAAAGATCAGGTTGGCGGTAAAATTATTATTACAGAAACAGATAAAGACATGATACAAGAAGGAATCCTGGAATTAGAGATAGAAGCCCAAGAGGGAATAACATTTAGTAAAGAGCCGCAAGTTACGGTAATATCGGGGGATATTAAATTAGGTGATGTACGATATGATGGTATTAAACCTAATATGCTCAAAATTGATGTGCTCCGTACTTCTAAAAATGCATCAAGTATTGAAATTAAGAACTTTGTTATAACCACAGACAGAATGGTACCTGACGGAGGATATAAGCTGAGCCTTAAGGGAAGCGCTCTTGCGCTGGATGCAGCGCTTGGAGCAATAGAATACGATAATTTTATGATTGTTGGAGATGTGCAGATAGCTAGTACGCCAAAAACAACGTCTCGCTTTACTATGGGTAGTGAATTCTACTATGTAAACGGAGAAATGAGAAATATGGATGCAAAGGCTTATGCAGAAAGCGGCCGGACGATGGTGCCCCTAAGATATGTAGCAGATGCCGTAGGCATTACAAGCAAAGATATTACATTTAGTAATAATGCAGCAACCATTAGGACGCTTCAAAAGACGATTATATTATATCCTAACGAAAGTGCAGTACAAGTTAATAACGAGAAGGTTATGATAAGCGGCCAGGTTGTGACTAAAGCAGGAAGAACCTATGTACCAATTGCAGAAATAGCAAAACTCCTCGATGTAAAAGTAACGTGGGATGCAGACACAAAAACAGCTATTTTTGAAAAGTAGATTAAGAAGTATAAGGAGAACGACAATGTATTTTGACTCACATGCACATTATGACGATGAAAGCTTCGATGAAGACAGAGATGAGCTTCTTTCTGGTATGCCTCAAAAAGGAGTAGATTTTATTATTAATGCAGCTGCGGATATGGCATCTTGCTATAAAGGGATAGAACTGGCTGATAAATATCCGTTTATATACTGCAGCATTGGAGTGCACCCTCATGAGGTCAAGGATTTAGAAGAAAAACATATAGAGGAACTTAGAACGCTTGTAAAAAGAGATAAGGTAGTAGCTATAGGTGAAATTGGTCTTGACTATTATTATGATTTATCCCCAAGGGATGATCAGCGGAAATGGTTTAAGAAACAGTTAGAATTAGCTAAAGAATTTGACCTGCCGGTTATTATTCATAGCAGAGAGGCAAGTCAGGAAACATTTGACCTTGTCATAGAAAGCGGTGTGAAAGAAGGAGTCATTCACTGCTTTTCAGGAAGCAAGGAACTTGCTAAGGAATATGTAAAGAGAGGTTTCTATATAGGAATAGGAGGTTCTTTAACATTTAAAAATGCTAAAAAGACTGTAGAGGTTGTAGAAGAAATACCTATTCAAAATATACTTATAGAAACAGATTGTCCCTATCTTACACCAATCCCATTTAGGGGGAAAAGAAATGACTCTTCTTATTTAAGTTATATAGCACAAAAAATTGCAGAAATAAAAGGAACAGATATTCTTACAGTAAGTAATATAACTTGTCAAAGTGCAGCAAGATTATTTAGAATATAGCAGACAGATGGACTAAAAAATAATAGAAATATCTCATTAAAAAACAGCTTTTTACAAAAGCTGTTTTTTAATTTTTGTATACTTATACTAAACAATAAGGATAGAATAATTAAATATTAAATGAGAAAAAATGCTAAAAATAATCATCTATAAATGTATGGTAGTATAAAAAAATAGATTTAATTTTAAAAGCTCAATAATAAATGGAATTTATTGCATAAAAAGACAAGTATAAGCATATAATAATTATTAATTAAATGTTACGTAATTGTTAAATTGATTTCTTTGCAATATTTTTTTGATAGTCGTGTAAGCCTTGAAAACACGTAGATATGCAATAAATTTTTGAGTGTTTTTTAAATTGTTTTAAAAAAAGTTGTTACAAAAGGCTTGATAAATTAGAAGAAATATATTACAATTTGAAATGTAGTTGCAATAAAGTAAAAATTATATTTAATATCAAATGATTGTAACAAAGCCCGATTCACCAGATCAAGTGAGAAAATCTAATTGTTTTGATTAGTGAAGATACAGCTAAACTTTTTATCAAAGCAGTTTATGTTTTAAGGAGGTAATCATGAAGAATCGAAGTAGAATCGCTTTACTCGTTATAGTGTTGTTTATGCTAGGGACAGTTAGTATTACAGCCTATCAATCTCTATCTAAAATTATTACCTTAGTAGATGATGGAAAAGTGACTCAATACGAAACAGATGCTAATAGTGTAACAGAATTATTACAGCAATTAGACATTGAACTAAATACCAAGGACATAGTGGTGCCAAGCATAGACACAAAAATAGAAGATGGCATGAAAATTACTATAAATAGATGGAAACCAACTGTTAACTTTGTTTTAAACGGAGAGCGTATCAGCTTTAAAACAAGTTTTAAGACAGTAGGTGAAATCATAGCTGCAAAAGGTCTGCAGGGTGCAGAAGCATTGTCTGTCAGTCCAAGTCAAAATTCAGCTATAGAAGATAATATGGATATTATAGTGAAGACAAAAGAAGTTAAAACAGTTGTAGAAGACAGACCTATGAGTTTTAACGTAATAGAAAAAACAACTACAGAACTTAAATCAGGTGAAACAAAAGTTACACAAGAAGGCAAAAATGGGTTAAAGCAAGTTATTTCAGAAAAGATCCTTGTAGGCGGTGAGCTTATAGAGGAGACTATTAAAGAGGTCATCGTAAAAGAAGAACCAAAGGACCAGATTGTCCTTAAAGGGATAGAAAAGGGCATACAAGATGCTTTAACAGGTAAAAATTATGAGTATACAAAGGTATATGATATGGAAGCTTCAGCGTATACTAATTCAGGTGGTGACGGAAGAGGTTATACTGCAAGCGGTATAAAAACATTTGTTGGAGTAGTTGCAGTAGATCCTAGAGTCATTCCACTTGGAACTAAACTCTATGTTGAAGGATATGGCCTTGCTCTTGCAGCAGATACTGGCGGAGCTATAAAAGGGAATAAAATAGATTTATTCTTTACAACAGAACGCGAATGTTATCAATTTGGACGCAGACCAAAAACAGTTTATGTTCTTAAGGATCAGTCTATTGACATTGCATCAGAAAGAAATTAATTTGAGATACTAATGCTAACAGCAAGGGAGTTGCCTTAAGGTGCAGCTCCCTTGTTTTGATGCTGGAATATATGATATGATACTCAAAGAAGGAGTGAACTGTATGGATAAAATTGCAACACCTCAAGGTACTAAAGAAATACTAAATAAATATCCCTTTATTTTTCGTAAAAAGTTTGGACAAAACTTTCTAATAGATCCGCATGTTTTAGATAAGATTATTAGTGCTTCAGCTATTACAAAAGATGATTGTGTACTAGAGATAGGGCCGGGGATAGGAAGTGTTACAGAGGCTCTCATAGAGCATGCGGGAAAGGTTATTTCTATAGAAATAGATCCTCAGCTTATTCCCATATTAGAAGAACAATTTGGTCAAAAAGAAAATTTTATGCTTATTCATAATGATGTATTAAAAGTAAATCTGAAAGAACTTATTGAAAAGGAATCTCCAAATCAAAGAATTAAGGTAGTTGCAAATTTACCGTATTATATTACAACACCTATTATAATGGAGCTCTTAGAAAACGAACTGCCTATAGAGAGTATTACGGTTATGGTACAAAAAGAAGTAGCTGACAGACTAGCTTCTCCTCCGGGAAGCAAGCAGTATGGGGCTATTACTGTAGCTGTTAATTACTATTCAGAACCATACCTGGTAGCCAATGTGCCTAGAAATTGTTTTATGCCAAGGCCAAATGTAGACTCAGCAGTGCTTAAGCTTACCTTAAATCAGGAGCCGGTTGTTAAGGTTAATGACACAGGGCAGCTCTTTCGAATGATTAAGGCAGCCTTTTCTCAGAGGCGAAAGACTTTACTTAATACACTCATAGCTAATGGAGAACTAAACATATCTAAAGAAGAGTTGAAAGATTTATTAGATGAGAGCGGAATAGGAGCAGTAACAAGAGGAGAAACCTTGTCCTTAGAAGACTTTGCGAGATTATCAGATTATATTGACGCGTGCAGACTAAAAAAAACAGTTGACAAAAACTAAGTTTGCAACTTATAATGAACCTAATTTTAGAAATGAAATGTAATTAAGTTATTTTGTAAAAAATTTAAAAAATATAATGAATAATGAGGATATAAAAATGAATCGTATAGGCGAACTTGCAGGCAAATTTTATACATTCTTTTTTAGCTGGGGCTACTTTTATTTTAGCGCTGGTTATTTTTGCTGCAAACAAAATATACAAACGCCGTTGGCATATACGTCTGAATAAATATATCTTAAGTACCATTAAAAACAAAAGATATAAGGCTTTATGTTCCAAAAGGGGCATAAGGCCTTTTTATTATTTATAGATTTTTTACGCTTAGCTTGTATAAGGGGCCCCGCATACAAGAAGTATAAAAAAACAGAAAGTATGGGAAAAAATAAATTAAATTTTACAAGGAGGCATAAGCATGATAGTCGTTATGAATCATACAACATCAGATCAAGAGATTTCAAATTTAATAGAGGAATTAAAAAGCAGTTATCCTGTGGAAATACAAAAAATAACAGGCAGTGAGCGTACAGTTTTAGGTTTTATAGGAGATACATCCGGAGTAGATATGGAGCAAATACAAGAGGATAGCAGAGTATATAGGGTGATGAGAGTCAGAGAACCATTTAAAAAAGCAAATAGATTATTTCATCCAGATAACAGCGTTGTAGAAGTAAACGGCAGAAAAATAGGCGGCAAGGATATTGCTATTATAGCAGGGCCTTGTTCAGTAGAAAGCGAAGAACAAATTGTAGGCATTGCTGAGGCGGTTAAAGCTTCAGGAGCAGCATTTTTAAGAGGCGGCGCGTACAAGCCGCGAACATCACCTTATGCATTCCAAGGACTTGAAGAAGATGGACTTGAACTACTTAAAATTGCCAGAGCAAAAACAGGATTACCTATTGTAACTGAGATTATGTATCCGCAGACAATTGATAAGTTTGTTGAGGACGTGGATATTATTCAAATAGGTGCAAGAAACATGCAAAACTTTGCCTTGCTTAAAGAACTTGGAAGAACAAAGAAACCTATACTGCTTAAAAGAGGTTTATCTTCTACGATAGAAGAATGGATTATGGCAGCAGAATATATTATGGCGGGGGGGAATGAGCAAGTTATTCTTTGCGAAAGAGGGATAAGAACCTTTGAAAATTACACGCGTAATACATTAGACTTATCAGCAATTTGCGCAGTTAAAAAACTCAGTCACTTACCTGTTATCGTAGATCCAAGTCATGCAACGGGACTTAAGTTTATGGTAGAACCTATGTGTATGGCTGCTATAGCAGCAGGAGCCGATGGCGTCATTATAGAAGTACACAATAATCCTGCTAAAGCTTTATGCGACGGAGCTCAGTCAATTACACCTCAGGAGTTTGATAAGGTTGCAGATAAGATGAGAAAGTACGCTGCTATAGAAGAACGTCAAATCAGTGAGGTGCAGTAGTGGCAGGGGAAGGTCATTATTATAGCATTAGTGAGAACCTTAAAGTATCTATAGAGAACCTATATAAAAATAATGAGCACCTTTTAAAGCAAATAGAAGAAGGTATAATGGAAAGATCTAAAATCAATCCGGTAGTGGGCTATCAAGGAGTTCAGGGATCATTTGGAGAGGAAGCCGCCATATCTTACTTTGAAAAAAAAGGAGCCCTGCTGATAGCTCATGAAGAATTTGAAGATGTATTTGAAGCATTAAGTCAGAATATAATAGATTACGGCGTTGTTCCTATTGAAAACTCAAGTGCAGGAGAAGTGCTTGAAGTTTATGATCTTATGATTAAGCATAATGTGTCTATAGTAGGAGAACAAATTATCAAAGTGCAGCATAATCTGCTGGGAATTAAAGGGGCAGTAATAGAAGATTTGAAGGAAGTTTATTCTCATCCTCAAGCTCTCTCCCAAAGCAGAGGTTTCTTAAAAGCCCATAAACATATTACAGAAAAACCCTATGTTAATACAGCTATAGCAAGCCAGTATGTTTCACAAACTAATGATATAACAAAAGCAGCAATAGGAAGCAAAAGAGCAGCAAGTTTATATAACCTGGAAATTCTCAAGGAAAATATTCACTTTAATGATAATAACTGTACTAGATTTATCATTCTTGCTAAAAATATGAATATTACAGAAGCGTGTGATAAAATAAGTATAGTTTTTACTACAGCGCATACCAGCGGGGCACTTTATAATATTTTAGGTCACTTTGCGTATAATGGGCTTAACCTGCTTAAGATCCAGTCGAGACCACTTCAGGAAAAAACCTGGCATTACTTTTTCTTTGCAGACCTAGAAGGTAACCTGCAGGATGCCAATGTTCTTATAGCACTTGGCAAGGTTAAAGAGCATAGTAAATATTTTAAGATACTCGGCAATTACAAAAAAAGCTAATTTTTAAAAAGGAAAAGGCTCAAATACAGGCAATTACGACATTGTAGTCATAAGACTACAATGTTTTTCATATACATAGTATAGAATTTTAAATGCGGGGACAACAAAAGGGGATGATACTATGTATGTGAATTCACTAATAGGTTTAGAAGAAAATATGCCTACATATGGAATAGATGGTAAAAAAGTTAATGGGCATGTTACTATATCCACACCAGGAATTATTAAATGCTATGTGCAAAATTTAAGTGCAAAGGATGAAAAGAAATATGTGCTCTATGCTTTTTCCAGTAAAGATGATAAAGGGGTAAGGATAGGAGTCTTAACGTCGCCTAGAGAAAGCAGAGAAACAAGATGGCGAATTGATGAACAGAACGTAATGAATAGTAGTATTAAAGCTAAAGATATAGACGCAGTAGCTGTTGTTAAAGAAGGAAATGGTATGCGGAATACTGACACCATTCTTATTGGATTTGCACGTAATAAATACAGAATCAGTTCTATTTTGCAAGACTTATTGCCAGAGGAAGAAATGCCAAGTAGTAATATGACGGGGTCAGCTACGGGGGGGCCTCTCACACCCATACAAGGAGCCGGGGCACCAACGGAGGGACCTATTACCCCAACACCAGGGTCGGGTATATCAATATTTGGACCAATAACACCAATACAAGGAGCTGGAGCACCAACAGAGGGACCTATCACCCCGACACCAGGGTCAGGTATATCAATATTTGGACCGATAACACCAATACAAGGAGCTGGAGCACCAACAGAGGGACCTATCACCCCAACACCGGGGTCGATGATGCCAACAGGAGTTATGATGCCAACAGGAGTTATGATGCCAACAGGAGCCATGATGCCAACAGGAGCCATGATGCCAACAGGAGCCATGATGCCAACAGGAGTTATGATGCCAACAGGAGTTATGATGCCAACAGGAGCCATGATGCCAACAGGAGCCATGATGCCAATAGAAGATGATGAAATGCCAATGGAAGATGACGAAATGTTAATGGAAGATGACGAGATGCCAATGGAAGAGCCTGATGAAGCAGAGGATGAAGGTATATTCCAGTGTCAGATAGAGAGAGTTCTTCAAGAAACTTATACAAAGCAAAAGAATTATAAAGAAATTTTTAATGAGCTTAATAATGAGCCCAAAATAGCAAATAAAAAATTAAGAGAAGAAGATAATCACCTAGCAGACCATGAACTTCAAAGAGAAACTCCGGAAGAAATCAATTATCTTGAAGAAATAGAAAAGAAATTAAAGGATATTCAAGCTAGATTAAAAGCATCAGATGATATAGAACAGAGCATAAAAAGATTCCAAAATATACAGCTTTTTAATAAAACAAGAAGCAGCCAAGAAGAAACAGATATGGGGGCAAGTGTTCCGATAGAAGACATTCTTAATAAGATTGCAGAACTTAAAAACAGCATTGAGGCAAAAGGGAATCTGCAAGCAGGAGAAAAAAAAAATGAACCTATGATGGGTGATGATGAGCTGCAAGATCTTTATGAGAATGCACCTGAAGTTCAGCCTTTTGAATATATAGACAGCGAGGTTGATTGGGTAAGAATATCACTAGCAGATCTTTCAGCTATTTCAGCTCTGCCTCATAGATGGTGCACACAGCCTTTTGTAACCTTTTCATACTATAAATACAATGAAATTATATTAGGAAAGGAAAGAGGCACAGGGAAATATTATATTGGGATACCGGATATTTATCATCCAGAAAGAAAAAATATTATGGATTCTGATAAAAAGATAGAAAAGTTTTTATGCCGTAAAAAGACTACACCTGCAATAGGTGAGTATGGATATTGGATTGTTAGTTTATAACAAAATTTAAAAAAGTCTTGTCATTTAGTTAATAACATCATATAATGAGAATAATTAAATAATAACCTTTAAAACCTGTGATAGAGGAATAAAACTAGTCACGAACTTTCAGAGAGCTGGGAATGGTGCGAGCCCAGTAGGAAACGAACTAGACAAATGGTCTCTTGAGGGCATGATGAAAAGGGGATATACCCAAATGGGCAAACCTTTAGTATCTCATGACGTTACATCTGCGTTATAGATGAAGAATGTGATGGCATTCTGCAAAGTGCGTATTTTTAAATACGAATCAAGGTGGTACCGTGGGTGTATTCTATATACGCTCGTCCTTGGCGATAGCTAAGTGGCGAGCGTTTTTTTGTTGTTTAAAAATAATATATCATAATGTGTTGATAGGCAGGCACATAGGCCAGCCTTGGTAAAAGGGGGAATAAATATGTTTTATCCAAGTTTAGAAAAAGTAACAGAGCTCTCCAAAGAATATAATAAAATCCCTGTAAGTCTAGAAGTGTATATGGACTTTCATACGCCTATAGCACTACTTAATCATATCAGGCAGCACTGCAGTCAATATTTTCTTTTGGAAAGCATAGAAGGCGGTGAAAAGTGGGCGCGCTATACTTTTCTAGGGTTTAATCCAAAAGAATTATTTTACGTACAAGAAGGTAAAAGCTTTCATAAAACATCAGAAGGAATAAGACATATAGCTGGGAATCCTATTGATATATTAAAAAATATTCTAGAAGAGTATAACGCTCCTAAAGATAAGAGTTTACCGCCGCTGACCGGAGGTGCAGTAGGATACTTTGGTTATGAAACAGTGAAGTATGTAGAAGATATCACGCTGAGTAATCATAATAGTTTAAAAGCAGAGGATATTAAGCTAATGTTCTTTGATGAAATTATAGCTTTTGATCATTTAAAGCAAAAAATAATATTAATGGCTAATATAGACGTTGCAGCGATGGGGCGAGCTGCTGCGGTGAAACAAACTGAAGAACAAATTGTAGCCACAGCGTATCAAGCAGCAAAAGACCGATTAGCTGAACTCTACACATTTATTAATACTCCTGCTAAAAAGTATAATGTGCATGTTAATGAGGAGATAACATTTGAGAGTAATATGACTAAAGAAACCTTCATGCAAAATGTTATGAAAGCAAAGACTTATATTGAAAATGGGGATATTTTTCAAGTAGTACTCTCACAAGTTTTTAAAACAAAGTTAAACTGTGAACTCTTTGATGTTTATCGTGTACTTAGAACGATTAATCCTTCCCCTTATATGTACCTTATGAAAATCGAAGATATGGAAATAGCAGGGGCATCGCCTGAAACCCTTGTTAAGGTGCAGGATGGCATCGTTATGACTCAGCCTATAGCAGGAACAAGGCGAAGAGGTAAAAGTGATGAAGAAGATACAAGACTTGAACAAGAGCTGCTAAATGATAAGAAGGAACTTGCTGAACATAATATGCTTGTAGATTTAGCCAGAAATGATGTAGGCAAAATAAGTGAGTTTAACAGTGTGCAGGTATCAGATTATCAGGCTTTCAAAAAGCTGTCACATGTCATTCATCTTACAACGAATGTAAAGGGGAGACTTAGAAAAGACTTTAGCAGCATAGATGCAGTAAGAGAACTTTTGCCTGCGGGGACCCTCTCGGGAGCTCCTAAAGTAAGAGCTATGGAGATTATAGAAGAGCTGGAAAATGAAAAGAGAGGCATTTATGGGGGAGCCATAGGCTATATAGGCTATGATGGCAATCTAGATACCTGTATCACAATAAGAACGATAGTTAAAAAGGATGGAATGGCCTATGTACAGGCAGGAGCTGGCATTGTATTAGATTCAGATCCAGAAAGTGAGTATAAAGAAACCATTACAAAAGCAAGTGCCATTTTTGATGCGATCCAGAAAGTGAGGGAAATGAGATGATTTTAATAATCGATAATTATGACAGCTTTACTTATAATCTTTATCAATATATAGGGATGTTTAATGAAGACATCAAAGTTTTTAGAAATAATAAAATTTCAATAGACCAGATAGAAGAACTTAATCCAAGTCATATTATTATCTCGCCAGGCCCCAAATACCCAAAAGATGCAGGCATCTCTATACAGACTATTAAGCACTTTGCAGGTAAAATACCTATTCTTGGAGTATGCTTAGGGCATCAAGCCATTGGTGAAGCCTATGGAAGTAAAGTAGTTAAGGCAAAAACTATCCTTCATGGCAAACAAAGTAATATTAGTGTAGCTAATAAATCCGTACTCTTTAAGGGTATGTCTGCTACTATAACAGCAGGCAGATACCATTCACTTATTGTAGAAAAAGAAAGCCTTGCAGATGTACTAACTGTGCTTGCTGAGGATGAAAATGGGGAGATTATGGCACTTAGGCATAGGGATTATCCGGTGTTCGGCGTTCAATTTCATCCTGAATCCATTCTGACAAAGGATGGAGAAATGATTATTAAGAACTTCTTGGAGGTGGCAGTGTAATGGAACAATATATTAAAAAGCTTGTGGAAGGAAACAACTTAAGTATAGATGAGGCAGAAGCTGCTATGAATACCATTATGGAAGGTATGGCCACAGATGCTCAGATTGCAGGGTTTTTAACAGCTATGAGAATGAAAGGTGAAACAATAGAAGAAATTACTGCTTGTGCGAAGGTTATGAGAGAGAAATGCACCAGACTTCAGACAGCAGATGAAGTGATAGATATTGTGGGTACAGGGGGCGATTGTACCAATACCTTCAATGTATCTACCGTTTCGGCGATGGTCGTGGCTGCTGCAGGCATTAAAGTAGCGAAGCATGGTAATAGATCAGTATCAAGTAAATGCGGAGCAGCAGATATACTAGAGGAACTTGGTGTTAAGTTAGACATCACCCCAGAACAAAATGCTAAAGTTTTAGAAGAGGCAGGTCTATGCTTTATGTTTGCTCCTGTCTATCATCAATCGATGAGACATGTTGCAAAGACAAGAAAAGAATTAGGAATTAGAACAGTATTTAATATATTAGGACCTTTAGCTAACCCAGCTTATGCAAAGCTCCAAATTTTAGGAGTCTACGACGAGAAATTAATAGAGCCTATGGCAAGGGTACTTAATAACTTAGGAGTTAAGCGGGCGTTAGTTGTACACGGGCAGGATGGAGTAGATGAAGTTTCTTTGTGCGGGCCTACAACAGTATATGAGATTAATGAGGGTACAATCAAAGCTTTTGTGTTAACTCCTGAGATGGTAGGACTTGCAGCTTGCAGACAAGAAGAGCTGGTTGGAGGAGCTGCTAGTGAAAATAAACAAATTACACTAGACATTCTAAGCGGGGTAAAAGGGCCTAAAAGAGATATGGTGCTTATCAATTCAGCAGTAGCTCTTTATATAGCGTATAATGATAAAACTCTGCAAGAATGTGTAAAGATAGCAGAAGAAATGATAGACAGCGGCAAGGCACTTGCAAAACTTGAAGAGTTTGCAGCAGCAACCAGGAAGGTGAGCTAAAAGACATTTAGACTAGGAGGAAGTATGATACTTGATCAAATTATAACGAGGAGAAAGAAAGATATAGAAGAGCTGAAAGCTCTAACGAGCATAAGTTCTTTTGAGAGACAAATTGAAAAGCACACATATGCTGACAATAGTTTTAAAGCGTCCCTTAAGGGATCAGGCGTAAGTATTATCGCTGAAGCTAAAAAGGCATCTCCTTCTAAGGGGCTTATATGTACTGATTTTGATTATATTCAAATAGCTAAGGATTATGAAAGAGGAGGAGCAGCTGCTATATCTGTATTAACAGAACCTAACTATTTTCTAGGAGCAAATGAGTATCTTACCAAGATTAAGGAGATTGTTAAGCTGCCGCTCTTAAGAAAAGATTTTATTGTAGATGAATGGCAAATCTATGAAGCTAAAGTAATAGGAGCAGATGCTGTGCTGCTCATTGCAGCGGCACTTACTCAAAAAGAAATGGCATATTTCTTGAAAGTGGCCCATAGCCTAGGACTTGAGTGCTTGGTAGAAGCTCATGACGAAGAAGAAGTAAAAAGAAGTTTGGATGTTAATGCTGAGATAATAGGGGTGAATAATAGAAATTTGAAGACCTTCGAAGTAAGTCTTGAGACTTCTGAAAGACTAAGAAAGCTTATACCACAAGATAAAGTATTTGTTTCAGAAAGTGGAATTCATACTAAAGAGGATATAAAGCGCCTCAAACAGTTAGGGACAGATGCGGTACTTATTGGAGAAAGCATTGTGAAATCTTCGGATAGAATAGGTAAACTTAAAGAACTTAAGGAGGCATAGAGTCTCACATGATAAAGATTAAAATATGCGGTTTAACAAGGGAAGAAGATATCCATATAGCAAATGAGTGTTTTCCAGATTACATTGGCTTTGTATTTGCTAAAAGCAAAAGGCAGCTCTCATTAAGTCAGGCTAAGCATCTAAAACATTTATTAAGTCCTTCTGTTAAGGCTGTAGGCGTATTTGTCAATGAACCTATCAGCAGTCTAATAAGGTATGAAAATGAACAAGTGATTGATATCATTCAGCTTCATGGAGATGAATCTGATGACTATGTTAAAGAATTAAAGAAAAAAATAAAGCTTCCTATTATAAAAGCTATAAGAGTAAAAAATGAAGTGAATCCTAATCAAAACCATAACGCAGATTTTTTGCTGTTTGACAAGTATTTAGAAGGAGCTTACGGCGGCGGTGGAGAAAGCTTTGATTGGCAAGTTATAAAAAATATTAAAGAGCCTTACTTTCTGGCAGGGGGAATTAACCTTAACAATGTTCGGGAAGCCATTAAGAAAACTCCCTATGGGATAGATGTGAGCAGCGGCGTTGAAACAAATGGCGTCAAAGATAGAGATAAAATACTTGAAATGATCAGTATTGTGAGAGAGCAAAATAGTAAGATGGACTAAAAAATGATGAGGTGATTAGAGATGGATAATACGGGCAGATACGGTGTATTTGGCGGGCAATATATACCAGAGACACTTATGAATGCAATTCATGAATTAGATGAGGCCTATAAATACTACAAAAATAATGAAGCTTTTAAAGAAGAACTAAAGGTTCTTTTTGAGGAATATACGGGGAGACCTTCTTTGCTTTATTTTGCAAAAAAAATGACGGAGGATCTAGGAGGAGCAAAGATCTATCTTAAAAGAGAAGATCTTAACCATACAGGATCTCATAAAATCAACAATGTTTTAGGGCAGGTACTTCTTGCTAAGAAGATGGGGAAAAAAAGAGTCATTGCAGAAACGGGGGCAGGGCAGCACGGCGTCGCAACAGCAACAGCAGCTGCTCTTATGGGACTCACATGTGAAGTATTTATGGGAGAAGAAGATACGGTGCGTCAGGCACTTAATGTTTTTAGAATGGAACTTTTAGGAGCAAAGGTCACAGCTGTAAAAACAGGAACACGTACTCTAAAAGATGCGGTTAATGCAGCCATGCAGGAGTGGACCAGAAGAGTTGACGATACCTTTTATTGTATCGGATCAGTTATGGGGCCTCACCCATATCCTGAGATGGTAAGAGACTTTCAGAGTATTATAGGCAAGGAAGTTAAAATGCAGATGCTTCAAAAAGAAGGTAAACTTCCAGATACTCTTATTGCATGCGTAGGAGGAGGCAGCAATGCTATGGGGCTTTTCTATGACTTTATAAAAGACGAAGAAGTAGAGCTGATAGGTGTAGAAGCAGCAGGGGAAGGGATTGATACCGAAAATCATGCAGCAACTATCAGTAAAGGAGAAATAGGGATATTTCATGGTATGAAATCGTACTTTCTTCAAGCAGAGGGAGGGAGTATCGCCCCTGTATACTCTATATCAGCTGGACTTGATTATCCTGGAATAGGGCCAGAGCATGCTTATTTACATGATACTAAAAGAGCATATTATGTACCTGCTACAGATAAAGAAGCAGTAGCTGCGTTTGAATATTTATCAAAAATAGAAGGCATTATCCCAGCTATTGAAAGTTCTCACGCAGTAGCCTATGCTATAAAAATAGCCACGCAAATGTCAAAAGAAAAAATCATTGTTATTAATCTGTCTGGAAGAGGCGATAAAGACGTAGCAAGTATAGCAAGATATAAGGGGGTTGAACTTAATGAGTAATATACAAAAGGCATTTGAGAAGAAAAAACAGGAAGGACAAAAAGCTTTTATACCCTTTGTAACAGCAGGAGACCCAAATTTAGAAGCCACAGAAAAATTTATTTATGCGCTGGAGAAAGCTGGCAGCACTATTATTGAAATAGGCATACCTTTTTCAGATCCGATAGCTGATGGACCAGTTATTCAAAAGGCTAATATTAGAGCACTGGAAAAGGGAATTACAATAGATAAGGTATTTGACATGGTAGCTAAGGTGCGAAAATTAACCAAAGTACCTCTTGTGTTTTTACTTTACGCAAATACAGTTTACTACTATGGGATAGAGAAATTTTTTAAAAAGTGTAAGGAAGTAGAGGTGGACGGAATTATTGTTCCTGACCTTCCTTTTGAAGAAAAAGAAGAGTTTAACGCCTATGCAACAGAATGTGAAGTTGATATCATTTCACTTGTTGCACCAACCTCTAAAGAGCGTATTAAAGAAATTACTAAAGATGCGAGAGGATTTTTATACTGCGTATCCTCTATGGGAGTAACGGGAACAAGGAATAGTATTCAAACAGATCTTAAGTCTATGTTTGAAACGATTAATGAGTATTGCAAGATTCCCACGGCTTTAGGCTTTGGTATTTCTTATGCAGATCAGGCTAAAGACCTAAAGAAATATGCTGATGGGGTTATTGTAGGCAGTGCCATAGTGAAGCTTATAGAAGAACATGGAGAAGAAGCAGAAATGCCGCTTACCCAATTTGCACAGGAAATGATGACAGCACTACAAGATTGATTTATAAATAAGAACAGCCTGCACATGGGCTGTTTTTTTGTGTTCTGGTTATTAAGTAATAGTTTGATCAAAACATGGTAAAGCTATTTAGTAAATGAGAGGTAAGATAAAATCCTAAAAAGAATGTGCTAAATGTACAAATATATAAGATTAAATTATTCATTTAGATAAAATGATAAAATACACCTTAAAAAGGTAGACACAACAATATTAATATGATAGTATACTAATATATTAGTTAGTATTTAAATAAATTTAGATAAAGGAAAGGTGAATGATTATGGATATGACTTTAAGATGGTTTGGGAAGGATTTTGATTCTGTAACTTTAGAGCAAATCAGACAAATTCCAGGAGTAACAGGTGTTATTACAACGTTATATGATACAAAACCAGGAGAAGTATGGGAGAGCGAAAAGATTCGTGAGATTAAAAAACAAGTTGAAGATGCGGGACTTAAAATAAAAGGCATAGAGAGCGTTAATATTCATGATGCTATAAAAGTTGGTTCAGCGGACAGAGATATGTATATTGCAAACTATATTACAACACTTGAACGACTTGGTGAAGAAGGTATTGATTTAGTATGCTACAATTTTATGCCTGTATTTGACTGGACCCGTTCTGACTTAGCTAAGGAACGTCCAGACGGCTCTACAGTATTATCTTATGACCAAGAGATTATCGATGCAATAGATCCAGATAAAATTATGGAATCTATGGATGAAAAATCTAATGGCTTTGTGCTTCCAGGCTGGGAGCCAGAAAGAATGGCTAGAATTAAAGAATTATTCGAGATGTATAAAGGGGTAGATGAAGAAAAGCTATTTGCTAACTTGAAATACTTTTTAGAAGCTATTATGCCTACTTGTGAAAAATATGGCATTAAAATGGCTATCCATCCAGATGATCCAGCATGGTCAGTATTTGGTTTATCAAGAATTATGACAACAAAGGAAAAACTATTAAGATTAGTTAATATGGTAGACAGTCCTTGCAATGGCGTTACATTGTGTACTGGTTCATTAGGGTCTAATCCTAATAATGATATTCCTGATATTATTCGTTCTTTAAAAGGGAAAATACACTTTGCACATGTAAGAAATATCATTCATCTTGGAGAAGGTAAATTTGACGAAGCAGCACACTTATCATCTGATGGTTCTTTAGATATGTTTGAGATTATGAAAGCTTTTTATGAAAGTGGATTTGATGGCGTAGTACGTCCAGACCATGGAAGAGCTATTTGGGGAGAAGTAGCTATGCCTGGATATGGATTATACGACAGAGCTCTAGGAGCGACTTATTTAAATGGACTATGGGAAAGTATTACTAAAATGTCCTAGTTATTATATTAAATTCTCTATATAATGTATTATAGTGATAGATTAATATACATGTAGAGAAAGAGGATAAATATGTATTACAGAGAGAATGAAAAGAGTATTATGACTATTGGTGATAGTGTATATAGCAGTTTGAGAAATAATATCATTGAACTCAATATTAAACCCGGAGAAATGATCAGTATTAAAGATATCTGCACACAGCTTAATGTCAGCCGCTCACCCGTAAGAGACGCTCTCATTAAGCTGGAAAAAGAAGGTTTGATTACAAGTATGCCTCAAAGAGGAACAATGATTTCCAAAATAGATTTAAATAGAGTTTCGGAAGAGCGCTATTTAAGAGAATGTTTAGAAGAAAAGACAATGATGTTATTTTTAAAGTGTCATAAGCCAGAAGATATTGACAGATTAAAAGAAATAGTAAAGAAACAAAAAGAAAGTATTGCAGATGAAGACTATAGAAAGTCTTTGCAGTATGACGACGAGTTTCATAAAATTTTCTTCGATGCAACCAATAAAAAACTTTGTTGGCAAACGCTTCAGAGTACATCAGGACACTACAGAAGAATTAGGCTTCTTACAATGGGAGACAAAAACATAGTAGGAAGTGTTATTCAGCAGCACGAAGATATAATAGAGTGCATTGTACTACAAGATGCAAAGAGACTTGAGAAATTACTTCGTCTGCATTTAACAAAATTAGACACTGAAGAACTAGATTTATTAGAGAAGTATCCTGAGTTATTTGAGATTGGGTTTAAACCAGAAGCATCTAATGATTTGCTGCAGCAGGATTTTTATAAAATGTTAAAATAAGAGAGGCAAGCCATGAAATTAAATATAAAGGAAATAGAACAAACAAAACAGTGGGAACAAGAAGGAATTAATCTTCCTAAATTTAATATTGAAGATATAACGATTAAGACAAAGAAAGCACCTGCTTGGATTCACTTTGGAGCAGGGAACATCTTTCGTGCATTCCCGGCAGCAGTTCAGCAAAACCTGCTAAATCAGGGATTAGAAGATAAAGGGATTATTGTAGCAGAGGGATACGACTACGAAATTATTGATAGTGTATTTGATGCACATGATAACCTCACATTATTAGTTACTTTAAAATCAGATGGCACCATAGAAAAAACAGTTATTGCAAGCATTGTTGAAGCTCTGAAAGTGGATAGTGAAAATAAAAAAGATTTTACTAGGCTAAAAGAAATTTTTACAAATCCATCCCTTCAGATGGTGAGTTTCACTATTACAGAAAAAGGATATAGCTTAAATTATCCAAATGGAGAATTTTACCCAGACGTTATGAGTGACTTTTCAGAAGGACCTAAGGCTCCTAAAAGCTATATTGGAAAGTTAGCTGCGCTTTGCTACGAAAGATATGCTGCAGGGAAATACCCAGTAGCTTTAGTAAGTATGGATAACTGTTCACATAATGGGACAAAGTTATTTGAAGCGGTAAGAGCATTTGCTAAGAACTGGGAAGAGAATAATTTAGTTGAGGCAGGATTCTTAAGCTATATTGAAGATCCAAATACTGTTTCATTTCCTTGGAGTATGATTGATAAGATTACTCCAAGACCAGATGAGAGTGTAAAGGATATGCTAAAAGCAGCAGGCTTTGAAGATACTGAAGGAACTGTTACCTCTAAAAATACTTATGTTGCGCCATTTGTTAATGCTGAAAAAGCTGAGTATTTAGTTATTGAAGATAAGTTTCCTAATGGCAGACCTCATCTTGACAAAGGCGGTATTATTTTTACAGACAGAGAGACTGTAGACAAAGTTGAGAAGATGAAGGTATGTACTTGCCTAAATCCTCTTCATACTGCACTTGCAATCTATGGCTGCCTGCTATCCTATACTAAGATTTCGGAAGAAATGAAAGATACTGAGTTAAGAAGGCTGGTAGAGATCATTGGGTATGAAGAAGGTCTGCCTGTAGTCGTTAACCCAGGCATTATAGATCCTAAAAACTTTATCAATGAAGTACTTAATGTGCGCGTACCGAATCCTTTCATGCCAGATACACCACAGCGTATAGCAACAGATACTTCACAAAAGCTGTCCATACGTTTTGGTGAAACAATAAAAGCTTATGTGAAGAGTGAGGACTTAAATGTAAAAGATCTTAAGCTCATACCTCTTGTACTGGCAGGATGGTGTCGTTACCTTTTAGGAGTGGATGATTCAGGAGAAGCATTTGAATTAAGCCCAGATCCTATGTTAGAGACTGTTCGTTCTTATTTAGAAGGTATTTCTTTAGGACAAGAAGGACCATTTGGAGAAGTATTAAAACCCATTCTCTCTAACGATAAGATATTCGGTATAAATTTATATAATGCAGGGCTTGGAGAAAGAGTGGAGAACTACTTCGCGGAGCTAGTTAGAGGACCAGGAGCAGTAAGAGCAACACTTAAGAAATATTTATAGCTCAAAAATACACCTATATAGTTAAGATATCTTGATTATGTCTGTTTAATGAATTGCATAGTCGTTAATAAAATGATAAAGTATAAAGAAGAGGTATAAATATATACCTCTTCTTTATGTGGATATAGACTACGTAGATAATACTTTATAATAACTGCTTATAACTAAAGAAAGGAATAATAACGATGCGCCTAAGAAGAGATAGAAGAGCTCCGGAGTATTTAGAAAATGACGAAAGAGTCATACTTAATCCGCAGGACTTTAAGGGAAACTGGAAAGAAAATTTTGGAAATGACCATCCGATTCATGTAGAATTTGGCTGTGGAAAGGGAGGCTTTATTACAGAGCTTGCCATAAGGAATCCAAATATCAACTATATTGCAGCGGAGAGAGCTGAAACAGTAGTATATAAGGCTTGTAAAAAAGCAAATGATAAAGAGGATATTCCAGATAACCTAAGATTTCTTTATTTTGACGTCAATAACTGCAAAGATATTTTTGAAAAAGGAGAAGTTGAACGTATTTATCTTAATTTTTCAGACCCATGGCCTAAGAAGCGACATGCTTATAAAAGGCTTACAAATAGAGGATTTCTTGAAAAATATGAATATATTCTTGCAGAAAAGGGAGAAATACATTTTAAGACAGATAATAAAGGTCTCTTTGCTTATTCCATCGAGGAGTTTTCAGCTATGAAGTGGGTTATGAAAAATGTGACACTAGATCTTCATAACAGTGACATGGAAGACAACATTATGACAGAGTATGAAAAAAAGTTCTCAGAAATGGGATATACGATTAATAGATTAGAAGCATATAAATAACAAAAGTAGGGTATGCAGCATACCCTACTTTTGTTATAGAGAAGGAAGTTCAAGTAAACTAAGAAAGTTATTAAAAGGAATAGGTTTACTATAGTAATAACCTTGATAATAGTTGCATCCTAAAGATTTAATAGTATTATACTGCGATTCATCTTCAATTCCCTCTGTTACAATATCTAAGCCAAGATCCTGCCCCATTCTGGTAACACATTCTAATATAATACGGTTTTTTTGTTCAGAATCAATATTCCTTATAAATTCTCTGTCAAATTTCAGCTCATCAAAATTAAGTTTTGAAAGATAAGCAAGAGAAGAATAGCCAGTTCCAAAATCATCCAGAGAAAGCCTAAAGCCTAAGCTTTTTAACTTGGTAATGGTAGTGTTCGCTTTGGTAATGTTATGTATGAGTACAGATTCAGTAACTTCAAATATAATATACTTAGAAGAGATATTATATTTGATAAGACACTGTTCAATAAAGTCTACTAAGTCTAATTCCATAAGCTGCTGGACAGAGAGATTAATAGAAAACCTAAGTTCCTTGTATCCTAGAGATTCCAATTCACCAACATATTTGAAAGTAGTATCTATCACATAGCGGCCTATTTGACTAATTAAACCTAACTTTTCCGCTAAGGGGATAAATATGTTAGGGGTAATGGTTGTTTCGTTATCACGCCACCTAATAAGAGCTTCAGCGCCTATAATTTGATTATTAATAACATTGACCTTTGGTTGAAAATATACCTCCCAGTGATTATCGCGGGTTGCTTCTTTGAGTTTTGACTCTAAGTCTAAATTGCTTTGAAGTGTTTCAGACATTTCAGGCATATAAAGCGCATAATGACAAGGTAAATTTTTTGAAACATGAGAGGCGAGTTCTAATTCCTGAATAAGTGTATCGTAATTAAGCGGCATATCATGAATATAAGCAGCGCCTATGCAAGGATTTAAATCAATAGTACACAAGTTGTTTTCAGAAAACACAGACAAGACACTGTTTATAAATGTTTCAAATTCGTTTGCAGAGCCTTTATATAAAATAATAAATCTATCTGTAGAAAAATGATAGAGATCACCTTCTAGATTAAGATTAAGTATTAAGGCTTTAGCAATGTCCTGAAGGATAGATTTGCTTTCTCTATAGCCGATGAGAGTAAGCAGCAGTTTGAAATTTTTTATATTAAGCATGCACATACCGGTTAAGTGACCAGAAAAGTTCTTAAGATCTACATGTAATTTATGTGAATTTTTAAGACCACTGTCAGGATGTGTGTAAGCTAAAAATTGTATACGTTTTTCAGCTTCTAAAAGCTCTGAGTCTTTAAACTCGATGTTTTTTGTAGTTACAAGCAGCTTTGAAGTATAGGCTTCTGCATAGTATAAACAGAAAGATATGGTAAGAAAAAAACAGACACATAGATTAAAAATCAAATAAAAGCTAAGATCCATACTATATTGAAGCAGATTTATAATAAGCAGCAGGATAACACAAAATATACCGTAATAGGTTCTGATTAAAGAAATTTTATTAGCCAATTTATATGTAAAAAAAGTATAAACTAAAAAAATAAGAACGTAAAATAACAGTGTGAGTTTTAGTATGATAAGGAGTGGGACTTTAAGTGCTATAACTAAGGCTAATCCTCCATTGATAGCCAGTATAATAATAGTAAGCGGCAATGCAAAGGATTTTTTATTCCCAAAGTAGCTTAGAGTAAGGAAAAGAGTAATAACAAAAATAATAACTAAGATAGCCAACAACTCCCTCGTTAAAGGAGCTGCTTTAATAGAGGTGATATATACATAAGTTAATACGATAAAGAGGCTTTCAGTCAGCCATAAAAGAGAAAAAGAAAGAATATGTTCAATAAGTATAATACTTGACATTGATTTCTCTTTAAGAAATTGATATAACCCTAAAAAGTTATAGGCAGCTAAAGCAACTAGTACAAGTATTACAAGTAGAATTTGAAGCGAATTCCAAATAGATAGTGACATTATAATTTCTCCTGCTCTAATTTGAATGAAAATTTAGAATAAATACTTAAAATTGGTTTAAATTAACATTTCATAATTACCTACATTATATAAGAATGCATAATAAATTGTCAATTTAAAATCTTTCTAAAGCATTGGGCATAAAAGGGTACACTTGCTATAGCTGTTCCATATAATGGAAAGGGAAGAACGATTGAAAGGATTTGATAAAAATGCTATTTGGTGAAAAAGCAGAACAAATCTTTAAAGAATTTATGTATGAAAAAGGCAGAAATAAAAATAAAGGTAATCACTCGTCTAAAGATAAAGGTATGTTTTTTGCCCACTTAACGGAAGTGCTTGATGAGATGGAAGAGTACCTGGATGAAAAAATAAAGGAATATCAGCATTCTAAAAAGAAATAAAAGGAATAGTTCAATAAGAAGTTGTAATACTACTCTATAAGGGAATATTATATTGCATTTACAAATAATATATAATAAACTAACCATATACTTTGATATAACAATATGCTTATATCATACAATGTATAAAGGAGGAAATGCGAAATGGCATATAAGTTTACAGACAGCAATTTTGAGCAAGATGCAATTCATTCATCAATACCAGTAGTGATAGATTTTTATGCAGACTGGTGTGGGCCATGCAAGATGATGTCCCCTGTAGTTGATGAACTAGCAGCTGACTATGAGGGTAAGGTGAAAATCGGCAAATTAAATACAGATGAGAATCGTGGTATAGCAACTAAATATAATATAATGAGTATTCCTACCATTCTTCTTATGAAAGACGGCCAAGTAGTTGATACAGTGGTAGGAGCTATTCCTAAAACAGTATTACAAGACAAGATAGATAGAATGTTATAAAAGATAAAGGGAATCGAAAAGAAATGACTTTTCGGTTCCCTTCTGTTTTATACATATTAAGCATTTACCTATTTTAACATCAGGTTATAAAACATATAAATAATAAAAAAAGCAGATAAAAAGTAAAACAAAATACTTGACATAAGCATAATGGCTGGTTATAATTATACTTGTCTTCGAAATTGAATACGCGATCGTGGCGGAATTGGCATACGCGCTAGACTAAGGATCTAGTGGTCCTAGACCTTGGGGGTTCGAGTCCCCCCGATCGCACGAAAAAAACCTTGTAGCTAATAGTTACAAGGTTTTTTTGCTGTTTGGATTGGGGAATGTTTCGGTTCTATGTCAATTGTTGGGGTAACCCAAGTATAGAACTTTATAAGTAGCTAGGATAATAAAAAGATTATTCTAGCTACTTTTGTTAGTGCACATATGTAGTATTTTATTTCGGAACCTATTAAAGTTGCGGTAGCCACAGACATTACGTTTGAGAGCTTTAATTTTATTATTTATACCCTCTGTACAATCATTTATACAGTTAGTAGTAAGTGACTTTAAGATTCCTTGATGGTAGTGCCTTTGGCAATAAAGAGGGGGCGTAGGAAAGTTTAGTGAGTATCTAGATAGCAGTAGTAATATAAAGGGTTACAGCCGAGAAAGTATTTTACAAGAAGAAGCAGAGTTGCATAATATAGTAAGATAGTCTTTTAGCCTGATGATGATATCTAGTAAGAAGGTTAATGGATTTACAAGATAAGAAATTATTGGAAATAATAAGAAGAGAGCATATTCATTAAATCTTTTCTAGTATGTGGATAATACTTAGGGTTGGTGAATTTGCTTTTCTTCTATCCATCTATTTTTTACATCTGAATATTTATTATAGAACCTAAATATTTTAAATTATATTATAGCATATATAAATAATTTAAAATATTTTGTATAATATACAGGAAACAGTATGTAGAGAGAGGTCATATATTAGGAGTTTCTTGATGGTAACACCATAATTGCATTAATGTTTTTTATTATAAAATAAATTATTTAGTGTGAGATGGTGGATAATCATACAGCGAAGGAGTTTATTATGAAAGCTAAGACAAGGAAAGTTCAATTAAATAACTTTATTTCTCAATCTATGGAGGAGGCAGTTCAATATTTAGCTAAAAATATAAAGATAGAAAAGTTAGACGTTCAAACACATAAAGCAATAACTGTTAAGGAGATGAACTTAGAACCTATGAAAAGGGCAATTGCTTGCTATTTAGTAGGGATCAGAGCAGAGGCAATAGATTCAGGGACAAATATAATCAATAGTCTTCTATATGAGAATACAAAAGATGGTGTAAACGACTTATGTGCGAGTGTAGAACAAATTATAGGTGAGAAAAAAATAAGTTTATCTGATGAACAGAAAAGAGACGAAAGAAATCCTTGGATAGCAGAACAAATTTGGCATATGATTTTAGTAGCAACTAAATATAATCAGGCTATATATCCTCCAGGCAAAATTATAGGAATAAACTTAGCTCATATTAATGCTAAGGATCACGGTTTAGATGGTGTGGGTATATTTTTAACTCCTAGTGATGAGTTGGGATTAGTTTTAATAGAATCTAAAGCTTATAAAGATAATTATAATATGGCGATAACTAATGCTATAGATTTTTTCAAAAAAGTGGAGTTAGGTAAATATAATACACATATTAGAAGAGAGATTACAAGCATGCGAAGCAATTTAAACCCTATTTATCAAAAAAAGATATCACCTTCTTTTTGGAAAGATACTAAAAGCTATGTTCCTAATCCACATTATGATGTAAGGGTGGGAGCAAATTGGAAAAATCAAAGGCCAAGCTTTAGTAGTTTAGATATACCTAAAGATTATAAAATAATTATGCCTCATGAAATAAAAGATTTTGATAGATTTTTTGAGGATGTTGCAGGCTTTATGAGAGACTTCTGTAAGGAGTGTAATAAATATGTTTGATACGTATACAGAAGATATAATTGAAAAAATACCTAGATTTGAAGGATTAGATATACAAGAATGCAAAAATAAATTGTCTCTAGCCTACCTAATAGGTATACAATTACAATTAGGAATGAAAGATTTAGATGAAAGAGAAATTTATTTAACAGTTACATATCTTAGAAAATTGGTTAACAGTTTAGAATTATTATCGATCTTTGGCGACGATGATTTAGCCAGTGATGAAGAAAAAATGGCATCAGCTTTTGTATCAGCTCAGGGATTAGAATTAATAGATACCATATTAGTGAATTTAGATAAAGATAATGAATATGTTGAAAATGAGAGATATTATGCTGTTGTAGAAGCAGGATTATTGTACATGATAGCAGGATATGAGATAGATGCACTTAGTATGATAAATAAATTATCACTTAATACAAAGATATCTGAGAATAAACATAAATTATTAGATTATCTAAATTTTTTATGTGGGCAAAATTATAGGGTGCTAAAACTTGTATACAAAAAACGAAATAACCTAGATTATAGCCAGATACATTTTGGTGAATTTTTGCTTTATGTAGAAGAGGTTGTTGTAGATAAGTTGTTAGAGGCTATGGAAAATTATGTAGGGTGGCTAACAGGAGAAAATAAAGCTGGTTTAGAGAAGACTTTAAAATATGTAGACGAGATTATAAAAGCATGTGAATCAAGTAAATATGAAGTAAGAAATCAATTAACTACCGTTTATCATATAACTAATTTGTTTAAGCGGGCAGTTTATCAGACCAGTAAAGATGCGGTATATTACAGAATAATTAATATTGCTAATAACAAATCTAATAGTGATATTTTAACTAGATATTTAAGGAATAGAGCAAGTGTAAGACCATTCTTATGGCCATCCACAAAGCAGTATTTGGATACTATGTTAGAAGGAAACTTAAAAAACTGTGTGGTTTCTATGCCAACAGGTAGTGGAAAGAGTTTTATTGCTGAACTAGGAGTAGTTTTGGGGTTAATTAATGGTTGGGTGCTTTACATTGCACCTACTAATGCCTTAGTAAGTCAAGTGAAAAGAGATTTACGGATAGCTTTAAGAGGAATAAAGACCATAGAAATAGTGGCCTATATTTCCGAAGACGAATACACAACATTTAATTCGCAACATGATGTTGATAATAACAGGGTTAAGGTTATGGTTATGACGCCCGAAAAGTGCATTATCACTTTAAGAAATAGTGAAAATATTTTTAAGGAATGTGCGCTATGTGTATTTGATGAATGTCATCTATTAAATGACAATGGCAGAGGAATTACCTCAGAGATTTTGTTAGCTCAATTAATAAACATTTCTCCTAATATAAAATTTTTACTAATGTCAGCAATGTTGCAAAATGTTGATCAGATAGCACAATGGTTAAAATTTGCAACAGGTGAGGGAGAGCCAGTATCTATTAAGTGGAGGCCATCTAGGACTATAAGAGGGATGATTGGAATCAATGGCGAGTCTTATAAAAAAAATGTGACTGATGCTGAAATAGAGTTAATGAGAATTAGAAAAAAAAATAAGAAAAGAAAAAATGAATCATTTAATGTAGATGCAATGGGGATTTTTGGATTACATGCTAAGTGGGATACAGATGACATAAATGATTATAAAATTATGCAATTACCTATTGATTTTACGGGGAAAGTATCTGTGGGGAATAGAGAAAAATTAGAAGTTTCATTTTTGGCATGGAAGAATGATATAGGAATAAAATTATCTGCATATTTAAGTAAGAGAGGGATACAGGTAATTAACTTTATATTGACGAGTAGACATCATGCTTTTAGTAGTGCTAAGAAATGTATAGTTTGTATGGGGGAGAATGCAGAGGTAATCATTCCAGATTTAGTAAAAGCATACTTATTGATTGCTGAAGAGGAACTAGGGGTTAAGACGATATTAACAGACTTATTGAAAAAAGGGGTATCAGTACATAGCAGCAGTATGCTAGTAGTTGAACAATTGGCTTCTGAATATATGTTTACACATAAACTAAGCAGGGCAATGTTTGCAACGGGAACATTGGCAGAAGGATTGAATATGCCAGCTATAGCAGTGATTGTTTCGGGAACTTCAATTGGTGACTCTAGAGAGGTAATGAACGAAGAAAGAATAAACTCACTAATATTAAATAGTTTTGGAAGAGCTGGGAGAGCTGGTTTTTCTAATCAAGGAATTGCTGTGTTGATTCCTGATAGACCATTTTCTATTAATGTTAGTAATAAGATTGGAGTTGTGAATATACAGCGTGTAGTATCTAATTATCCAATTATGCGGGAAGAAGATAGTTGTATTAAAATAAAAAGTCACCTAGAAAAATTTGTTACAAGAGTTAAAAGTGAAGACTTTACTATTCCAGAAGCTACTAGAGAAGAATTACAAATAATAACAGCATTGGGCGAGTATGCAAAAGGAAATGGAGAAGCGAGTACGATTTTAGCTAAGAGTTATGCAGGATATGTTAAAAGAGAGATCTTTAGTGAAGAAAACAAAAATATAATGGATATGAGGATAGAACAGATTAGAGATAAAATGTTAGAAGGAATACAAGGCTTACCAGAATGGATTGGAACTGTTGCCTTAAAAACGGGACGAGACATTTTTAGTATTATTAGTGTATGGAAGAGTTTTAAACAAATGGATATTGATAAAACGTCATTAGATGAAATAGACATGGAGGAGTTAGTAAATATACTTATTAAAGTATTGAAACATGTAGATAACATGAATATTTTTAAATTTATGGATAATAATCAAATTAAAAGTAATAAAAACATAATTGATATAATGATTGAACACGTCATTAATAAAGAAGAAATACCCGAACAATTATGGGATGATTTGAAAAAAGTAATACTGGCATATGTGAATGGAGATAATTATATTCAAATATATAAGAAATACTACAGAATAGAAGATGAAAGTGTTGAGCAGAATAGTAAAAGAAATGGTGGGGAGCCTATTCCTTCTGTATTCACTTTTATAAAAGATGTAATCAGTGAAATTGCTATTTATGCAGGGGTCTTATTAGCTATTCTTGAAATGGATGTATTTAAGGGGAATGAAAGTGATATACCTAGTTTGCTAAAAGCATTTCCTTTATGTATAAAGCACGGATGTAATAGCATGGGGACATTAATGTGGTTCCAGTATGGATATTCGCAAAGAATATGTGCACATAGGTTGCAACAGATATGCCCAATACCTAGGACTAAAAGTTTGGGTGAAACAAAGAAATGGATAAGTAAAAGAAAAGAAGATGTTGTCCAAAGCGAGCAGTTGGATGGCGTAATGAAATGTATGAAAATTATCTGGAGTGAAGATTAATAATTTTGATGGAGATTATATTGAAAGACTGATTATTAATGCTAATTTATTTTGTTTAGCAATAGATGGTATTTATTGTCCTAAACCGCTGGCATTCATGCAGCATAAATCTTGCCCTTTGGGAGGGGAATATACTTTAGGTGAGTTGCCATGGATAACATGTTTTGCTGTGTAATTATCTATAACACGGTTGAAAGTTTGTTTCTTTCACAGTAACATTAATTATATAGAATTAGTATGCGGCTTTTAAGAAGATCCATTGTTTAACTCATGGGGGTATTGAATATCAATACTTCTGCATATCAATATTACAATTGACATATGTGCCAGACTAAGAATCTAGTGGCCCTAGACCTTGGAGGTTTGAGGCTTCATGATCGTATTAAAACCTTGTAGCTTATTGAGTGACAAGGTTTTTGATTTTATAAGTTTGTTTTTTGCTGCTATACTTAATAGCTTTTTTATTAAAAAGTATGAATCTATGGGAAATATTTTATGCAAATAATGTATAACGTCATGCGCTGGAAAATCTTAAAATCGTGCGCAACTATGTGAATATATTTCAGGACGATTTAACAGTCGATTATGATAAATATAATCCATTGGAGTAGTTCAATAAAAAAGCTAGTACTATAAAAATTAGATAATAATAAAAGTGTCCTGCTATAAATGAAGATAGCAGGCTATTTTTGTATTAAGAATACTACATGCTATGCAGGTAGTTCCAACGAGCTTTAGCTTTGAGCATGTTATAAAAGATCTCCTTTTGTTACCATAGAAAAGGGCTACGCGAGTCAATCTAATAACAAAAGGAGATCTCCCATGAATGGCATACAAGTTTATTACATTCTAAATGGAGATGTAAATATCATATAGTTTTGCCCCTAAGTATAGATGTCAAGAAAGTTATAGGAAGCTAAAAGCAAGTAGAGGACAAATATTTAGACAGCTATGGAGTAAAAAGGTATAGAAATTATAGAAGCCCAAGCATGTAAGGCTCCTATACACATGCTTGTATGTATACCACTAAGTATAAGCGTAGCTTAGTTTATGGGATTTTTGAAAGGGAAAAGTACATTTATGATTTTTGATGACACACAAACTTAAAATGTAGATATGGAAACAGACATTTTTGGTGCGGAGGATTTTATGGAGATATGGTAGGTAGAAACCAAAAAGCAATAGAAGAGTATATCAAAAATCAATTACAAGAAGATATTATACGAGATCAAATATCACTTAAAGAGTATTTAGACTCGTTTACAGATAGTTAGAATAAGAAGGCATAGTAATAGACAGCCACTTTAGCGGCTGACGGTGGAAGTAATACGGTTGACGGACTATTTGATGCATCTTAAGATACTAATGAGTAATATGACCTTCTATGGCTAGTGCAAGCCATCGGTTTAACTAACGGTATTGATGAATGATAAAAATATAAGGTTTTCATTTGCTACGTAGACTATCAGAATATTAGTTTGACAAATAAAAAGTTGTTTTAAGTAATGAAACACATGGGGATAAAAGGATAATCCTTTTAATTAATGTAAGTAGATGCTATAATTTATTTAAAATTAAGACACTAACAAATAGAGCAATAGAAATATCTATAATTAATTAAAATATTTGGGGGATAAATTATGGCACATTCTAGCAAGAATATTTCTTTGTCAGAGTATTTAAAAGAAGTAGATCAAAAAAATATTTTAGTTCCACAGTTCCAGAGGAATTTTGTTTGGTCTAAAGGGCAAATGGTTAAACTTGCAGCATCATTACTAAAGGGATATCCTATAGGTAGTTTTTTGCTTATGCAAGAAACAGGCATGTATAGTAGTAGATATATTACGGGATTTGAAACAGAGAATGATGATGTGGTAGTTCAAAACTCTAATAATTCAAATGCCTTACTTATTTTAGATGGACAGCAGAGAACAACATCAATATATCAAATCTTTTATGGAAAAGGAGAGTGGCGATTTTACATCAATTTTAAACAGTTTATAGAAGATGTGAAAGATGTAAAATCAGAAGGATTAAGTGGTATAATTGAAGATAATATTGAAGATTGGATATCCGTTTTTAAATTAGAAGATATATCATCAAGAAATCCAGGAAATAATCCGGATTTACAAAGAGCATTAGGCTTATTTCCCTTAGATATTATTTTTAATGGAGGAGATCAAGGATATTCTACTTGGTTAGACAATTATTGTATGTCTAATGCTTTAAATGCAAATAAGCAAATAGATCCAGAAAAGTTTAGCTTGCTCAGTAGATGTAAAGAAATATTTATTAAGCGATTAGTTGAAAGTTTAACATCGTATCAAGCCAGTGAAATAGTAATTGATAAGAATACAAGTCCTAACATTATTTGTACCATTTTTGAGACTATTAATTCCACTGGTCAGCCGCTTACTGTATTAGATCTTTTGAATGCCAAATGTTTTGCTCACAAATTTTTCCTAAGAAATGAGCTTGAGGATGCATATGCAAAATATGAAATTTTTAGTAATTATAATGATAAAAATGATTCTATAGGTTTGGCGATTGTTAGAACGATTGGTTTACTGTGTAAAAAATCATGTAAAAAATCTGATTTACTAAATTTAACCGCTATTGAGATCAAAGATAATTGGGACAAGGCAGTTGAATATACTAAATATGCATTAGAGTATATAAAAGTTAATTATGGAGTGCTTGGAATTCAGTATTTTCCATATAAAGACATGTTGCCGGTAATTGCTATTATTGTGAATTCTGATAAATTCAAAGACAGTCCTAACAATAAGAGAAAGTTAGATAAATGGTATTGGAGTGTTGTATTTTCAGGCTATTATGATAATGCAACAGAAACTAAAAATGGACGCACTTTAAAAGAATTTTTAGGAACAGAAAAAGATAAAGGGTGGTTTGATGATGATGCTTTAGTTCCAGAAGTTGTCGCAAATCAAGCTTATTTAGGGGACTTATATAATAGTTTAGATAATCTTTCAGCAACTAGAAGTGCACAGTATAAAGCAATATTGAATTTATATACCTTAAATGGGGCTAAAGATTTTTATAAGACACGAGCAACAATTTATTCTATGAAAGAAAGAGATATTGAAGATCATCATATTTTTCCAAGAAAATTTTTAAGTTTGAATGGATTAAAAGGAAACTCAGTAAATACTATATTAAATAGAACACTAATTTCAAAGGTTGCAAATGAAAAAATAAAAGATGCACAACCCAAAACCTACTTTAACGACATAGATACTATGGGAACTCCTTATGCTAAAGCTGAGTACAGATTACATTATTTAGACGACAAATTCCTTAATTCAGATTTCAGTCTTGGTATGTATGAAGAATTTAAACAAAGAAGAAAAGAGGACATAATGAAGACAATCAAGAGTAAACTTTCTTAGTTAAGTTCTATTCGTAAATATATAGTTTTTGAATACTTTATAATAAAGCGAGTAGTATTAGTCGCAGTGTATTTAAATATTGAGGCTCTTTGTTCGACGTGATATTTATATCTATAAGTCTAGTTTTAAAGCTAGCTTAAAAGGTGTAGAGTCCATATAAGTATAAAAGAAAAAATGATTCATTCTCCGAAGACAACCGTTCTATATACTTAATTGTCTAGAGCGAGGGCTTACTGTAACAAAATAAAAAGTGATGGAGTAAATCAGTCGAATATTAATGCTAAAAAAATGGCTCAATTTAAGATGCCAATATGTTCTCTAGATGAACAGACAGAGATGGTACATATACTAAATGTCTTTTAGAAGATGAATAGCAGAGGAAAGAACTTTTTAATGTGCTTGATCAAATAGATCTTATGAAAGAAGCTATCCTTGCTAAGGCATTCCGTGGTGAATGGGGTACAATTGATACGACTGAAGAAGAGCTACTAAGCTATTAAAAGAAGTTCTTATGCAAAAAGAATAAAATATTAAGAGACAGCCTATATTTCTAACGCTTAAATATTAGCTAAGAAGTAGAGAGCTGTTTTTTATAAGTCTAATTTCTTCTTTATAAAGTGTTAATCTCATTATATCAGTGGTTAGCGGGGTGGGGGAGGGATATCTTTTGGGGCGACTCGGGTTTGGCTGTGGGAGGCGTGGAGCCACAAAAGATATCCCTCCCCCACCTTGCGGCCCTAATACAAATGAGCCTCACAACATCTATGGATTCCGTAAACAATACTATTCCTAAAATAACATTTCCCACCATACTTCATAGAATTAATTTAACATTTCCTAGTTTACATTACTTCCATAATTTGATATAATGCAATCAAACGTATGTTCGATTGAAGAGGTGTTTTCATGCAGTTACAGAATGTACCGATTGAGGCAATTTCCAAATTTAATGCTCTGGGTGATATAGTGCCCCTAAAAATTCGATTAGAAGATGATAACCATCAATTAATAACTGCCAGTATCAATGAGATAGTATATGCTGTAGAGAATAATTTTGCAGGAGTAAAAACCTTTGACTACTGCTGTAAGGCAGTCATCGGGGGAAGAGAACAGTTATTAGAACTAAGGTATCATGTAGCAAATCATAAATGGATTATTCGGAGAGTATTGTATTAGGGGGTATTTATGAGTCGGCCTATTATTTTTCATATAGATGTTAATTCAGCATTCCTTAGCTGGGAAGCTGTTTATAGGGTTAAAGTTTTAGAGGAAACGCTTGATCTAAGAGATATCCCATCTGCAGTGGGAGGCGATATAGAAAAACGCAAAGGAATTATTTTGGCAAAATCTATTCCGGCAAAGAAATACAAGATTACTACAGGAGAACCTGTTGTATCCGCTCTCTTAAAATGTCCTGACCTAACTATAGTAAAACCTAACTTTACACTTTATACCCAATGTTCTAAGGCTTTTATGACTATACTACGGGAGTATTCACCTATTGTTGAGCAATATTCTATAGATGAAGCGTATATGGATATGACAGGAACAGAAGGAATGTATGGGTCCCCGATCACGATAGCTCATGTTATAAAGGATAGAATTTATAAAGAATTAGGATTTACAGTGAATATAGGTGTTTCATCTAATAAACTTCTGGCTAAAATGGCCGGTGATTTTAAAAAGCCTAACTTAGTGCACACTCTGTTTCCGGAAGAAATTGAAGAAAAGATGTGGCCGCTTAGCGTAGGGGAACTCTTCTTTGTTGGAAAAGCTACTGAAAAGAAGCTTAAGATGCTGGGCATTAATACAATAGGGAAGTTAGCTCAGGCTGATGTGAATCTGCTAAAGGCTCATTTGAAAAAGCAAGGAGAAATAGTACACAAATATGCAAATGGCATAGATTTTATGGAAGTAGCCCATGAGACAGTTCCTAATAAAGGGTATGGGAATTCAACTACTATTCCCTTTGATGTGAACTCGGCAGATCGTGCCAAATTAGTTCTCTTATCTCTATGCGAAACAGTATGCACGCGGCTGAGAGCTGATGATGTTAAAGCAAGCTGTATCTCTGTAACGCTGGTGGACACCTACTTTGAGTATTCATCTCATCAAAAGACACTTGTTTCTGCAACTCATGTAACAGATGAAATTTATGAGTATGTCTGCAAGGTATTTGATGAACTATGGGATCATAAGACGCCAATCAGACATTTAGGCGTTCATACAAGCAAGCTCTCTGATGGCAAAGCCTATCAATACAATATATTTGATATGTTTAAGTATGATAAGTATGAAAAACTAGATAAAGCTGTAGATAAAATAAGAAATAAATATGGTGATGATTCAGTTAAGAGAGCAACATTTTTAGGGGCAAACTTAGATCATATGGTTGGAGGCATCTCAAAGGAGAGAAAAACAGGAATAACTAAGCCTATTTCATTTAAGGGTGATATGCTTATATAAAAAAGCAAGGAAAACTAATATTTAGTATTTTAAATGGAAATATTAGCTTTAGAGGTATTGAATTGATATTAAACTTGTCTTATAATAAATCAAGAGTTTCATGCGATTGTGGCGGAATTGGCATACGCGCTAGATTCAGGTTCTAGTGTCCATTGGACTTGGGGGTTCGAGTCCCCCTAATCGCATTGGTGTTAACCACTGATTAAGGAATAAAAGACAAGAGAATAGAGAAAAATGTTGAATAGAGGGCAGATTTTAAATGGACTGCTCTTTTTTGTATGCTATAGAAGAACATATAACATAAAGTGACTGGAGATAGTGAATGATAACATACGATGAAGAACTTAAACTAGAACAGGATTACCTAAAAGGAGTGACAGATTTTTTAGAACAGGAAATTAAAACAAGTGAGACGCATGTAGGGACACAAAAAAAGGATTTAGTAGCTCTAAGAAAGGAAATGTTTGCAGAAGGGATTCCGGCAGCTGATGATTATGAAAGACATATTGAGCTTGCTCAGTATCAGTCTATGGAGCATATCGAGTCCTCTAAATATATCTATCAGCAGGAGAAACTTCAAAAATATAAAAAAATAATAGAGAAGCCTTACTTTGGGCGTTTTGATTTTAAGGAACAAGGAGAAGATAAAGAACCCATCTATGTAGGCTACCAAAATGTGATGAAGGATGATACTTATGAGGTCATGGTATATGACTGGCGGGCATCTATTGCAAGTGTGTTCTATAGAAGTGAGCTGGGAATGGCGAGTTATACAGCCCCTAACGGAGAAATAAAAGGGGAAGTCCTGCTTAAAAGACAGTATGAGATTGATAAACGCAAGCTGAAATATTTCTTTGATTCCAGCGTAGCCATCACAGATGAAATCCTGCAGCAGGCATTAGGGCAAAATGCTTCCAGTCACATGAAAAATATCGTGGAGACTATCCAAAAAGAACAAGACCAAATTATTAGGGATAAAGATAATGATCTTCTTATTGTACAAGGAGTAGCAGGGAGCGGTAAAACTTCTATAGCCATGCACCGGATAGCTTTTTTGCTTTATGATCGCATGAGTGAAGGACTTAGTCATAATAACATTATGATTATTTCACCTAATAATCTATTTGCAGAATATATTTCAAATGTTCTTCCTGCGCTAGGGGAGCAAAATGTTTTGCAGACTACCGTAGAGAATATCTTTGAAGCTTGCTTTGGACATTCAGTGCGTATACGTCAGCGCAATAGTCAGCTCGAATACATGATTATCAGCAAATATCGGGAAGCTATCAGAAGGACTATTGCTTTTAAAGGATCCACGGTTTTTATTGAGGTACTGGATCGCTTAGTAACTCATTTTGAAAAGCATCTCATACAGTTTCAGGACATCATTTATGATGGAGAAGTCATTTCAAAAAAAGAAGAACTTAAAAAAGAGTTTTTAGACAACAGTATTCAGATGCCTATCGGGAAGCGCCTTAACCGCATGGAACGTATTATACTTAAAAAGTTAAATACTCTTGAGAGAATTAAGCAAAAAGAGATACAAAAAGAACTCCAAAAGCAAGGGGGTTATGAATACGAAGAGGAACAGGAAGCCAGAAACCGTGTCAGAGAGTATAGACAGCAGGTTTCAGATACCCTTAGGAGTTTTATTAAAGTGGATGCTGTGGGGCTTTATAGAAGGCTTTTTGCAGATAAAGCACTCTTTAAACAACTAGCTAAAGGATTAGAACTTCCTAAAGATATAGAGAGTATCTTGTTTCATACCCACAAAGTTCTAAAAGGCGAAACGCTGCCTTATGAAGATGGCATAGCCCTTCTTTACTTAAAGCTCAAAATAGAAGGAGAATCTCTTTATCCTCAGATTAAACAAGTGCTGATTGATGAAGCACAAGACTATTATCCTCTGCATTATAAGGTGTTTACTGAAATTTTTAAGGGTGCTCAGTATACCGTGTTAGGAGACATCGGCCAAAGCATAGAAAAAGAGGCTGCAGAGGCCTTTTATGACGAGGTAGTTCGCATTGTGCAGCCTAAGAAGGCTCTCAAACTAAAGCTTACCAAAAGTTATCGTTCGTCCTATGAAATCAGTATGTTCAGTCAAAGGTTAAGAGAGGGCACAGGTGTTCAAATTGCTTTTGAAAGACATGATGAGGTTCCGGAGCTGGTGCAGAAGTCATCAGTGAATGAACTTAATAAGTGGGCGGCTGATAAGGCTCATAGTTATCAGGAGCAAGGCTTTGGTACAACTGCTATTATCTGTAAATCTCAAAAACAAGTTGAGGAAGTATACCGTGAGATCAGTAAAAGGATGGAGATTCACAGGGTAGATCAAAAGGATGTTACACTTCAAAAGGGAATAAATATTATGCCGGTATATATGGCAAAAGGGTTAGAGTATGATACGGTCATTGTCTATGATGTAAGTGCAGAAAACTACTATGAGCCAGCAGATAAACAATTGCTTTACATTGCCTGCACAAGAGCTCTTCATAGGCTGGCTCTTGGCTATGTGGGAGATGTAAGTCCTTATTTTGCAGATGAAGTATAGTATAGAAAAGCCGGGATGAGAATTCATCCTGGCTTTTCTATATGTGAACATGCTCATATAGATGCATACATATAGGTATGGCTAGATAGTGAACCATTTAAAAGTGAAAGATTGCTTATTGACATAAAAAGGAATTTGAAATATAATGACAATAAACTCAGTGAGTAGGTGATCATTATAAATAAACGTGAAGAATCTAAAATAAAAACAAGAGCGTTGATACTAGAAAATACAAAGGAACTTATCAAAAAAGGCGGCATACTAAGTCTTACAACTACTGTAATAGCAAAAGAATGCAAAATAGCTCATGGAAGTATATTTCAGCATTTTGGAAGCAAGGAGAATCTTATTAATAGCTTATTAGAACAAGAAATGAAGAGGCTTGCACTAAAGGTTAAAGATAATTGCAATTTAGGATACTCTTTACAAGAACTTCTTGAGAGTTATCTCAAGGTGTTATCAGAAGAAGAAGATTTTATCAGCAGGTTATATAGAGAACAGCCACTTTTACCAGAGATAGTTCAAGATAATATGGTGGCGTTAGAAGCAATTTTTAGGAATGCTTTCTTTCAGGCAATAAGTAAAGAATGTGATGGGAGAGAAAGAGAAAAACTCATAACTATTAAATTAGATGCTTTATTTGCAACTATTATAAGATATTTATCTGTTAGAGAACTTTATGCTCCAGCAGGGGAAGTTATACGGACAAAACACAATGATATAAAGAAACTGTTTGAAATTTTATTTAAGGAGGAGCTGTAAAAGTGAGTGAAAGAGTTTGTGAAAGCTGTGGAATGCCTATGAGACAAATACAGGATTTTGGCGGTCAGCATGAAAAGAATAAGTATTGCAGATATTGTACAAATGAAAAAGGAGAACTTAAAGATTTTGAAACAAAGTTCCAAGAGATGGTAAGCTTTATTACTTCAAGGATGAATGTCAGCCAGGCTACTGCAGAAAGGGTTGCTAGAGAAAATATGGCAAAAATGCCAGCATGGAAGAACTACTTCTAAATAGATTAGTCAGATTAAGCGTATTAAGTAGCAATAGTTTATTAGAGTGTAAGAATAGAGGAGATACAATGGAGAGTTATGCTGCTATAGAAGAGATTGTGCCACTCTTTGATTTCCAAGATAGATTTAGTGAGATTGAAGAACTGCTATGTAAAAATTCAAATTTACCTAGTCCAAGAGGAAACTTAACGCTGGCTTTTGAATTTGCAAATCAATTTGAAAATGATCGAATGAGTGAGGAGCTATTTAATTTATTAGTAAGCTGGACTAACATTACGCCAGAAGAAGCACCAACTAATCAGCCAAGAGAATATTTAGCTTTTTGCGGGGTGCTTTCTCTAGGAGCGTATTATTATTATGCTGATCCCAAGACCAAGAGTCTTATCATGGATTATTTAAAAAGGGCAATGAGTGATAAAAGATGGAGGACTAGAGAAGCTGCTGCTATGGGACTTCAAAAGATTGCAGAAAAGGATTTTGATAGTATAGAGAACTATTTTTTGATGTGGTATAATGATTCAAACCATCTAGAGAAGAGGGCTTTTATAGCAACTTTAGCACATCCACCTATTCTGAAAAATAAAGAAACTGCGTTATTTAGTCTCAGGATAAGTGAAAAAGTTTTAGAAGATATTTTTCATTCTAATAAAGAAGACCGAAGATCAGAGGCGTTTACTGTTTTGTCTAAAGGGCTCCAATATGCCCTTAGTGTTTTTACTGCTGAACTGCCGGAGGAAGGCTTTGCTTTATTAAAAAAATATGCTGGATTAAATGATCCGGATTTAAATAAAATAATCAAAGTCAATTTGGGTAAGTCTCGTTTAGCAAAAAAATATGCCCTAAGGGTAGAAGAGATTTTTAATATAGTAAGCAAATAAATTAAGATATTTAGCTGTAGAATGCTGTCGGAATTTATCTTAAATCTATAAAAAGGACTTGTGATTGTTAAAATCTTGACATTTTTCTACAATAACAAAGCTGATTTATTCTTTTGTTCACAAAAAGTTCACAATTTAGTCGAAAAAAATACAAAATTAGATGGTACTATATAAATGAACGGAAAAGTAATTATTTACTTGTAAAACATGTAAATGATTTCAGAGGATAATTTTGTTACTTTATTCCCCTAAACCCCAAAACAGATAAGTGCAGCAGTAGCTGCATAAATCTAACTCCCCTAAATACGTTTTAATATAATTTGAAGTAACAATAATTAACTCTAATAGCAAACCCTTACAAAACTCTATTTTAACACCATATTCCCCAAATGTGGTGTATTTTTTTGTGTAAAAATAAAGGTAGGTAATGACTTAAAGAAAAAGCTCAAGGATAAGAAAAGAATGATTTATTTATTACAAATAGAACATTTTTTATAAAAGGTTAATATTATAATATGGAAAGGAGTTGGTAAAAATGGAACCAGAAGGAAATAATACGATGGATGTACAAGAGTTATTTGACACATGTAGAAAGATGATGTCTTATCACACTGTTTTAAGAATGAAAGACGGAACGGAAATAGACGGGATCATTATAAGTGTAGAGCCTGATCATGTTAATCTTCTTGTTGGTGAGGACGTAATGTATCGAGAAGATGAAAATGGAAACGGAAACAATGAGCAGAGGCAATATAGTAATCTATATAGTAATCAATATGGTAATCAATATGGTAATCGTAGAAGGGTAAGAAGGTTTAGGCGAAGACAAATTCCACTTGCAGAATTATTATTATTATCATTATTACCATATCCGTATTACTCTCCACCATACCCTTATTATCCACCATATTCTTATTATCCTAATTTTCCTTATTAAAGTGTGAAGCTGAAAGACAAAACTAAATCAAATACTTAACTTGTTAGAACATATTATACTATTTATTTGTAGTAAACAATGCATGCAAAAATGTTTTTTTGCAGCAAAAATAGAGGTAATGATATTAAATAATAATAGGTAGTGCAGCATCTTAGAAACAGATACTGCACTCTATTTTTTATAAAGATATTTCATTGAAAAACATACAGCGAATTTTTATATAAATAAAATCAGAAGTAAATTTGATACATATAGGTTGCATGTTTTCTGAAATAAATATACAATTACTTGTAGGATATACATATCATTTAATTCAGAGCTAAAAGGGTGGGGTAAAATGAACTGGCTTGGTATAATACTTATGTTAATAGGAATATTTCATTTAATATATGCTGTTTTGCACAGACATAAAGTTGCTTATTACACTAGGAGATACAGTAAGGTAAGTGAGATGAAAGTTGTAAAGTTAAGTGAATTTTTAAGGCTCCAACTTTATTTTTCAGTATTTAATTCTCTATTTCTTGTTATATGCGGCCTATTAATCGGCATACTTAATCTCGATAATGTATTTTTTCTAATAGGCTACATGCTATTTGGATTTATAAACTTTTTATTAGTAGTAGTAAGTAAAAATAAAGGATATGTGAATTATAAGGTTGGTAAGACGTATAAATAGAGTTATATAAATTTTAAAATGTTGTTTAGTCTCCATGGATTCTCCATATTCATTTATTATAATAAGCGTGTAACTAAGACATTAATGTTTTTTTCATAAACCTCCCTCTTATAGAAGCTGCTATCCCCATAGCAGCTTTTTAGTTTGCTAAAATGATTCAGCATGAAAGAGACCTTACATACTTATTGATAGCGTTAAAGGCATACAGCTTACCTCTCCAATAATGCAGCTTACCCCGGAGTTTATTGAATGCAGCCTACTATAAGCATATACTGTAAATATAGAAAAAGGGGGAGGTCAAGATGAAAGTTACCATTGAAAATATTTCTGACGGAAATGAGAATGAAATAATAATAAAATGCAAAGAACTAGATGACTCATTATTACAGCTGATCTCGTTTATTGAATCAACTTCTAAGAAACTTATCGGAATAATAGATTCACAAATGCACATGATTAATCCCAAAGATGTTTTTTATTTTGAATCAGTAGATAATAAAGTATTTATTTATTGTGAGGAGAAGGTTTTTGAATCTAGACTTAAGCTCTATGAGATAGAGGCAGAATATGAGAGCTGGGGATTTTTTAGAGCTGCAAAATCAACAATCCTTAATATTGCAAAAATAGAATCTGTGAGCCCTGTTTTCTATGGAAGACTTGAAGCCTTGCTTCACAATGGTGAAAAGGTTTTTATTTCAAGACAGTATGTTCCTGTACTCAAAAAGAAATTAGGATTATAAGGAGGTTAAGTTATGAAGATCAGTCAATATTTGGGGTATTTCCTGAAAGATTTCTTTACAGCTTTAGGATGTTTACTGATAATGGTTATGATGGTTTTAGGATTTTATTCTATAGAAGTCATTAATACTTCCCTTCACTGGCAAATTACTCTAGCTGCTTTAGCCTATACATTTTTTAAGTTTGCTTTAGTGAATAAGTTTGAGTTAGAGGGAAAAACTCAAATGATTAACTTATGTGTCTGCCTTTCACTGGCAGATATGATGATCATATTATGGCTGTGGTTTTTTGCACCAAATAAAATGGTTAATACAGAAGTTATGATAGCCTATATCATTATAGCCTTTATTGTACATGGAATAGTCTATGCAATGATGTATATTGATGGGCATAGGCAGGCAAAACAGCTTAACGAAAGGCTGAATACGTATCATCACGAAGAGAATAAATGAGCTGAAACAGCATTAAGATTGAGTGCAGCATTATAATATAAAGAGTAATTTGTATAAGTATGGCTTAGGTCATACTTGTTTTTTTGCCTAAAATTTTGCTTATTAAGATTAATGAACTTAAAGTATATACTATAGGCAATGTTTATATGATATATTAGAAGAAAGGAGGGATAAGTGTGCTTGGACAAAGAATAGAATCTTGGTATCAAAAATCAGGGATAAAAATACTTTATTTTGTGTTAGTTGTATTTATAGGGTATCTCATTATAAGATTACATATAATAAGTTTGACAGCTCCTTTTATAGCAGCATGGCTGATAGCTGGATGTTTAAACCCAGTTGTAACATGGCTTTATAAAAAAGTTCATCTACCGAGAGGCTTGGGAACACTTTTTAGTATGCTGATCCTATTAAGTAGTATTGTATGGACTTTAATATTGCTTATTAAACAGCTATGGTATCAGATTACTGCTTTTTCAGGACATTTTCCGCAGTACAGTGAGCAGTTTATGGAAGGATTTTTTTTGCTTCAAGATAGATTTAAGGCAGTTTCAAGTTTAGATTACTTACTAGAACAATTTTTAAGTAGTATAAGCTCTTTTCTTACGACTATTATTCCAACTGTATATAGCATTATCACTAAGCTTCCGAATCTGATTGTTTTTATTATTGTCATGCTTATTGCTACTTTTTTTATGACGAAAGATTATAATTACATTAAAGCTTTTGTTAAAGCACAGCTTTCCGATACTGTTATATATAGGTTTTCAGTCATGCAGAAGGGCCTTATCGATGTCATTGGAGGATATATTAAAACTCAGCTCATACTTATGTGGATTACCTTTTGTATATGTATGATCGGACTATTTTTATTTGAGATTAATTATGCATTACTTATCAGCAGTATCATTGCTTTAGTAGATGCACTTCCGGTGTTTGGAAGCGGCACGATACTTATACCTTGGATTATTTATAAGCTTATAATAGGTGATTATGTTATAGCGCTGGGACTTTTGGGGATATATGGTATTTTATTTGTGATGAGGCAGGTTATGGAGCCTAAGATTTTTTCTCACCAAATAGGACTTTATGCGCTGGTAACTGTGATGGGGATGTACATAGGTTATAAAGCTATAGGTATATTTGGACTTATTGCAGGTCCTATTATAATAGTTATTATAACGATGTTTCAGGATGTTGGTGTGCTGCCAAAGTTTAAGGCAGTAAAAGATTACGAGGAGGAGTACGAATGAAAATAGTACATTTTAGTGAGATAGTAAAAGCCGTAAAAACCATGTGCATTGAAGCAAATTATTATTTGCCGGAAGATATATATGACGCACTTAAACAAAGTGAAAGACTTGAAGAAAGTCCTATTGGAAAAGATATTTTAAAAGATATTTGTATAAATGCTGATATTGCAAAAGAGGATCATATTCCAATTTGTCAGGACACAGGAACCGCAGTTTTTTTTGTTAAGTTAGGGCAGGAGGTATATATTGAGGGAGGATTACTAGAAGAAGCTATAAATGAAGGAGTAAGACAGGGATATGAAGAGGGCCATTTGAGGAAATCTATTGTAGAAAATCCTCTCTATAGAAAGAACACAGGAGATAATACCCCTGCTATTATTCATTATGAAATAATAGCAGGGGAGAACCTGGAAATACTGATTGCTCCTAAGGGCGGCGGCAGCGAAAACATGAGTAAGGTTTATATGCTTACACCATCACAAGGAATAGAAGGAGTTAAAAAGGCTGTTTTAGAGGCGGTGAGCTTTGCAGGGCCTAATGCCTGCCTGCCTGTAGTTGTAGGTATTGGCATAGGGGGCAATTTCGAAAAATGTGCTCTTTTAGCCAAAAAAGCTTTAACAAGAGATATTGAGTCATCAAATGAAGACATGCGAATGGCTCAGCTGGAAAAAGAGCTTTTGAAAGAAATTAATAATTTAGGAATAGGACCACAAGGTCTAGGAGGAACTACAACTGCGCTGGCTGTACACATAGAAACTTATCCTTGTCATATTGCTTCTATGCCGCTTGCCATCAATATGGGATGTCATGTGAACAGACATAAGCAGGTAAGGTTATAAGGAGGAGCAGATATGGATAAGATAATAAATGTACCGATTAATAAAGAAGAGGCTAGGAGCCTTGTTGCTGGGGAAAAGCTTCTTTTAAATGGGGTTATTTATACAGCTAGAGATGCAGCACACAAAAGAATGATAGAAGATTATAAAGAAGGAAAACCCCTTCCAGTAGAGATGAGTAATCTTGCTATATACTACGCAGGGCCTGCGCCGGCAAAGCCGGGTCAAGTCATAGGAAGCTGCGGACCTACGACAAGCGGACGTATGGATCTTTATGCCCCTCAGCTTATGGAGTGGGGGCAGACAATGATGATTGGAAAGGGTCTTAGAAACAAGGCAGTTATTGATGCTATGAAAGAATATGGAGCAGTCTATGTAACAGCTATTGGAGGTGCAGGGGCACTGCTTTCTAAATGTGTTACAGAAATGTCATGCATTGCTTACGAAGACCTTGGGGCAGAGGCCATCTATAAGTTAACAGTAAAGGATTTTCCGGTTATAGTTACTATTGATAGCCAAGGAAATAACCTGTATGATACAGGTAAGAAAGAGTATAGTAAATAATAGTAGGTGAAAGGAAGCATATCATATGGAACCAAAAAAGAAGAAGGGGAGCGCTGCACTAACTATAGGGGTCATTTTATTAGGAATCATTCTATTTGTTGGTATATGGGCAGTCATTATAGCTCTCGTTACAAGAAGTGTAATAGGTGATACAGCATCTGTCAGCAGAACAGGGGATGGAACGATAGATGTTATTTATGTAGAAGGGGTTATAGGAGAGCAAAGTTCGATTTTTGGCGAGGCAACCTATAATCATACATGGACTATTGATCAGATTGATGAGCTTATGTATACGGAATCTAATAAAGCTATTTTGCTGTATGTGAATTCACCAGGCGGCGGAGTCTATGAATCAGATGAACTTTATCTTAAGCTGAAAGAATATAAAGAAGTAACGGGAAGACCTGTTTATGCATATATGGCACAGACGGCGGCATCTGGAGGCTATTACATCTGTATGGCAGCAGACAAGGTATATGCAAACCGTATGACTATGACAGGCTCAATTGGTGTTATTATGTCTATAATGGATACTAGTGAATTAGAGAAAAAGATAGGAATTAAAACAGAGAACATCGTATCAGGTAAAAACAAAGCTATGGGTAATCCGCTTACAGATGAGCAGAGGGGAATACTGCAAAGTATGATTGATGAAACCTATAATATTTTCGTGCAGATTGTTTCAGAAAATAGAGGACTTAGCGTAGATAAAACGAAAGAGTTAGCTGATGGCAGAATTTATACAGCCACCCAGGCTAAAGCACTTAATCTTATAGATGAGGTAGGAGATTTTAATGCGGCGGTTTCAGATTTAAAAGAAACCTATGAACTTCAAAATAGTGAGGTTTATGATGTCATTAATGAGCAGACTTTCTTTGATGAGCTTTTTGGAACGGTATCACAAAAATTAAGTATGTTTAATGAATTTGGAAGCATACAAGAATATATTAAGAATAACAATCAAGGTAAGTTAATGTATTATTATGAGTAAAACAGCAGATGGAGGTGCAGATAAAGAGCACCTCCATTTGTTGTTTTATGAGCATATTAGGACTGTTCTTTAGAAAAAGGGATCTGTGAAGACTTAGTTTTTAAATATTTTAATAGACTCCATGTACTTATTACCATGAAAATAATCCAGGCAATAAGGGAAGAATAAGTTAAAAGCATACACAGTATAAGCATTAAAATAACTGTGAAAAATTTTAGAATTAATCCTTTAATACACTTAAAGCTTGCAAAAAGCCCGAGCAGTGCATTACAAATAAAAAAGGTATTGGCAATACTAACTATCGTTTCTAAGGTAAGCAGTTTAAAATAAATGGATAAGAGGACAAGGGTATGAATAGCAGTTAGTATAAACAACGTCGTCTTTGGCGATCTCTCGCCTGGTTTCTGCCTAAAATACTGAGGCAGGGCCCCATTTTCAGCTCTTCTAGCTATCTGCCTGGAGATAGCGCCAACGAACATAATAAAAGTACAAAAGCATAAGCCGGCGGCAATAATTCCTATGATAAAAGCAGCATAGCGTCCGAATACAGACACTAAAATCATACTCATATTAATATCTGATAATTCGCTGGAGGCTGCAAAAAACCTATTTTGCAGAGCGAAAGTACTAATCAAATAAACTAAAATAACAGCCGTTAAGCTTATCTTCATGGCACGCATAAGGGTTGTTTCAGGATGATCAACATCTTCAATATAACTCCCTATAACTTCCCATCCTATAACTGCCCAAGATAAAAGAAGTAAGGTATAGCCTAAGGTGTTTAGGTGAGGAAGGTTCTTAGGGTAATGAATAACAGGCTCAGTCGTTAAGCTAAATATACCGCCAATTACTAAAAGGAATGCTGTTAAAGAAGAAAGCAGCAGAGAGAGCCGGCCTATTTTAGCCACATCCATTAAAAGAACAACGCTCGTCAGTAAAAGAAACAAGAGGCTTATCACTAGTTTAGAGTAAGAGGTGTTTACAAACATATTATGAATAAAGTCAGAAGCGGTTACAACAACAGCAACAGGACCAAAGCATACGGCTATTGTAAGGCAATTAGAAGCCAGTTCGCCTAAATGAGGCCCGATTTCTTTTGAAATAATGCTGCTGATTCCTTCATTAGTAGAAGCAAGAAGACTCATTCTAGCAAAAACGTAAGCAAAGATTCCTCCTAAAAACATCATGATAATCCAAGCAGTTATAGCATGTTCGCCTAAAGCTCTAATTGCAATAGGGGGAAGAAGTACAATGCCAGAGCCTAATATGGGGCCGATCATGAGTCCGCTTAATGTAAGCGTGTTTAATTTCTTTTCCATTATAAACCCTCCTTTGATGAAATTATAATAGGCATTGACTGATTTGTAAAATTGAAACTTTAGATTGCACCCATCAATAATATTGAAGTCATGATATAATGATTAAAATCAGAGTTTAATTGAAGGAGAAGGCTATGGAAATTAAAAATTTTAAAACTTTTAAAAGAGTAGCAGAAGTAGGAAGCTTTACTAAGGCAGCACAGCAGTTAGGCTATGCACAGTCTACAGTTACTTTCCAAATTCAAGCTATAGAAGATTACTACGGAAAGCCTCTTTTTAACAGAATAGGAAAGACCATTGAAATTACTCAGTTTGGACAAAGTCTGCTTGAGCATATTGGAAGTTTATTAAATACATATGATATCATCGAAAAATATTCAACATCTGAGAATAAGCCAAGAGGGACTATTAAAATTGGAGCACCTGAATCACTGCTTATGTACAGACTGCGCGATATCATTAAAATATATAAATCGGCCTATCCGGATGTGGAACTCATTATTATTACGGATCAGTGCTGTCATCTGCGTGAAAAGCTAAGTACTGGGGATCTCGATATTAGCTTTTTGGTACAGCCTAAATATACCTATTCACATCTTAATACGCTCTATTTAAAACAAGAAGCTATGTGCCTGACAGCTCCTTTTGACTATGAAGGAGAGGACTATTTGCCCAGTGATTCTCAAATGGTCTTATTCACTGAGAAAGAATGCACTTATCGGGAAGTATTTAGCAGCTATCTGCAAAGTCATGATTTTTATCCAACCAATAGTTTAGAGACGGGCAGCGTAGAAGCAATAAAAAAATATATTGAATATGGACTAGGGATATCTTACCTGCCCTATTACTCAGTTGCGGAAGAGGGAAGATGCGGGAAGTTTAAAATAAAAAGATGGGATTCTCCTATCACTTTTTATACTCAAATTATTTATCATAAAAATAAATGGCTTAATCCTGCACTGCAGGCCTTCGTTGATTTATGCGTTCAAGAGTCTAAAAAGTGGGAAGTGATAGATTAACCCTGCATAACTGTGCATGAAATATCGGATACATACAGTTCATTTCTGTTATTCTACTTATGAAAGGGAGGTCATATAAATGGATTTACTTAAAAGTATGAATGAGTCATTAAACTATATTGAAGAAAATCTTACTGAGGATATTGACTTTAAAGAAGTAGGGAGGCTGGCTCGCTGTTCAGAATATCATTTTACAAGAATGTTTTCTTTTCTCGCAGGGATTACACTGTCGGAGTATATCCGCCGCAGACGTCTAACCCTTGCGGCATTTGAACTTAAGGATAGTGACATTAAAATCATTGATGCAGCCATTAAATATGGATACAACTCTCCGGACTCGTTTACAAGAGCTTTCCAAAGCTTGCATGGCATCACACCGTCAGAAGCTAGAAAAAATGGGAAGTCACTAAAAGCCTATCCACGGATGACCTTTCAATTATCCATTAAAGGAGGAAGTGAAATGAATTATCGTATTGAAGAAAAAGAAGCTTTTCGAGTAGTGGGGATTAAAAAAAGGGTTCCTATCATTTTTAATGGAGTTAATCCAGAAATTGCTGCTATGTGGCAAAGTTTAACGAGTGAGATGATAAATGAGTTTAAAAAGATTTCAAATACCGAACCTTTGGGACTGTTAAGTGCATCAGTAAATTTTTCAGCCACCCGAATGGAGGAAAAAGGAGAACTTGATCACTATATAGGAGCGGCAACAACTAAGGAATGTCCAAATAACTTAGCGCAGCTTGAAGTAGCTGCATCAACATGGGCTGTATTTGAAGCAGTCGGACCATTTCCAGATACACTGCAAAATGTCTGGGGCCGAATCTATTCAGAATGGTTTCCATCCTCTAACTATGAACAGGCAGAAGGACCAGAAATCTTGTGGAATGAAAGCAAAGATGTCACTTCACCAACATTTAGAAGTGAAATATGGATACCGGTTTCAAAGAGGTAGTTGGGAAGCAATTTAGTCTGATTCTTGGGTTCGCAAGCAAGGGGAGGGACATCTTTTGTGGCTCCACGCCTCCCACAGCCAAACCCGAGTCGCAACAAAAGACGCCCCTCCCCTTGCTTGCTAGTCTCCTATTGATGCAGGCTAAATACTTAAAATGAGAGAAAAAAGCATTGTAAAATTCAATGTCCTGAATAGTAGTAATGTTATGGAAGTACAGATCCTGAAGTGAACAGCTGAGAACTAGCAGATATCATTGTTAGGATTAGAAAAACTTAAATTAAACAAATTTTCAGGGAGGGAAAAGGATGTCATTTGGGTGCTCCTAAGTTTGGATATCGTAGCCTGTCCGAAAACTACTGATAATCTATGTTTTTGAAGCTTAGTAGGGAGATCGTTTGAGCGGAGCGAGTTTCGGACGTTCATAAACATAAACGAGAAATGCGTCTGTTAATGTTTGAAGAAAGTGCTTAGATTTTCAGGATGACGGAAGTGAGCAAATGGAGAATCCATAGTTATTTTTGTTAAGTTCAAAGAAATAGCTAGAAATGATCTTTAGAGAGGCTATAGTGGTCAAACATAAGTTGAGTCGTAAGACGCTCCTATTTATCTTGCTAGTATCTGTAAACTATATATGTACTTATCAAAAATTACAAACTAAATGTTGTAGCATTATGCAGAAGTTCATACTTTTGTTATTAGAAGATTATTGGAAAAAGTTAACCCTCAGATGAACCTATGTGTAATCGTATAGGTTTAATTCTTATGATCCTCAATCAAAGAGTATCAATGGTTAGCAGGGAGGGGGAGAGATGACTTTGGGGGCGACCCTAAGTTTGGCTGTGGGAGGCGTGGAGCACCCAAAGTTATCGCTCCCCCTTCTTGCGGACCTAAGAAGATAGAATACATTGTTCAAAACATATTAATTCACATGTAGGTAGGCTAGATGTACCATCAAATGTCTAATATTCTAGAGAGTTTCTCCTTGAACCAAACTAGCTGCTGCAACGTGTTTTTTGTTAGCCACAGCATCCATTTCAGCAAAGGTACTCTTATAGTCATTCTTTTTGTCTGCGCGCATAATGACGTACTCCAGCTCTTTTGCCTTGCTTCCGTAATCCCTTAAAAAGGTTCGGATTGGAGAAGCCATAGACCCTGCCCAGATAGGACTAAAGACGATAACCCTGTCATAACTCCCTATGTTAGCATTGATTTTTTGAATAGGTGTACATTTCTTTCTGGAAGCCGCATAACCAGCTTTGATAAAACCTAAGATGCCGGAATGATTCACAAGATCTTTGATTTCCATAATTTCATAACCTTTTTTAGCTGCATAATTTACGGCAGCTTTTTTAACGTGACCTTTTCTTGAATAATAGACTACTAAACGCATTACATACCCCTTTCCCCTCTGGAATAAAGTGTTTCCAGTGTTCTTTATTTTGATTTTTTAACAATAGTATGTTAGATTATTAATAAAAGCAAGTCAATCATACTATTATATAATAATACACCTAAATGATATAGGAGGGGGAGCCTAAATGGATACATTTATATATGTTATTCTGTCACGTACGCATACTCGTATAGGCCAAATGATTAGATATTGTACAAAGTCACACTTTAATCATGTATCAATCAGCCTAGATGCCGATATGGTAGAAATGTATTCGTTTGCTAGGTTATCAGCGAAGAATCCTTTTGTGGGAGGGATGGTTAAAGAAAATCCATACCGTTTTTCCCTAGGAAATAATGAGGAAGTTAATGTTAAAATTTATCGCATACCTGTTACAAATGAACAATATGATCAAATCAGTGAATTTATATATGATACCTATACAGATTCAGAAAAATATTATTATAATTTGATAGGCGTATTTAATGTATTATTTAAAAGTAACTTTCAAGTTTATAAAGCTTATATTTGTACTGAGTTTGTATCAGAAGTTTTTAAACAAGGCGGTATAGGCCTAGTAGAAAAAAGGTGCAACACTGTTTCACTTAAAGATTTTGAGTCAAATTTAGAACCATTTATGTTCTATGAAGGGGATTTATATGACTATCCTTATTTATCCTCACTATATAAAGAAGAAGATGTTTTTAAAGAAGATGAGTTCTTCCAGCGAAGAGGGATTAGAAAAGAAGTTGTTAATACTGTAGCGACTTTTGCTATTCTTATCAGCAGGTTTCAAGTATGAGTGATTTTAGGCAGTTTCTTGAGGTAAATCCAGTTATTCCAGCAGTGAAAAATGAGACAGAGCTTGATAAAGCTCTGCAGACAGATGTGGAGATTATTTTTGTTCTTTTTGGAGATATTATGTCACTCAGTTATTTAGCTGACAAAATACATGAAAAAGGGAAATTGGGTATTATACACATTGACTTAGTTGAAGGGTTATCAAGTAAAGAAATTTCACTTGAATATGTTAAGAGAAATACAGTATTTGATGGGATTATCAGTACGAAGCCTCAGCTTATACGAGCTGCAAAAAATCAAGGGCTTATTGCTGTTCAAAGAGTATTTATCTTAGATAATATTTCTCTAGAGAGTGCAAAAACACATTTTGTTTCGGGGTGTGATGCCATAGAGATGCTCCCGGGTATTTTGTTTAAGGTAATAAAAGAATTATGCGGAGCTATTAATAAGCCGCTTATAGCAGGCGGACTTATATCAGATAAGGAAGATGTTATGGCAGCACTTAAAGCTGGGGCAACGGCTATATCTACTTCGAATGAGGAAATATGGGAGGCATAGTTATCTAAAAAATATTCTTTGTATAATCTGCTTAAAAAATTGACTTATTCATAAAAAACTTGTATAATATGATTAAATAAATAGGGGTGCATAGAGATATATAGAGATGCGTGAAAAATAGATTGCTATTTTTGCGCATTTTTTGTATGGAAACACTTAGTATATCTCATTTAACTCGTGTGAGAGGATGGTTTTATGGAAAAATATATTATAGCGTTAGATCAGGGAACGACAAGTTCAAGAGCTATTATATTTGATAAGGATCAGCATATAGTTGGAGTAAGCCAAAGAGAATTCACTCAAATATATCCTAGAGAAGGGTGGGTAGAACATGACCCTATGGAGATTTGGGCTTCGCAGTATGGGGCACTTCAAGAAGTTATGGCAAAAGCAAATATGACCCAGGAAGCTATAGCTGCTATAGGGATTACTAACCAAAGGGAAACAACAATTATCTGGGACAAAGAAACAGGTATGCCTATCTACAATGCCATTGTTTGGCAGTGCAGACGAACAGCGGACTTATGCAGTGAACTAAAGGCAGCGGGACTTGAGAATTACATTAGAGAAACAACAGGACTTGTGCTGGATGCATATTTTTCGGCTACTAAAATTAAATGGCTTCTTGACCATGTAGAGGGCGCCAGAGCGCGGGCCGAAGAGGGTAAATTATTATTTGGAACAGTAGATACTTGGCTTGTATGGAAACTTACAAATGGTAAAGTACATATAACGGACTATACCAATGCTTCAAGAACCATGCTTTTTAATATTAAAACACTGGAGTGGGACGAAAAACTCTTAAAAGTGCTGGACATTCCTAAAAGCCTTTTGCCGGAGGTCAAAAACTCATCTGAGATTTATGGGCATGCTAACCTCGGTGCTAAGGGCGGCGTGAGAGTACCTATAAGCGGAGTGGCTGGAGATCAGCAAGCAGCGCTCTTTGGGCAAGGATGTTTTAACAAAGGAGATGTTAAAAATACTTATGGCACAGGCTGTTTTGTTCTTATGAATACTGGAGAAGAAATGGTTGAGAGTAAAAATGGACTGCTTACTACGATTGCAATTGGACTGGAAGGAAAAGTTCAATATGCCCTTGAAGGATCTGTATTTGTAGGGGGGGCTGTTGTGCAGTGGCTCAGGGATGAACTGCGTCTTATAAATGATTCTTGTGATACAGACTACTTTGCAAGTAAGGTCGGGGACAGCGGCGGAGTTTATGTAGTCCCAGCATTTGTAGGGCTTGGGGCTCCTTATTGGGATATGTATGCAAGGGGAGGCGTTTTTGGAATAACAAGGGGGACGAATAGAAATCATATGATAAGAGCTTCCCTTGAAGCTATAGCCTATCAAAGCAGAGACGTGATAGATGCGATGATAGAAGACGTAGGGCATGGACTTAATAATATGAAAGTAGATGGCGGTGCCAGTAAAAACAATTTCCTTATGCAGTTCCAAGCAGATATTATCGGCTCCGAAGTAGTAAGGCCAACTGTTGTAGAAACAACAGCACTAGGAGCTGCGTACCTTGCAGGTATTGCAGTAGGTTATTGGAAGGATAAAAACGAGATTTTAAAAGCATGGCGCGTAGACAAAGCTTTTACTCCTTCTTTAGATGAAGCCAAAAGAACTAAGTATTACAAAGGCTGGAAGAGGGCGGTTAAAAGATGTATGGCCTGGGAACTTGAAGATGAAGAGTAAAAGTGATATAATGACACTAGATTCATAAAGTTGTGCGAGAGAATAAGAGCCAAGCACAAAAGATACACTATAGAAGTGTATTTTTTGTGCTTGGCTTTTTGCATTGCTTGTAATATATCAATTTACTGGAGGGATGACATATGTATGACGTTGTGGTAATCGGTGCGGGGGTAATAGGAGCAAGTATATTTAGAGAACTTACAAAGTACAACCTAAAGGTAGTTGTTTTAGAAAAGGAAATAGATGTTGCAATGGGAACCAGCAGAGCAAATTCAGCAATTATTCATGCAGGATATGACCCAGAAGAGGGAACTCTTATGGCGAAATACAACGTATGGGGAAGTGAACTTTTTGAAGAACTTTGCAAGGACTTGTCTGTTCCGTATAAGAAGAATGGATCTCTTGTCTTAGGGTTTAATGATGAGGATATGATCACTTTAGAGGCACTTTATAAAAATGGAAATAAAAATGGGGTAAAAGGGCTTGCCTTATTAAGCAGAGAAGAAACAATAAAAAAGGAACCTAACCTTTCTGAAAAGGTAAGAGGAGCACTTTTTGCCCCAACAGGAGCAATAGTTGGTCCCTTTGAATATACGATAGCACTCATAGAAAATGGAGTAATGAATGGAGGAGAAGCAAGAACCTCATCGGAAGTTATTGCTATTGATAAAAAAGAAGATGTGTTTACCCTAACACTTAAAGATAAAACAAAGCTTGAGTGCAGCTATGTTATTAACGCAGCAGGCGTTTATGCAGATAAGGTACATAACATGATATGTGAAGAGACTTATCGCATTATGCCAAGAAGAGGTCAGTATTATGTGATGGATAAAAGCCAAGGGGATATTGCAGCTCATACACTTTTTCAGTGCCCCAGTAAAAAGGGAAAAGGCGTACTTGTCACACCAACTGTACATGGCAATCTGCTTGTAGGACCAAACTCAGAGGACATAGAAGACAAGGAAGACTTAAGCGTTACAAATGAGGGGCTTGACGCTATAAAGGATGCGGCAAAGAGAACAACTGATAAGATCAATTACAGAGAAACAATCAGAAGCTTTTCAGGGCTTAGGGCATTATCTGATCGAGAGGACTTTATTATAGAAGAAGACAAAAAAGTAAAAGGATTTATAGATGCAGCTGGTATGAAGTCACCAGGATTATCTGCTGCCCCTGCTATAGCATTAGGTGTCGTAGATCTGCTGCAGAAAAAAGGTCTTAAAGCATGCCTTAAAGCGACATTTAATCCTAAAAGAGAGCAAATAAGATTTATGGAGCTTCCACAAGAAGAAAAACAAGCTCTTATTAAAAAAGATCATAGATACGGAAGAATCATTTGCAGATGTGAAAATGTTACGGAGGGTGAAATTGTAGATAGTATCAAAAGACCAGTAGGGGCAACCACTGTAGACGCAGTTAAAAGGCGATGCAGGCCAGGGATGGGAAGATGCCAAGGAGGTTTTTGCGGACCCAGGGTACAAGAAATCTTAGCCAGAGAACTCCATTTGGAGCTGCAGGATATAGTCTTAGATAGAGATCATGCATACATTTTAACAGGAAAGACAAAATAAGGAGGGACAGCTATGACATATGATTTAGTGGTAGTAGGCGGAGGACCAGCAGGACTTGCAGCTGCATATGAAGCTTTTAATAATGGGATAGAAAGCATACTTATTATAGAGAGGGATATGGAACTTGGAGGGATACTTAACCAGTGTATACACAATGGATTTGGACTTCACACTTTTAAAGAAGAGCTGACAGGCCCAGAGTATGCAGAAAGGTTTATTGATAAAATCACTGATACCTCTATAGAAGTCAAGTTAGATACAATGGTATTAGACATTAAAGAAAAAACAATTTATGCTATGAATCCCATAGATGGCTACATGGAAATAGAAAGCAAAGCTATTATCCTTGCAATGGGGTGCAGAGAAAGAACAAGAGGGGCTATTTATGTGCCAGGAGACAGACCAGCAGGGGTTTTTACAGCAGGCGCAGCGCAGCGTTATATTAACATAGAAGGTTATATGGTAGGGAAAGAAGTGGTGATATTAGGCTCAGGGGATATAGGCCTTATCATGGCAAGACGAATGACTTTAGAAGGAGCAAAAGTAAAAGCTGTTATTGAACTCATGCCATATTCTAATGGACTTAACAGAAATATTGTTCAGTGTTTGGAAGACTATGATATTCCTCTTTATCTCTCTCATACAGTTACGCAGATTATTGGCAAAACCCGCTTAGAGAAGATTGTTGTATCACAGGTAGATGATAATAAAAAGCCTATAAAAGGAACTGAGAAGACTTTTACGTGTGACACACTGCTCTTATCGGTTGGGCTCATCCCTGAAAATGAACTTTCAAAACAGGCAGGACTTCAGATTGATACAAGGACAAATGGTCTTGTAGTTAATGAAACCATGCAAACTTCTAATGAAGGCATTTTTGCATGCGGCAATGTACTCCACGTGCATGACCTTGTTGATTTTGTAACACAGGAAGCACAGACAGCAGGGAAATATGCAGCAAGTTATATTAAAGATGAATATAAAAAAGGCACATCTGTTAAAGTTAAAAATGGTAAGGGTATTACCTACACAGTACCGCAAAATATGAATACCATCTCTAAAGAGAGCATCAGGGTTTTTATGCGTGTAAGTACGCCTAGCTATCATCAAAAAATTGTAGTGAACTGTGGGGGTAAAGAAATTGCAAGCTTTAAGAAAAAAACACTTTTGCCTGCTGAAATGCAGAGCATCGTTCTCACCAAGGAGCACTTAGCCGCCATTGAAGGAGATATTACTATTTACTTGGAGGAGGGGAAATAACATGACTGCAGAGCTTAAAAAATTAACTTGCATTGTTTGCCCTATGGGCTGTGAGCTGCAAGTAGATGAGAAGAAAAAGATTGTAACGGGACATACTTGTAAAAGAGGCGAAATATATGGCATAGAAGAAGTTACGCATCCTACAAGAGTAATAACAACAACAGTTAAACTTGCTAAAAGTATATATCCTATGCTTCCTGTAAAGACTAATGGGGCTATTCCAAAGGATTTAAATTTTAAATGCATGGCTATTTTAAATCAAGTTGAATGGCGGGCTCCCGTGAAGCTAGGGGACATTATTGTAAAAGATTTATTAGGGACAGGAATAGATGTTGTTGCCACGCGAACGATGGGACTAAAAAAATAGACTTATCTGCCTAGAATATTTAAAAGATTGAAATTAAATAAGAAATAGTATAAAATTATATTTGAGTTCAACAAAAGAGATCTAACTTTTATATTAGGCTGATTTAAGAATGTAAAAGGAAGGAAAGATAGTGATGGTGTTTGATAGACAAAAGAAGGCTAAGAAATATAATATCCTTATTGTTCCGGAAAGAGGAAATCGTACTAGGAAGTTAAACCTTTCTTCTTTAGCTATAAAGGGGGCCGTTGGATTCCTTTTAATAGCAATCATAAGTACAGCATTATTTATTTTTGACTTTTCTAATCGCTATAAATCTCTTAGTGAAGAGGCTAGTGCTCTTAAAAATAAAGATGAATATATTAAAGTCCTTGAGAAGGATAATAAAGATAAAGATACACAAATAAAAAGTTATAAGGCCTATCAAGCTACAATCAACAATAAAATGGAAGAACTAAACGAGTTAGAACAAGATATAAAAGATAAGTTAGGTAAAAGCAGCTTTTTAACTGATGGAAGCAGCTTGAAAGATATGGCAGCTGCAGAATATAGGCATATGCCTATACCTATGCAAATGAGTTCTATAGCTGAGGAACAGACTTCTATTGAAACAATAAATAACAAGATACAGTCTCTTACAGCCATTAACAAGCAGCTTGATAAGGTGCTGGAAAAGGAACAATATGTTCCATCTGTTGTACCATGTCAAGGAAGAATTACCAGTTATTTTGGAATGAGAGCAAATCCTTTTGACCAACGGGGCGACGAAAATCACCCTGCTATAGACATAGCCTGTGACTATGGCACCAAGATCCATGCAACTGCAAAAGGAAAGGTTGTTTATGCAGAATATAGAAAAGGATATGGCAACTGCGTATGCCTTGATCATGGCAATGGTCTTACAAGCTTGTACGGGCACGCTTCTAAGTTATTAGTTGAAGAGGGACAAGTTATTAATAAGGGAGAAGTAATAGCCCTTGTTGGATCGACAGGCAGGTCTACGGGTCCACATGTTCACTTTGAACTTAGAAAAGATGACGTACCCATTAATCCTATAAAAATATTTAAATAAGGAGATAGGCTGATGTTTGGAGATTCTAAAACGAAAGTTAGTCAGATAGGTACCTTAATTGACACGACGGCATCCCTTAAGGGAGACATTGTAACTGAAGGAAATTTGAGAATCGATGGTAAATTTCATGGGAACATAATCTCTGCTAAGGATGTTGTAATTGGAGAAGAGGGACTAGTGCAAGGACAGATAAATGCTGAGACAATGGCTATATATGGCATAGTGAAAGGCAATATTAAAAGCGGCGGGCTTGTAGAAATTATGTCTACAGGGAAGGTTTTTGGAGATATTGAAGTGAATCGTCTGGTAATAAAAGAAGGGGGCGTTTTTGAAGGAAAGAGCCTTATGAAACAAATGACTCCTTCGGAACGAGATACCGAGTAGATACAGTGAGATCTATTTTCCGCGTAACTAAGAAGGCTATGAAGTAGAAAGCAACTACTTCGTAGCCTTTTTAAGTGGAACAGTGTATTATGATATTGCATAAATATTCAAGGAATGATACAATTTTCCCAAGATATCAATTTATCAGTGTACATTTGCACAGTGATAAATAATCAGAGGGGGCAACCATTTATATGAGGTACTGGCAAAATGAAGAGATAGTAAGTTTAGATGAGAAAAAAGCAATTCAGTCAGAAAGATTGATTAAAACAGTAAATAGGGTTTACGCAAATGTTCCTTTCTATAATAAAAAGATGAAGGAATTAGGGCTGGAGCCTGGAGATATTAAAAGTATAGATGATCTTAAGTATCTTCCTTTTACAACTAAACAAGATCTGAGAGATCATTATCCATATGGACTTTTTGCAGCCCCGATGGAAGAAGTGGTACGTATTCATGCATCATCAGGAACAACCGGTCAGCCGACGGTTGTGGGGTATACAAAAAATGATATTCGTATGTGGGAAGATATGATGGCGAGATGCTTGAGCGCTTATGGCGTTACAAAACACGATATCATTCAAAATGCTTATGGTTACGGCCTCTTTACAGGAGGACTAGGGGTTCATCATGGGGCAGAGCATTTAGGTGCAGCTGTTGTACCTATATCAGGAGGAAATACTAAAAAGCAGATTCAGCTCCTGCAAGAGTTTGGCTCGACTGTAATCACTTGTACGCCTTCTTACGCTTTATACATAGGAGAAACCATGAAGAACATGGGTATTGATCCAAGAAGCACAAACCTAAGAGTGGGCGTATTTGGAGCAGAGCCTTGGACGGAAGAGATGAGAGAGCAAATCGAGAGTCTATTTGGTATTGATGCTATGGACATTTATGGACTTAGCGAAGTTTTAGGACCAGGAGTTGCTTTTGATTGTCAAAAGAGAACAGGCCTACATATTAATGATGATCATTTTGTACCTGAAGTTATTGACGTAGACACACTCGAACCGCTTGCAGGCGGAGAATCCGGAGAGCTCGTCTTTACTATGATTACTAAAGAAGCTCTGCCGCTTCTAAGATATAGAACAAGAGACATTACGAAACTTTATACTGATAAATGTGAATGCGGCAGAACACTTGTACGCATGGATAAAGTAACAGGTCGAAGTGATGATATGCTTATTATAAGAGGGGTTAACGTATTCCCATCTCAAATAGAGAGTATTATCTTAAAAGTTGCAGAAACAGCACCTCATTATGTACTTATAGTTGATAGAATTAATAACCTTGATACGCTTGAAGTATGGGTAGAAGCTAAGGAAGGACTATTTTCAGATGCTATTAAGTCTTTAGAAAAAGTTGAAAAACATATTACAAATGAGCTCTTTAGCTTACTGGGGCTTCATGTCAAGGTAAAACTTGTTGAACCAAGGACAATAGAACGCAGTGAAGGTAAAGCAAAGAGAATAATAGATAAAAGAAAAAAATAGGGAGTGGTAAGTGGTGATTTGGCAGCAAGAGGAGTGTCTTACAAGAGATGAAATGCAGGCTTTGCAAAGTAAAAGATTAATAGATACAGTAAATAGAGTGTATTATAATGTGCCCTTTTATAAAAAGAAAATGGATGATATGGGACTTGAGGTTGGTGACATTAAAAGTATAGAAGACATAACAAAACTCCCTTTTACAACAAAACAAGATTTAAGAGACAATTACCCTTATAAGCTTTTTGCAGTGCCTATGAAACAAGTAGCCAGGGTACATGCATCATCAGGAACAACAGGTAAGCCAACAGTTGTTGGATATACCAAAAATGACCTAGATATGTGGTCAGACTGCATTGCAAGGTTTTACGCAGGGATGGGCATGACAGAAGATGATGTCGTGCAAAATGCGCTTGGCTATGGCTTTTTTACAGGAGGGCTAGGCTTTCACTATGGAGCAGAAAGATTTGGAGCGACTATTGTTCCTATTTCTACAGGCAATACCAAAAAGCAAATCCAGGTTATGCAGGAATTTGGCAGTACTATTTTAGTATGTACGCCGTCTTATGCCATTTATCTTGGAGAAAGTATGAAGGCTATGGGGATTGACCCAAGGAGCATTGGTATTAAGGCAGCTCCTCTTGGGGGAGAGCCTTGGACCTATGAGATGAGAGCCGAGATAGAAGATCTTTGGGGGATGAGAGCTCACGACAGCTATGGACTAAGCGAAATAATTGGGCCGGGAGTTGCTTTTGAATGTGAAGCTCAAAACCATTTACATATTAATGAAGACCATTTCGTACCAGAGATTGTAGATGTAGATACACTTAAGTCTCTGCCTTATGGATCAGAAGGGGAACTTGTCTTTACCTGTATTACCAAGGAAGCACTGCCTCTTCTAAGGTATAGAACAAGAGATATTTCAAGTCTTGTAGACGCGCCATGTACTTGTGGCAGAACGACAGTCAGAATGACAAAATGTGCAGGCCGAACTGATGATATGCTCATTATAAGAGGGGTTAATGTATTCCCATCACAAATAGAAAGTGTTCTTCTTAATTTAGGGGAAACAGCACCGCACTATGTGCTTATTGTAGATAAAGTCAACAATCTTGATACGCTTGAAGTGTGGGTAGAAGGTAAAGAGGATATCACTTTTGTTGACGGTATGAGATATATGAAAGAGATAGAAAAGAAAATAACGGATGAAATACGAAGTGTATTAGGGATTCAAGTGAAGGTTAAACTAGTAGAACACAAGACAATTGAGCGCAGCGAAGGCAAAGCTAAGCGTATTATTGACAGAAGAAATAAAGCGGGCATGGAGTGATCAAATTGAGGTTCGCAAGGGAGGGGAGGAATGGCTTTTGATGCTCCACGCCTCCCACAGCCAAACCCGAGTCGCATCAAAAGCCATCCCTCCCCTCCCAAGCTAGCCATTCTGATACCCATGCTAAAAAGAGTAAGGACTGATGACTGAAAATGATGACTGAAAAAATGGAACAGACTACTAATGGGACTCGGATTTATTGTGTTAACCATAGAGAGAAAAATATTTAGTTTTGTTCTTATAATTAAGATGCGGCAGCATAAAGTATGAATTTATAAATTATAAAGCTATATAAATAAATTAACAGTTAATGTATAGAGGAGGAATCAGTATGATTATCGAACAACTCTCAGTATTTATCGAAAATAAATCAGGCAGGTTATATGAGGTTATGCAAATTTTAGGGGATGCGAGTATTAATGTATCAGCATTGTCTATAGCGGACACTTCAGACTATGGCATTGTAAGACTTATTGTCAGTGACCCTAAAGAGGCACTTAAGCTTTTAAAAGAGCAGGATTTTTCAGTTCAGTCCACTCCTGTTATCTGCTGTAAGGTACCTAATACACCAGGAGGGCTTAAGAGAATGCTGGCTTATTTAACAGATGATAATATTAGCATAGAGTACATGTATGCTTTCTCTATAGGAGACGATGCATCTATCGTCCTTAGGACAGAGGACTGCAATAAAACGATTGAATGCTTATCTAGGCATAAGATGGAACTTATGAAGGCAAGTGATATTTATCAAGTCTAGTCATAAGAAGGCCCTTACTTTGAGTATAGTCAAAGTAAGGGCCTTCTTATTGCCCAATAATTTACAAATGAATATGCAGGAGTGATATTGAAATATAAACACGAAAATGGTAAAATATTATTGAATTATTAGAAAAATAAGAAATAAATGTAGAGAAAAATGAAAAAAATATCGAAATTTGTATTAGAAGGGGGATTAGATATGAAAAAAATTAGTACGAAGATTCTATTGGCATCTATTATGAACTCGCTTACAGTTATGATCATCCTAATTGGCATTGCTGCATGGTCTATGATAAGTATACAAAATGCATATCTCCAAAAGTTTGAAGCATCTATTAGGCAGGATTTTGATAATCTTATTAAAACTCAAGTTCAAAGTGCAGTTAGTCTGGTGCAGCATTATTATGATAGTTTTAAACGAGGAGAGATAAGTGAAGAGCAGGCTAAAGAGATGGCTGCATCATCTATTAGAAACCTTAAGTATGGAGCGGACGGATACTTTTGGATTGATACCTTTGAAGGAGTTAACGTGGTACTCCTGGGGAGAGATACAGAAGGAACCAATAGGATGGAAGCTAAAGATGAAAAAGGAAAATATCTTATTAAGGAAATCATAGAAAATGGAAGAAAAACGGATGGTGGTTTTTCGGACTATTATTTTACGAAAAAAGATGGCAAGGAGCCGCTTCCGAAAAGAGCTTATTCCTTAGCTTTTGAACCTTTTGAATGGGTTGTTGGAACAGGCAACTATACAGATGATATAGATGTTATAGTACAAACCGAAAAGGCTGAAATTGTAAAAGCTGTTAAGGAAAAAATAATACTTCTATTTGGAATTGCAGTTCTTTTAGCAGCTGTATTTGCTAGTATAGCTCTCATTGTTGGCAAGAAAATCTCAAAACCTATTGAAGATGCGTCACAAATTATTAAGAAGCTTTCAGGAGGAGACTTTACAGCTCAAATACCTGAGAAGTATTTAAAGCAAAAAGATGAAATAGGTCTTATTTCTCAATCCTTAAAGCAAATGACAACATCCATAAAAGATATGATAGGAGAAGTAGTTTCGGAATCGGCAGCTTCTATCACTATATTTAAAAAGTTAAGTAGTGAGATACATACTCTGCAAAATCAATTTAATGAAATGACAGCAGAAACCCATCAAATATCCATGGGAATGGAACAAACGGCTGCAGCTTCACAAGAAATGAATGCAACTTCAAATGAAATAGAGATTGCAGCAGGGTCCGTTGCAGAAAAATCACAAGACGGTACGAAAGCTGCCAGTGCAATGAGTAAAAGAGCCAATCAAATTAAGGCGAATGTTATTGAGTCAGAAAAAAGTGCGCTTCTTGTTATTACAGAGACTAAAGATATGCTGGAAAAAGCAATTGAGGAATCAAAATCTGTAGAAAAAATTACAGCCTTATCAGATGCTATATTGCAAATTACCTCACAGACTAATCTGCTTGCACTTAATGCTGCAATTGAAGCAGCAAGAGCTGGTGAAGTTGGAAGAGGCTTTGCCGTAGTTGCAGATGAAATAAGACATTTGGCCGAAGATTCAAGAAGTACAGTCAATCAAATACAGTCTATTACTGAAGTAATAAAAAATGCTGTTGTCAACTTATCTTCAAGCTCATATAAACTGCTTCAATTTGTATCTCAGGATGTAAAGAAGGATTATTCTTTTATGCTTAATACGGCAGAACAGTATAATAAAGATGCAGACGGAATAAATGAACTTGTAACAGACTTTAGCGCGACATCAGAAGAACTGCTTGCCTCCATACAAGATATGATAAAGGTTATAGATGACATTTCTAGGTCAACAGTTGATGGGGCAGCTGGAACTACTGCTATTGCAGAAAAAGCAGATTTTGCCCTTGAAAGAACCAATGAAATTGTTAATCTTCTTAAGGAGGTTGAAGAGGGTACAGAGAATTTGTCTTCGGCAGTGGCAAAATTTAATATATAACATGGACCAATGATATAAAAATATACCCCTTACATGTTGATCTTATAGACCAGGTATGTAAGGGGTATGTTTTAAGTAAAATGCTTATTTATCAAGAGACCCGCCTTTTTTTAGACTCTTAAAGGCTTTTTGGCTGGAACCAATTATTTTTTCAGCCTTACCAGTAGAACTTTGTGAGCCGGCTTTGTTTTTCTTAGCTTCAATAAGTTTTTTCATTAACTCTACATTTTTATCAGACATAATCTATTCTCCTCGAGGCTATATTCTTAATTAGTGTAATACATACTATGTTTATTTTATATCATTAAAACAATTATTACTAGAGTGATAACAGATTATTTATTTTATAGACGAATTCATTTATATATTAGATAATGAAAATAAGACTTATTTTATATCATTGATGGTATTGTTGCTAGTTTAACAATATATTATTTATGAGTTTTAAACTGAATGGAGAATGAATATGAGAGATGTTTTAAGAACTTATTTTGAAATTTTAAAGACTGGAGTAAGAAAGTTAAAAGGTGAGGTTGCAGCTCTGTATTTGGCATATAAAAGGCGGGATGTCCCATTTTATGCAAAAGCAGCAGCTATTATTGTCGTTGGATATGCACTGAGTCCTATAGATCTTATTCCTGACTTCATTCCTATCTTAGGCTATTTAGATGATTTGATACTTCTGCCGCTTGGTATATGGCTTGCAGTTAAGTTAATCCCTGAAAATATAATGGATGAGTGCAGAACGCGAGCAGAAGGAATGTTTCAAGATAGAAAACCTAAGATGAGAGCAGCTGCAGTTATTATTATACTGGTTTGGGCTATGATTTTGGGTTTGATTATTTATAAGTATGGTCGTAGATGGATGTGAGAGACAGGCGTTATAGCTTTGTATAGACTTCTTTTGGTGAGTTTGATACAATAAAGGAACAATAGAAAAGGCGAAAATTAATGGAGGCTAAGAATGGATTGTAACATTAATTTGTTGGTTAAAGTTTCAACTATGTATTATCATGAAAATTTAACCCAATCAGAAATCGCTAGGAATCTTTTTATTTCAAGATCTACAGTATCGCGGTTACTTCAGGAAGCGAAAGATACTGGAGTTGTAGAAATTATTATTCATGGGCCAAATGAACGCAATCATTATTTAGAAGATCAGCTTAAAGAACGTTTTCAGTTAAAAGATGTTCGCGTGCTTTATGGGTGTAACATGGACTCTGACGAAGTTTTGACAGGTATTGGTACCTTGGCTAACGAATATGCAGACTCGATTTTGAGACCTAATTCAATTGTTGGTATCTCCAGAGGAAAAACTATGAAACAGGTAATTAATACGCTGTCTCCTAGTAAAAAGATACCTATTACTGTTGTTCAGTTAGTAGGATCTACAAACTCGACAGATCCAAGTGTAGAAGGCCCAGAGATTGCCAGGCATTTTGCTAATGCTTATGGCGGAACATATTATTATCTGTTTACGCCCTTGTTTTTAGAGGATGATCGGGCAAGAAAAGTACTTATAGAAACAAGGGCTGTAGCAGAGACGCTTGAGCTAGCTGAAAAAGCGGATATTGTTTTAACAGGTCTTGGCTTTTTATCTCCTGATGATATAAGTTTGCTCTGGAGTGGGTTTATTGAGCAAGAAGAGATTTTCAACTTGAGAAACCTGGGGGCAATTGGCCATATCTGTGGATATTACTATGATATCAACGGTCAAATTGTGAATACAAAACTGCATGAGAGTATTATTGGGCTGGATATTAAGAGGGTAATGCAGAAAGAGTATATTATAGGTGTTGCTTCAGGGCAGTCAAAGGTGAAGTCTATTCTAGGAGCAATGAGAGGACAGCTGATTAATGTACTCATAACCGACGAAAAGACAGCTCTCAATGTGCTCAGTATGGATCGTTATGGAAAGGTCTAAATAAATAAAATAATTAAACAGAGGCATATGTCACTAAGACTTGAAACAGTCAAGGAGACATATGCTTCTGTTTTTATAAATTTATAAATATACAGACGTGACTATGCACATATGTGCACTAAAATTTAAAGATGCACACTTGTTTATAATGAGAATTTGTTCATTGTGTTTAAAAAATAATCATATATCCTATATTCGTTGTACATATTGACTAAAAGTGTTTTGATGCGTATACTCATGTATATAATCAAATATAAAAAGCGACAAATTAAATAGGCAAGAAGACATGTTTATTAAGGCGTTCAGCGATAAAAATAGGGAGGTCATTATGTTTTCTTTAGATCATTGTCCAATAGGCATATATGAAAAAGCATTACCCAAATCCTTAACATGGGAAGAAAAATTAATTGCTGCCAAACTAGCAGGCTATGATTATGTAGAAATGTCCATTGACGAAAGTGATGAGCGGCTGGAACGACTATATTATACGAATGAAAAACGTCAGGAAATTGTTCAGGCTGTCTATAAGACAGGTATTAAAATCCCAACGATGTGTCTAAGCGGGCACAGAAGATATCCACTAGGCAGCGAATCGCCAGAAATTCGTGACAAGGGGCTTGAAATCATGAAACAAGCTATTACATTTGCAGTGGATGTGGGTATTAGGGTAATTCAGTTGGCTGGATACGATGTGTATTATGAAAAAAGCAATGATCAGACAAAAAAGCTTTTTTTTGAAGGCTTGCGTCAAGGTGTTGAATGGGCCAGCCACGCTGGTGTTGTTCTTGCAATAGAAGTAATGGATTACGAATTTATGGGCTCTGTTAAGAAAATCATGACAGTAGTAGAGGAGATTAACTCGCCCTATCTGCAAGTCTATCCAGACTTCGGAAATATCACCGCATGGGGAAGCAGCATTGATGAAGATTTAGAAACAGGTGCAGGGCACATTGTAGCGATTCATCTAAAAGATACTCATCCAGGGGAATTTAGACGGGTATCTTTTGGCGAAGGTTCCGTGGATTTTGTAAAAGGATTCATCCAGCTTAAGAAAATGAATTATGCAGGTCCTCTTTTGATAGAGATGTGGACAGATGATTCAGAGGACTTCATGCTGACTATAGCCAGTGCAAGAAAATGGATATTAGCCCAAATGGAAGCAGCGGGGTTTTTAAAAGGAAAGAAGGTAGATGTATGTTAGAAGCATTAAAACAAGAGGTATTAGAAGCAAATTTAGAGCTGCCTAGAAAGAACTTAGTTACCTATACGTGGGGGAATGTAAGCGGCATTGATCGAAAAGAAGGACTGATAGTTATTAAGCCAAGTGGTGTTTCGTATGAGGCAATGACAGCTAATGATTTAGTGGTAGTAGATTTAGAAGGAAATGTCATAGAAGGGCGATACAAACCATCATCAGATACAGCTACCCATTTGGTACTCTATAGAGCCTTTGAAAATATTAAGGGAATTGTTCATACCCATAGCAGCTGGGCAACCCTGTGGGCTCAAGCAGGCCGAAAGATCCCGGCACTTGGAACAACTCATGCAGATTATTTTTATGGAGATATTCCTTGTACAAGAGAAATGACAGAAGATGAAATTAAAGAAGCCTATGAAGAAAATACAGGTAAAGTCATTGTAGAAACTTTTAAAGATATGGATGCTAGGCAGATGCCAGGAGTGATTGTGAAACACCATGGCCCATTTACTTGGGGGAAAAGTCCTATGGAAGCAGTACATAATTCGGTTGTCTTAGAAGAAGTAGCAAAAATGGCATACTATACTCTAAAGTTATCGCCAGGCCTAACAAGCATGCCAGAAGTATTGCTTGATAAACATTTCTTAAGAAAACATGGGGCAAATGCCTACTACGGTCAAAATAATTTGTAAAATGAAGATCTAGAAATAAATAATAGTCTGGAAAAGGGGATTAGTATGAAAAAGATGACTGTTGAAATTGTTAATCCAACGGGACTGCATGCAAGACCAGCATCAGATTTCGTTAAGAGAGCGATAGCTTTTAAAAGTGATGTGTTTTTAGAAAATGGTATAAAAAGAATGAATGCAAAAAGTATTTTAGGGATATTAGCTATGGGGTTAAGTCAAGGCTCACAAGTGGATATTATAACAGATGGCGAAGATGAAGAAGAAGCACTTGAAGCTTTGATATCTTATATTACTAATCTCAAAGACTAGGAGGTAATAAGCATGAATGGTATTGCAGCAAGTCAGGGGATAGCTATAGCAAAAGCTTATGTATATGAAAAAGTGGCTTTTATAATAGATGAAAAATTAATCCAAGAAGCTGATATTTCAAGTACATTAGAACGCATTGAAGCTGCAAAGGAAATGACGAAAGAGCAGCTAAAAGCTATTGGTGAAAAGGCCAGAGCATCTATGGGAGAAGAAGAAGGTAAAATATTTGAAACGCATATGATGCTGGTAGAAGATCCGATTATTGAGCAAAGAATTAGTGAGCACGTAACAAGAGATCTAAAAAATGCTGAAGCTGCCGTACAGCTTGCAATGACAGAAATCAGTGAAATGTTTTTAATGATAGAAGATCCGTATTTAAGGGAACGCAGTGCTGATGTTGTAGATGTTTGTACAAGAATGATGTATAATTTGGCAAATATCGAAATGCCGGACTTAAGTCATATTTCAGAAGAAGTCATTATTATTGCTAATGATTTGACACCTTCCGATACAGCCCAAATGAATCCCAAATATATTAAAGGGTTTGCAACAAATGCAGGAGGCAAAACTTCTCATTCTGCCATCATGGCCAGGACACTTGAAATACCGGCTGTACTTGGCCTTAAAAACATTACAGAAGCTGTTGAAACAGGTGATTGGCTGATTATAAATGGAGCAGCAGGAGAAGTTATACTAAATCCTAATGAAGTAGAAATTGAAACCTATAAGGCGCTGCAGAGCCAGTTAGAAGGGCATAAAAAAGAACTTCAAAAGCTTCTAAATGAGCCTGCCATAACAAAAGATGGGCACCTGGTTGAACTAAGTGCCAATATTGGAACACCTAAAGATATAGAGAGTGCACTAAAACATGGGGCAGAAGGGATTGGGCTTTTTAGAACAGAATTCCTCTATATGGACCGTAATAGTCTGCCGACAGAAAGTGAACAGTTCGAGTATTATAAAGAAGTTGCTGAGGGAATGAAAGGCAGGCCAGTCATTGTCAGAACACTTGATATTGGCGGGGATAAAAGTGTACCTTACTTAGATATTGAAGAAGAATTAAATCCTTTTTTAGGATGGCGTGCCATCCGTATGTGTTTGGACAAAGTTTCTCTTTTTAAAACACAGCTTAAGGCAATACTTAGAGCTAGTTATTATGGTAAACTCCGAATTATGTATCCTATGATCACCCATATTGAACAAGTAAGGCAGGCTAATGACATATTAGAGCAGGCAAAAGCAGAGCTTAGGGAACAGCAGATACCTTTTGATGAGGCTATTGAAGTTGGTATCATGATCGAAACCCCAGCAGCTGCTGTAATAGCTGATCTTTTGATTAAAGAAGTAGATTTCTTTAGCATTGGAACTAATGATCTTACTCAATATACTTTAGCTGTAGACAGGGGCAACGAAAAAATTGCAAAACTCTATAATAGTTTCCATCCAGGAGTTTTAAGACTTATAAAGCAAGTCATACAAGCTTCTCATAAGGCAGGGAAATGGACAGGAATGTGTGGTGAGTTTGCATCTGATCCAAAGGCTGTCATTGTTTTATTAGGTATGGGACTTGATGAATTTAGTATGAGTGCCTCTTCAATTTTAGAAGTTAAAGAGATGATTCGTAAATTGACCTTTTCACAGGCCGCTGAGATTGCAGAAGCAGTAACCAATAAGGTTGAAGTTGAAGCTATTGAAAATTACTTAGCCAGGTTTGCGGGTAAATGACATTAAAAATAGATTTATAAAACAGAAAGGGAGAAGCATATGAGCAAAATAGACAGTGTTACAAGAGAATCGTGGATATTAAGTCAATTCCCAGAATGGGGGACTTGGCTAAATGAAGAAATTGAAAAAGAAGTTGTTGAACCAGGAACATTTGCAATGTGGTGGTTAGGCTGTACAGGTATTTGGCTAAAATCAGAAGGGAATGCTAATATTTGTACTGATTTATGGGTACAGCGAGGTAAAAAAACTCAAGCAGATCCTTGGATGACAGATCAGCATCAGCACCAGCGTATGGTAGGATGCAAAGCGCTTCAGCCTAATTTGCGTAACTCAGTTTGTGTAATCGATCCTTTTGGTATCAAAGAAGTAGATGCCATTCTTTCAACCCATGACCATGGTGACCATATAGATATTCATGTAGCAGCAGCAGTTCTTCAAAATTGCGCGCCTGATGTTCCTTTTATTGGACCAGAAGCATGTGTAGAACTATGGGTGAAATGGGGTGTTCCTAGAGAACGCTGTATCGTTGTTAAACCAGGTGACACTGTTCGGATCAAAGATGTAGAAATTGTGGTCTTAGATTCATTTGACCGTACAGAACTTGTTACAGCACCTAAAGGAGTTACGTTAAAAGATAAAATGCCCCAGGATATGGACCGATTGGCGGTGAATTATCTCTTTAAAACCACAGGAGGTAACTTGTACCATAGCGGCGATTCCCATTACTCCAATTACTATGCAAAACATGGTAATGATCATACGATAGATGTAGCATTAGGTTCTTATGGTGAAAATCCAAGAGGCATGACGGATAAGATGACATCAAGTGATATGCTCAGAATGGCAGAATGTTTAAAAACAAAAGTAGTTATTCCAATTCACCATGATGTATGGACTAACTTTATGGCTGATCCAAAAGAAATCACTATGCTTTGGCACATGAAAAAGGATCGCCTGCAGTATACATTCAAACCCTTTATTTGGGAAGTAGGAGGTAAATTTGTTTATCCAAGAGATAAGGATAAGATGGAATATCACCATGATAGAGGATTCCATGATGCATTTATTATGGAACCAGATCTGCCATTCAGATCGATGCTTTAAAAATACAATTATTAGAAGAAGGGAGGAAAAAGATGTTTAAAGAATTGATTGCTGCAAAAAGAATCTCTTTTTATGAGGCGTTCCAAACCTGGGAAGGAGCAGTTGCAGCGGCATGCTTACCTCTTATTATGGATCACACGATTACAAGTGAATATGTAGATTCTATTATTAAGTGTGTTAAGGAACATGGACCGTACATAATCATTGCCCCAGATATTTGTATCCCACATTCACAAGAGGGCAGTCGGGGCGTTAACGATACTGCAATGTGTCTGATGATCACACAAAAATCTGTAATGTTTAATGAGGAAGAAGGGGGAAATGCGAGGTTATTCTTTGTGTTAGCCAGCATGGATAATGATGCCCATCTAAAGAACCTTCAAGACCTTGTTGAAGCCATATCAGATGAGGCTGTTGTAGAAAAATTATTAAACGCAAAGTGTATTACGGATTTAGAGGGATTAGAATAATAAACATGAGGAGGATTTTATTATGGAATTTTTATTATCAATTTGGGGATATTTTCAAGCTAATATTTTAACAAAGCCTGCATTTTTCGTTGGTTTTATTGTATTTTTAGGGTATATTCTTTTAAGAAAGCCTATTTATGAAGCTTTTGCTGGTTTTATTAAAGCAACAGTTGGTTACTTAATCTTAAATATCGCAGCAGGTGGTTTGGTAACAACTTTTAGACCTATCTTGGCCGCTTTAAAAGATCGCTTTAATTTGCAGGCTGCAGTTATTGACCCCTATTTTGGGCAGGCAGCAGCACAGGCAGCCATTGAAAATGTAGGAAAATCATTTTCAATGATGATGCAGGTTTTATTAGTAGCTTTTGCATTCAACTTAATTTTGGTTATCTTTAGAAAGCTTACAAAAGTACGTACCGTATTTATTACTGGACATATTATGGTTCAGCAATCTGCTACAGCATTATGGATGGTTATTTTCTGTTTTCCAGAATTACAAAACAATGGAATGGTCATGATGCTTGGATTATTACTTGGAACATACTGGGCAGTATCAAGTAACTTAACGGTTGAAGCAACACAAGATTTAACAGATGGCGGGGGTTTTGCAGTAGGACACCAACAAATGTTTGGGGTTTGGTTAACTTCTAAAATTGCTCCTAAGATTGGTAATATAGGAGGTAAAAAATCAAAATCACTTGATGAAATAAAACTTCCAGGGTTCTTATCAGTGTTTAATGACAACGTAGTAGCTACAGGTACTTTGATGCTTCTTTTCTTTGGTATTATCATGACTATATTAGGCCCGGAATTAATGGCAACAATTGATGATAAATACAAAGTAGAAAGCAGTTTTACATTCTACATCCTTGAAAAATCACTTACTTTTTCAGTTTACTTAGCTATACTTCAGCTTGGTGTTCGTATGTTCGTATCAGAGCTTACAGAATCATTCCAAGGTATTTCATCTAGGTTATTACCAGGTTCTATGCCAGCTGTAGACTGTGCAGCAACCTATGGTTTTGGTAATCCTAATGCAGTAACGATTGGTTTCTTATTTGGTGCTTTAGGACAATTTGTTGCAATTCTTGGGTTGGTTGTTTTCAAGAGTCCAGTATTAATTATCACAGGATTCGTTCCAGTATTCTTTGATAATGCCACATTTGCTGTTTTTGCTAACAAAAAAGGTGGTTTAAGAGCAGCTATAGTTATTACATTCTTAGCTGGAATAGTACAGGTTCTTGGGGGAGCATTTGCAGCAAGTTACTTCCAAACAGCTCAGTTTGGCGGATGGCATGGTAACTTTGACTGGGATACAGTTTGGCCAGTGATTGGCATACTAATGAAAAACTTACAGTATGTTGGTGTTGGTATTGTTATTATTGCTTTACTTGCAATTCCGCAGCTTCAGTACTTCAAAAACAAAGCACATTATTTTGAAGCAGCAGAAGATTATGATGCCTATAAAGCAGCCATGAATAAATAGTAGAATAGTAGTATAGATGTTTATTATAATGCATAGGAGGTGTAAATATGTTACGTGTTATTGCAGCTTGTGGGAATGGAATGGGTTCAAGTCAAATTATTAAAATGAAGATAGAAAAAGTTTTTAAGAAGCTAAATATAGATGTAAAAATTGAGCATACAAGTATAGGGATTGCAAAAAATCAGGCACCTTCTTATGATGTCGTATTCTGCTCCGAGTCGTTTATTTCTACATTTGATTCAGCGGCAGCTAGAGGGACTATTATTGTTCCGTTAAAGAATTTATTATCTGAACAAGAAATTGAAGAAAAGATTGTAAAATATATCGTTAATAAAGAAGCGTAACTTTTTATAATCACCAATAAGCTGGACGCATTCTAAATGGCGTTCAGCTTATTTAAATCATAAGAACTATATAAAGGAGAACAATATGAATATAACAAAAAAAATACTTGGACACCTGGACCGTGTTTATGCGGTAACTATTATGCCTTATAAAAATAAATTATACTATCTTGCAGCCACTGAAGGGCAGGGAGCATGTCTAATGTACGATGAGGATGGTAATGTATCTACAGTTTGGGATGGCCCAGGCGGTACCATGAACATCGTTCTCATACCAGGCAGAGAAGGTGAGTTCATTGCTACGCAGCAATTTTTTCCAACCTTTAATGCAAAAGAATCTACGATTGTATATGGAAAAATGAATGAAGACCTAACCTTCACAATTAAAGAGATTATGAGTATTCCTTATTTACATAGATTTGATGTAGTGAATGCAGCTGGAGAGTTGTGGTTTGTAGGGGCCACATTATGTGAAGACAAAGCTTTCCAAGATGACTGGTCAAAGCCAGGCAAGGTACAAGTTGCAAAATTAGATAGAGATTTAAGCAAGCCTTTTAAATTAGAGCCCATATTACAGGGGATTACAAAAAATCATGGCTTCTGCCATGGGGCATGGAAAGGCCAAGAGGCAATTATGATAAGCGGAGCTCAGGGGCTTTTTGTAATCTATGTTCCAAGTACAGAAGCAGCTGTTTGGCAAGTTGAACAAATTATGAACCATGAAGTAAGTGATATGGCTGTTTGCGACATTGATGGAGATGGGGAGCTGGAAATTGCCACAATTGAAGGGTTCCATGGCCCTAAAGGTACAATCTATAAAGAAATAGAAGGAGTTCTAAAAGAAATTCATACACATGAGTATGAATTTGGACATGTGGTTTGGGGCGGAGTTATAAACAGTGTACCAGCATTTATCATTGGTGGACGCAAAGGTAAGATGGAACTTATTGTTTATACTCAAGATGAAGCAGGCAGTATTGCAGAACAGATTATTGATAATACAGGAGGTGCCAGTAATATTGATGTTTATGAGTGGAAAGATAAGGTATTTGTGCTGGCAGCAAATCGCCAGATTGGGGAAATTGCTTTATACAGTTTGAAAGAAGGTTAATATATGGGGTATAAGCTATTAATAAGTGATCTTGATGGAACGTTGTTAGACAATTCTCATCAGATAACAACTGAAAACTTAAAAGCTATAAGAAAGCTTGAAAAAAGTGGGATGAAATTTGTTATAGCAACAGGCAGGCCCATAGATATGATTAAGGGTTATCTAGAGATTTTAGACTATGATAGTCCTCTAATCTGTTGCAATGGAGCAGCTCTCTATGATGCAAAGGGAAAGATACTCGCTATTAAACAAATACAAGCTGAAGTTTTAAGAGGAGTTATTGATCTTATTAAAAAATGTGAGTTAGAATACGTTCTTTATACCATGGCAGGTATTGTAAGTGAAAAGAGAAATGAAAGAGTACTTTATATTGAAAAATATAATAAAAAGCAGAAAGCATCAAATAAGGCTGTTATCATTATTGATGAGAATATATACAATAACTTAGAAGCCTATAAAGTTGTTAAAGCGTTTGTTTCTGCATCAGAATATAGCAAGTTACATAAGTTAAGAGATGAACTAAACTACCAATTTAAGGAGGTAGAGGCAGTTATGTCACAAAGGCATATCTTAGATATTGTAGATAAGCATGCGACTAAGGGAAATGCTCTTTTAGCTCTAGCAGATTACCTTAATATAGAGCCTAAAGACATAGCAGCTATTGGAGATAATTATAATGATGTAACAATGCTTAAGGAAGCTGGCCTTGCTATAACAGTTGAAAATGCAGAAGATGAAATAAGAAATATAGCAGACTATGTGAGTAAAAGCAATCATTGTTCGGGGGTAGCTTATGCTATAGAACATTTTTTAGATCTAACATAGGATAGGAGAAATCAATTATGAAACCTAAAATGAGTAGTAAACTTGTTAGATTAATTATTATGTGTACTATAGGAGGAAATCTATTTTTACTATTAGGGGGGGAAAATAATCTCAATCGAATCGTTGCAATTGTGATAACCATTCTCAACGTTATTCTTTTGGCGGGGATTTTTGAGCAGAGTAAAGCAGGCAGTAGACTTGAAATTCCAGAAGGATGTGAAACTAGTCACAGTACTGCAGAAGATATAAAAAATATAGGCATGTTACTAGATGAAAACTCAAAAAAAGTACAGGAGATTGTTGCTCAAGTAAAAGATTCTTATGCCGCCGTCAATAACGCAGCAGCTCAAATTGCGGAAGGGGCAGTAGATAATGATAGAAGTATTCAAACACAATTAGAAATGACTACAGATATTGCTGCATACATAAGAGCTACAAGTGAGGAATTTCAAAATGTTAGAGAAGCTATAGGGGATTCGGAAAAAAATTTATATGATGGAAAAAATATTATTGATGAACTTAGACTTACAGCTCTTCAAACGGATAAAGTGAGTAAAGATACACACGAAGCTATGGTTAATCTAAAAGAAAAGTCAAATGAAATATATCATATTGTAGAACATATGCAGTCTATTTCTGAGCAAACTAATTTATTAGCATTAAATGCTGCAATAGAAAGTGCACGGGTTGGAGAAGCTGGAAGGGGATTTGCTATTGTAGCGCAGGAAGTTAGAAAGGTGGCTGGACAGAGTAAAACATTTGCCATTGACATATCTAAGATTATAAGTGATTTACAGGGAAGAGCAAATGATGCATTAGATACTATTCTAAAATTAAATAAAGTGAGTGAAGTGCAAAATAGGCTCATTATTAAAACACAAGGAGCTTTTGAAAAAATAACTGAAAATGTATCTAACTTATATGATAACATTAATCATGTGAATCAAAGGATAGAACAGATAGTAAAATCAAACATAAACATAGTAGACAGTATCCATAATATTTCTGCAGTAAGTGAAGAAACAACAGCCAGTTCAGAAGAAGTAGTAGCCATGTGTCATCAAGGCCTAGAATATAGTGAAGAGGCTATGAACTATGTAAATGAACTGCTAGAACTAATAGACTTATTTAAGTACATAGATGAATAAATTGGCATGGTTCACTAGTTGCGGCATCTGCACCTACCGGTCTTAAAACAAGGCAGGTGCAGGCCGCATTTTTTGTTGAAATACCTCATGATAAATGGTAAAATATTATAAAATAGTCTAAAAACAGGTTCTTAGCTTTTATCAAAGAGATAGAACCTATTGAATAAAAACACCTGCTATGTTTTATAACTGCTTATTATAAACAATAGCAGGTGTTTTTTAATCAAAATTGATTTAGGAGGTGATGGGATGTCTGATTGGGCCGATGACTTATTAATAGCCTTTAGCTTGATACAGTTTTTAGGAATAGTCATTTTAATCCTTATTCTAAAGCATAATAAAAAAGTGCAGGGTGAACTTCGGGAGAGTAAAAGCAAATATGAAATGGTATTTGACAATATTGATGAAGGATTTGCTTTGCATGAAATTATTTGTAATGAAGAGGGGAAGGCAATAGATTATAGATTTCTTGAGATGAACCAAGCATTTGAAAAAATTACTGGTTTAATGAATGATACAGTTAGAAATAAGACAGTCAGAGAGGTTTTACCTGATATTGAAGAATCCTTGATTGAGCAATATGGTGAAGTTGCACTTAAGGGAAAGAAAATGAAGTTTGAACATTACTCAAAAGGGTTAGATAAGTATTTCTTTGTAAAGACCTTCAGTCCAGAGCCAGGTAAATTTGCTACAGCATTTATTAATATTACCCATCAGCTAAATTTAAGAGAGGCCATTAATAAACAGAAAAACATATTAGAAAACATATTGGAATCTACACTTGCAGGCTATTGGGATTGGGATTTTGTAAGTCATACGGAATATATAAGTCCTATGTTTAAAAAAATGTTTGGATATGAGGCAGAGGAACTGCCAAATGAAATAGGTACTTGGAAAAAAATGATTTATCAAGAAGATTTGCCGCAGGTACTTAGGAATTTAGAACAACATATTGAAAGTAAGGGAGCTGTTCCTTTTTATAATGAAGTAAGATATCACCATAAAAATGGCAGTACAGTATGGGTCATTTGTTCGGGGCAGACAATAGAGTGGGATGAAAAAGGAAATCCCTTAAGAATAGTTGGATGTCATGTAGATATAACAAACAGAAAAAAAATGGAAGTGCAGATCAATCGTGTTTTAAATGAATATAAAACAGTTTTTAATGGTACAGAAGAAGCTATACTTCTTATAAAGGTTCTGCATGGAGGAAAAGGATTTAGTTATGTAACAAGCAATAAAGCCCATCAAGAAAAAACTGGTCTATCTTTAGAAATGATACAAGGAAGGACCCCACAAGAACTATTAGGTAAGCAAGCAGGAGATTGTGTTTCAATTCATTATTTAGAATGCGTAAAAAGCAGACAGACAATTAGCTATGAAGAGGAGCTTGATTTGCCAGCAGGTATAAAAACTTGGTTTACAAGGTTAACCCCTATTAAAGAAGACAATCAAGTAGTTTTTGTTGTTAAGTCTGCCACAGATATTACAGGGCGAAAACAGATGGAAAAAGAAATACTTAAAGCCAAAGAAGCAGCTGAAGCTGCTAATATTGCAAAGAGCCAGTTTTTAGCTAACATGAGTCATGAGATTAGAACGCCTATGAATGCTATTATTGGATTAAGTTATCTGGCTCAAACCCATAGTCCTAATGAGAAAATAAAAGATTATCTTAAGAAAATCGAGTTCTCTTCTAAGAACTTACTTGGAATTATTAATGATATATTAGATTATTCTAAGATTGAAGCAGGTAAATTAGAAATGGAGAAGCATATCATCTCTATATCACAGATGATACAAGAGGTTCATAGCTTATTTAGTTTTCAATTAACAGAAAAGCAACTAGAATTCAGTGGTATAGTTGATGAGAGTATTCCTAAGTATCTGGTAGGAGATCCTATAAGAGTTAGACAAGTTTTAATTAACTTAATAGGGAACGCAATAAAGTTCACAGAGAAGGGAAGTATTGTTGTTTCAGCACACGTCAGTGAAGATAGTGAAGACATCATGAAAGTTCTTTTTGCAATTAAAGATACTGGCGTTGGTATATCAGATGACAAAAAAAATATTTTATTTCAGGCATTTTCACAAGCTGACAGCTCTACTACAAGAAAATATGGCGGAACTGGGCTTGGACTTAAAATTAGTAAGCAATTAGCTGAAATGATGGAAGGGGACGTCTGGTATGAGAGTGAACTAAATCAGGGAAGTACTTTTTATTTCAGTCTTGTTTTAGGTAAAAAAATATCCGGAGATTTAATTAATTTAGAAGGGTACAGAGAAACCTTAAAGGTTCTGATAATAGATGCTGATAGGAGTTCTCGTGAAATCTTAGTGCAATATATTAGCGAATTTAATTTTATATGCAAAGGGGTAGAGTCGGGAGAAGAGGCGTTAAAAGAAATAGAACGTATGATTAGAAATAAAGAAGAATTTTATGACCTTATATTAATGGATTATAAAATGCCGAGAATAGATGACATTCAAGTGATACGTCAAATTAAAAGTAAACAGAGCTCAAAAGAAATCCCTATAGTGAGTATGATAACAGCCAAAGAGAGTAAGAAAATAAAGGATGAAAGAGCAGATATAGGGATACACGAATTTTTAATGAAACCCATTAACCAATCTATGCTTTTTGATACGATCGTTAATATTTTTGGACCTAAAGAAAGCATTTTTGGAAACATAACTAAAAATAGCAGTACCAATCATCATATCCTTCCTAAAGCATCTGTCTTGCTGGTTGAAGACAATAAAATTAATCAAGATATTACAAAAGAATACTTAGTTCATGTTGGATTAGATGTGAGCATAGCAGAAAACGGATTAGAAGCCGTAGAGAAAGTCAAAAATGATACATTCGACTTGATTTTAATGGATATTCAAATGCCGCTGTTAGATGGCTATGAGGCGGCTAAAATGATAAAGAGTATGCCAACTTTGAAACATCTGCCTATTATTGCTATGACTGCTAATGCAATGGCAGGGGACAAGGAGAAGGCGCTTGAGTCAGGGATGGATGATTATATTTCTAAACCTTTTGATCCCCAAATACTGATTGAGAAGATGAAGTTTTGGTTAAATCAAGATATCATGGAAAAACATCAGGGGGGCGGAGCTCATTCAACTTTAGAAATACCATCTCTGAATACTCTAGAAGCACTTAAAAGGCTCTCTGGGGATGAAAGGTTATACTTAGATGTCCTTGAAGCATTTATAAGTGAAAGCAGTTCAATTTTGAAAAAGATTAAGGAAGGTATTAAGAGTGAAGATGCTGAGCTTGTACTAAACGAAACCCATAAATTAAAAGGGCTATCAGGTAGCATAGGGGCAGATAAAGTAATGGAGTTATCAAGGATGATTGAGGAAGCCTTTAAGGGACCAAATAGGCTGGGGAATGAAGTAAAAGAGCTGGAAGATGAAATCATTGCTGTTAATCATGCTATTCAATCTGTTTTAGAACATAAGGCTAAAATGGAGTGTATAAATATCAGAACGGCTACTAAGGAAGAATTAGATGAACTTATTACTGGGCTAAGAGATCTTATCGAAGGGAACAGCTTTATTGAAGACTTATTGTTAGAGAAGATTGAAGCAAAGATTAAGGATCATAAGACATGTGATGAAGATTTCCAAAAGGTAAAAGCAGCATTAGCGTTCTTTAATTATACAGAGGCTGGCAGATTAATAGAAAAGATAATACAGGAAAGAGGGATTTAGATGAATACTATAGACCAAAAGCAGATAGTTTTAATAGTAGATGATATGCCTTCAAATCTAAAGGTTCTAGGAACAGCGTTAAAAGATGATTATCATTTAAAGTTAACGACTAATGGAGAAGAGGCGCTACTCATTGCTGCCTCCAAAAATCCTCCGGATATTATCTTATTAGATATTATGATGCCGGATATGGATGGGTATGAAGTATGCAGGAGATTGAAGGAAGCCCCTGAGACTAAAGACATTCCTGTTGTTTTTATAACTGCTATGAATGAGGAAAAGGATGAAGAATATGGCCTTATGCTTGGGGCTATTGATTATGTTACTAAGCCTTTTAGTATACCTATTGTAAAGGCAAGAATAAAAAATCACTTAGAACTAAAGCGTTATAGAGATATGCTGAAAGCAAATAGTATGATAGATGGGTTAACCCAGATTGCAAATCGTAGAAGATTTGATGAAGCATTATTGATGGAGTGGAATAGACAAAAAAGGCATTCCGAGCCTCTATCTATGCTTATGATAGATATTGATTTCTTTAAAAACTATAATGATACTTATGGCCATTTAGAGGGAGATGAATGTTTAAAACAGGTAGCAGAAACCATTAAAGGCGAGCTAAAAAGGCCAACTGATTTAGCAGCAAGATGGGGTGGAGAAGAGTTTGCTTGTATATTACCTGAAACAGACCCTGTAGAGGCTATGGGTATAGCAGAAAATATTCGAAAGGCTATTATGGATAAAGCTCTTCCTCATAGAGCTTCACTTGTTAATCATGTTGTTACTGTAAGTGTCGGGGTTGCTGCAATGCTGCCTTCTGAGAATACAGACTCTAAGGAGTTAATTAAGAAAGCGGATGATGCACTTTATGAGGCAAAACAAAAGGGCAGAAATCAAGTTTATTTAGAGATAAAATGATGAATAAATAGGAGAGACTTAAATGGAACAGTCTAAAATAGTTAAAGTTGCAAAGGATATCTATTGGGTTGGAGGAAGCGGTCATAAAGGAGGACTTCACTGCAATCCCTATCTTTTAGTAGATGGAGATGAAGCGATTTTATTTGATCCAGGTTCTGTACTAGATTTTGATTATGTATATGATAATATCTGTGAGCTTATACCTTTGGAAAAAGTTAAATATGTTGTACTTCATCATCAGGATCCAGATCTTTGTTCAAGTGTCCCTCTATTTGAGCAAAAAGGAGCTAAGTTCAAGGTTGTAACACACTGGAGGACTGCAACACTTGTTAAGTATTATGGCATAAAGTCAGATTATTATATAGTCAATGAACACGGATTTGAACTAGAATTAAGCTCAGGTAAAACACTAAAGTTTATCCAAACGCCTTATTTGCATTTTCCGGGGGCTATTGTAACTTATGATTATGACTCAAAAGTATTGTTTTCAAGTGACCTTTTCGGAGCCTTTTCTCACGAATGGAGCCTTTTTGCCAAAGAGGATTATATTGAGAAAATGAAGACTTTTCATGAACACTACATGCCTTCAAATGATATCATACGTCCAGTGATGGAAATATTCTTAAGAATGGATATAGATCTTATTGCACCCCAGCACGGATCTATTATCAAAGAGCATATAACTGAACATATTAAAGTATTAAGAGATTTAGACTGTGGGGCTTTTATGCTCCCTATCAAGAAAGATCTTGCAAAATCGGGAGGATTTAGATCTATAGGAAGCGCTGTTTTAAAAAGGTATGCATCAATATTCAAAAAAGAAGAAGTTTTAGAAGTTGTGCAGGACATGGATATTGATCTAGACAAAGAAACTATGGAGATCATAGATTATAACTATACGGGAAATACTTTATGGAATATGATCTTTGAAAGAGCCTTAGCAATTAAAGGGATTCAGTGGCTTATAGTTGTTGAACCTTTAGTACATAAAATCGCAGAAGAGTATGATATATCTATGCCTCAGATATTTAATTTAGCCCTTACTAAGGTAAAAGAAGAGAGTATTACGCTTAGTGAGGAAAATAAAGTTTTAAAAGAAGCTAACGAAAGACTTCAGCATAGCATGAAAGAAGCCCAAGAAAAGCTAATCAAGTGTCCAGTGACAGGGTTATATAACTATGAGTTTTTTAAAAACTATTTCGAAGCTGAAGTTTCGAATCTTATTCTACAAGAATCAGAGCAAAATCCAGCTTTAATTATTATTAGTTTAGATAACATGGCAAAAATTAGGTATTCATATGGAGATAATGAAGTGGATGAAGTACTCAAAACAGCATTGTATATTATAAATAGTATGAAAGATGAGAATATGATTTTATTTAGGCTTCAGGGAGCTATGTTTGCATGCTATAGTCCACACACTACTAAAGAATATGTCAGAGTTTTTGCAGAGAAATTAAGGAATTTAATAGCTTCATCAGTAAAGTTTATTGAAAAACTGACAGTTTCAATAGGCGTTCTATGTTTAGATGAGTTAAAGGAACAAAATGAGTATATAGGTGACCCTTCAGAGATGATGTATAATGTTGCCATGATGAGGGTTAAACTTGCAAAAAGTATGGGAATGAATATCGTATGCAGCAGTTCTTCTGTTGTAAGTTATCAAGAGGAAATAGGGAAAATATTAATTATTGATACAGATCCAGTAAATATGGATGTATTAAAGGTTTTTCTTGAGAACTTAAACTTTAAAGTTATAACTGCAAGAGATGGAGAAGAAGCATTAAGCATAGCAGAAAGAGAGACTCTAGATTTAATCATTTCTGAAATCATGATTCCTAAGCTAGATGGCTTTTTAGTCAGAGAAAACCTTCTTGCCCATTCTCAAACTAAGAATATTCCTTTCATTTTGATTTCGCATCTTAAAAATGATGATTCAGTAAATAGAGCATCGAGTTTGATGATCGAACATTATTTAAAGAAACCTTTTATGCTCTCCGAATTATTAGGAATTATTAAGAATAAATTTAAAGGGGAAGACTAAGATGAATTTAAGTATTCCAATCGTTTTAAGTTTAGTTCTTTTATTAGTGTATTTGGATATTTTGGTGATAACCAGGCTTATTATAAAAAGAATAAAGAACCAGCAAGCAGGAGAACATACTGAAAAAGAAGACAGCATTATTTTAGAGACTATATCTAAAGAACAGATACATTCGAAATTTAAAGTGTCATTTTTAAATTATTTTAAAATAAAACAATCCATTCAGCTAGATAGTCATCAACAAGAAAAGATAGAGAGAGTTGTGAATCTAGAGAAGGCTCAAAGAAAATATTTTAAAGGGTTAAAATCTATTTTTAGAGTTACAAGGAGTGAAGCAGCAATTCATCTTGGCGTTCTTGGTACAGAATTGGCAAGAACTGCTTTAGAGAGAGCTATTCTTAAAGAAAAGGATTATCCAGTTAAGCTGTACATAGCTAATGCACTTACTGATATACATCATAGAGACTCTATACCTGTACTTATTAAGTCGTTAATTAATTCTCATTTTTGGTATAGAAAAAGAAGTAATATGCTAATTGCAGATTTTGGGGAATCCTTTGATGCTCAAATACCCCAGCTTATTAAAAGTAAGGATATTGAAATCAAAGAATTGCTAGTAGACTTCTCTAAGGTGTATTTCTCTGAAACTATTAAAAATTATATTATAGATCTTGTAGATACAAAAGAAGATGAACTAAAAAAACTTGATACGCTTTATGGGTCAGACGATAAAAACTGTTGCATCAATTGTACTTACTGCACAAAAAATCATAGTGAACACAAATACTTGTGCAAATTAAGAGGTGATGTAACGGCCGATTTTAGGTGTAAAAAATATAAAAGGGTTCCCGTAAGTGTAAATAGTAAAGAGAACTATAAAAAGTTAGTCTATCGCGCCCAAGAGACGTTAGCTAGTTTTTATCCAGATGTTTTAAATGATGATAAATATCTATATTCAAAAGATATTGAAGTTAGAAATATTGCTGTAAAGGCGTTAGGACAGTTCAATAAATCAGAGATTTTATTTAAGCTATTTTTATTTTTAAGAGAAGAAGATACTGCAAGGAGCGCTGCAAGCTCCATTTCTCTGATATTGCAAAAGAATCCTATATATATGAATATCATGGTTAAAGTATTTCACGAAGAAAAGGATACAAAAACAAAACAAGCAATGGCAGATATACTTTCAAATAGAATAGAATATTTAATGATGAAATTATCTGCTAAAAATAAGGATTACGTGATAGATGTTATTAAAGAAATACTGCTTATAGGAAGAAGCAGTCAGGTTATCGACTTTTTAAATAAAAATAAAAATATTGATATTGAAAATGAGCTGACTGCAATCCTCCGTGAGGTCATATCGGTCTCAGAAATTGTAAAAAAGGATTGTGCTAAATATTTAAATGAGAGAGTGGCTAAAAAATGCGGTCTTAGTACTTATGAAGAAGTTACCTTCACAAAGGAAGAAAAAAAGGATAAAAAGCTTATCATTAAGCTATACGTCTTATTAGTATCACTTATATTGATTTTTCCCGTTATTTATGCAGTGAGGCATGCTGATATACTGTTTGAGGTTTCTTTTTTTCAGCAGCTAAAGATCTATGTTATTGAGTTCAATTATTACCTTGCTTTTTATTCCATTGTGGTTAACAGTATTTATCTCATACTTCTGGTTCTTTCAGATTTTAATGCAAAGAGGCAGCTCAGGCAGTGGAAAGCGAAGAATATATCGCTGCTTTTCAAGAAAAATATCCTTCCAGCTATTTCGATTATCGCGCCTGCGTTTAATGAAGAAAAAACAATTATAGAGAGTACTAATTCACTGCTTAATCTTAAATATCCTGAGTATGAGTTGATTATAGTAAATGATGGTTCTAAGGACAATACACTGGAAGTTTTAATAAAGTATTTTAATCTTATTAGAGTTGATTACGAGTTTGAGTATAAACTAAACACAAAACAAGTTCACAGTATATATATAAACCCTTCAATGCCAAAACTTGTCGTTGTCGATAAAGAGAATGGAGGTAAAGCCGATTCACTGAATACAGGGATCAATGTATCAAAAAAAGAATATTTCTGTGGGATAGATGCAGACTCTTTACTAGAAGGGGATGCTCTTTTGAAGCTTGCTTCACTTACTTTAGATGAGGGGGTTGAGACCCCTGCATTAGGCGGCAATATATTTCCGATTAACGGCTGCAGTGTTGAACAAGGCTACATAAAAGATGTCCGTATTCCTAAAGATAAGCTAGCAAGGCTTCAAACGATAGAATATATCAGAGCTTTTATGGCAGGCAGGCTGGGCTGGGCGTTTATGAATAGCTTGCTAATCATATCGGGAGCCTTTGGCCTTTTCAGAAAAGAAAGGGTAATAAGTGTAGGGGGTTATCTCACGAGCAGTGGTAAATATGCCAAGGATACTGTAGGGGAAGATATGGAGCTTGTAGTACGTATTAGCAGACTTATGAGAGAGATGGGTCTTAAGTATAGGATTTGTTATGCATTTAATGCAAACTGCTGGACCGAGGTTCCAGAGGATATAAATAGCTTAAAGAAGCAAAGGTATAGATGGCATAGAGGGCTTATTGATATTCTTACCTTCCATAAGCAAATGCTCTTTAACCCGAGGTATGGAAAAACAGGGCTTTTAGCGATGCCTTATTTCTTTGTTTTTGAAATGATTGGACCTATTATTGAGTTTCAAGGATATATTATGGTAGTACTTGCTTTCATCTTAGGGCTATTAAATATTGAAATTGCGCTGCTGCTTTTTGCTTCAACTATTTTAATGGGGGTACTCATTTCAGTAGCATCTTTATTAATTTCTGAGAAAGATATTAAGCGGTTTTCACTTAGTGAGCTTATGATTCTTGTAGGTTATGCTATAGCAGAGAATTTCGGAATGAGGCAAATTTTAAGCCTTTGGCGTGTAGGCGGCTATATTAGTATGTTAAAAAAGCCAAGTGGATGGGGCAAGCTTGAAAGAAAAGGTTTTTCCAGCTCTGATCAAGCAGTAAAGGGGTGAGTAAGACATGAAAAGAAATCTACTTATAATCATACTATATGTTTTTATAATAGCTGTAAGTGTAAGCTTTGGAAAGTTAGCCATCAATCTTCTGTATTGGAAAGGTTCCTCTTATTTAGTGACTCAAATGGCTGAGGGTATTAAAGAGAAGATTAATCCTATGAAGAGAAGCTTTGTAGAACAAAAACAAATAGAGCTTTATGCAAAGACGACTAAAAATGGTTTTAGTGTGATACAAGAGGAAAAATGGCGGGATTTCTTTGTTAAGGGAGTCAATATTGGGGCAGCTCTGCCGGGTAAGTGGTTCACTGAGTTCCCGGAGGAAGAGAAGCTTTACTTTGACTGGCTTACTAAGATTGGCGAAATGAAAGCTAATACGATTCGTATCTATACCTTGCTTCCACCAGAGTTCTACAGTGCCCTAAGTTATTATAATGAAATACACCCAGATGAACCTTTGTGGCTTTTGCAGGAAATATGGCCAGAGGAACACCCACAAGGGAAGGACTATTTAAAAGAAGATTATATTAAGACATACTTTCAAGAGATTAAATATGTTGTAGACGCCATACACGGTAATGCTAATATAAAAGAAAGAGAAGGAAGAGCCTATGGCACTTATAAGAAGGATGTTTCAAAATATGTACTTGGATATTTGGTAGGACGAGAACTTGAGCCAGATGAGGTCATATCAACCAATAATAATAATCCAGGTTTTTATTATAAGGGGGAGTATTTATCGGCAGAGAAAGATGCAAATCCCACAGAAGCATGGCTTGCAATGAATTGCGATTATGTATTAACTTATGAAGTTAATCAGTATCGTATGGAACATCCAGTTGCTATTGTCAGTTGGCCTACACTAGATACTTTAGAACATGATTCAGAATGGAATGAATCTGGACTTAAAAACATAGAATATAATGATAAGGCCACTGTTGATATTAATCACATTAGAACTGAAGCTAAACTAAATTCAGGGTTTTTTGGAGCCTATCACATTTATCCTAATTATCCGGATTTTATGAACAATGAAAGAAAATATGATCATTATAGAGACGAGCAAGGAAGATTTAGATATGGGGGATATCTGAAGGAGTTTATTGAGAAGCATACAAAATACCCAGCACTAGTAGCAGAATTTGGACTGGCTACAGGTATGGGAAACGCTCATGCAAGTCCTGATGGTTATAATCATGGAGGACTTACGGAAAAGCAGCAAGGAGAAGGCGTTGTAAGGATGATGAAGGCAATAGCAAGAGAAGGATATGCAGGAGGGATAATATTTGAATGGCTCGATGAATGGGCAAAGAAAACATGGATTACGGAGCCTTATATGATTCCTTATCACAGGCACGCTTTATGGCATAATGCTATAGATCCAGAACAAAACTATGGTCTTCTTGCAATGGAATCTGATCCTTCAGGAAATAATGAGTATACCCAAAAGGGAAAAGGAAGCATCAATAAGATTACTTTAAAACATGATGCAGCTTTTTTATACATAGATGTTCAGTTTGATAAGATGCCGGACTTTAATCATAACAAACTATTTATTGGATTAGATACATATGATAGAAATAGGGGAGAGCTAAGGTTTACTCAAGATACAAAATTAAAAGCACCAACAGGACTTGAATTTCTTTTACACTTTTCAGGAATACAAAAGGCCAAATTGCTTGTGCAGCCTGGATACAATATCGCTGAGAATAAGATTGCTTCTCAAACAAGTTCCAAAGGTATATTTGAAGAAATAAGAATGAAGATTAATAATGAAAGGATTAGAAAAGACGGTAGCCAGATACCCGCTCAATATCAAGATGGCAGTAGTCTTAGGTATGGAGTGTATAATGGTAATAGTCATAACCATTGGTATACGGCGGGGAATACTATTTATGTTCGTATACCTTGGGGAAGGCTTAACTTTACTGATCCATCGAGTCTTACTGTATTAGATGACAAAAGTGATGTGACTGAACTGGTACAGGACAAGCTAAAAACAGTCAAAACAGAAGGAATACTTATTTCGGCACTTCTGTGGGACTATGAGAAGAGTGAAAAAATAGATATGCTTAATACTAGGAAACCTTATAGATGGGAAGAATGGGATACTGCTGAGTATGAAGAAAGACTCAAAAAAAGCTATTTTATAATTCAAGAATATTTTAATGAACTGCAATAGAGCATTTAGGCAGTCATTAATCTTAAAAACTATAGTAATGAAAATATGATACAAGCAGGAGGAAAAAGCGTGCAAAACTGGATAACAGACTTTATGGAACAATTTGGTTATATAAGTGTTTTTTTACTCATTACACTGGAAAATGTTTTCCCGCCTATTCCATCAGAACTCATTCTTACCTTTGGGGGATTTATGACCACTAATACAGAAATGACAGTTCTTGGTGTCATCGTATTTTCTACTATGGGTTCAGTTGCTGGGGCTATTATTCTTTATTGGATAGGACGGGTATTTGATGTAAAAAAACTAGAGAAAATAATAGGACGCTGGGGGCACCTGCTGCAAGTAAAAGTAGAAGATATTGAGAAGGCTGATAATTGGTTTAAACGCTATGGCTATTGGACGGTGTTTATATGCCGGATGATTCCAGTGATTCGCAGTCTTATTTCTATTCCAGCTGGAATGTCCAAAATGAGATTTAGCATCTTTTTGTTATACACAACAGCAGGAACTTTAGTCTGGAATACCATGCTGGTATGCCTAGGAGCCTTTTTGGGAGAATCTTGGGGAGAGGTTCTAGAGTTTATGGATGTTTATTCTAATATTGCCTATACGCTAATGGGGGCTGTTGGCATTACGTTTATAGCTTACTGGTTTTTAAAAAAGAGAGACAGAAACTAGTTAATTAGTTAATTGGTATCTTCCTTTTTTATTTGAATCTCCAGTTTAGATTCATCAAACTCTTCTGCATTAAGAACTTTTAAGGAGAGTATATGTATACTTACCAGAGTTCCAATAACTAGCAGCAGTATTCTTAGGTACATCTGGTCTATAATAATCATCGAAACAATAAGAGAAGCCCATAAAAAAAGCAGTGCGCCTACTTTGGTACTTTTCTTAACGGCCTTATAGGTCATGTAATTATAAATATAAGTGCCAAAAAGCTTGTGATTGATAAGCCAGTGGTAGAGCCGAGTCGAACTGCGGACAAAGCAAAAAGAGGTCAAGAGTAAGAAGGGAGTTGTTGGCAGAACTGGGAAAAACACGCCGATAATTCCTAAGGCTAGGGATAAAAAGCCTATACTGATTAATAAATATTTCTTAATGGATTTCATATATTCACCTCGCAGGGATGTATGCTTATAACTATAAGTATACTATGTAAGACATCATAATGGTATGCAGTATCCAAATAATACTCTTGTTAAATGGATTAATCTGGCATAAAATAAAAGCAGTAGTTATAAAGAATAATTAAGTGATGAAAAGGGCAAATTTGTCGAAAGGCAAAGACGCAAAGCTATGGGCCTAAATGGTTATATATCACAGGGCTGCCAGGCTGCCAGAACTCCTTTTAGGAGGCTTTTGGCTTTTTAAAAGGAGGAGACAACATGTTTAACTTAAAAATGTTTAAAATAATGCTGATAAGCTTCATTTTGACTATTCCGGTGAATGCAGCAGCAACAAAGAACACTAGTCAAGTTATAAATATTCCATATGCTACATGGTTATGGCATACAGAGCAAATTGTACAAAACCCTGATCAGATGATTGATTTCTTAGTAGAAAACAATGTCAAGCATTTGTACCTTCAGATTGATTATACTCTTAATTTGAATACGTATAAAAGCTTTATTAAAAAAGCTTTTGAAAATGGTATCGAGGTCCATGCTCTAGAGGGCTCAGCCAAATGGGTATCTGATGATGGAGCTGATAGGCAGATTCTATTTTTTAAGTGGTTAGCTGAGTATCAAAAAGCAGCATTAGACAGCGAGAAGTTTAGGGGGATTCACCTGGATGTTGAGCCGTATTTGAATGAGCAGTATGACAGTATGAGAAACAGCGTTCTCCAAAACTATCAAGATCTTTTAATGCACGCTTTAAATATGAGCAAAGAGATGAAAGTACCTTTAGCCGTAGATATACCTTTTTGGTTTGATGAAGTAACCTATCATACTAAATATGGAAAGGGCATGCTTGATGAATGGATTATAAGTCATGTTAAAGATGTTACTATTATGGCCTATAGAAACAGTGCGTTAGGAGATAATGGCATCGTGCGTCTTATTTCACGAGAAATGAAATTAGCCCAGAGTTATGAAGCAACTATTAGGATTGCTGTTGAAACGCAGCAATCAGAGGAAGGGAATGCTGTTAGCTTTTATGAAGAAGGACAAGCTTACATGAATAATGAGCTCAAGATAGTTTATGATAAATATAAGAAAAGTAAAGGTTTTGGCGGCTTTGCCATGCATCATATCATAAGCTGGATGGATCTTAGAAAATAAAACTATTAAATTTAAGGGATATTTAAGAAATGATTAAGGTCTTTTTAAGTATACTTATTTATAATAGAATACATGGATTAAATTTAACAAAACTTTAGAAAAAGGTGATAGCATGGAATTAGTATCTTTAGTATTAAAATCTATCTTATTAGGGGTCGTAGAAGGGGTAACAGAGTTTTTACCAGTATCTTCAACAGGACACCTCATTATTTTTCAAAGCCTAGTAGGGTTTGAAGGGACAAATCCTAAGTATATAGAAATGTATACATATGTGATACAGCTTGGAGCAATACTTGCAGTTGTAGTACTTTATTGGAGCAAAATAAAAGAAACACTTATTCATTTTTTTCCTCAAAAAGTGGGTTATGAAAAATCAGGCTTTAGATTTTGGTTTGTTATCTTTATTGCGTGCATTCCAGGGGGCATTGCTCAGATTCTTCTTGATGACTTAGCTGAAAAATACTTATTTAACCCTGTATCTGTAGCTGCAACTTTATTTTTCGGAGCATTGCTGATGATGTACACAGAAAAAAGATTTAGAAATAAAAATACAGGAAGAAGTGAACTAAGCGTTACAGCTAAACAAGCGTTAATCATTGGTTTGTTTCAGTGTCTAGCGATTATTCCGGGGATGTCCCGTTCGGCTTCAACGATTATAGGGGGGTGGATATCAGGACTTTCTACTGTTGCAGCTGCTGAGTTTTCATTCTTTTTAGCTATCCCAGTTATGGTTGGGATGAGTCTCCTAAAGATTTTAAAAATAGGAGGCTTTGCTAGCCTTACATCACAAGAAGTGATTTCGCTTGCCGTTGGTTTTATCGTTTCATTTATTGTTGCGCTTGTTGTTATTAATAAGTTTATTTCATACTTAAAGAAAAAGCCAATGAAGGTCTTTGCAATCTATAGAATGATTTTTGCAATCATCGTTTTAACAGCAGGGGTTTTTGGCATATTTAACTAAAAGCAATCAGCCTAAATGGAAAATGCTAACAGCATTTCGTTTAGGCTGATTATGATTTATTGGGAGTATTAAAGTTTTGTCTTTTAATTTTACCCCAGGTATGCTTTGATCTTCGATAGTTAAGCATACCTTCAAGTCTAAAAAGCGTTGTAAGTTGTCTGTAGCCAAAATTTTCAATAATACCGTATAGGGTTAATTTAACCAGCTGGTTAAAAGAAGGATATTTATTAAAAGTATATTCTTCTAGAAGAATAGCTCCAATGGACAGAAGTATTCCATATAAGATAGAGGCAGATAGAAACAAAAAGAAGTACTGGACATTTAGAACCCCTAAAATAAAAGAAAGCGGTATAAATATATAGCCTATTACTTCAATTACCGGTCCAAGCATTTCAAATAACCAATAATACGGAGTTGCTAATAGTCCGATAAGCCCATATCTTGGATTAAATAGAAGTGTCTTATGTCTAAATAAACTATCCATCAGGCCTATTTGCCATCTTCTTCTTTGACCTCTTAAATCTTTTAGTGTTTCAGGAGCTTGTGTCCAGCATACTGGATCAGGAATAAACTTAACTCGATATTTTTTCTTGTTTTTTCTAAAAACATGGTGCAGTCTCACGATAAGCTCCATATCTTCACCAATAGTGTTTGGCGTATAGCCTCCAAGTCTTATGGCTACGTCTTTTCTAAAGGCCCCAAAGGCACCGGATATAATCAGTAATGCATTCATAGCATCCCAGCCCATACGGCCAGATAAAAAAGCACGTAAGTATTCTATAACTTGAAACATAGCAAGGTGATTCTTTGGCAGGTTGATACTCTCAATCCTGCCATTTTTAATGACGCTGCCATTAGCTATTCTGACTATGCCGCCTACAGCTACAGTTAGTTTATCTTCTATGAAAGGCATGATAACTCTTACGAGGGAGTCGCTTTCTAAGATAGAGTCGGCATCGATAGAGGTAAATATCGGATATCTGGAAACGTTAATACCAGCGTTTAGTGCATCTGCTTTACCCCCATTAACTTTATCTACAAGTACTAAATTGGGGATATGAATGCTTTTATAAACAGCATTTACCTCTTTGGTTTTAATTAAGGCCCTTATAGGCTGATAGACCTTTTTTAAATGGAAGGCATCGATGATCTTAGGCATTGTTTCATCTTTTGATCCATCATTAATCACAACAATTTCAAAGGTAGGATAATGAAGTGATAATAAGGATTCTATATTATCTACGATTGTTTCTTGTTCATTATAGGCCGGAACAAGCACTGAAATAGGAATCATGTTTTCAGATTCAGTATACTTTCTGTATCCTGAGTAGGACATTTTTTTGATATAGTCATATAAACTAAAGCTGGATAATATAAGCTGGGCAAAATAAATAGTATTAACACATAGTACATAAAATAAAATGAAATAGTTAAATTTTAAAATGAGTTCTCTCCAGAATGTATTATTCATCTTTGTAGCCACCACCTTGTTGTATATAGCCTTTGATAAGAAGTACGGTAGTTTCTGAAAAGTCTGAGGGAGTACCGGTATCGCCCAATATCAGAGAGAGTATATTGCTATTTTCCATAGCAGATATAAGAATATCTTTTGCAAATCTATCTTCTCCTTCAAATACTTTAGCAATATATTTCAGTTGTTTATCTAGGGTAAGCAGTGAACTTGCAGCATTATAACGGACAAACCATTGTCTGTCTGATAAGGCGTCAATAAGTTTATTAATAACACTAAGATCATGAAAAGTTCCTAATGCTTTTGCAGCAATAGCTCTTATTTCCCATACTTCATGGGTTGTGAGTTCAGAAATTTGATGGATATACCTATTATCACCCATGCCAGCTAAAGCTTTAATAGCTGACAGTATTCTTTCTTTCGAATCACATGATAAGAATTTAGCTATTTTCTCACCTAGGACAGAATCCTTATATCCACCGGCAGACTTTATAAAAATGCAGCTTACAAATTCATTTTCATAATCGATCATGGGGTAGTAGATATCAGCTTTGTTTCCTTCGAAGCTGTCTGCCACTTCTATAAGGCTTCTTTCGCTCAAGTGAGTTGAGGCATTAATAGATGCAAAAGCTTTTAAAAAAGCCTCCGCATCTCCGATTTTAGCCAGTGCCAAAAGTGCATTATAAGTAACGTCCTGAGAAGGGGAGGCAACTTCTTTTAATAAATAAGGAACTGCTTTTTTGCTTCTCAGTTCGCCGAGTCTTTTACATGCAAGAGCTTTGATATAGCTTGCACTTTCCGATAGTTCTTTAATTTTTCGATCTATTATTCCAGATTCTTCGCAAAATGCCACCAGCTGAGAAATAAAGTCTCCTTTAAAAGTTTCCAGGTAGTAGATAATTCTATCTTCGACTACTTTGCTTTTAAGTTTATTTTTGGATGTATGCCTCATAAGAGCATCTTTGATGTAGAAATTCATTTCCCCAACATTTTTAAGTTCAGTTACAATAACGTCGACTAAAGGAATAAGGGTGTTTTTATACCTTTCTTTTCTTTTGCTGGTATATCGTTCAAGGGTTTTAACATAAATGATATACAAATAGAGAGAAAAAATGATAATGCCAAATACTATAATTGAATAATAGACAAGCATCTCCACATTAGTAGCCTCCTATCTTTTCAAAGGCCTCTTTAAGAATGTAATAAGATGGTTTTAATCTTTCGTGGTAAGCAGGAATATCCCACTTATCCCAAGAATAAGGGGACATCTCACTAGCAAGTAAAAGATTGTTTTGTATAAGCACAGCACCGATATAAAGGCTTTTTATAGCCATAGGCGTAATGCCGCTTTGTTTATAAAAGTCGTCCATTATTTTTTTACTTGAAGGATCCATAACATTAAGTATCTGCCAAGGTATTTTGATTTCTACATGATCACCATTTGCATAAAAGTCTGCTAGAGAATTGTAGGCACCAAGCCTAGGGTTGGCATTTCCAAAAACAAGTTTACCAGTTTCGTATTTTGAAAAGGGTAAAATTCTTTGATCTTCAGGGAGGACAAGTTCTCTGTTAAGACAAAGATAAATGGGATTAAAAAGCCCACTGTTTTTATTTTCAAAAGTCTTGTTAGTACTTAGCATGTTTAGCTCTTTGGCATACATATAGTAAAAGGCGTCGTAATAAGCATCTACAGTTATTCTGGAGGTTTCCTTGCCACTAATAGTAATGATAAAGTCAGCGGGCCTAGGGAAGCTTATATCAGTATCTTTGATAAATGAATTGCCAGAGTTAGGGGTGATATCAATAGGAATGATGAACTTGTCATTCGCTAAATCAAAGTTCTGTATGTTCCCATAAAGGTAAAGATACTTTTCGTCACTTTTTGCATAGAGGCGAAATTTTTTGCTTTCAGCAATTGGCTTATCTTTTTTCCATTCACTCACAATGCCGTCAACATAAGAGATGCTTTTGACATTACCAGGATCAAAAGCAAGTACACCAAATTGTTGCTCATTAGTCTGGGGATTAGACCAATAAGCTCTTCGATCTGGTATATCAAGATCCATTGTATTCCAGGTTCTTTTAAACCACTCATCCTGCCAGGTAAATACTAATCCACCGCAGTATCCCTCTTCATAAATGTTTTGAAGCATAAAAGCATCCATAGCTCCTTGCATTTTTTCATCAATGTTTCCTTGATTAAAGCCCATATGAATATTCTCATGGGCTTTTCCTCTTGCGGCAGGAATACCAAACTCTGCAACTAGTACAGGAACTGTATGCTCTTTGATTAAATCTTTTAAATAAGCCCTATAGGTATTAACTTTACCATTAAGATCCTTGAAGTCAGTGTAACTTTGCTGATAATTCATAAAGTCAGGATAGTAAGGGTAAATGTGATAGGAAGCAAAAAGCCCAGGTTTAAAGTTATTATAACTTTTAATATGTTCTGTATTCACAGAAACAATATCTTCTTTTACCATAGGCTCATTGGGATGAGAGAGCGTATCTGTTGTGACCCAGTTAGTAAAGCTAAGCGGCCTTTGCATGCTATAGTTTGAGGTTTCATAGTCTATGGTGAAGTCTCCTATTTCACAGAGAAACTTTTCAAAAGGAGAAGCAGCTACGGTGAAAAGGTACTTTCCTGGATAGTTTATATCCCCGGCATTTTGCTCATTCGTGCGGATGACAAAATCAGGATCCCATTCAATCCCTAATATCCATCCAGCCACATAGGAGGAAATATCTTTAGTGTAAGCGCCGCCAGCTAGGCCGGGTTTAACTGGAAGAATGGCATTTCCATGAATAATATCAATAAGGGATTGGATATCCTTTTTAAATTGATTTTTTATTTTAGGGTTTTGGGCATCTCCTATACTAGCTATGTCTTCTTCATTAAGCCATACCCCTTGAAAGAGATAAATAGGGCGGCTGGTTTTTTGGTTGTATTCAAAAAGTGCCTCGTAAAAGGCTGGTTTTAAAATAGTATAGACTCTTATGCTATTGGCATTCATTTCACCTATAGACTTAAACCATCTTTTATAGTCATCCTTTGTTATGCCAAGTTCGCCCGGGAAATATGAAGGCTTAGCAGCTCCAATATTAACGCCTTTAATAAATTCCTTCTGCCATTTGCCTAGTTTGTAAATATAAAAATTTTTATCATCAACTTTTGAGATATAGCGAATCTGATTATCAGTAAACTTAGAAAGGGTGTTTCTTAGCAAATAACCATATTGATAAAAAATGATAACAAGCAGCATCGTGAGTACAACTAAAGATATATATTTTTTCATAAGATCACCAGTTTATTAGATTTGGTTTGCTATTTGCCATAAGCATAGTATGATTCAAAAGCTCTCATTTCAACAATTATTTCAAGGATAATCCATTTATTGACAAGAAGAACAGTGGACAAGAGATATTTACTCAAGGAATTGTGCTAATAGTATGACTATTTAAAACTAATGGGTATTTTAAAAATAAATTAAAAAAGTATTGACATAGTAAAATTATAGGAATACAATGATATAAATTAAATATTCTTATCCAGAGAGGTGGAGGGACTGGCCCGATGATACCCAGCAACCGTCAGAAAGCTGACAAGGTGCTAATTCCAGCAGGAAAATCCTGAGAGATAAGGTTAAACAAGTAACCCCTCTCCCTAGGAAGAGGGGTTTTCGTTTTATAAGCTTGATAATACCTATTAAAAAATAAGGATGAGGATTATAATCAAAAAATAAATAATAAAAAATAAGGAGGAATAAATAATGGGAAATTGGAACTTTAATACATTGCAAATTCATGGGGGGCAGGATGTAGACCCTGTTACAAAATCGAGAGCAGTTCCTATCTATCAAACAACTTCATATGTCTTTGACAGTACAGAACATGCAGCTAACTTATTTGGGCTTAAGGAATTAGGGAATATTTATACACGTATTATGAACCCGACAACAGACGTACTTGAGAAAAGAATTGCGCTGCTGGAGGGCGGGAAAGCGGCCCTTGCAGTGGCATCAGGTTCAGCTGCTATCACTTATTCTATTTTGAACATAGCAGGTACAGGGGACGAAATAGTAGCTGCAAGTACCTTGTATGGAGGAACATATAATTTACTAGCTAATACGCTGCCTAACTACGGCATTATAACAAAGTTTGTAGATCCTGATAAGGCAGAAAACTTTGAAGCAGCTATTAATGAAAAAACAAAAGCTATTTTTATTGAAATATTAGGCAATCCTAGTATTAATATAGTGGACATAGAAGCAGTGGCTGATATAGCTCATAAAAATGGTATTCCGCTTATAGTAGACAGCACATTTGGGACACCGTATCTTATTAGACCTATTGAGTTTGGAGCAGATATTGTTGTTCATTCGGCAACAAAATATATAGGCGGCCATGGGACAACTATGGGGGGACTTATTGTAGACGGAGGCAATTTTGATTGGGCTAAGAGCGGTAAGTTTAAAGGCTTTACAACACCTGATCCAAGTTATAACGGTCTAGTTTATGCAGATGCATTTGGCCCGCTTGCCTTTATTTTTAAAGCAAGAGTACAGCTTCTTCGAGATACAGGAGCAGCACTCAGCCCATTTAATGCTTTCATGCTTTTACAAGGACTTGAAACACTCTCGTTAAGAGTAGAAAGACATGTTGAGAATGCACAAAAAATAGCTGCATTCTTAGAGAACCATCCCAAAGTAGCATGGGTAAAATATCCTTCACTTAAAAGCAGCAGCTACTACGAACTTGCCAAAAAGTATTTCCCAAAAGGAACAGGAGCTATCTTTACATTTGGACTTAAAGATGAAGACAAAGCTGTAGAGTTTATTAATAAACTTGAAATCTTCTCATTGCTTGCAAATGTGGCAGATGCCAAATCTCTTGTTATTCACCCAGCCAGTACTACACACGCACAGTTAAATGGCGAGCAGCTTATTGCAGCAGGCGTAACAAAAGATCTTATTCGTCTGTCAATAGGCCTTGAAGATATCAACGACCTTTTAGCAGATATCGAAAATGCTTTAAGTCAAATTTAGTGGTTTTTATTGATTCTGAGCGGTATAAATTTTCTGTAATCTACATTGGCAGGCCATAAGGTCTGTCAATGTTTTCATATTTATTATTTTTAATAGGATTATGCTTGATATTTATCACGAAAAATGATATATTTTAGAAGATTTTAATTTAGTCCAGAGAGGCTAAGAAGGGGGAAATATTTTATGTCAAGTTCAGGAAAGTCACAAGTTACAACTTTGAAGGTGGATGTCAATGAAAAGGTTCCACTAAAAAAGGCTATTCCATTAAGCCTGCAGCATCTATTTGCTATGTTTGGGGCATCTGTTTTAGTTCCTATCTTATTTAACATTGATCCAGCTACAGTTTTATTTTTTAACGGTATTGGGACATTGCTTTACGCATTTATCACTAAAAGAGGTATACCGGCATTTCTCGGATCAAGTTTTGCATACTTGACACCAAGTTTTGTACTTATGAATGCTGGATATGATTTTCAAACTATTCAAAGTGGATTTGTTGTTTCAGGTTTAGCTTTTGCGGCAGTAGCTATTATTATAGGGTACACAGGAACAGGCTGGATTAATAAGATTATTCCGCCAGCTGTTATGGGAGCTATTGTAACCATTATCGGGCTTGAACTTGCACCTACAGCAGCCGATATGGCTGGTTTTGCAGTAGGACTTAGTAATAACCCTACAGAATCTAATATGACATGGATAGTAATATCTATGGTAACGCTTTTAACAATTATATTATCAAATGTTTTACTAAAAGGATTTTTAAAGATTATACCTATTCTTATTGGGGTAGTCGTTGGATATATAACAGCCTATTTCATGGGAGAAGTAAGCTTCGAAGCTGTAAGCCAGGCACAGCTATTCGTACTTCCAAGTTTTAAAGTAGCAAAATTTGATATGACACCTATTCTTACTATTTTACCTGCGACGTTTGTTGTTATAGCAGAACATATTGGACACTTAAAGGTAACAAGCAGTATAGTAGGAAGAGATCTTGCTAAAGATCCAGGGCTTCATAGATCACTTCTAGGAGATGGTTTATCAACAGCTCTTTCAGGTCTGTTTGGCTCCGTACCTACTACAACTTACGGAGAAAACATAGGAGTTATGGCACTTACAAAAGTATACAGCGTTTATGTTGTGTGCGGAGCAGGACTTATCTCTATTGTATTAGGTTTTTCCGGAACATTATCAGCACTTATCAGAAGTATTCCAACACCTGTAATAGGGGGAACTAGTTTACTGCTGTTTGGTATGATCGCTGCATCAGGACTTAGAACCTTTATAGAAGAAAAAGTTGATTTTTCAAAATCAAGAAATCTTATTCTTACCTCAGTAGTATTTATTGTTGGACTTAGCAGAATATCTGTTAATATTGGACAAGTACCATTAACAGGAATGGGACTTGCAACTGTTGTAGGTATATCACTTAGCATCGTATTTATCCTATTTGATAAGCTTGGAATAATGAATGAAAAAGAATAAATAACAGGATATTGAAAAAGCAGCTTTAGAAAATAACATTTCGAAGCTGCTTTTTTCATAAAGCAGAAAAGTTTATCTTGCTAGAAATGGATCAAATAGGCCTATTTAATAAGCGCTATATTAGGTTTGATGTATTTTATAACCCAGTAAAATTATAAAAAAACTAGGGAAACTATTGACATTCTCATAAGCTAAGTGTATACTAACAATCAATAAGAAAATCGAATAATAAAAACTTATCATGAGAGATGGAGGGACTTGGCCCTATGATATCTCAGCAACCGCATGAAGATGTACGGTGCTAAATCCAACAGAACAAGGTTTCTGAAAGATAAGGAGTAGTATTTAACTTAGTGTACTTGCCCCCTTTTATCTTTTAAGAGATAAGAGGGGGTTTTTAGTTGTTGGTTAGGAAATATAAAAGTGGTTATTTGAAGTAAAAAGCTAGATGGATTAAAAGAAAGAAGGAGGCGAAATCATATGTCAGACATTAAATTTGGTAAAGAGTTCGGGGTTAATACTCCTGCAGTACATACTGGGAATGATATTGATGATGGAAACGGGCGATAAAGAAGACTAGTATTATGGCTATTAGCTGAAATATGTGAGCTAAATGTAGAAGCTAAGGATAAAGAGTAAAAATTAGTATATAAGAGCAGGTAAGTCACCAGGTGTTGTAGGTTAATCGGTTAGAAGTTGTATAAGAAGTAAAAAATAAATTATAAATATCAGGAGGATTAGAAGATGAAAAAATTAATTACAGTATTATCAGTTGCAGGACTTGCACTTTCACTTGTTACAGGGTGTGCAAAGGAAGATAAGAAGATTGTGATAGGGGCTTCGCCAGTACCTCATTCAGAGATATTAGGAGCAGCTAAAGAAGTACTTAAAGAAAAAGGGTATGAATTAGAAATCAAAGAATTTACTGATTATGTACAGCCTAATCTCACATTAGAAAACAAGGAATTAGATGCTAACTACTTTCAGCATCAGCCTTATCTAGATGATTTTAATGCTAAAAATGGAACCAATATCATTTCAGCAGCTGCGGTTCACTATGAACCATTAGGGCTATATCCTGGTAAAACAAAGAGCCTTGATGCACTTGCTGAGGGCGCAACCATTGCAGTACCAAATGATACAACTAATGAAGCAAGGGCACTGCTTTTACTTGAAACAAATGGACTAATTAAGGTTAATCCTGATGCAGGACTTAATGCAACAGTGAATGATATTATTGAAAATCCTAAAAACATTAAAATTCAAGAGCTTGAAGCAGCACAAATTGCCAGAGTTTTAGCAGATGTTGATTTAGCAGTTATTAATGGGAACTATGCAATAGAGGCAGGACTTAACGCAGCTACAGATGCTCTTGCAAAAGAAGAAAAAGATTCTCTTGCGGCGCAAACTTTTGCTAACATACTAGCCATTAGAAAAGGTGATGAAAGCCGTGAAGATATTAAGGCTTTGATTGAAGCTTTAAAAAGCGCGGAAGTTAAAAAATTCATTGAAGAAAAATATCAAGGAAGCGTTATTCCGGTATTTTAATTTAAGAAAATATGATGAACAATAAAGTAAAAAGTTACCAGTGACTAGACATTTTAAAAGAATACCTTTAAAATAATAAAAGAGTGCTTATATAATAAGTACTCTTTTTTATAGATAAGAAGTTCAATATATTTTAAAACGCTGCATCTTTATAAAAGAGCGGTAGTTAAGGAGGAAATTTCATGAAACAAACGTATGACACAAAAAAGCTTGTACTGATTGCTGTATTTGCAGCAATAGAGGTCATTCTTGCGTGCACACCCCTTGGATTTATTCCTATAGGCGTGACAAGAGCCACAACAGTACATATCCCTGTTATTCTAGGAGGGATTTTAATTGGACCAGGAGCCGGAGCAGTATTAGGAGCAGTCTTTGGACTTACTTCACTTGTGATTAACACAATCAATCCGACAGTTACTTCATTTGTATTTTCACCATTTTACTCAGTAGGTGAGATGAGTGGAAATATTTGGAGTCTTGTAATCGTTATGGTGCCTAGAATACTTATAGGGGTTACTGCTCATTATAGCTTTAAAGCTGTTATGAAATTAGATAAGTCTAAAGTTTTGGCTTACATTATAGCAGGACTAGTAGGGTCTCTTACAAATACACTCATGGTTATGGGAGGTATTTACTTGTTCTTTGGAGAAAGCTATGCAGCAGCTAAAGAAATAGCTTTTGATGTACTATTCAAATTTATAATGGGAATCATCGGTGTTAATGGAGTCCCAGAAGCAATCGTTGCTGCGCTTATTACAGTAACAATAGGGAAAACAATTTCACCTTTACTAGTAAAAAATAACAAGTAGCTAAACCACGGACTGACAAGTCCGTACATTAGAATCCGTAGTGGCAGGCCTTAAGTGCCTGCCTATTTTAAAAGCCATTAGAATAAACTAAGTAGGAGAAAAGTGATGAAAAAACATGTTGTATTGGGTGTAACAGGTGGTATTGCAGCCTACAAGGCATTAGATATCATAAGTGCACTGCGTAAAAAGGGAATTGAAACGCATGTTATTATGACGAAGAATGCATGCGAGTTTGTTACCCCCTTATCTTTTGAAACCCTTTCAAATAATGAAGTCGTAACAGATACCTTTAAAAGAACAAAAAGCTGGGAAGTTGAGCATATTGCTCTTGCAAAAAGAGCAGATTTATTTTTAATAGCGCCTGCTTCTGCAAATGTTATTGGTAAAGCAGCCCATGGGATTGCTGATGATATGCTAACAACAACTTTAATGGCAGCAAGATGTCCTATCCTATTTGCACCTGCTATGAATACAGCTATGTACGAAAATGCCATTGTACAGGAAAACATTACTTTCCTAAAAAATAAAGGCTGTTACTTTATTGAGCCAGACAGCGGATTTCTAGCTTGCGGAGACTTGGGAAAAGGGAAACTTCAAAAAGTCGAAGTCATTGTAGAAGAGGTTTTAAGCTTTTTAGAAGAAAAGAAGGACCTAGAAGGTAAAAATATTATGGTAACAGCAGGGCCAACGATAGAAGCCATAGACCCTATGCGATACATTACAAATCATTCATCAGGCAAAATGGGCTATGCTATAGCAGAAGCAGCAGTAAAAAGAGGAGCAAATGTTAAGCTTGTTTCAGGGCCTACTAATCTCTTGTGTCCGGATGGAGTCGAAAGAATTAATACTCAAAGTGCTATGGATATGTACGAGACTGTTAATCAAAACTTTCAGTGGGCTGATGTGGTTATTAAAGCAGCAGCAGTAGCAGATTATAGACCAGCTGAAGTAAGCGACATGAAAATAAAGAAGTCTGGAGAGGATATTCAGATTAGACTCACTAGAAATCCAGATATTTTACAGAGTTTAGGGGCGAAAAAAGGGAATAAGATACTAGTAGGCTTTGCTGCTGAAACGCATAATCTTATCACCTATGCTAAAGAGAAAATAGAAAAGAAGAATCTGGACTTTATAGTAGCTAATAATATTAGTGAAGAAAATGCAGGCTTTAAAGGGGATACAAATATTGCAGCTATTATTGATAAAGATGGAGTATCCAACCAGTATCCTATGATGAGTAAGACAGAGCTGGCTAATATCATACTGGATAAGGTGCGGGCAACGCTTTAATGCTTTTTTTGAAAAGCTGAGTGAGTGTAAACAAATAAGTTAAAAGGGGGAGAAAGAAGGTTTCAAAGGCTCAGTTCAGCTTTTGAAACCTTCTTTTTGTATGCAAGGAGATTTGGGAACTTTTGTCCTATAAGCCGCATAAAATGTACAAACAAAAATAATGTAAAAAAATGAAATGGGAGGATAAACTATGGCACATTTTGAAAATAACATAACAGAACAAGAAGATGCGCAGAAAGATAGATACCTTACCTTTGCATTAGACTCAGATTTCTTTGGTATTGAGATTAAATATGTCACAGAGATTATAGGGATACAGCCTATAACGATAGTACCTGATGTTCCTAAATATATCAAGGGGATTATTAACTTAAGAGGAAAGATTATAGTTGTGATTGATATGCGTACTAAGTTCCATAAAAATCAGATACCATATAATGATCGTACATGCATTATCGTTGTTACAATTAATGATGTTGAAGCAGGACTTATCGTTGATCAAGTGTCGGAGGTGGTAAGCATCCCGGAAGAGGACATCGTTTTGCCTCCAAATGAAAAGTTAGGTGAAAAAAACAAATACATTAAAGGAATGGGAAAGACAGGACAACATATAAAACTTATTATTGATGGCGAACGTCTGCTTGAAGAAAATTAAGCTCATGCAAGTAAGTATTTGTTAAAGAGAGGATGGGGGAAAACTGTGAAAGGAATAAGAAATTTAAAAATAGGAACTAAGCTTATCTGGGGATTTGTTCTTATAGCTATGCTGGCATCTTTAGTTGGGATTATAGGTATTATCAATATTATTCGCATGGAAAAGGTTGACAGTGATCTGTATAAGTATGGGGCTATTCCGTTAGCAAAGGTTTCGGATATAGCGGAGCACTTCCAAAAACAACGGGTTAATATCAGATCAATGATGCTGGCTGCTACGGATCAGTCAAAACAAGAAGCTTATGAGGAGCTTAAAAAGGATAAAAGCCAAATAGAAATACTAATAAATGAACGGGACAGCTATATTGTATCGGATAAAATGAAGATAGCTTATGAAGAATTTGAAGCAGCTTATAAGAGCTATACAGAAATTATGAACGAAGCTATTCAGACAGTTTTAACTAAGGGGAATACAGAGGCATTTAAATTTTTCGTCAAAGGGGGAGCATGGGATAAGGCAACTCAGGATACGCAAAGTGCCATCCAAAAGCTCATAGACTTAAAAGTTCAAGATACTGCTGAGAAGGCGCAAAGAAATATGCAGATAGGCCAAACGGCTATCCTCTTTATGATTATTACAATAGCAAGTGCAGTATGTATCGCTGTATTACTAGGAATCTTTTTAAGTGCACTTATTAAAAAACCTCTTATTAAACTTGTAGAAGTATCAGATCAAGTAGCAAAAGGAGATTTTGATGTTGTAATAGAGACTAAAAGTAAAGAAGAAATCGGTATGCTTAGCCAAGCATTTGGGAGAATGATAGACAATGTAAGTCACGTTTTTAGCGAGATAAATATGTCATCAGAGCAAGTGACAGCTGGAGCAAAACAGGTATCAGACGCGAGCACTGCCCTATCGGAAGGGGCTATTGCGCAAGCTAGTGCGATAGAACAGTTAACTAGTGCTATTTCTCAAATAGCCGCACAAACAAAGCATAGTGCTGATAATGCTGATAAAGCAAATAAGGTGGCTCTAAGTGTTAAAGAAAATGCTGAAAAGGGTAATAAACAGATGAAGGAGATGTTAAGTGCTATGCAGGAAATTAATGCTTCTTCTTCAAGTATTTCTAAAATTATCAAAGTTATTGAAGAAATTGCATTTCAAACGAATATACTTGCCTTAAATGCAGCTGTAGAAGCTGCAAGAGCAGGACAACACGGGAAAGGTTTTGCAGTTGTTGCCGAAGAAGTAAGAAATTTAGCTGCCAGAAGTGCCAATGCTGCAAAGGAAACAACCCTTATGATAGAAGGATCTATACAAAAGACTGAAACGGGAACTAAAACAGCGAAAGAAACAGCAGCTGCATTTAATAACATTGTTTTAGGTATAGAAGAGGCTGCAAAGCTGGTAGGTGAAATTGCACTCTCATCAAGTGATCAAGCTGCAGCTATAACGCAAATCAATAAAGGAATTGAACAAGTTTCGGGGGTAGTTCAAACTAATTCAGCAACAGCTCAGCAAAGTGCAGCTGCTAGTGAAGAATTATATAGTCAGGCACAGGCTCTTAAGCAGGTAATAGGCAGGTTTAAGTTAAAAGAAGAGCGCATAATACTTAACGGCAATAATCATGATAAGTATTTGTATTAGTCTGGCTTAGGAGGGAGAGAAAATGGAAGATGCATCTACAAATAGAGATCCCTTATTAGAAATGTTTTTGTTTGAGACTAGCCAATTTTTAGAAGAACTTGAAGAAATACTTCTTCTCTCGGAAAAGAATAATGAAATAGGTATAGAAAATATCAATGAAATCTTTAGAATGATGCATACCATAAAAGGCTCTGCGGCTATGATGATGTTTAATAATATAGCAGCTGTTGCCCATGAAGTAGAAGATTTATTTTATTTTATAAGAGAAAATCAAACACTTGCTGCGAATTATTCTATTATTTACGATATTGTTTTAAAAACTGTTGACTTTATTAGGGAACAAATAGAAAACATACAAAACGGAAAAGAAATGAAAGATGAGGGAGAACTTCTTGCTGAACTAAAGAAAACGATAATGGTAATGAAAAAGAATAGCTCTCATAGTCCTGACCAAAAATATGCTGCAAAAATACTCTTTGAAGAAGGAGCTGGCATGGAGAATATAAGAGCATTTAACATTGTGCATAACTTAAAAGAGTATTGTGAGGAAATTTCTTTTAGACCAGAGGATATTATAGAAAACAGTAATGCTTCAGAGGAGATTATTAAAAATGGATTTGAGATTTATTTTTCATCTCATATGGATAAGGAAGCTTTGACTCAAGTTTTTGAGCAGGCTTTATATGTTAAGTCTTATGAATTAGCAGCAGACAAGGCTTACTTGACTGCTGCTCAAAAAGATAAAATGATAGATAAAGAATATAAAGGGAAGGAAGATATCAAAGAAAAAAATAAACAAAGTCTTATCAGTGTTAATATCTCTAAACTTAACAAACTTATGGATTTTGTGGGTGAAATTGTCATTGCCCAGTCAATGGTTATTAAAAATCCTGATTTAGAAGGGTTATCCCTTCCAAACTTTAATAAGACTACAAGACAGCTTAGAAAACTGACAGATGAACTTCAGGATATTGTGATGTCCATAAGGATGGTCCCTATAGCCTCTACATTTCATAAGATGGAGCGACTTGTAAGAGATATGAGCAAAAAGCTTGGTAAATCTGTAGAGCTTATTATTTTGGGAGAAGAAACGGAAGTAGACAAAAATATTATTGATCACATTTCTGATCCTCTGATGCATCTTATTAGAAATGCGGTAGATCATGGTATCGAAATGTCGGCTGAGAGGGAGCAAAAAGGTAAAGAACAAATGGGAAGGATTATCTTAGAGGCACAAAATACAGGTGGAGATGTTCTGATCAGAATTTCAGATGATGGGAAAGGATTAGATGCAGAGAAAATATTAAATAAAGCTAGAAAGTCTGGACTCATTAACAAGGCAGAACGTGACCTAAGCCAAAAAGAAATTTATTCCTTCATACTTCTCCCAGGGTTTTCTACTAATCAGGAAGTTACAGAGTTTTCAGGCCGTGGCGTAGGAATGGATGTTGTAAAGAAAAATATAGATGAAATCGGAGGAAATATTTCTATTGAGAGCGTGCAAGGAAAAGGAACAACCATGAGTATCAAAATTCCTCTCACGCTGGCTATTGTAGGAGGAATGGGTATATCAGTCGGAAATTCTACTTATACCATTCCAACTATAGCTATTAAAGAAGCTTTTAAAGCAGATGAAAAAGATGTCATTATCGATCCAGAGGGCTATGAAATGATCATGATAAGAGGGAAGTGCTATACGGTTCTAAGGCTTCATGAACATTTTAGTGTAGACACAGAGGTAATAAAAATATCACAAGGTATTATATTACTTGTGGAGAGCGGAGATAAATCTATATGCCTTTTTGCAGATTGCATTTTGGGAGAACAACAAGTTGTAGTTAAGGCACTGCCTATTTATCTTTCAAAATATACGATAAGAGATAGGGGGATAGGAGGCTGTGTGATATTAGGGGATGGAAGCATTAGTCTGATGATAGATGTGATGACGCTTATAATGACTAACGAGTAATATTGAGAGGCAGGTCTTGTACCTGCCCTTTTTGTGGGTTATTACTTATCTATCTGTTTTATTTATGGTAAGATGAAAGAAAAACAAAAGTAGGAGAACTCAAATGAAAATTAGAAAAGCAACTATAAATGATTTAGAAATGATAGCAGAATATAACTATCTTTTAGCCAGAGAAACAGAGGACAAGCTGCTAGATATGAGGAGGTTAACCAAAGGAGTAAGGGCTCTTTTAGAAGACGAAGGGAAGGGTATCTATCATGTCTGTGAAATAGAAGGCAGGGTTGTTGGTCAAATTATGTATACCTATGAGTGGAGTGATTGGAGAAATGGAGTCTATCTATGGGTACAAAGTGTTTATGTAGATGCAAGCTATAGAAAACAAGGTGTATTCAAAGCGCTTTATAACACTGTTAAAGAAATCTGTGACCAAGATGAACAAATAGTAGGCATTAGACTCTATGTAGAAAAGGAAAATCATACAGCCAAGAAGACCTATCAAAATTTAGGCATGGAAGAATGTAATTACTTTATGTATGAGTATGAAAAAGTAAATGGAACCAAGAGTGAATAAGGAGCGATTTGAATGGGCGAAGGAAAGAGTCCTCCAGGGGAGCCAAAAGCAAATAGGAATAGGAACCTTAAAAGAAGGCACACTTCATGCAGTACTTAAATACTACATGGAGCCTGACGAAAGCATGCATGAAGCAAAGAACAGGGGCTTTGTAGCTGATATTATGAGGCCTGGAGAAATGATAGAAATACAAACAAGGGCCTTTGCAAAGCTGAGTAAAAAGCTTAGCTGTTTCTTGGCCTATGGGAAGGTAACGGTTGTCTATCCAGTTTCTTATACTAAATGGGTATCTTGGATCAATTTAGAAACAGGAGAAGTCAGCCAAAAGAGAAAGTCACCTAAAAAAGGAACCCCTTATGAAATCTTTTTTGAACTCTATAGGATAAAGGAATTTCTTCTCCATCCTAATCTTTCTTTATGTATTATGCTTATTAATATAGAAGAATATAAGCTTTTAAACGGCTGGAGTTATGATAAAAAAAGAGGAGCTCATCGCAAAGATAGGGTGCCGATAGAAATAATAGATGAAATAACTATACAGTCCATAAATGATTATGCTAAGCTTATACCTGATACACTGGAGAAGGAGTTTACTGCCAAAGACTTTAAAGAGCATACGAGACTAAGTTTAAGGAATGCTCAGACAGCACTAAATATACTTACTTATGTAAATGCTATAGAACGTATAGGTAAAAAAGGCCGCGCCTATCTCTATAAAAAAGGGGATTAAGATGAAAAGGATTTTCATAAAGCTGCTAATAGGAGTCATGGGGATATTACTTCTAGCAGGATGTACAAAAGATACACAAGAGGAAAAAATAGAAGAGCTGATTACAAAGATGATAAGCTGCAATACCTATCAAAATGCTGAAAAGAACAAAGATCAAATACCTAGTGAATTTGAACAGTACTTTTCAGAAGATGGGTACAAACAATTTATCACAAGTCAAATGAGTTATATTTATCCTGAATTTCACCGCATGTCAAAGGCCAAAGACACAACAGCAATAAAGATTAAGCAGGTAAGTAAAATAAAACTAAAGGACAGAACAAAATTTAAATACAACCTTGAATACATCGTTCTTGTTAAAAATGAAAAAGTAAAAATGAAGGATCAAATAACCATACAAGTGAGTAGAAAAAATCAAGTTATAGAAATCCTTATCCTTAATACAAGTGATGTAATGCATAAGTTGTTTTTGGATGTAAGAGTGATGTGATACATAAATAAAAGTTGAATTTAATAAAAAACAACAGAGACAAGTGTTCGTGCTTGCCTCTGTTGTTTTTTATATATTTGAGGGTAAGGGGAATATATAAACGATATTATTTGCCAGTATAGGCTTTTTTATAAAGCTCTTCTAGTTCAATTACTTTTGGAAGACGAGGATTAGCTGTTGTGCATTGATCTTCAAATGCTTTATAAGCTAGATCACCGATAGCTGCCATGTAAGTTTTTTCATCAATACCTGTTTCTTTAATTGTTGCAGGCACATTAAGCTCTTTCATTAGGTCCTGGATAGCTTTAATAAGTGATTTTACACCTTCTTCAGGAGTAGAAGATTTAAGTCCAAGGCTACGTGCGATCTCTGCATACTTTTCTGGAGCAATAAATTTTTCGTATTTAGGGAAGCTTGTAAACTTCGTTGGTGTTGTTACGCCATTGTATGCAATAACATGTGGAAGAAGTATTGCATTTGCACGGCCATGAGGAATGTGGAACTCTGCTCCTAACTTATGAGCAAGTGAGTGATTAATTCCAAGGAATGCATTTGTAAAGGCCATTCCGGCAATACAAGAAGCATTGTGCATTTTTTCTCTTGCTACAGGGTCTTTTGCACCAAATTTATAAGAACGTGGTAAATATTCAAATACTAATTGAATAGCTTTAATTGCAAGTGCATCTGTATAATCAGAAGCCAGAATGGATACATAAGCTTCAATAGCATGAGTTAATACGTCAAGACCTGTATCAGCAGTTACTGCAGCTGGAACAGTCATTACAAACTCAGGGTCAATGATTGCCACGTCTGGAGTTAGCTCGTAGTCAGCAAGAGGATATTTCATATTTTTTGAACGGTCAGAAATAACTGCGAAAGATGTTACCTCAGAACCTGTACCTGATGTTGTCGGAATAGCAACGAATTTTGATTTGTGACCCATTTTAGGGAACTTATAAACACGTTTTCTAATGTCTAAGAATTTTTGAGCCATACCAACAAAGTCAGCTTCTGGACTTTCATAGAATAACCACATTGCTTTTGCGGCATCTATTGGAGAACCGCCGCCAAGAGCGATGATAACATCTGGTTTGAAAGATCTCATCATTTCACAGCCTTTACGTACTGTTACAAGGTCTGGATCAGGTTCAACGTCACTGAAGATTTCTATTGCTACTTTATTTGAATTTTTATTGAGTTGGTAAGTTACCTTTTCAACGTATCCTAGTTGTACCATCATAGGATCTGTTACAATTAGTACGCGGGAGATATCTGGCATTTTAGCTAAATATTGAACAGAACCTTGTTCAAAGTAAATTCTTTCTGGAATCTTAAACCATTGCATATTCACGCGTCTCTTCGCCACCCTTTTCTTATTAATTAAGTTTACTGCTGTTACGTTAGATGTCGTAGAGTTACGACCATAAGAACCACAGCCAAGTGTCAGAGATGGCATATTTGTATTGTAAATATCACCAATTGCTCCATGAGTTGAAGGAGAGTTAACGATAATACGTCCTGTTTTTAATCTTTTTGAAAAGTCTTCGATAATAGCATCATCATTAGAGTGAATAACAGATGAGTGACCAAGACCACCAAGTTCTACCATAGTTTCAGCCATTTGAATACCTTCTTCAGCATCTTTGGCTTTCACAACAGCAAGGACTGGAGAAAGTTTTTCACGAGATAATGGATACGCAGATCCAACACCCTCTATTTCACAGCAAAGTACTTTGGTTTCTTTAGGGATAGTAATACCTGCAAGAGCTGCTATTTCATAAGGATATTTACCTACGATATCAGCATTAACCATTTGCTTAACTGGGTTAATAACAACAGGTTCAAGCTTTTGAACTTCTTCTTTTGTGGCAAAGTAGCATCCTTGTTTTTTCATAAATTCAACGGCTTTGTCATAAATAGGAGCTTCTATAATAGCTGCTTGTTCAGAAGCACATATCATACCATTATCAAATGATTTTGATAAGATAAGATCTGTAAGTGATCTTTCAAGGTTAGCAGTTTTTTCAATAAAAGCAGGTACATTACCAGGGCCAACACCAAGCGCAGGCTTACCTGATGAGTATGCTGCACGAACCATACCAGAACCGCCTGTTGCAAGGATCATAGCAACATTTGGATGATTCATAAGCGCGTTAGTTGCGTCAATAGATGGATATTCAATCCACTGGATACAGTGCTCAGGAGCCCCTGCTTTAACAGCAGCATCTCTTAAAATACGAGCGGCTTCAGACGAACACTTTTGAGCTGATGGATGGAACCCGAAGATAATTGGGTTACGGGTTTTTGTACTAATAATAGCTTTGAACATTGTTGTAGAAGTTGGGTTGGTTACAGGTGTAACACCGGCTACTATACCTACTGGCTCTGCGATTTCCATATACCCTTCATCTTCATTTTCATCGATTACACCTACTGTTTTATCATATTTAATGCTGTGGTAGATATATTCAGTTGCAAAAATATTTTTTGTTACCTTATCTTCAAATATACCACGGCCAGTTTCCTCGACAGCAAGTTTTGCAAGATACATTTGTTCAGATAAACCAGCAAGAGCCATGGCTTTTGTAATTTCATCAATTTGTTCTTGAGAAAGTGACATGTATGCGTCTAGTGCTTTTTCTGCATTTTTAACGAGAGTATTAACCATTGCTGCTGCATCTACTGCAGGTGTTTCAGTTTTGCTTTTTTTGTTTTCAGACATTCTAATCTCCTCCTTATGGTTGAACGACTATTATATAGTGTGTATCTTTTTAAAAATAGTATTAGTGTATTTTATGAAGCTTGTGTTATTTTTTTAACAATCTTACTTAAAAATATAAGACTTATTTCTGGAAGTCTTTAATGATTTACTATAATCTGATGCTAACATAAGAAAAATATGTTGTCAATCTTCGAATTAATACGTATACTGTATACAAGGCTTAAGGAGTAAACTGTCCATAGCAAAAATAGGTCAAAAAACTTGATTAAAAGACAAATAATTATAAAAAAAGTATGTTAAATATTAAACGAAGTTTTAAGAAACATAAGTTTTTACCAAGATATTGTGATATAATACTATTTATTTATTAAAAATGTAAGAAAAGTAGAGGAAAGGACTATGCTAAAAGAAAACATTAGACAACTAATTAAACAAAACTTAAAGGTTTTTTTTGTTACTATAGCCTTAATAGGCATTGCAACACTTCTGTTTTATGTATCAGATATTAAATGTATCGTTAAATACACAATAGGTATACCATGCCCCGGATGTGGCTTAACTAGAGCCTGGCTTTCTTTTTTAAAAATGGATTTTAAAGCAGCTTTCGGTTGGCATCCACTTTTTTGGATTGTACCTTTTGTTGTTATCATAGGAGTTTTTTTAAAAGGACGGATATTTAAAGATAATCATAGCAACAGGATGTTTTGGATAATACTGGTAGCTATTGTGGTTGGTGTCTATAGTATAAGAATGATAAGGCTCTTTCCCGATCATCCACCTATGGATTATAATAAACAGTCTTTTCTATATAAGTGGGTCATTTCAAAGACGCTTTAAGCTCATCATAGGCTGATGTGTAAAATAATAAAAAAAGGACCTAGGCTTCAGGGGGAGAAACCTAGGTTGAGGGGGGATTTAGCGATGTACCTCACACTTGGTACGATAGTAGTATGAACAGTAAAAATTGATTTTATACAAACTTTAAAAAATAAATTAGCTTCCTTGATTTTTAACTGAGTATATTTTATAATATAACCAATTGTATACTTAATATTATGACGATGATAAAAGAAAAGCTTTAGAAATGTTTTTCAGAGAGCTAGTGGCAGGTGCAAACTAGTAAACAGGCTAAGGTGTTCTGCTTTTGGAGTCTCTGGTGATAAATCAGAAGGGAGTTGCCCTTTATAGCAGCTTACAAGGTTAGTAGTTACTCTACTAATAAACAAAGGTGGCACCACGGGTTCATCCGTCCTTTTATTCATGCTTATATGAATAAAAGGACTTTTTTGCGTTGCATGGGCAAGCCTGTGGGCTTGTCAGTATTCTTAATAAGACATACTATACGAAGAGGTGAAGGATATGTTAGATATTAAATTATTACGTTCAGATCTAGAAGGTGTAAAAAAAGCTCTTGGGACAAGAAGCGGAAGCTATAATCTTGATGAGTTTACGGCACTTGATGTTAGAAGAAGAGAATTACTGCAGCAAGTTGAGCAGCTTAAAAACAAACAAAATGTTGTTTCAAAGCAAGTTCCTGTTATGAAAAAAGAAGGCAAGGATGTAACAGCCATTTTTACAGAGATGAAAGAACTCTCAGATGAAATTAAGAACCTTGACAATGAAGTAAAAGAAATTGACGAAAAGCTTGAAGTCATTCTTATGACTCTTCCAAACCTGCCAAATGCTAAAGTGCCAGTAGGAGCAAGTGATGCCGATAATGCAGAAATGCGTAAGTGGGGAGAAGTGCCGAAGTTTGATTTTGAAGTTAAAGCACACTGGGATATTGGAGAAGGTTTAGATATACTGGATTTTGAAAAAGCAGGTAAAGTAACTGGCTCAAGATTTGTATTCTATAAGGGACTAGGAGCAAGACTTGAGAGAGCGCTCATGAACTTCATGCTTGATATGCATGTAGATAAACATGGTTATACAGAGATATTCCCTCCTTTTATGGTTAATAGAAAAAGTATGACAGGTACTGGGCAGCTTCCAAAATTTGAGGAAGATGCATTTAAAATTCAAGGGACAGATTATTTTCTAGTTCCAACAGCAGAAGTTCCAGTTACAAATATGTACAGAGAACAAATTCTTTCAGGAAATGAGCTCACGATTAAACATTGTGCTTATACAGCATGCTTCAGAGCTGAAGCTGGCTCAGCAGGCAGAGATACAAGAGGTATTATCCGTCAGCATCAGTTTAATAAAGTAGAACTCGTTAAATTTGCAAAACCAGAAGAATCTTATGAAGAGCTGGAAAAACTTACTAATGATGCAGAAGATGTGCTTAAATCATTAGGACTTCCTTATAGAGTTGTAAGACTTTGCACAGGAGATCTTGGTTTTAGTTCTGCAATGACCTATGACCTTGAAGTATGGATGCCAAGCTATGACAGATATGTAGAAATATCAAGCTGCTCAAACTTTGAAGATTTCCAAGCAAGACGTGCAAGCATTAAATTTAAAAATGATGCTAAAGACAAAGCACAATTTGTGCATACTTTAAATGGCAGCGGAGTAGCTCTTGGACGTACGACAGCTGCGATTTTAGAAAATTACCAGCAAGCTGATGGCTCAGTGATTATACCAGAGGCGCTAAGACCTTATATGGGCGGCATAGCTAAAATAGAAATGCCAAAATAAATTGAATAAGTAAATCATACTATATGAAGAGATAGTTTTTTATTAATAGAAACTATCTCTTTTATAATGTACTTCTTTATTTTAATAAATAGCTTTGCATTAGTACAAAAACATATGTTATGATTATGTCTATGCTCAAATGATAACGTTATAAACTTTGGGTGGGGATAGGAGGGGAATTTCAAAATGATTACGAAGGACAGAAACTTTTATAAGCTTATTTTATCAATAGCTGTTCCAATAGCTTGCCAAAATCTAATTACTTTTGCAGTAAGCATGGCAGATTCTGTTATGGTAGGATGGATGGGGCAAGACCAGTTAGTAGCCGTTTCACTGGCTAATCAGCTCTTTTTTGTTTTTATGATTCTTATGTTTGGACTTGGGAGCGGAGGCAATATATTTGTTGCTCAGTATTGGGGAAAAGGAGACGTAGGTGCGATCCATAAAATCATCTCTATCATGGGGAAGGTAAGTATTGTCTTTTCCATACTTTTTATGGGGGTAGCCTTATTTATTCCTAAGCAATTTATGGGTATCTTTACTGAAAATCCTGTTATTATAGATCTAGGAGCAGAGTATTTACAAGTCATTTTTGTCAGCTATATCTTTTTTGCAATGACTAATATCATGATTAATGTCCTAAGATCTGTTGAAACAGTTAAAATATCAGTCATTGTCTATACGGCTTCTCTTATTGTGAATGTATTTCTAAACTGGGTACTTATTTTTGGTAATCTTGGGGCACCCGCTTTAGGGGTAAAAGGAGCTGCAATTGCAACAACTATAGCTCGTATGACTGAATTTTTGATTGTATTAGTGTTTATGATATTTTATGAAAAGAAAATCAAATTTAAGGCTAAAAGTCTGCTTCACACGGACTTCATTTTACTAAAAGATTTCACGCTGATCGGTGGTCCTGTTGTACTCAATGAGCTTCTGTGGGCGTTAGGTTCTTCGGCTATTGCGTTTATTGTAGCTAAAATGGGAGAAGAAGTAGTAGCCGCTAATAATATTAATAATGTTGTATGGCAGTTTGTGGCGATATTTATTATGGGAGTAGGGAATGCGGGAGCGGTTATTATAGGGAATACAATAGGGGCACAAGAGTACGAAAAGGCCAAAGAATATGCAAATACTTTAGTTATCTTAGCTGTTATGCTTGGCATTATAGGCGGGGTTATTATGTTTACTATTAGACCTTATGTCCTTATGCTTTATAAAGTTCCAGAAACCACAAAAATAGTAACTATGCAGATTATAGCAGTAAGTTCTGTTATCCTCTTATTTCAGTCATTAGCCTTTATCCTTATGATAGGGATACTTAGAGGGGGAGGAGATACTAAGTTTGTTCTTATTGCAGATATTATCTTTTTATTGTTTATAGCTATTCCACTAGGTTATTTGGCAGCTATTGTTTTTAAACTGTCTATTCCACTTGTTTTTATTGCTCTTAGATGTGATGAAATCATAAAAGTTATTGCTTCACTATTTAGAGTTAAAAGCGGCAAATGGATTAGAAACGTAACAAGATAAAATAAAAAGACATTCTGGCATTCACACTGTGATATGCCAGAATGTCTTTTTTACAGGTTATAGAGTCAAAGCAGTTTTTTTAATAAGTGCCATTATATTCTTAATAGGAAAATCAGATGTATTTAACCATACATTTGGAGAATTGATGATCTTACGATCAGCCAGTTCCTGAACAGCATCATTGTATGAAACCACTTTTTTATTAAAATACTTTGCAATGTTGATAATGAGACCTTGGGTATACTTAGGATGAATGTTTGTTAAGTTGATCCATACTGAAGGGGTATTAATAATCTTTTTCTCGAATAGCGCTTTAACGGCCTCTTCATAGATTTGATCAAAAACCTCAGGAGGCCTTTTGCCGGAACGCAGGTCTGCGATGGATAGACCGAACGTATACTGGAAGTGTGGCGTATCTCTAAATCCTTGCCAGCTGCCACCCCATTCGAGGCCAAGTTGTTCGCCTATAGCTCCTGCTTTGTTAAGAATATCAAGGTTATAGGCATCGCCAGGGACATCGTTATAAATATCAAAGGCCAATCGCCATTGGTGATAAGAACTCATGGAGGAGCCACGGGAGTAAGTAACGATACTGCCAGAACGGGTTCTGCCTTGTGCGTAAAGATAGTCTTGCCTGTCTGTGGTTCTATACGTTTCACTTATTTTAATATTAAGACCTTCTTTTTTGCATTCCTCAAGTAGTTTAAGAGCGAGCGATTTAACTTTTGGATGAAGTTCATCTAAGTCTTTGCGAATTTCAGTACTCATACGTTATCTCCTTTGCTTATAAGCTTCTACTCATAATATATGTCCTGAAAGTTTAAAAGTTCTAAATATACCACATTTTTTCTATTGAATGAAACAGAGAAAATATGGTAGTATAAAAGAAGTATAGATGTTAGTATGAAACGATCCGTTTGGAGGGGTAAAAAATGTTTTGTGCCAGATGTGGAAATGAAATGAGTGAAGAAACAAAGTTTTGTCCAAATTGCGGTGAACCAAAGAAAAGTTCTGATGTAAGTGGCGAGCCTGTACAATATAGTGACCCATATGTATATAGTGGACAGAGTCAATATAATGACCAAAGTCAGTATAGCGGCCAAGGCCAATACGGTGGTCAAGGACAATACAGCCAGTATCAGCAGCCTGTTTATAATGGTATGCCAGAACAAAAATCAAAAGTTGTAGCTGGACTCTTACAAATATTTTTGGGTGGGTTTGGTGTCGGCAGGTTTTATTTAGGGTATACGGGGATAGGGGTTGCACAGCTTTTAGTAAGTATATTTACTTGTGGTCTTGGAGCTATCTGGCCATTTGTTGATGGTATACTTATACTTTGTGGTCAAGTGCCATATGATGCAAAAGGTGTACCACTTAAAGATTGATTTTAACGACTTAAATAGCCTATAAAGCAAATGTTTCAAATGCTTTATAGGCTATTTTTTGCTATATTTTTTTCTAATAGTTCGCAGGTCACAGCTGTGAAGGAGAAAATCGGTTCAGACTATAGGAATGATAAAGATTTATAATAGGGCTTAATCGATAGAGTATACTAAGAGCTTGCTCGTAAGTTATAAGTCCCTCTGGATTAAAAGCAGTATCATTTTGGCCTAGGATTCCAGTACTCACAACGAAATAAATAGCATCTTTGTATGCCTCAGATACATTTGAAATATCAGGGATGTTTGGAGTGAGGGGTATATTCTTAGGGGCTTTACTTAGTTTGTTTAAAAGATTATAACATATGAGGGCTACTTCTTTGCGGCTCGTAGGTAAGTTTTCCTTGAATATAGAATCACCATCATAATCAATATATTCATCGGATAAGCTTTTAAGCTCGTCAGGGAGAGAAGCTTTTAACAGATTTACAAATTCTCGTCTTGTGATAGAGTCTGTATAGTTTTTTGTTGTATTTGTAATCCATTCCTTTTCTAATGCAAAGTCCACATAAGGCTTTGCCCACTGGGAATAAGAGTGATTAACTATAGAGTTTATACCATTTTGATCTGCCACTAAGCTATAGTTTTGTGTGCCATATTCAAATAAGGCATTCATATCTTCAAACTGGTGAGGATTATCCGTTTTCATAACAATCCCTATGAGTTCAATATTATCATATTTAGCCTTAGCAACCAGGGTGCGTTTGGCAGGTGTGTGAAACCCTGTTTTAGCTCCAACTACATTAGGATTATAGAAACGACTTTCTGGATCTAATAAAAGTGCTGTATGCTTTAAAGGAATTTCATGGGACGTATCTTGGGTTTTAAAAACATGTTCCTTAGTCCCTGCAATTTTTGAAAACATAGTATTGTTAAAGGCAGCTCTTGCTATTTGAGATAAATCAAAAGGCGTTGTAAAATGATCCGGATGATGGTAGCCATGAGCATTGACGAAATGTGAAGATAATGCCCCAAGAGAATTGGCCTTTTCATTCATTTTATTTGCGAAGGCTTTTTGGCTTCCGGCATTTTTAACAGCCATATCATAAGAAACAAAGTTGTCAGAAGCAAGAAGCACAGCATACAGCCCCTCTAGAGAACTGTACTTTTCACCAACCTTAATGCCTATTTGACTGCTGTCAGATGGCACATTAAGTATACTATTTTTAGTTTTAGTAATTGTCGTGCCTAGAGGCATGTCTTCTAATAAAATAAGAGAAGTAAGAACTTTTGTTGTACTAGCTGGGTAAAATTTTTCATTTGCGTTCTTTGAGTAGAGGACCGTATTCGTTTTAGGCTCTATAAGTATGGCCCCTTCAGCACTGATTGGAGGAAGAGGCTTTGCAGCTATAGAAAAACATATAAATGTTAAGGCGACGAAGAAACTGACATATTTTTTGTACATTGATAATTCCTTTCTATAATGCTATTGTAAAAAAATGTAATATTAGTCTAATGTATACATTATACCATTTTAATAATGATTTGCAAATGTTCTCTCATCCTATTTCCTTTAGAGCAAAATAAATAAATTTAACAAAAATGAATATTATGCTGAAAATAGACCATACTTTAGAAGAAATATTTTTGGAAATTTGGAAGGAGATTTATTTATAATGATGTATCAATCACTAGAAAATTTTTCTTTAAGAAAGATTAATTTTGTAAAAACCAGAACAACTATCTTAAAAGCAGTGACGAATCTTCTTAAACAAGAAGAGTTCTCTGCCATTACAGTAGATGAAATATGCCAAAAAGCACAGATATCAAGAGGAACTTTTTTTAATTATTTTTCTACTAAAGACCATATTTTTCATTACTATCTAAGAATTTTCACAATCAAAATAGCTCTTAGGATTAAGTTATGGGATAAGGACATGTCTTTAGAGGACAAATTAAAAGATATCTATGCATGGTTTAGTGAGGAAAAGCAGTATAGCAGATTTTTGGACAGTTATATTAATGTCATTCTTAATGTAGGCGAAGAGGCCAATGAGATGAAGCTTATTGATGCCGAATTCATATACTTTTTTAACGGAATAGAAGAAGATGAATATGCTTACTACAATTCACTTACAATGGGTAAAATCTTTGAGCAGCTTTGCATAGAGGCGAAAGAAAAAGGAGAGATTACACTTAAAGCATCAAATAGGGAACTTGCAGCCCTTTGTACAGGAGTCATTGCTGCTACTTATGTAGCTGATACGCTTAATAAAGAAGAAAAGCACTTGGAACTCTTTAATAGGGTATGGAAGGCTTGAAAATGTGTGGGGTTATTTGATAGGGCATCTTGTTATAGTTTTGAGACTATAATGAGGTGTCTTTTTTTGATACTTTAAGGTGTTTTTCTAAGGTCCGCTTATGGGAGGGAAGGGGAGCCTTCGGCTTTCCGTCGGCGGGGCTCCAAGTCAATCCGAAAACTCCCCTTCCCTCCCACAAGCTATGTTGTTGAAGAGATATGTAACTAAAGATATATAGAAAACGATTAATAAATGACATAATCTTTCAGACCTTATATATAGATTGAAAAATTAGTATTAGTTCTTATTATGGAAATCCTTATAGTATGTTGATATAGCTATAGTAATGCTATAATAACATTGTTATAATAAGTTAAAGAATAAATTGTCAGAAAATAAGCTGCTGTATTACAGAGTGTAAATAGATGGAGGAATTGATGATTACTGGTGAAATTAAAAATAAAGTAGATAAAATTTGGGAGACTTTTTGGACAGGGGGGATTACAAATCCTTTAGAAGTTATTGAACAGTTTACTTATTTGCTCTTTATTAAAGGGCTTGATGATATTGAAACGGTTAAGGAAAATGAAGTGGTATTTCTTGGGCTAACTTATGAGGGGATGTTTCCGAGTGATAAGCAGCATCTAAGATGGAGTAAGTTTAAGAATATGGAAGCAGCTAAAATGTATCATATTATGCTTAATGAAGTATTTCCATTTATTAAGAATCTTCACCAAGATGGTGACTCTGCTTATGCAAAATACATGGGAGATGCTATCTTTAAGATTCCAACACCTCAGATGCTTTCTAAGATTGTAGATGGCATTGATAGTATTGACATGGAGAATAGAGATGCTAAGGGAGATCTTTATGAATACCTGCTTTCTAAGGTAGCTACAGCGGGAACGAACGGACAGTTTCGTACACCAAGACATATTATCGAGATGATGGTAAAGCTCATGAAGCCAAGTCCAAGTGATATTATAGTAGACCCAGCTATGGGGAGTGCAGGCTTCTTAGTCGCTGCACAGGAGTATTTAAGAGAGAATCATGCAAACCTATTTCTTAATGCAGGGCTTAAAGACCACTTTAACAATCACATGTTTTATGGCTTTGATATGGACAGAACCATGCTGCGTATTGGCGCTATGAATATGCTCCTTCATGGAGTTGAGAATCCTCATATTGAATATAAAGATAGTTTGTCAGAGCAAAACACGGATAGAGAGAAATATACGCTTGTTCTCGCAAATCCGCCATTTAAAGGCTCTTTAGACGATGAAGCAGTCAGTGCAGACTTACTCAAAATAACGAAGACAAAGAAAACAGAATTACTATTTCTAGCGTTGATTCTTAGAAGTCTTAAAGTAGGCGGAAGATGTGCATCAATTGTTCCAGATGGTGTGCTTTTTGGAAGCAGCAATGCCCATAAACAAATAAGACAAGAAATCATAGATAATAATAAACTAGAGGCGATTATTTCCATGCCAAGTGGGGTATTTAAGCCCTATGCCGGGGTAAGTACAGCTATTCTTATCTTCACCAAGACAGGAGCAGGCGGTACAGATAAAGTTTGGTTCTACGATATGAAAGCAGATGGTTATTCACTAGATGATAAAAGACAGCCTATTGAAACCAATGATATACCAGATATTATTGCACGGTTTAATAACTTAGAAGCAGAAGCAGACAGAAAACGTACAGAGGCAAGTTTCTTTGTAGGTGTAAAGGAAATAAGAGATAATGGCTATGACCTAAGTATCAATAAGTACAAAGAGATTGAGTATGAAGAAGTAGAATACGCTCACCCAAAAGAAATCCTACAAAAAATCAGAGAGCTAGAGATGGATATCACAGCTGGGATTGAAGAACTAGCTGAAATGTTGGAGGATAAGTAGTATGACTAAAAAGTTCAATGTAATCCAACCACTATCTGATATATGTGAAATTAATCCATCTAAAAAAGAAATTGCTGATATACATGAAGAAACAAAAATTTCATTTGTCCCTATGAGTAATGTATCAGATAAGGGAACGGTCGATTTATCAGAAATAAGAGAGCTTAGAGAAGTAAAAGGGGGGTTTACGTACTTTAAAAATGGGGATGTACTGCTAGCAAAAATAACACCTTGTATGGAAAATGGGAAAGGAGCCTTAGTCAATAATCTTGTAAATAACATAGGGTTTGGTTCAACAGAATTTCATGTATTAAGACCTAAAAGCCAGATTGATAGTAAGTGGTTATATTATATAACAAAGGCTCAAGTTTTTAGAAAAACTGCGGAAGCGCATATGACAGGAAGTGCAGGTCAAAAGAGAGTACCGACTACATTTTTTGAGAAGTATAAAGTGCTTGTTCCAACGCTAGAAAGTCAGAAGAAGATTGCGTGTATATTAGATAAATCCCTAGAATTAATAAATAAAAGAAAAGAACAAATTGAATCTTGTGATGAGCTTATTAAATCCCAATTTATCGAGATGTTTGGGAACCCTGTTACTAATCCTAAGGGATGGTTAATTGAAAGGTACGAGAATTTATGTGAAGTTATCACAGATGGAGAACATTCTACACCTCAACGTATAAATAAAGGTATTTACCTATTATCAGCAAGAAATGTTGGAAAGCACAGCTTGAAGTTAGATGATGTAGACTTCATAGGTGAGGAAGAATATGAACGAATTTCAAAGAGAATTATACCTCAAGCAGATGATATATTAATATCGTGTTCTGGAAGTGTTGGGAGAGTATGTAGGGTACCTGAAAATATTAAGTTTCAAATGGTTAGAAGTGTTGCAATACTGCGTCTAACAACTCAAGTTAACCCTATTTTTTTTGAATACCTTGTAGATTCAAATTATACTCAACAACAAATATTGCAATCTATTAATCAATCATCTCAAGCTAATTTGTTTCAAGGAAAGATTAGACAGTTAAGGGCAATTGTTCCACCAATTGAACTGCAAAAACAATTTGCTACTTTCGTTCAACAAGTCGACAAATTGAAATTTGAAATGCAGCAAAGTCTCATAGAATTAGAAAATAACTTTAATTCACTCATGCAAAGGGCGTTTAAAGGAGAATTATTTATTTAGGTAGCTGGATGTAATTTTATATTGGTATATGAACCGATTAATATGTTAATTCTTGGGAAGTATGAAAAATACTTAAACTCTAGAATTAAAGGGGTATTAATTATGGTAAATCAAATAAAAAATGAAATTAAGCAACAGATGGGAACTATATTAAATAATGAGCAAATGTACTTGTTACACAAAGTTCTTGAAAATGTATTTTTAGGAAAAGAAATACGAGGCTTGGAAAAGCTTGAAATGAGTAACATCGATTCTAATAAGGAACTAGTACAGGTGTTTTTAGAGGCTAAACGAGTAGAAGGATGTTCAGAAAAATCCATAGGATACTATAGAACAACTTTAGAAACTATGCTTAAAAGGATGGATAAGCCTGTCAAACAGATAGAAACAGAAGATTTAAGAGTGTATCTTTCAGAGTATCAACAAAATAGCAAAGTAAGTAAGGTAACCCTAGATAATATTCGAAGAATTTTATCCAGCTTCTTCTCTTGGCTGGAAGATGAAAATTATATTTTAAAAAGTCCTGCTAGACGTATTCATAAAATTCGTACGGGGTGTACAGTTAAAGAAACTTACACTGATGAAGAGCTGGAAATGATGCGTGATCACTGCAGCACCATAAGAGACTTAGCAATAATAGATGTTTTAGCTTCTACTGGTATGCGTGTAGGGGAATTAACCCAGTTAAATATACAAGATGTAGACTTTATAAAAAGAGAATGTATTGTTTTAGGAAAAGGAGATAAAGAACGAAAGGTTTATTTTGATGCAAGAACAAAAATACATTTAAAAAGATACTTAGAAGATCGTACAGATTGTAATGAAGCATTATTTGTTACTTTAAACCAGCCTTATAAACGGCTTAAAATAAGTGGTGTAGAAATTAGATTAAGAGAGCTAGGCAGAAAATTAAATATTGTTAAGGTACATCCTCATAAGTTTCGTCGTACATTAGCAACAAGAGCTATTGATAAAGGCATGCCAATAGAACAAGTGCAGGTACTACTGGGACATACCAAGATTGATACAACCTTGCAATATGCTATGGTTAGCCAAAATAATGTAAAGCTAGCGCATCAGAAATTCATTAGCTAAAATAAATTAGTGGTATTAAATATTAGATTAAGGTGATTAGAATAAAGGGGAATAAGAAATGTCAAAAATGGTAGTGTATCATGGTAGTTATACAAGAGTTAAGGAACCATATGTAAAATCTGGGCAGTACACGAAAGATTTTGGTAATGGATTTTATTGTACGATTATCAAAGAACAGGCGGAAAGATGGGCCAAGCGTTATAATACGCCTATAATAAATATTTACGAGCTACAAATAAATAATTCCTTAAAAATAATGGAATTTAAAGAAATGACAGAAGAGTGGCTTGACTTTATCGTAGATTGTAGACATGGAAAACAACATATTTATGATATTGTTATTGGTGCTATGGCAAATGATCAGATCTATAATTTTATATCTGATTACGTTGATGGAATTATTACCAGAGAACAGTTTTGGATTATGGCAAAATTTAAATATCCAACCCATCAGATAAATTTTTGTACTGATGAAGCAATTAAGTGTTTGAAATATCGTGAGTGTCAGGAGGTAATAAGGTGATAGGCAGAGAAGATAAGAAAACCAACGATTTATTTTTCGTATGTAGTTTGATTGATTATATTGCCAGAAACACAAAAAATAGACGAAGTTATGTTGTAAAAAAACTTGGCAAAGAAAGAATTGAAAAAATATATGATTTGGCAGATATCTATCACAGTTATAATATAGAACAGGTTGCCGAAGAGTTTAGTGAAGAAAGTAAAATCTTGGAGGGGACTTTTGACAATATAAAGCAATGCAACTATGCAATTCCCACACACTGGGATATAGGTAAAGTGTATAAACGGCTAATTATTGGAGTGGCTGCTACAAAAAAAATTGAAGTAATTGAAGCTTTGTTTGAAGTTTATAACTCTTTCATTTGTGATTTAATCGATGACTATAATGGAAGCTTTTATTTTGAAAACCCACAGTTTATATTGGAAACTTACTTAGCTGGAAAGGTTGAGTATTAAACATAAATCTAATTCAAATCCCAATTTATCGAGATATTCGGGAATCCTGTAGCAAACCCTTGTAAATGGAAGGAACTAAGTTTAAAAGAGGTGTGTATAAAATTAACTGATGGAACTCATTTTTCACCTGAAAGCTATGCAGTAGGAGATTATAAGTATGTTACTGCAAAGAATATAAAGCGCTCAGGATTTGATTTTTCAAATATCACATATATAAAAAAAGAGATTCATGAGGGCATTTATTCTAGGTGTAATCCAGAGCAAGGAGATGTACTATATATTAAAGATGGTGCAACGACAGGGATTGCAATGGTTAATACATTAGATGAGGAATTTAGTTTGCTGTCCAGTGTCGCATTACTTAAGCAAGACCGTTCGAAAATAAATGGATATTACTTGTGCAATGTTTTAAATAATGAGGAAACCTATAATAAAATAAGAGCTAACATGGGTGGTGCTGCAATTACCCGTCTTACTATTGCAAAATTAAATGCAATATATATTCCAGTACCTCCAATTGAACTTCAAAATCAATTTGCCACCTTTGTGCAACAAGTCGACAAATTGAAATTTTGAAATGCAAAAAAGTCTCACACAACTTGAAAACAACTTTAACTCACTTATGCAGAGAACCTTAAAAGGAGTATTATTTTAGGAGTGGTCATGTATTAGAAAAAATGATATGTATTAGCAGTTAATAGGGAGCTTGTTTGTTGTACTGGTATATAGAACGCAGTATTTTGCAGTTCAAGAGGAGCAAGGTTGGGGTTCGAAAGTTTGTAGAGGAATATGCAGATTTCAATTTGTGCAAGAGGTGCTTGCACAAATTCCTTGGTGCGCAATATTACGTTAATGGAAAAAGTAAAAGATAAAGGACAGCGCCTTTGGTATAGTGAGAAGATATCAGATCTTATTCCAGAAGAGTTAAAGGGGACATTACCAAGTATTGAAGAGCTGGAAGAAAGTTTATAGAGCAGCATAGAAAAGGGGGATTTCTAGTGTGTACGAACTTTGATTTTTTAAAAAGTAAGGGAAATTTTAAGAGTTTTGTAAATAGCTGTATAGAGGCCGAAAAAAGTCTTCTTGTTTCACCGGCTACTTGTGCTATTCTTTCGAGGCGTGCTGCAGAGCTTGCGGTAAAATGGGTGTATAGCTGTGATAATGATCTGACTGTGCCTTATCAAGACAATATCTCGAGTCTCATTCATGAGCCGACATTTAGACAAATTATAGATCCAGATTTATTTCCGCTTATTAAGTATATTACCAGGCTTGGGAATACGGCTGTGCATACCAGTGCGACTATTTCAAGGGATGAGGCAGTCCTTGCGCTTAGAAACTTGCATGAGCTAGTTAGATGGATTGATTACTGCTATGCAGAGGAATATACTTGTACAGATTTTGATGAGAGGATCCTGCTCACAGGAGAAGAAAAACGTACTAGACCACAGGAACTCCAAGATCTTTATGAAAGACTAAGTTCCAAAGATATGAAGATTGAAGAGATTCGTAAAGAAAATGAAGCTTTACGAGAGGCTATGACTGGACAAAGAAAAGCTATTACAGAGAGCTATGATTTTGAAGTAGATGAATTAAGCGAAGCTGAGACAAGAGCCAGATATATAGATATTGAACTTAAACTCGCAGGTTGGGAAATAGGTCGGGACTGCGTGGCAGAAGTACCTGTACAAGGTATGCCAAATGCTACAGGAACAGGTTTTGTAGATTATGTCCTCTATGGTAATAATGGAAGGCCTCTTGCAGTAGTGGAAGCTAAGAAAACAAGTAAAGACCCGAATGTAGGCTCACAGCAAGCTAAACTCTATGCTGATTGCTTGCATAATCAATACGGACAAAGACCTCTTATCTTTACAACCAATGGGTTTGAAGTTAATTATGTCAATGATGCAGAAGGATATCCTCAAAGACGTGTATCTGGTATCTTTACTAAAGATGAATTGCAGCTCATAGTGGACAGAAGAAGCAGTAAGGTGTCATTTGAAAATGTAACTATTAATGATAATATCTCAAACCGTTATTACCAAAAAGAAGCCATTATGGCTGCTTGTAATGCGATAGATACTAAACATAGAAAGATGCTTCTTGTTATGGCAACAGGCAGCGGCAAGACAAGAACGGCCATCTCTATAGTTGATGTACTTACTAGACACAATTATGTGAAGAATATTTTATTCCTTGCAGATAGGAAGGCTCTTGTTAAGCAAGCTAAGAATAATTTTAATAATCTACTGCCAAGTCTTACACTTTGTAATCTTCTTGATAACAAAGATAATCCAGAGCAATCCCGCATGATTTTTTCTACCTATCCAACGATGATGAACGCCATTGATGACGCAAAAAGAAAAGATGGAAAGAAGCTTTTCACTCCTGCTCACTTTGATCTTATTATTATTGATGAAAGCCATAGAAGTATCTATAAGAAGTACAAAGATATCTTTGAGTACTTTGATGCTATGCTTCTAGGACTTACTGCGACACCAAAAGATGAGATTGATAAGAATACCTACAGTATCTTTGAAATGGAAAATGGGGTACCTACCTTTGCTTATGAGTTAGAAAAAGCTGTGGAAGATGAGTACTTAGTTGATTATAATACCATAGAAATAAAATCTAAAATTATGGAAGATGGTATTCATTATGATGATTTAAGCGACGAGGAAAAAGAAGAGTTTGAGAAGACCTTTGAAGATGATGAAACGGTAGATGATACTGTTTCTAGTAATGCCATCAATGAATGGCTCTTTAATGCTAATACCATCGATATGGTACTTAATAAGCTTATGGAAAAGGGGCTAAGCGTTGAAGGTGGAGATAAATTAGGCAAAACTATTATCTTTGCTAAAAGCAGTCGTCATGCACAAGCTATCGTAGATAGATTTAAGAAGATTTTCCCTGAGTATGGGGAACACTTTATTAAACAGATTGATTACAGCATTAATTATGTAGATACGCTTATAGATGACTTTAGTACTAAAGAGAAGTTACCCCAGATAGCTGTATCAGTAGATATGCTTGATACGGGGATTGATATCCCTGAGATATTGAATCTTGTTTTCTTTAAAAAGGTACGCTCAAAGTCTAAGTTCTGGCAGATGATTGGACGAGGAACAAGACTTTGCAAAGAGCTGCTAGGAGCAGGAATGGACAAAGAAAGCTTCTTGATTTTTGATTTCTGTAATAACTTTGAGTTTTTCAGAGCAACGCCTAAAGGGATGGAAACAAAGAGTGGTGAAAGCTTAACGGAGAAGATTTTTAATACCAAACTTGATATAATGAGAGAACTCCAAGATATCAAATATCAAGAAGAAGACTATATAGCATATAGAAAAGAACTTCTAAATGAGCTCATGGGTGGAGTAAAAAGTCTGAATGAAGAAAGTTTTAGAGTAAAGATGCATCAAAGATATGTAGAAACCTACAAAAATAAGGATGCGTGGCAGACTTTAGGAACAGGAAGTATGGCTGAAATAAAAGAACACATCTCACCACTCATTACACCTATTAATGATGATGAGTTAGCTAAGCGATTTGATTATCTTGTCTATACTGTAGATTTAGCTTACTTGCAAAATAGAAATGCAACAAAACCAATTAGAAGTATTGTACAAACAGCTGAGGAACTTTCTAAACTCGGAACAGTTCCACAGGTAATGGAACAAAAGTATATCATTACTAAGGTACAGACAGATGAGTTCTGGGAAACCGCAGATCTTTTTGAATTAGAAGAAGTAAGAATTGCTTTAAGAGAGCTTATTAAGTTTATTGAAAAGAGTAAGAGGAACATCTACTACACTAACTTCAAAGATGAGATACTAGAAATCAATGAAAATGGGGCAATGTATAATACTAATGATTTAAAAGACTACAAGAAAAAGGTAGAGCATTATCTTAAAGAACATAAGGATGAATTAGCTATTTATAAGCTTAGAAATAACAAGCAGCTCACAAAAGATGATATTAAAACCTTAGAACGTATTTTATGGCAAGAACTAGGAAGCAAGGCAGAGTATCAAAAAGAATACGGTGATACACCAGTTAGTAAACTTGTAAGAAAACTGGTGGGGCTTGATAGGGGAGCAGCTAATGAGGCTTTCAGTAATTTCCTAAGTGAAGAAAAGCTTAATGTTATCCAGATAAGGTACGTAAAACTTATTGTAGACTATGTTGTAGCTAACGGAATGATAGAAGATAATAGAGTGCTTATGGAAGAGCCTTTTAAAAGTTTGGGAAGTATTACAACTTTATTTAAGGATAACATGAATGAAGCTAGAGAAATTATGGGTGTTGTAGCAAATATTAAAAATAATTGTGAACAAATACTATAAAAGAGGGAAGAACAGCAGATGACGAATAGTCTGCTGTTTTTATTGCTAAGAGTATATAAGATTACGGAAATAAATAAGAAATATAAGTATAGCCCTATTAAAAAATAGTGAAGTTTGATAGAATAACATCTGACAATTAGTCAGATGCTCATATGATAATTCTTTTTAATATGACTTGTGTAGCTGATACGCTTAATTAAAGAAAAAAAGCACTTAAAACTCTTTAATAAAGTATGAAACCCTTAAAAAAAATGTTTGATGAGTTGTAACGCGTTTAGATTTGTGATAGAATCTAATACGTTAGCACGCATAGCTCAGCTGGATAGAGCATCTGACTTCGGATCAGAGGGTCGTGGGTTCGAATCCTACTGCGTGCGTTAATTAAAGAGAGATTACCTTTGAGCGGCACCGGATACAAAGGTAATCTCTCTTTTTTGTTTTGTACATGATTTTATTTATGCTCTAAAATAAATACATACTCTTATTTTAAACTGGGTACTTTAAAAAGGATAGCTATATAAATTACTAGAGGTGCCCCATGAATCACATCATTAGGTTTAAATCATTAGTAGCTTTAATTTTATCCATTGGTATTGTATTTGCGGATATTCCATTAAGAGCGGCTGCTCCTTCAGTGCCTCCTACGCCTACTCCTGTTTCCTCATCTGAACATAAAGAAATTATTCGAGAGTTCATTTATGAAATAACTGAGATACAGAGTCAAGTATTTAATATAGCGCAGCTTGTTTTAAATAATCAGCCCTTAAGCCAAGGAGGACTTTTGCCTAATATTACGCGTATAAATAATAATATAGACAGGCTTAATAGAAGGATTGAAGAATACTCAGAAAATATACCGAGCATTAGCACTCAAAATAGAGATGTACTGCTCATTTCAAACGCTCTTAATTTTATCAAAAATGGCTTATTGACCCTAAGTGTATTAGCTGCTGCAGATACAGATGTAGAGAGAATTACATTATTAGATGAATACTTTCGCTCAAGAATTGCTGCAAAAGATACCCTTAAGACAGTAGAGGATTTAATTCAATAAATGAATCTTTAAAAAACTTGAGATACCTTATATTTTAAATTAACTAAGAGTTAGTTACCTTGCAGAATCAATTTTTTTTATAAATAGTGTCTAAATGAGCATACTATACGATATCAATAGGTAAGGAGATGGTGTTATGAAGACACAAAGTGAAAGAACAACCATTAGTAATGAAGAAAGAAAAGTTATCATGGATGGACTAGGTCATTTAGGAGCCCTTATACTAAATAAGGCTAATCAAGAAAAAATATTTAGTCTAAAGGTTTTTAACAAATAAAGTATAAGAAAAGAGCTACTGTCACTAAGTATTCAGAAGATAAATGAATAAAAGCATTTAATAAATAGATAAGCCTTAGCTATCAGCAGATACATGGCTTATCTATTTATTATTATAAAGCAGAGGAATGTACTTTAGTTAATTCTCGTCAAAGGCATATACACAGATATAGCCTTTTTCATCCTATTTCCTCCATTATCAAATAAGGCATCATTTTATTTTGTGTATCTTACAGCACTATTCTATAATGGGAACCTTAAATCAACCTTAAATACTTAGACTTATCTAATAAGTTATGAATTTTGTCTCTTGAGATTTAGCAGTTTTTTCCTGCTTAGGTATCAGGAAAAATATTCTGCTAGTAAATACCAATGAATAGTATACAAACAGTATTTTAAATTACACTAAAACATAGTATAATTTAAAAAGAGACACAATTATACATATTAAGGAAGGGTAAGTGCATAAAAATGAAATATTATATCAGCTCAGGGCATAGGCAGAAGAAAAATGTTTTTTTGATGGTACTGATAACCATAACGATTATTGGATTTATAGCCACAATAGCATTAGTGAGTGGTTTTTTTTATGTTAATAAAATGATAACTACAAATCAAATCAACATAGAAAATATAAAACAAAATACCTTGCAGTTACAGGAACAAAGAAGTACATCTGAAGAAAATCAAGAACTTTACGAAAAGAGGATAGTTGTGCTTAATGAGCAATTACTGAGATTTGAGCCTGTTATTATTCCAGATTCTATGTTAAAGGATAACAAAGTCGTAAAGAAGGATTAAAAGTTAAAAAGAAATATTATATATTAATAGGAGTAGGTGACATCAATGAAGCTGCGTAATAGGCGGAAAAAATCTCAGGTTGGAAAGACTTTAAGTTTTCTCTTTTTAGCTATTATTTTTATATGTTCAACTGTTTTTTTAGCGCATCAGACAATTATTAAAGTTGATGAGTTAGAACAAACTAAAAGTGAATTAAGTACTCTGGAGACAGCTCAAACAGATCTAGAGAAAGACGTAGAGGAAATTGTAGCAAAAGAGGATGAGTTAAAAAGCCAAGTGATAACGTTAGAAGAAAAATTAAGTGAAATAAAAAAGAATAATCCAAATGAAAATATTAATTTAGAAGATACCAGCAAAAAATATGCTTACCTTACATTTGATGATGGGCCTAGCAAAAATACAGTTAAAATATTGGATTTTCTTAAAGCTAATGGGGTCAAAGCCACTTTCTTTGTTGTAGGGGATTATAACCAAGAAGCTATTTATAAGAGAATTGTTGAGGAGGGCCATACGCTGGCTGTTCACTCTAACACACATAAATATAATGAAATTTATAAAAATGTCGATAGTTTTATGAAAGATATTCATGACTTAAGGGATATGCTTCAACGTATGACGGGAGTAAGACCAAGTGTATTAAGATTCCCTGGAGGATCTAATAACAATATAAGCAAAAAGCATAGCGGATTTGATATTATGGAACAAATCATCCCTAAAATTCAAAAAGACGGTTTTGCCTATTTTGATTGGAACGTAGACTCTGGAGATGCTAACAAAGCTAATGAGGATAAGCAAATAATAGTCGATACTGTTTTAAGTCAGTCCAAGGATAAAGTGCATGCCATTATATTAATGCATGATGCAGCTGTTAAAACTTCAACAGTAGAAGCACTTCCTCAAATTGTGCAGGAGTTAAGAAAGCAAGGATTTATATTTAAAGAGCTTACATCAGAATCACCTGCTGTACACTTTAGATAAAAGAGCAGCAGGCAAACTAAGTGAATAAAATCTTTAATTTTGAGAACCATATTTCTAATGAGCTAATTAGTACAATTAGACTATGTCTTCTGATATTTATACATAAATAGGTAACAGAATCACTCTATTCTATGTAATCTTTAGCGAATAATAGTTCATAAATTATTTTTGTAAGTTATTTCTTTGCATAACACTGATTATAAATAAAAAAACATAAAAAGTCACAGAATTTCTTGTGGCATTTTATGAAAATGGTATATAATCATCCTATAAACTAGTCTTATAACTTATAATAAAGGAAGTTTAAATAAATCATACACATATAAAGGAGGGTAAAGAGTGGACAGAGTACTTAATATTGCACATAGAGGATTTAGCGGTAAGTATCCGGAAAACACTAACATAGCATTTGTCAAGGCATTGACTGAGGGGTATTGTGACGGGATAGAAGTAGATACTCATATGACCAAAGACGGCAAATTAGTTATTATACATGATGATAAATTAGATCGTACGACTACAGGAACAGGGTTTATTAAAGATTATACTCTTGAAGAGGTGCTGCAGTTTGATGCAGGAGTAAAATATCATCCTAAATATAAAGGCGAAAAGATATCATCGGTTGATCTTGCACTTGATCTAGTAAAAAAGTATAATGTTAGACTTTACATTGAGCTTAAGGATAGTGAGGATGAATACAAAGGGATAGAAGAAAAGATAGTAGAGAAAGTAAAGGAATCTGCTCTTCAGGATAAAGTTATTTTAACTTCCTATAGCGGGGAATCGCTGAAAAAGGTTAAGCTGCTAGATGTAACGATAAAAACTGGACTGCTTTGCAAAGAAGTACCATGGGATATAAGAGACTACAGATATGCAGATGCTATTTGTTTTTGTTATGAATCAGCTGATAAAGAGGCTATTGATACCATTCATAGTATCGGCAAAAAGATAACAGTATGGACAGTAGATAAAATAGAGGATATGAAAAAAATGATTGAGTTAGGTGTAGATGCTATTATTACGAATTATCCAGACACACTCAATGATATCATAAATGGACTCTGCTAAATATGGATTTTCAAAAGCTATGAGAAGTATCATAGCTTTTGTTTTTTACTCTATTTTTTATACATATTATAATAGATAAAAAGATATATTTAATAAAGAGCAATATAAAATAACTTGAAAGTTATAAATAGGCTCTGTATAATAGGAATGATAATTATTTGTAAAAAATAGAGATGAGTCAATAAATGATTATAAATAGATAGAACGAGAGGGGGGATGAATATGGAATCTCCAATTACAGCAGTAGGCTTTTCAAAGGCAGATACTGAATATAAGATTGAGGATATAGTCGGAGAAATTTTGGATGCACCTACTAAGCAAATAGCTAGCCGTATGAAAAATAGCGACATACTGGCAGAATATTCAAAGGTATTTGCAGAAGATACGTATGTAATGGTTAGGATTGTGGTAAAAGCAGGCCAAAAAGATACTAAAATCCAAGTTGAGCAATGTGAGCCTTATGTTGAGTCCCATCATATTACACAAGTAGAAGATTTAGTTGTAGAGTGCGTTGATGATGAATACACGTATTATGCAGTCTGTGAAGAAAAAGAAACAGGTATGCAATTTATATTTTGGCTTCAAAATGTTGTAGAATATATCGAAGCCCTTAATACAAAAAAGACTTTTAATGAAATTAAAGTGGCGGGGCTCGCAATGGAGGGGACAGTCATTCTTCCCATTGAAAAAAATGAGGAAGAAGAAGTTATTGAAAAAGAGGAGCGGGAAAAACTCAAGGTCATGATTCAAAGAGCCAGAGAAGGCGATGAAGATGCCAAAGAGCAGCTGGAGCAAGAGGAAAGAGAATTAGATGAACAGCTTAAAGAACGTATGATGGAAGAGGATTTTCTTTCTATTATGAGCGGTTATTTCGTTCCTACTACTTTAGTTGATGCAACTTATGCGATACTAGGCGAAATCACAGAGATTAGCACTAGGAAGAATAAAAAAACCGGTGAAGAGATGTACTTATTTGTGCTCAATGTAAATGATATGCCTCTTGAACTCATGATCAATAAAAATATTCTTGTAGGACAGCCGAGTGTTGGTATGAGATTTATGGGAACCTGCTGGCTCCAAGGGAACATTATAGTTAAATAGGTATCTGACGTTAAAAAGTTATTTAAGTCAAATACCTATTTGGCATTAAATAAAGACTTGACGAAAAGCATATAAAAATGTACTATAATAGTTGCAGTAAAAGTATTAGTTCAATGTTTCCGTAGCTCAGAAGGATAGAGCGACCGCCTCCTAAGCGGTAGGCCGTGGGTTCGATTCCCGCCGGGAACATCAAATGCAGCAAAAAGTCCCAGTACCCAAAAAAGGTATTGGGACTTTTTCGCATGTCCATCAGATTATTATAAGAATGTAATCTTGTAAATAGGTCAAACTAACAGGTATACTCAGTATAAATAAGTTCGCGAGGTGATTATTATGAGTTTACAAGGTTTTTATTTGCTTCCGCACCCACCTATTGTGCTTCCGGAAATAGGTAAAGGTGAAGAAAAAAAGATTAGTGCGACTAGTGCAAGCTTGCATAGTATAGCGACGGAGATTACCCAAAAAGCACCAAGTACGATTATACTTGTAACGCCTCATGGCACAATGTTTCAAAATGCGATTGCATTAAGTTATGAGGATGAAATATATGGTGATTTGAAAGACTTTGGATTTAAGGAAATCTCTATGAAGCTTAGTATTAACAAAGCTCTTACTAGTAAAATTTATGAACTTTCATACAGTGAGAATATCTCCGTTGTTATGGCAACGCATTCTCTCTTAAACCAATATAATACTTCTGTTTATTTAGACCATGGGGCCATGGTTCCACTTTATTTCATTAATAAGTATTATAAAGATTACAAGCTTGTACACATTACTTATGCTGCTTTAGATGATATTGATTTATATAAGTTCGGGATGGCTGTTTGCAGGGCAGTAGAAGAGATAGACGAAAAAGCAGTTTTTATAGCAAGTGGAGATTTATCTCATAAATTAAAAGAAAAGGGGCCTTATGAATATAGCCCCTTTGGTGAAAAGTTTGATACTGAATTTATTCGCCATTTGTCAGCTGGAGATGTAACAGGCGTTTTTACTATGGATAAAGAAATGGTGTGTGAGGCTGGAGAATGCGGCAGACGCTCTGCAGCTATTTTACTCGGCACACTTGAAGGAAAGAAATTTAACGGAGAGCTCTTAAGTTATGAAGGAACTTTTGGAGTAGGTTATGGGGTTATGAAGTTTAATATTATTTCAGAGGATGCTTCTAAGCTGCAGGAACTTGAGGGGCTTCGAAGAGCAGCTTATGAAAAGAAACATCAGCAAAGTGATCCTTATGTGAGACTTGCTAGAGAAAGTCTTACAGTGTATTTAAACACAGAAAAAAGAATAAGTCAGCTTCCAAGTTATGTCACGGAAGAAATGAAAAATACCCAAAGAGGTGTTTTTGTATCTCTTAAAAAACATGGGGAGCTAAGGGGATGTATTGGAACGATATTTCCAGCAACGGGGAGTATTGCAGAAGAAATTATACGTAATGCTATTGAAGCAGGCCTTCATGACCCAAGGTTTTATGAAGTAGAAAAAGAGGAGCTTTTAGATATTGATTTTTCGGTGGATGTTCTGACAGAACCCGTTTCATGTATAAAGGAAGAATTAGATCCAAAGAAATATGGGGTCATCGTGAAAAATGGAGGGAAGACAGGACTTTTACTTCCGGATTTAGAAGGGGTAAATACAGTAGAAGAACAGATTTCTATTGCTCTTGAAAAAGCAGGCATAAAGCCTTATGAAGCCTATAGTATTCAAAAATTTGAAGTCATTCGTCACAAAGAGGACTAGATAAAGGATTGATACGATGAAAACTGAAGCATTGTTTTATGAAAAGATCAAGGATAAAGTTCACTGTTTTTTGTGTCCTCACAACTGTGTCATTAAAGATGGACATTTTGGTAAATGTAATGTAAGAATACATGAAGATGGAAAACTCTTCACCATCAATTATGGAGAAGTTACCTCTATTTCCTTAGATCCTATAGAAAAAAAGCCGCTTTACTATTTTAGACCTTCCACACAGATTTTATCTGTAGGCAGTTTTGGATGCAACTTTACTTGTGACTTTTGTCAAAACTACAGTATTTCTCAGTCAGTAGCCCAAAGTACATTTGTGCCAAAAGAAGATTTGGTGGAGACAGTGATGACAACTAAAAATAATATAGGCATTGCCTTTACCTATAACGAGCCAAGTATTTGGTATGAATACGTTTATGATTCAGCCAAACTTCTAAAAGAAGCAGATAAGAACGCATCTACTGTACTTGTAACAAATGGCTATATCAGTGAGGAGCCTTTAAAGGAGCTCTTTCCCTATATAGATGCCATGAATATTGATTTAAAAAGCTTCAGTACGAGATACTATAAAGACCTTTGCGGAGGAAGTTTAAATCCTGTCCTAAAGACTATCGAAATGGCTGCAAAGGCATGTCATGTGGAGATCACAACGTTACTGGTTACTGGAGAAAATGACAGTCTGGAGGAAGTAGAAGAAATTGCAAGATTTCTAAATACCGTAAACCCTGATATACCTTTGCACCTTTCAAGATATTTCCCAAGATATAAGCTTCAAAGTGCTCCAACTGATATAAGTTTTATGAGAAAAGCAGAAGAAACTGCAGGAAGATATCTTCATAAGGTGATTTTAGGAAACATATAAATTAAATGATTTATTCATGCTCACCATAAGAAGGTGAGCAATTTTTTGCATCATTATCACAAGATAGAGGGTTATTAAGTGTTTGAAAATTGTGATATTATAGAAATAAATGATTTTATTCTTATGTAGCTTGGGGGAGATTTTCACATGGAGAAATCAGTAAGGGTTATCAAAGATGTCATTGAAAATGTAGAAAAGGTCATTATAGGCAAACGTGAGGCAGTTGAACTCATGGTTATAGCATTTATCTGCAAGGGACATGTACTTATAGAGGATGTTCCGGGAGTAGGTAAAACAAGTTTAGCACTGGCTATGGCAAAGTCGATTGACAGTACTTTTAAACGCATTCAATTTACACCTGATATTCTGCCTACAGATATAACAGGATTCTCAATTTATAATCAAAAAACAGGAGAATTTGATTACAAAAAAGGTGCTATTCTTAATCAAATTATTTTGGCAGATGAAATTAATCGTACATCACCAAAAACGCAGTCCAGCTTACTAGAAGTTATGGAAGAAGGACAAATAACAGTAGATGGCAATACCTATAAGATGCCAGAGCCTTTTATGGTTATAGCAACACAAAATCCAGTTGAGTATGTGGGGACATTTCCACTTCCCGAAGCCCAGCTTGACAGATTTTTTATGAAGATTAGTATGGGGTATCCTACCGCAGAAGAAGAGATGCAGCTATTAAAGTGTTTTAAGGTGAAAAGCCCGCTTGCCGACCTTCAGGCAGTTGCAGATGGCGGGGAAATCATACAAATACATAAACAAATAAAAGAAGTTTATGCAGATGACAGCATCTATTACTTTATCGTTAACCTCATAGAAGAAACAAGGAGACATAAAGAGGCTATATTAGGCTCAAGTCCCAGAGGGTCTCTTAATCTTTTAAGAGCAGCGCAAGGATGGGCTTTTTATAATGAAAGAAATTATGTGCTTCCGGATGATGTTATAAAAATGGCACTGCCGGTATTAGCTCACAGAATATTACTGCGTCAGGAGGCTAAGCTCAAAAAAGTAACAGGAGCAGATATTATAAAAGACAGTATCAGTAAAGTAAGAGTACCAGTGGTGAACCATCATGCAAAGAAATAGAGTAGTGTATGGCACTTTTTTAGTATTAGCTATGACTTTCTCTTACTTTTATCCAGGCATTGTTTCATCGTTATTCTTTTATACCATTTTGCTTATTGCTGCTGTATCTTTTAGTTATACGCTGTATATTTATTTTAAATTCAGCTATTTGCAAGGCGTGGATAAGAAGTTTGTAACTAAAGGAGAAAAGGTGCATTTTAATGTGGATATTGTGAATGAAACTAAAATTTTATATCCATACATTGAAATATTATTTTATGGAGTAGACACTATTTTTACAAAACACTTTAAAACAAAAAAAATAGCTGTTTTACCTTTTAGTAGAGGGCGATATGATTTTGAGATAGATTGCCTCTACAGAGGGTACTACGAGGTTGGACTTAAACAAATTCAAATTAAGGATTTTCTGGGTCTCTTGAGTTTTAAATATCAAGTATTAGAGCCTAAGTATATTACTGTTTATCCAAGAATTATTACTTTAAGTCAATTTCCCATCTGTACTAATCAATTATCCTATGTAGAAGGAGTACTAAGTGGTAAGGAAGAGGACAGAATTACAATATCTGAAATGAGAAAATATGCTTATGGTGACAGTATTAAGAAAATTCATTGGAAGTTAAGTGCTAAAAAAGATGAAATCATGGTCAAAAATTTTGATAGTACCATTACAGTGGGAGCAACTATGCTTTTGGATTTAACTGAGAATCCTTATACACTCATTCAAAATACTATATTAGAAGATAAGGTTGTTGAGGCAGCTATTGCTGTTATACATTATTGTCTGCAGCATAACTTAGAAGTAAATTTAATATACCATGATCATGAGATGACGAAGAAAAAAGCAGTGGACTATTCTTATTTTGAAAGTCTTTATCATACTTTATTTAAGATAAAGTTTGAAAGTCAAATAGAGTTTTCAGATACAGTAAAGCTCGCCTTAGGGGGAGGGACAGAAAGAAATACTGTTGTTTTGGTTACATCAAACCTTAACGAAAAAATATACGGTCAAATAAGTATGTGCCGCCATGAGGGGTATTCAATCCTACTACTCTATATTTCACCGGCAGATATTGTTCCATCAAATGAGGCTCAAAAGGCAGACAGGGAAACAATCATTTTAGCATTACAAGAAATGAATGTTAGGGTATATAAAGTAGAGATTAACGATGATATTCAATCTATTTTGGAGTGTTAAAACTTATGGAAATAATAAAATCAAACACTAAACAAAAAATAATGGATAGCTTTACTTGGTTTATATGGATGTGTTTTATGACATTTAGTTTAACCTATATGATTGTTTTTGCCTTAGCACTTAAGTTCTCACCTCTTAAACTTATGGCAGTTACTATGATAGTTCTAAGTATATGGTGCGTTATTTTAATGAATAAGCTTACACTAGTGATAACTTGTATTTCCCTTGCTGTTTGCGCAGCAGGTGAAAGCCTTTTTTTATACAAGAAGCATAGGATTAGTTCTGCTTGGGAATCACTCTTAGAGCAGGCAATACACTTTGCTAAATGGGTTATAAGGTGTGTATCGGGTTACCCAGTAGAAGGAGATAGCTATAGCAGCTATTTTGTAATCATCTTGTGCATAGTGATAGCATGCATTATTTACATCTTTACGATAAAAAGGTTTCAATTCTCACTGCTCTTTATGGGAGGGGCTTCACTTTTTGGGTTTGAAGTGACGCAAAGAAGAGCAATTAGTCCGATCGCACTATACTTGTTTATCTTTACAAGTCTTATTTATTTTTTTAAGAGCAGATACTTTTCTTTAAAAAAAGAACTAGACGAAATGAGTAACGGCACCTATAAAGCCTTTATGAAAACAAGTATTTACATAGGAACAGTTATTTTAATATGCGGAGCAGTTCTTGCAAATTTTTATCCTTACCAATCTAAATGGCTGCATGATCTTACAGATTTTCTTGTGAGGAAACAGTATTATTATATTGCAGATAACTTCTCAGTTGAATCAGCAGGGTTTCAGGAAAATGATGGCCTTTTGGGAGGTGATATAACACTCAAGGATATTACTGTACTTAAGGTAGAAACACCCTATCCTACTTACCTAAAAGCTATATCCTATGATGTCTATACGGGGAATGCATGGGAAAATACACAAGAAGAGCCAGTAGTGATTGATTTAAATGATGAAAGACTGGAAGATACTACTGAAACCATAGAAGGGGTTAAGTGGCTAAGTAATAATGAAGACAGTATAGAGACTTTATTTGATAAAAATACAGCTCATGTAAGATATATTAATATGAGTACAAAGTCTCTTTTTATACCTTCTAAGATGGAGTCATTTGATATCACAAGTTTTAAGAGAGATGTTTACCTAATACAATCAGATGCTCTAAGTTTAAAGAAAGCTGCAAACAAAAACTTTACTTATACGGCTGAGTTTTATGAGCCTCACTATACAAGTGATAGGTTTAAAAAGGTCATTAGAAAAAGCAAAGTTGGATTTTATAATGAGATAAAAGAAGAGTATCCTGATGATATGGAAGCTATTACTAAGTGGTCAGATCATGCAGCAATTATAACTGGGCACTATACGCAGCTTCCAGAAGCATTGCCCATACGAATAAAAGAATTAGCGAGATCTATTACTCAAGGGAAAAACAATAATTATGACAGGGTCAAAGCGATAGAAGAATATCTTACAGAATATTACTTTTATACCCTCAGGCCAGGTAATCCCAAGGAAGAGAGAGATTTTGTAGATCAATTTTTATTTGAAAATAAAAAGGGATACTGCACTTATTTTGCATCGGCCCTAGCTATATTAACAAGAAGTATTGGCATTCCAAGCAGATATGTGGAAGGCTATGTGCTTCCTAAAACGCCGGAAGCGGGTCAAACGGCTTATTGGGTTACAAATAAAAGAGCTCATGCATGGGTTGAAGTTTATTTTGAAGGGATGGGATGGATAATCTTTGAGGCAACACCTCCATATAGGCACTCAGAAACAATAGAAGGAAGTGAGTTTAGTATGGAGGAGGCTATGAGAAATGGGCAAGGATCCTATACTGGCGAGATTCCTACAATAACTTTAGATGGTAGAGGACAATTTCATATCTACAAGGTAATCATCGGAGGGACTATACTAGGATTACTTGGAGGTGTCATCCTTCTTTATAAGATGAGAAAACGCAGGCTTGAAAAAATGAACTGCAGAGCGGCAATACTTTATTTGTATAACGTCTATTTGAAGCTGCTTTCACATCAAGATCTCTCTATTAGGTTAGGAGAAACGGAAAAGGTTTTTGCAAGAAGGGTAGATAGACTCATCAGTTTTCAAGAGACTACTTTCGGAGAAATAACCGAATTATTTCTAGTTGCCAGATATAGTCAGCTAGAATTAACTAAGGAAGATAAAGAGAAAATGCTGAGTTTCAGATATGAGCTGCTAAAGGCATCTAAAAAACGAGTTGGCTTAATGGAATATTTTACTTGCCTAATAAGGTATAGATTCTTATAGGATCATATAGTAATCTCATGACTTAAATGGTAAAATGATGTCTCAAGGTCCTTTGAGACTTTTGGATAAAAATAAAGTTAGGAGAACAAGATGTCAGATAACAACTTACTGGGTGATAACAATATGCAAGATGATACAAATGTAGTATCAGTTAAAAAAGAAGAAAACTTACATAAAAAGATAAGAGGCGCAGCTGCAGTTAAAATGGTAGCAGTCATAATTGGTATTTGTATTGCAGGAGCAGCACTGGCTCAAGTAGTAGTTCCCATAGTATTACCTAAGGTGTTTGTTGCAGATGCGATTAAAATAACTCAAAAAGATTTAGTGAAAGAAACTAAAGATGCCAATGAGATGCTGGGTATTACACTAAGAGAAGAAATTATGCAAAGTGAAGCCGTGCAAAATTATTTTGAACTGAAACTAAAAGATATGGAAGGTGAAGGGACAGAAGGGCTTAAGGGGATTATACGGGGTATAGGCGTATCTGGAGAACTTAAAAAAGATAAGACCGGAAGTCATATTAATGGATATTTAGCTATTAATCAAGACAGTCTTGAACTAATCGCTGCTGAAGTTTATAAAAATCAACAGGAAGTCGGGATAGTTATCCCTAAATTGTTTGAACAATATATCTCTGTTAATCTGGGGACGTTTATTGAAGACTATAATAAGTCGGCTTTATATACCCTAACAGGGCAGTCTATAGATGAAGCGGGCTACAATGCTGTAAAAGAATATTTTGAGACATACTCTAAACAAGAAGTTAATGAGGAACTTGTTAAGAAAGTTACCGAAAGAAGCAAAGAAGCCTTCAAACAAGCAGATGTAAAATATATAGGTAAAGCAAATGCTAAGGGCAGTAATACTGGTAAGACATATAAGGCCTATGAGCTAGTTTTTGAAGAGGATCAAATTAAAAGCTATATCAAGGATGTATTTAGCATGTGTATGCAGGATGAAGCTTTTAGCGATTACATCAGTACTATAGATGCTATGCAAACAACTGCTGGAGGTGAAACGCTTAAGGCAAACATAAATAAAACAATAGATGAATTTAATAAAGAAATTGATAAGATAGATTTTATGGGTCTAAAAACAAAGCTGATGATAGATGATAAGAAGCATATCGCAGAAACCATTTCGGAAGCTTCACTAGGCATGAATGGAGAAGTCATGGAGATCGTGCTTGATACAGCATTATTAGGCAATCATTTTATCACAGATTCAGCCCAAATAGCATTAACTATGAAAAGTGATGAAGAACAAATGGGGCTGCTGGTTAAGTCGGACAGCAACTATGGCGAGATGACGGGTCAGTTACAACATCATATGAGTATTCAAGTTACTGAAAATGAAAGCACGGTAGGTCAGGCGAATTTAGATATAAACTATAATACGGAGGAAAAAGAAAATAACCTCGTACTAAAAGCAAGTATGGGAACTCAAGATGAAGCAGAGTTTTCTGCGCTCTTAGAAGGAACAATGAATCTTAATAAGACTCATAAGAATGTTAGTGTAAATATGCATAACATCTTACTAAGTGCAGATGGTTATGGTGAAAACTATGGTCTGACATTAGAAGGAAAGTATGATGTTCAGGCTATCAAAGCATCAGATATTCAGTCCAAACAAGATAATGTACAATACTTGTTTAAAATGACACAAGAAGAGCTGATGGCACTAGTACAAAAAGCATCAATGAGTATAGCGGAAATTGGCCATGCTCTTATCTCTTAAATCCTATTTATAACGTGTAAATGTATGCTATAATGTAAAAAGAATTTGAACTCTCACGGTTATAGGATACAGGAGGAGCAGTTATGAGCATTGAAAAAAGAATGCAGGATTTCGAAAAAGTTTCTGAAAAACAATTTGCAGCAGAAGACGTGTCAAAGCGTATGGAAGAATTTGATAAAGTAACAGCTGATAAAAAACGTTTATCCAATGATAAAACAGGGGCTTTGCCTTATGGACTTAAGCGCTATAGGCCATGCCCACACTGCGGAGAATTTATGGAGATACAAGAAGTAATGGCAGATGGTGCAAACTATTTATGCAGTTCTTGTCATAAAGTATCAAAGATTAAACTTGAATCATAAAACAATAAAAGCTCTCATCTGTTAAGCGGATGAGAGCTTTTGGCTTATCTTATGAAATGAGAATAGGACAATGGTAAGATGTAATACATATTAGTAAAGAGAATAGATTAGAGGTGCCATTCATGCAGATGATTGATCTATTTATACGTTCCATAGTCGAGGATAGTGTTTACATTCCTAAAAGTTCTTTATACAATATGCTGCTGGAATTATATAGACTATATACAACAAACAGTGTCCCAATAGATAAATTTTATTGGGAAGTAATGTATTTGTATTATGCTATTAAGTTTGCAAAATAACTAAAAAGATACTTTTGTTAGGCCGTAGGCCTATAGAAATAAGAGCAATGGATCTTTACCCGAAAAAGGTATATAATCTGTTGCTTTTTTATTTTTACAGAGGAATATTGAACAGTATGAGGTTTTAAAGTTGGAAGTGAACTGGATAAAAAAGGGTATTGACAATTATCTATGTCTAGGAATATACTGGATATAGATGATTGTCTATGTGTGAACTGTAGTCTAAGAAAGGATGAATACAATGGATAAAGGTTATGCAGAATATGCGCTGCTTATGAAAGCGCTGTCGGATGAAACGAGAGTGAAAATTTTTGATTTGCTTTCGGAAGGGGAACTTTGTGCTTGTAAGATACTCGAAGAGTTCAACATAACACAGCCTACTCTTTCCTACCACATGAAAATATTATGTGAAAGTGGTTTAGTAATCAGCAGACGAGATGGTGTTTGGATGAAATACTCTATTGCTAAAAGTAGAGTAGATTTACTAGTCAACTGGTTCAGAGATATTGGTGTAAAGGTCACTGAATATAGTCAATAAAAGCAAGATATGAGGGGGTGATTTTTTGTCATTATTTGAATGGCTAAACAGTCAATTACTAAAGATGGAGTGGCTAAGTAACTTAGTCGCATTGCTTGTAAAATATGTATTTAGATTAGATGCAGAGAGCAGGCTTGGAGGAAGTATCCACTTCTTTATTTATGATGTTGTAAAGATATTTATATTGCTATCAGTGTTGATATTTGGAATTTCATATATACAAAGCTTTTTTCCGCCGGAGAGAACTAAAAAAATTCTAGGCAGGTTTAATGGTATTTCGGCAAATATACTAGGGGCACTTTTAGGAACCGTGACACCTTTCTGCTCCTGTTCATCCATTCCGCTCTTTATAGGATTTACAAGTGCAGGGCTGCCAATTGGTGTTACATTTTCATTTTTAATATCCTCACCTTTAGTTGATTTGGCATCTGTTATACTGCTCGCTAGTATATTTAACTGGAAGATCGCACTAGCCTATGTTGTGGTAGGCATTATACTTGCAGTTATTGGAGGCACTATTATTAGCAAGTTAAAACTTGAAAAGTATGTGGAGTCGTTCGTTTTCAGCAATAAAGTACTTGAAGTTGAACAGGAAGAGTTAACAACTAGGGACAGGATAGACTTTTCTAAAGATCAAGTGTTAAATATTATAAAAAAGGTTTGGTTATACATTTTGATAGGGGTAGGAATAGGTGCTGCCATCCATAACTGGATTCCAGAGCCAGTGATAGCGGCAGTGCTAGGTGAGGATAAATGGTATTCTGTTCTGCTAGCTACCTTTGTTGGCGTTCCAATGTATGCGGACATTTTTGGAACATTGCCTATCGCAGAAGCTTTGGTTTTAAAAGGAGTAGGAATTGGGACAGCACTCTCCTTTATGATGGCTGTTACGGCATTGTCGCTTCCATCTATGATTATGCTGAAAAAAGTAGTTAAAATAAACCTGCTTTTAATATTTGCAGGGATTGTAACAACTGGAATTCTTATTATTGGATACTCCTTTAATGCTTTTGGGTATTTAGGTTTTTAAATATAATTTTTAGGAGGGATTCACTATGGTAATTAAGATTTTAGGGTCAGGGTGTAAAAATTGTATTACTTTAAAAGAAAACACTGAGATGGCTTTAAAAGAAATGAATATGGAGGCGGAAATCGTTAAAGTAACAGATTTTAAAGATATTACGGCTTATGGGGTTATGAGTACTCCAGCACTGGTTATTGATGAAAAGGTTGTTTCTTTTGGAAAGGTTTTAAAACCAAAAGATGTTATTAAAATCATTGAGAAGATTAGGGATTAACAAATCCGTCGGATGCGGCAATAGAAAATTATTGTGAAAATGCAAAAACGCTATATGTATTGGGATCAGGAACATCTCAATGTATATAGCGTTTTATTATTTAGTTGGAATGACGGGACTCGAACCCGCGACCTCTTGCCCCCCAGACAAGCGCTCTACCACCTGAGCCACATCCCAGCAAGATAAAGTTAATTGTTTCCATCTTGAGATTTTATTATACAATAAAATAATCTTACATTCAATGCTTAATTGTTCATTGACAAAAAAGAGATGCATGATACAATAGATGCATGATACAACTATTGTATAAAACAATTAAATAAGCAGAAACTATCTACTTAGAATAAAAGAGTAGGAAAGGAGAAGCCAATGGATTTAAAAAAGGTAAAATTATTAAGAGAAAAAATAAATCAATTAGAATATGATATGAGTTGGAGAATGAAGGAAGAAGTCGGCTGCTGCGGAATTACTTTAGCTCAGGCTCAAATCCTTGCAGAGCTTGGGAAGACAAAAGAAGTGTGTATAGTTAATCTTGCTGATGCTTTAGGGATAGACTCAAGTACACTTAGCAGGACAGCAAATAGAATGGTTGAAGCGGGTTTGATAGATAGAATTACCAATTGTTCAGACAGGCGATATGTAAGCTTGACACTTACGGATAAAGGACACAAGCTTTATGAGACTATTGAAAACAAATGTAATGATTATTATACTGAAATATTTGAACTTGTTCCTGAAGAAAAGAGAGAACAGGTTATTGAGAGTTTTACCCTATTTACGGAGGCATTAAAAGCCTATAAGGAGCATAATGAATGAAGAAGATTGACTTAACTGAAGGAAGCATTATTAAGGTCATTATTGCTCTTGCATTGCCAATTATGGGAAGTTCCTTTTTACAGCTAACCTATAATCTTGTGGATATGATGTGGGTGGGGCGTTTAGGCAGTCATGCGGTAGCTAGTATTGGTTCATCGGGATTCTTTATAACTTTAGGCTATGCAATTAATGCACTTGTCATCACAGGAGCAGGCATAAAGATAGCCCATGCTGCTGGGAATAAGGATGAGCAAGGGGTAACAGCCTATATGAACGCTGGACTTATGCTAAACTTAGCCATAAGCTTGTTATATGGCATGATACTCCTATTATTTGGAAAAGTTTTTATAGATTTTTTAAAACTAAATCATGCAGATGTGGAAAGAAATGCTTATATTTATCTGCTTATTAATATACCTATTTTATTTTTCTCTTTTTTTAATATGTTCTACACAAGGGTATTAGGAAGCTTTGGGAATACAAAAGGAGCCTTTAAGATTAACGCATTAGGTGTAGTAATGAATATTATTTTGGATCCCTTGCTTATCTATAGTTTTAAGTTAGGGATATTAGGGGCAGGGATTGCTACCCTCATTGCTAATATGGTCATGTTTGCTTTGTTTAATATCAAAGGAGAGAATCTTTTTAGATATCAAAGCAAGATGGGTATTAAATATAAAATGGTAAAAGAAGTCATATACTTGGGGTTTCCAATGGCGGTCCAAAGAATTCTGTTCACTCTGGTGGGGATTATTTTAGCTAGAATGATAGCAAGATTTGGTTCAGATGCTATAGCAGCTCAAAAGATTGGATTTCAAATAGAATCTATCAGTTTTATGGTAGTAGGGGGATTAAACGGAGCCGTAGCTAGTTTCACAGGTCAAAACTACGGTGCTAAAAAATATCATCGTATTCATAAGGGATATAGGACAGCACTTGTAATAGGAACGGTATATTCCTTACTGGCAGCTTTTTTGTTTTTTGTAATGCCGGCGCAGCTGGCTAGGATATTTGTCAAAGAGCAAAATACCATTGTAATTGTAAGCAGCTATCTTCGCATCGTAGGTATGGCACAAATATTCGGTAATATAGAAATGATTTCAAACGGAGTCTTTACGGGCCTTGGTATGCCTAAAATACCAGCTGCCATCAGCATTGTTTTTACCATCTTGCGTATACCGCTTGCTATGCTGTTTATACTCTTTTGGGGAGTGAATGGTATATGGTTAAGTATTGCTGTTTCAAGTATTTTAAAAGGCAGTATTGCCTATCTGGTGTATAACTTTAAAGTTCGGAAGGAGTATAAGAATGCTTGATTTATTTAGAGAACTATTTGATAAGGAAGAACTCTTAAGCGGGAGGTTTGGGATAGAAAGAGAAGCTCTTCGCATAAATAGGGATGGAAAACTGGCTGTTACGAATCATCCGGAAGTATTTGGTGATAAGTTGTTAAACCCCTACATCACTACAGACTTTTCAGAAAGTCAAGTAGAGCTTATTACCCCTGCACTTAAAACAACTAAGGAAACTTATGATTTTATAAATGCACTTTATGATATTACAGCGCTTGAAATAGGTGATGAATATTTATGGCCACAGTCTATGCCCTGTGATATACCAGAAGATGAGCATATACCCATTGCTAAATATAGTGACTGCGGAGAATGTAAAAAAGCTAGAGAATACAGAGAAAAGCTATTTAAGAAATATGGCGGAAAAAAGCAGCTTATTTCAGGGATTCATTATAATTTTTCTTTTGATGATATATTATTTAAAAAGTTATATGCATACCAAAAACCCAGTATGGGGTATAAGTTGTTTAAGGACAGTCTGTATCTAAAAGTAGTAAGAAACTATTTAAGATATAGATGGCTTCTTATTTACCTTACAGGAGCAGCGCCTATTATTCATAGCAGCTATACTAAGACTTGTACAAAAGGGTTAATACCTATTAAGGGAGACAGCTTTTCAAATGAGGGAGCCATATCTTATCGTAATGGAGAATGCGGTTATAAAAATCATACTGATTTATTTCCTGATTATGCGAGTGTAGAAAGCTATGTTAAAAGCATAGAAGACTTTGTTAAAGAAAACACTATACAAAGTCACAAAGAGCTCTATACACAAATCAGACCAAAAGCAAAAGATAACAAAGATCTTTTAAACTCAATAACAGAGGATGGCATTCAATATATAGAGATTAGAAGTATAGATATTAATCCATTTGAAAAAGGAGGCATTAGTCTAGATGATTTAGATTTTATTCATATTTTTATGCTTTATCTATTGCTTAAAGAAGAAACAAATTATAAAGAGTGGCAGCAAGATGCCCTATTTAATCAAAAGTTAATTTCTAAAGGTGGAATGGAAAATGTATGCCTCATAAAAGACGGCGAAGAAACGACTAAAAGAGAATGGGCTCTTAATATACTTGATGAAGTGAAAAATATGAGTGAAGTACTGTGTCTTGATAGAGAAAGTCTTATAGAGAAAATGAGACAAAAAGTACTTGATTCAAAACAAACCTATGCTTATCAGATGGCTGAGAGAGCCAAAGAAGAAGGTTATTTGCCAGCACATATTAGGTTAGCGAAGGAATATAGACAAAGTGCCTATCATAATAGATATAAACTTGAAGGATATGAGCATCTTGAACTTTCAACACAGATTCTTATGAAGGAAGCCATTAAAACAGGCATTCAAGTTGAAGTGCTGGATCCTCTAGATAATTTCATAGCCCTTAGAAAAAGAGATAAAGTAGAGTATGTTAAGCAAGCTACTAAAACATCTAAAGACAGTTATATCACAATGCTGATAATGGAAAATAAAACAGTTACAAAAAAGGTATTAGAAGAGCATGATGTATGTGTACCAAAGGGAATAGAACTTAGTATCAAAGAGAACATTAGGACTGCTGCTCTTAAATATGAAAACACTCCCATTGTAGTAAAACCTAAGTCAACAAATTTTGGAACAGGTATCAGCATTTTCCCAAATGGAGCGCCTAAAGAAGATATAGAACGTGCTCTTGAGATAGGCTTTAAACATGATAATACTGTTCTTATTGAAGAGTTTGCACAAGGTAAGGAATATAGATTTTTGGTTATAGGAGATGAAGTTGCCGGCATCCTTCACCGCGTACCAGCTAATGTAGAAGGGGATGCGATTCATACGATAGCGGAGCTCGTAGAAGCAAAAAACAAAGATCCGTTAAGGGGAAAGGGTTATAAAACACCATTGGAGAAGATTCAGCTGGATACAAGCAGCGAGCTCTTTTTAAAACAAAAAGGAATGGATTTTAACACAATTCCTAAGGCTCTAGAGATAGTATATCTTAGAGAAAACTCTAATATTAGTACAGGAGGAGACAGCATTGACTATACTGACAGTATTCCTAGTAAGTTTAAGCAGATTGCGGTAAAAGCAGCTAAAGCAGCAGGAGCTAAGTTTTGCGGTGTTGATATGATGTTAGAAGATTATAAGAATGAGGAGAGCAGCTATTCGATTATAGAAATAAATTTTAATCCAGCTATTCATATTCATTGTTTTCCTTATAAGGGGACTGAGAGAAATATCGCACAAAATGTTTTGAAGGTACTAGAGCTTATTTAAAAAGAATAAGCTCTGGTAAAATATAGAAACACACGAAAATTGACGAAAATGGTAGAGAAAACTAGTGATGTAAATTATAATAGTACTATGGGAAAGCAGTAGTGAACAGGGATAAGATTCTTGATATATATGTCTGTGAAAGAGGTATGCAAATATGAGATTATTAAAAAATTTAAAGCTGCGAACGAAAGTATCTATTGGATTTGGCGTCATTCTTATCTTACTAATGATTTCAGTTGTTTTTTCGCTATTTGGGATAGCAAGATTAAATAATATTTTTTCTATGTATACAGAAATCGCTAGAAATCAAATGCTTGTTGGAAGGATACAAGCTAATTTACTAGAGAGCCGCCTTGCCGCCGAAAAATTTATACAGCTGGGAGAGGAATCTTATAAGGATACTTTTAAGGCGCGATTTGAAAAGATGGAAGGATTTATTTTTGAACTTAACGGTGGTATGCAGGGTGTTGAAGAACAAAAAAACATGGAGCGTATTTTAGCCCATTCAAGGGAATACAAAGACGACTTTAATAAAATAATTACATATAATAATGAGAAGGCTGATTTGTATGATATTTTGGCAGATAAAGGACCTGAAATTGAAAAAAGTCTATTGCAGATATTAGAAACAGCTAGTATTCATAACAATGAGCAACATTTATACAGGAGTGGGAAAGCTCTGAATAATCTGTTAGCAGCAAGATTAGAGGTTTCACGTTTTCTAGAACTGAATGACTTTGAAAGAACAGATAAAGTAATGAAGTTATTTACAGAAATGGATCGGCAGATAGATTATCTGAAAAGTTCTTCTACGGGGGATAATGATAAGGCTCTTCTTGAACGCATCGAAGCAGATAAAGAGATTTATGTTACAAATTTTATAAAAATAGCATCAGTAATAAAAGATAGAAATGACGTTATTAGTCATCAGCGTGAAATAGGAGCAGAAGTCTCGGCAGTAGCAGAAGATATCAAACTTTTAATTATAGAAGAACAATCAAGCTATGACCCTATCGTAAAAAGAGAGTATCAGCTTTTAATCACTAAGATGGTCATTGTAGCAGCTTTAGCGCTTCTTTTATCAATTATAATTTCCATAGGTATTATTAAGATGGTTGTTTTTCCAGTTAAGACAGTTACTGATACTTTTAGAGATATTTCAGAAGGTGAAGCAGACCTAGAAGTAAGACTAAAGGTAGACTCGAAAGATGAACTAGGAGAAATGGCAAAGTTTTTTAATAAATTTATGGAAAAACTGCAGATTATTATGACAGAGAATAAAAATCAGAGCTGGCTAAAAACAGGTCAGGCAGAATTAAGTGAAAAAATGAGCGGAGAGCATAATATCAAAACCCTCAGCTGTAATATTATATGCTATGTAGCAAGATATCTTAATGCTGATATTGGAACATTGTACATTAAATCAGACGATAACATCTATGAACTTGAAGGTGGCTATGCGTATAAAAAATATAATGAAGTTTTAGATAGAGTTCACATAGGAGAAGGCATTGTAGGCCAGGCTATACTAACAAAGGAAAATATTTTAGTTTCAGATGTTCCAAAAGATTATTTTAAGATAAGATCAGGTGCAGGAGAAAGTGTGCCTAAGAATATTATTGTCGTGCCGTGTATAGCTAATAACGAAGTCATATGTGTAATGGAAATTGGATCATTTAAGGAGTTTACACCAATTCAGCAAGTATTTTTAGCTGAAGTTGGCGAAGTAATTGCAATTAGCGTAAGTTCACTTAAGGCTAGATTAAAAACTGAAGAACTTCTTGATAAAACACTTATACAGTCCGAAGAACTCCAGGTTCAGCAAGAAGAGCTTAGACAAAGTAACGAAGAGTTTGAAGAGCAGACAAGAGCACTAAAGGAGTCAGAAGAAAGACTGCAAGCACAGCAAGAGGAATTAAGAGTTATTAATGAAGAGCTTATAGAGCATTCAAGAAATCTAGAACAACAAAAAAGTGATATCAATAAAAAGAATGAATATCTTCTGGAAGCTCAAAAAGAGATTCAGGAAAAAGCTGAAGCACTGGAAGTGGCTAATAAGTATAAAACAGAGTTTTTGGCTAACATGTCACACGAACTAAGAACGCCTCTTAATAGTATATTGGTGCTGTCTCAGCTTCTGGCAAATAAAAAAGACCAGACACCTCTTACTGAAAAGCAGCTGGAGTTTGCCAGTACAATACACTCTTCAGGCTCGGAGCTTCTAAGGTTGATTAATGATGTGCTCGATCTTTCAAAGATTGAGGTAGGAAAGATGGATGTTCTTTTGGAACCTATGAGTTTTAAGGAATTAGCTTACGATATGGAAAAATCTTTTAGCCAAATTAGTGAGAATAAAGGGTTGGATTTTAAAATAGTAGTAGATAAGGAACTGCCGGAATTTATTTTAACTGATGCGCATAAGGTTAAGCAGATAACTAATAACTTTTTATCTAATGCTTTTAAGTTTACAGAAAAGGGAGAAGTAAGGCTTGAAATATCCTGCAAAGATAAAGAGACAATCTCTGTTTCTGTATCAGATACAGGAATAGGTATTAGAGAAGATAAACACTCTATTGTCTTTGAAGCTTTTAAACAATCAGATGGGACGATTAGCAGGAAATATGGCGGAACAGGACTTGGGCTGTCTATTACAAAAGAGCTTGCAAAGCTATTAGGGGGCAGTATTCAATTAATAAGCAAAGAAGGAGAAGGAAGTACGTTTGCTTTGCTTCTTCCATTAAAATCTTCGATAAACCAAGAAACTCAAGAAGTCTCTAAGAGCATACAAGTCAGTAAGGATACAAAAGACATGGTAAACTTAGAAAATGAGCAAATGCATCAAAAAGAAATTGCATCAGAGAAGGAAAAATCACTTCTTATTATTGAAGACGACCATCACTTTGCTAATATTTTGCAGGAACTTGCGGGAGAAAGAGGATATAACTGCACGCTTGCGGTAAATGGTGAAGAAGGTATTCTGTCTGTTAAGAAACATAGACCAGATGCAATCTTATTGGATATAGGACTTCCTGATATAAACGGCTGGGAAGTCATTGCAAGGCTAAAAGAAGCTGGTATGACCAATATTCCTATTCATATTCTTTCGGGAAATGATGATACGAGTGACAGCAGTAGAAAAGACGGTGTGATAGGCTATATGCAAAAACCTGTAAGTATAGAAAAAATCCAACAGGTATTTACACAGATTGAAAGGGTTGCTGCGGAAAATTTTAAGAAAATATTAATAGTAGGGATAAATGAGAATGATAAAGAGAGTATAAACGAAATTATATATAAAGAGGATACTAAAATTTCATCAGCAGATACAGCAAAGGATGCTATTCATTTATTAAAAACAGAAGAGTTTGATTGTATGATATTAGACATAAACACTAAGGATATATCAGGGCTAAACTTTTTAGAGCAAGCAGCACATGAACATCTAACTCATATGCCTATTATTATTTATACACAAGATCAACTGTCGCCAGAGGATGCACTTAAACTCCAAAAATATGTTAAAAGTATTATTATTAAAGGGAAACAATCCAAAGAACGGCTTGTTGCTGAGGTAAATTTATTTCTTCATGGACTAGATTCAAAAAATGATGATAAAAAGCAAAAAATTATTCGTACAACCCTAGAAAAGGAAGAGTCTTTGCAAGGACGAAAAATATTAATTGTTGACGATGACATGAGAAATGTATTTGCACTTTCAAGTATCCTAGAAGAAAGAGGTATGAAGATTGCTGTAGGACGAAATGGAAAAGAAGGACTAAATAAGTTAAAAGAACATACGGATATTGATTTAGTCTTAATGGATATTATGATGCCTGAGATGGATGGCTATACGGCTATAAGAGAAATTAGAAAAGATAAAAGGTTTTCTAAAAAGCCTATTATTGCTCTTACAGCAAAAGCGATGAAGGAAGACAGACAGAAGTGTATTGAAGCAGGAGCAAATGATTACCTAACAAAACCAATTGAAATCGATAGACTAATATCACTTTTAAGGGTATGGTTATATAAATGATGAAAGACACTAGAGTATTAAACATGGATAATGAAGATATTGAGATAAACCTTTTAGTAGAAGGATTGTTCCTAAAGTATGGATATGATTTTAGGAATTATTCTAAAGCGCATATAAAAAGGCGGGTTTTGAGAAGGCTTTCTATTTCTGGACTTGCAAGTATCTCAGAGATGCTTTATAAGGCTCTTTATGACAGAAGTTTTTTTGAAATTTTATTATTAGATTTTTCAATCAATGTTACTGAGATGTTTAGAGATCCTAATTTTTATAGGGCTCTTAGAAGAGAGGTAATACCTATCTTAAAAACCTATCCATTTGTGAAGATTTGGCATGCAGGCTGTGCAACAGGTGAAGAAGTATACTCAATGGCTATACTTCTTAAAGAAGAAGGGTTATATGATAGGTGTCAAATTTATGCAACAGATTTTAACGAAGTAGTACTTGAGAAGGCAAAAGAGGGTATATACCCTATTGAAAGTATTAAAGAGTATACCTATAACTATCAACAAGCTGGAGGGACCACTTCGTTTTCAGATTATTATATGGCAAAATATAATTCTGTTATAGTAGATCCAAGTCTAAAAGAGAAAATTATTTTTGCAGATCATAATCTTGTTACAGATGGTATATTTGGCGAAATGAATATTATCCTATGCCGTAATGTTCTTATATATTTTAATAAGGAACTCCAAAATAGGGTCATTAGTCTTTTTCATGAAAGCTTATGTCATGGAGGGATATTATGCCTAGGATCTAAAGAAAGCCTAAGATTTTCAAGTTGTGAAGAAAAGTTTAAGGCGATTGATTTGAAACAGAGAGTGTTTCAAAAAAAGTTTGGGATTTAGTCCTCAGAGTAAACTAGATCATTTATATAAATGATTGTGGGGGAATAGATATGAAATATGAAGCTATAGTGATGGGTACTTCGCTTGGAGGAATGGATGCACTAAGAGCAATTCTTACTGTATTACCTAAAGATTTCTTGGTTCCGATACTGGTTGTACAGCATTTAAGCGCTAGATCAGATGGGTTCCTTGCGAAGCACTTAAATCATTTATGTAAGATTCAGGTAAAGGAAGCCGATGATAAAGAATGGGCTAGCCCTGGGTGTGTTTATCTGGCACCGCCTAACTATCACCTCATGGTAGAAAAGGATGGTACCTTGACATTATCGGTAGATGAAAAGATTAATTACGCAAGACCATCGATAGATGTCCTTTTTGAATCAGCAGCTGATACCTATCGGGATAAATTAATTGGAATTATTCTTACTGGGGCAAATGGTGATGGAGCAATAGGACTGCGGCGTATCAAAGAACGAGGAGGACTCACTATTGTGCAGGAACCAGAAACTGCTGAGTCACCTATTATGCCAAACATGGCAATAAAAGCATCAAAGGTAGATCATGTACTACCATTAGATGATATAGGGCAGTTATTAAATCGTTTAATAAGGCGAGGTGAATAAAGTGGATCATAATAATGTCAATATACTTATTGTAGATGATAGGCCTGAAAACCTTTTAGTTCTTGAAGGATTATTAGAGGATTTTGGTTGTAATATCATTAAGGCTGACTCGGGAAATGAGGCTTTAGGTTTAATGCTTGAACATGAATTTGCTCTGATATTACTTGATATTCAAATGCCTGATATGGATGGGTTTGAAGTAGCGGAATTTATGAGAGGCAGTGAAAAAACAAGACATATTCCCATTATATTTGTAACAGCTATCTATAAAGAGCAAAAATATATGTTTAAGGGATATGAAATAGGAGCGGTAGACTACTTATTTAAACCTATAGAGCCTGTTATATTAAAAAGTAAAGTCAATGTATTTTTAAATCTTTACAGGCAATCAAAAGAGCTAAAAGATAAAGCTGATGAGCTTGAAAAAAAATTAAAAGAAATTCTTGAACTTCAGGAGGCAAACGGAAAGCTTCTTTCTCTATCAAATCTTGATGGCCTTACAGGTATACCGAATAGAAGAAATTTTGACGAGTACATGAAGATGAGCTGGCAGGAAGCAGTAAGAGAAAAGAAATCACTGTCCGTCATCATGATTGATATAGACTATTTTAAACTATATAATGATCATTATGGTCATTTAAAAGGAGATGAATGTCTCATTAGTGTTGCAAAACGCATTTTTTCCTCTCTCAAGCGTACTCGGGATTTTGCGGCAAGGTATGGGGGCGAAGAATTTGTTGTAGTTCTTCCTAACACTGATAGTTCTGGGGCTAGCCAGATTGCGGAGACGATTAGAAAAAATATTGAGGCATTAGGTATGCCGCATGCCCATTCCGAGGTTAATACATATGTGACAACGAGTCTTGGGGCTGCTACTATTATTCCAGAAGCCTCAGATAGTATTGAAACGTTTATAGCGTGTGCTGATCATGCTTTATATGAGGCCAAACTTAATGGTCGAAATAGAGTAAGCATAAATAAAGAAAGCACAAGTGCATGTTGACAAAAGTGTTACTTAATGGTAAATTTAGAAACAACAAATTGAATAAAATCTTCAGGGCGGGGTGAAATTCCCCACTGGCGGTTAAAGCCCGCGAGCCGTAAGGCAGATTCGGTTAAATTCCGAAGCCAACAGTACAGTCTGGATGAAAGAAGATGACAGCACTAAGCTAAAATCATTTATTGTTATTTAAAGAGATAAATGGTAAATAGTTACATATGCTCATATTAAGCCCTGAAGAGATTCAGGGCTTTTATTTTTTATACATGACGTAAATTTATTGATAGTGGGAAACAATATATCAAGAGGTGTTATGAATATGAACATTAAGTATATGAAAAGAGCTTTAGAACTAGCCCAAAAAGGTGTTGGTCATGTTAATCCTAATCCTCTTGTAGGAGCAGTTATAGTCAAAAATGAAAAGATTATAGGAGAAGGTTATCATCAGGTTTATGGAGGGCCTCATGCTGAAATTAATGCCTTTAGAAATGCAAGAGAGGATGTTCGGGGAGCAACTATGTATGTGACGCTAGAACCTTGTTCACACTATGGCAAGACTCCTCCATGCGCACTCGCAATACTTGATAGGGGTATTAAAAAGGTTGTTATAGCTCAGGAGGATCCTAATCCTGAGGTAGAAGGCAGAGGTATTAAACTCTTAAAGGAACATGGGATAGAAGTGGTTACTGGTGTATTAGAAGAAGAAAGCAAAAAACTCAATGAGATATTTTTAAAGTATATAACAACCAATCTTCCATTTTGTATACTCAAAACGGCTATGACACTAGACGGCAAAATAGCAACAAGAGCAGGAGATTCTAAATGGATTACAAATGAAGTATCAAGAAGTTATGTGCACAGCCTAAGAAACAGGGTATCAGGAATAATGGTTGGAGCAAATACAATATTACAGGATGATCCCTTCTTAAATACAAGATTGAAGGAAGGTGATACAAAGGACCCTGTGAGAATTATAGTAGATACGAGTGCCAAAATTTTTCTGGAGGCAAATGTATTAAATATGGAGTCAAATGCACATACCATTATAGCTGCTACTGAGATTGCTAAAAAAGAAAAGCTTAAAGCTCTTGAAAGCAAAGGAGCAGAAATTATTATAACACCCTTAACAGATAACGGTGTTGATTTAAAATATCTCATGAAAGAACTTGGGAAAAGAAAAATAGACAGTGTTCTTCTTGAAGGAGGCAGTGAACTTAACTATTCAGCGTTAGAAGCAAACATCGTTGATAAGGTCAATGCTTTTATTGCTCCCAAAATCATAGGAGGCAGAGAGGCCAAGACTTCCGTAGGAGGGCTTGGAAGGACCTTGATGAAGGATGCCATTATCTTAAATGATATCAAAGTGCAAAGTTTTGGTGAGGATATTATGATTGAAGGCTATATAAAAGAGAGTGGTGAGGGAGATGTTTACAGGGCTGGTAGAGGAAATTGGCACAGTTGAATCAGTCGTCAAAGGTGCCAAATCAGCAAGAATCACAATTAAGGCAAATAAAGTTTTAAAGGAAGCAAAGCTTGGAGACAGTATCAGTACAAATGGCGTGTGTCTGACCATTACGGACTTTAAATCAAATAGTTTTTCCGTAGATGTCATGGCTGAGACTATGCGAAAGAGCAATCTGCATCTCCTAAAAGGACAGGATGAAGTTAATCTTGAAAGAGCCCTAAGGGTAGGTGACAGGTTAGGCGGACATATAGTAAGCGGTCATATAGATGGTATGGGGATCGTAAAAAGCTATGAAAAAGAAGATAATGCAATATGGATTACTATAGAACCAGGTCCAGAAATATTAAGATATATCATCTTAAAGGGTTCTATTGCAATAGATGGTGTAAGTTTAACAGCAGCTTATGTAGATGAAGAACTATTTAAGGTATCTGTTATCCCTCATACCAAAGAAGTAACCACTCTTATTAGAAAAAAAGCAGGTGAGAGAGTTAATTTGGAGTGCGATATGATGGGTAAGTATATAGAAAAATTATTTAGATCTCATGATGAAAAGCCAAGAAAAAAAGATATAGATATAAATTTTTTAAGTGAGAACGGATTTTTATAGTTTAGGAGGAGGATGGAAAGTGTATAGATTTAATACAATAGAAGAAGCAATTGAAGATATCAAAGAAGGCAAAATGATAGTAGTTGTGGATGATGAAGACAGAGAAAACGAAGGAGATCTCCTAATGGCAGCTGAGAAGGCAACGCCTGAGGCTATCAATTTTATGGCCAAATTCGGCAGAGGGCTTATTTGTATGCCAATTGCGGGGAAGAGACTAAAGGAACTTAATATTCGTCCAATGGTTGAGAGAAATACAGATTCTCATCAAACAGCTTTTACATTGTCTGTTGATGCAGTGGATACTACAACTGGCATATCAGCCTTTGAAAGAGCAGTTACTGTGCAAAAGATGATAGATCCAATAGCGACGGAGGACGATTTTAAAAGACCGGGACACATGTTTCCGCTTGAGGCTAAGGAAGGCGGGGTGCTAAAGCGAGCTGGTCATACAGAAGCTGCAGTTGATCTAGCGCAGCTTGCGGGGTTTTATCCAGCTGGAGTCATTTGTGAGGTTATGAGTGAAGATGGTAAGATGGCAAGAGTACCAGAACTTATAAAGTATGTGAAGAAGCATCATTTGAAAATGATAACTATAGCAGACCTAATAGCTTTCAGACGCAGACATGAGGTCAGTATCAAAAAGGCTTCAGAGGCAGCACTGCCTACTAGGTATGGAGAGTTTAAAATAGTTGGTTACGAAAACATATTAAATGGAGAACATCATGTTGCACTTGTTAAAGGAGATGTTGCAAGCGGTGAGCCGGTACTTGTGCGGGTTCACTCGGAATGTCTTACGGGAGATGCCTTTGGATCACTGAGATGTGATTGCGGAGAACAATATGCACAGGCAATGAGAGCTATTGAAGCTGAAGGAAGAGGCGTTTTAGTCTATATGAGACAAGAAGGAAGAGGAATAGGACTTATTAATAAAATAAAGGCATATGCCCTTCAAGATCAGGGACTTGATACAGTAGAAGCGAACCTTGCTTTAGGCTTTAAAGAAGATTTAAGAGATTATAGCATAAGCACGCAAATATTAGCTGATCTTGGTATTACTAAGGTAAAACTCATGACTAATAATCCTAAAAAACTTAAGGGACTTTCAGGATTTGGAATAGAAGTTGTAGAGAGGGTACCTATACAGATGAATCATAATGAAAAAAATGAACATTATTTAAAGACGAAGAAGCAAAAACTTGGACATATGTTAAACTTTGAGGAGGAGCAATAAGATGAAAACATTTGAAGGTCATTTAATCGCAAAAGGATTGAAGTTCGGTATTGTTACAGGAAGATTTAATGAATTTATTGGAGCTAAGCTTGTAGCAGGAGCAATGGATGCTCTTATAAGACATGGAGCTAAAGAAGATGATATTGAAATGAGCTGGGTGCCAGGTGCTTTTGAAATACCTCTTGCAGCTAAAATGATGGCTAAGTCTAAAAAGTATGATGCTGTAATATGTCTTGGGGCAGTTATAAGGGGGTCTACACCTCATTTTGATTATGTATCTAATGAAGTAACAAAAGGAATAGCTCATGTATCTCTTGATACTGAACTCCCTGTAATCTTTGGTGTTTTGACAACAGATACAATCGAACAGGCAATAGAAAGAGCTGGTACGAAGGCTGGGAACAAAGGCTATGATGCCGCTGTTACTGCTATAGAAATGGCAAATCTTCTTAAACAGTTTTAATATTGGAGTGAGCTGAATTTTGATACCCTTTAAGAGCATAAAGACAATATTTTTTGACTATGATGGAACCCTGCATGACAGTTTGAGGTTATATGCCCCAGGGTTTAGGAAAGCATATGATTTTCTTGCAGAACAAGGACTTGCTGATGCTAAAAATTGGTCAGACAAGGAAATAAGCTATTGGCTGGGGTTTAATCCCAAGGACATGTGGGAGAACTTTATGCCCAGTCTTAGTACCGAATTACGTGAAAAGTGCAGTGAAATGATAGGGCAGGAAATGGAAAAGCAAATGCAGGAAACAAAGCCTTTTCTTTATGAAGGAGCATTAGAAACGCTGGAGTTTTTAAAAGATAAGAGTTATCATCTCATTTTTATAAGTAACTGTAAGACCTATTATAAAGATACTCATACCAAGTTATTCTGTTTAGACAAATATTTTGAGAGTCTTGTATGTTCAGATGAGTATCATTTTATTCCAAAGTATGAGATTCTACACCTCATTAAAGATAAGTACCCAGAGAACATGGTTATTGTTGGGGATAGAAAACAAGATATAGAAGCTGGTAAGAAAAATAATATCTATACTATAGGCTGTACCTATGGCTTCGCTATGGAGGGAGAATTAGCTGACGCTGATATGCTTATTGATGATATTAGAGAGTTGATCAAATATTTATAGGGAATATTTATCTTTTTCTATTATAAATTATTAATTTTACAAAATATAGTTTTAGAAAATATATATTAACAAAATAGTCATTATGAATTATAATTTAGAAATAGAAGTAATTTGCTAGCTTGAGGAGATGATAAAATGACAAATGATGATGCTTTGAAACTTGAAAATCAATTATGTTTTTCGATATATGCTGCTTCTAGGGCTATAACTAAAATCTACAGGCCATTTCTTGATAAGATAGGGCTGACATACCCCCAATATCTTGTAATGCTTGTATTATGGGAAAACAATATAATCACATTAAAGGACCTTGGTAATAAGCTATATTTGGATTCAGGAACTCTAACGCCTCTTTTAAAGAGATTAGAACATATGGAGCTTATTAAAAGAGAAAGATCAACTGATGATGAAAGGCTGCTTTGCGTATCTCTTACACAAAAGGGACAAGCAATGAAAGAAAAGGCTTCTGATATTCCTGAATGTATATTGGGATGTATTAATGCTGAGCTAGGAATGCTTGTGAACCTAAAAAAAGAAGTAGATGAGCTTTTATTAAATATTAAAGAATAAAGAATGTTTTTACTTGTCTGTGCTATCTATCTGCGATGCTTTGAGGTATAATATAAATAAGATAATGCTATAATAACTACATCAATAATTGAGATGGGGGCGAGTATGATGGAAAAGGAAAAGAAGTTATATATTTTGTGGGTAACAGGAGATCCCATTAGCTCAGAAAAAATGGTTTTAATGTATGCTATTAATAGTAAAATTAACAATTTGTGGAATGAAGTCCATGTTATTATATGGGGAGCGTCTGCGAAACTTGCTGCAGAGAATAAACTTATTCAAGACCAAATAGAGGTTGCCCTCCATCATGGGGTAAAAGTATCTGCTTGTAAAGGATGTACTGAGCCTTTGGGAGTAAAAGATAAACTTCAGTGGCTGGGAGTAGATGTTAGATCAGTAGGAGAAGAACTTACAGAGGCACTGCAGCAGGGATATACTGTATTAACGATATAAAATCTAATCAATATGGGTAAATTAAGGGGGAGACTTAAGGTCTTCCTTCATTTATGTTACATCTTTAGACAAGATATATTACGATTGTATTTAAAAAAGTACAATTTTTTCTTCCGTAATATTGTATACAAGAGTTTACATCGTTGGATATTAGGTGTAAAATTATATATGTATCAAATTTAGGATTGTATTAACAGATTATAGAGATTAATAGCTATAGAGTTAATATGATTTTAAATAGACAATGTATAATATTATATTTAAATATTATAGTAAAATATAAAAGGAGAGAAAAACACATGGCAAAGAAAATGATGACCGTAGATGGTAACACCGCAGCAGCATATGTTGCATATGCCTATACAGATGTTGCAGCAATCTACCCAATTACACCATCTTCAAACATGGCAGAAGCTGTTGATGAATGGGCAGCACAAGGCAGAAAAAATATTTTTGGACAAACTGTTAACGTAGTAGAAATGCAATCAGAAGCAGGAGCAGCAGGAACATTCCATGGTTCACTTCAAGCTGGTGCTTTAACAAGTACTTTTACAGCATCACAAGGATTACTTCTTATGATACCTAATATGTACAAAGTAGCTGGGGAATTACTACCAGGTGTATTCCATGTAAGTGCCCGTGCTATAGCAGCTCAAGCTCTTAACATCTTTGGTGACCACCAAGACGTTATGGCTACAAGACAAACAGGTTGTGCAATGCTTGCAACAGGTTCTGTACAAGAAGTTATGGACTTAGCGCCAGTAGCTCACCTTTCAGCTATCAAAGGAAGAGTGCCATTTGTACACTTCTTTGATGGATTCAGAACTTCACATGAAATTCAAAAAGTAGAGGCATTTGACTATGATGATTTAGCAAAACTTGTAGATCAAAATGCTGTACAAGAATTCAGAAACAGAGCATTATCACCAAATCATCCAGTAACTCGTGGTACAGCTCAAAATCCAGATATTTACTTCCAAACAAGAGAAGCATCAAATAAATTCTACAACAACCTTGTACCTATTGTAGAAGAATACATCAATAAAATGAGTGAACTTACAGGAAGACAATATGGCTTATTTAACTACTATGGCGCACCAGATGCTGAGTATGTTATCGTAGCTATGGGTTCTGTAACAGAAACAATTGAAGAAACAATCGATGCACTTAATGCAAAAGGTGCAAAATACGGTCTTGTTAAAGTTCACTTATATAGACCATTCTCAATCGAACATTTCTTAAAAGCTATGCCAGCAACTGTGAAGAGAGTTTGTGTACTTGACAGAACAAAAGAACCTGGTTCAATTGGCGAGCCTTTATACTTAGATGTACGTTCAGTATTCTACAACAAAGAAAATGCACCTATGATTATTGGTGGACGCTATGGTCTTGGTTCAAAAGATACAACGCCAACAACTATCAAAGCTGTATATGATAACCTTGTAAGTGAGAATCCAAAAGATCAATTTACAGTAGGTATCGAAGATGATGTAACAAATACATCTATTCCAATGAATGATGCACTTAAAGTTGCAGCAGAAGGTACTGTAAGATGTAAATTCTGGGGACTTGGATCAGACGGAACTGTTGGAGCAAACAAACAAGCTATCAAAATCATTGGTGATCACACAGACAAGTATGCACAAGCTTACTTTGCATATGACTCTAAAAAATCTGGTGGGGTAACTATTTCTCACTTAAGATTTGGTAATACACCTATTCGTTCAACTTACCTGATTGATGAAGCTGACTACATTGCTTGTCATAATCAATCTTATGTATATCAATATGATTTATTAAAAGGACTTAAAAAAGGCGGCGTATTTGTTCTTAACTGTATCTGGGATGCGGCTGATCTTGAGCAGCATTTACCTGCTAGAATGAAACAATATATTGCTAAAAACGATATCAAATTCTATACAGTTAATGCAACTAAAATAGCTGAAGAAATTGGACTTGGCAACAGAATCAACATGATCATGCAAGCAACATTCTTTAAACTTGCAAATATCATTCCACAAGAAGAAGCAATTGGATACCTTAAACAAGCTGTTGTTAAAGCATACGGTAAAAAAGGTGAAAAAGTTGTTAATATGAACTATGCAGCTATTGATCAAGGTGTTGACTCAGCAGTTGCAGTAACAGTACCAGCTGATTGGGCTGATGCTAAAGATGCAGAGACTGCAAAAGTAAATGAACCAGAATTCATCACAAAAATCTTAAGACCAATGAATGCTCAAGAAGGAGATATTCTTCCTGTAAGTGCATTTAATGATATCGAAGATGGTACATTCCCATGCGGAACATCTGCTTATGAAAAACGTGGTATTGCAATCAACGTACCTGAATGGATACCAGAAAACTGTATTCAATGTAACCAATGTTCATATGTATGTCCACATGCAACTATCAGACCATTCCTTTTAAATGAAGAAGAAGTTAAAAATGCACCAGAAGGCTTTGTAACTAAAAAAGCTGTTGGTAAAGGTTTAGAAGGTTTAGCATATAAGATTCAAGTAGCTACAATGGATTGTACAGGCTGCGGTAACTGTGCAGATATCTGTCCAGCTAAACAAAAAGCACTTGTTATGAAACCACTTGATACTCAAACAGAAAAGGAAATTCCAAACTGGGCATATGCTGTATCAGAAGTATCTGTAAAAGAGGACTTAGTATCAGCAAGCACTGTTAAAGGAAGCCAATTCAAACAACCACTTATTGAGTTCTCAGGAGCTTGTGCAGGTTGTGGTGAAACACCATATATCAAACTTGTTACACAATTATTTGGTGATCGTATGATGATTGCTAATGCAACAGGATGTTCTTCAATCTGGGGCGCTTCTGCACCATCAACACCATATACAGTTAACTGCAAAGGACAAGGACCATCATGGGCAAACTCATTATTTGAAGACAATGCTGAGTATGGCTATGGGATGCATTTAGCAGTTAAACAAATGAGAAGAAAAATCAAAGAAGTAATGACAGAGCTTGTTGCTATGGATATCGATGCGTCAGCTAAAGAAGCATTCACAGAGTGGATGGAAACGATGAACCTTGGCGAAGCTTCAAAAGCAGCTTCAGCAAAAGTAATGGATGTTCTTGCAAACAATGATATTGCAGACAGTGCTGCTAAAGCATTACTTAAAGAGATTGATGACAGAAAAGATTATCTTGTTAAGAGATCAGTATGGATGGTCGGAGGAGACGGATGGTCATATGATATCGGCTACGGCGGACTTGACCATGTACTTGCATCAGGTGAAGATGTAAACGTACTTGTATTTGATACAGAAATCTACTCTAATACAGGCGGTCAATCTTCAAAAGCAACTCCAGCAGCTGCTATCGCTAAATTCGCAGCTTCAGGTAAAAAATCACGTAAAAAAGACCTTGGTATGATGATGATGTCATATGGCAATGTATATGTTACACAAGTTGCACTTGGCGCAGACAAAAACCAACTTATGAAAGCGGTACTTGAAGCAGAAGCTTACGATGGACCATCTATCATCATCGCATATGCGCCATGTATCAGCCACGGATTAAAAGAAGGTATGGGACGTAGTATTGCCAACGAAGAGCAAGCTGTTAAAGCTGGTTACTGGCATTTATACAGATTCAATCCTACTCTTAAAGAAGAAGGAAAGAATCCATTCGTGTTAGATTCAAAAGAACCAACAGAAAGCTTCAGAGACTTTATTTTAGCACAAGTAAGATACTCAGCTCTTGCTAAACAATTCCCAGAGCAAGCAGAAGAATTATTTGCAATGGCAGAAGCAAGTGCAAAAGACAGATATGAGTCATACAAAAGACTTACTGTTTAATAACAAACTAAAAAGCATCAGTGCGGAAAAGCTAAAGTATTAAAAGTGAAATAAAAGTGAAGTTTAAGTAAATAATCTAGATTATCAAAACGGATTCAACTGGCGACGAATACGAACAAAAATATCCCTCTTATCTGACGAGATAAGGGGGATATTTATATTTCAAAATATATCCATAAACAAATCTATTCTTTCGATAAAATATGTATTTACATTACCTACATATTTGTTGTAATATTGAAGAGTTGGTTTATTTTAATTATAACTAGAAATTAACTTAGGAGGAGATTTAGTGGAAACGACAAAAAATACAAATGTAACAGTAACAGTAGCAGACCCTTCAGCATTAGGATTACTTGGGCTTGCACTCGTAACGTTAGTAGCTTCATCACAAAAGCTAGGATGGACAGAAGGGGTATCACTTGTTTTGCCTTGGGCGATCTTTTTGGGAGGTTTCGCACAACTTATGGCATGTATTATAGATGCTAAGAAAAATAATGTATTTGGTGCAACTGCCTTTGGTGGGTATGCGTTTTTTTGGTTCAGTGTAGCAATGACATGGTTTGTTCAGAATGGGATCTTTGGTGAGAAACTGCAAGCAGCAGCTGACTCAAAGCAACTGGGATTTGCATTTATTGGCTATTTGATTTTTACACTAATCATGACAATTGGATCAATGGAAACAAATAAAATATTATTTATTATTTTTGTTCTAATTGACTTCTTATTCATTGGGCTTGCTTTAAGTACTTTTGATATTGCTTACCACTTTACGCATCTTTTAGCAGGATGGAGTGAGTTTTTTATTGCACTGGTATCTTTTTATGGTGTAGGAGCAAATGTTTTAAACAGACATTTTGGAAGAGAATTTTTGCCGTATGGAAAACCTTTCGGCATTTTCAAAAAGTAATTTAAAATATAGATTGTGTATACTGATATAAACTTGAAGACTTTATGAATAGGTGTTAAAATAATATATAATTCATTCAAGGTTTATAATAATTAAAATGCTCATAGATGCTGTCATAGAGGTTATTATATTATTTTGATAACTAAAAAGAGGTACTTTTATGGAGAATATTTTTGAAGACTTAAAGTCATTAGGATTTAATAATTTAGATGAAGTAGAACTCTTTACTAGTGATGTCAAAGAAAAGACAGCAGATGGAGCTAAGATCAATTCGGTTGTTTCTTTGGAAAGTGTATTATATGATAAGACATATATTTGTCCTATTTGTGATAAAGTGTTTACAAGTAAAGCTATTCGTTCAGGAAAAAATAGATTAATGTCAGTAGATACAGGTCTTAAACCACTTTATGATATAGTGGATCCAATCCTATATGAATGTATTGTCTGTCCATCTTGTGGTTATGCGGCATTAGGAAAAGTATTTTCATCCGTATCGCCTAAGCAATCCTCTTGGATTAGAGAGAAAATATGTTCTCAGTATAAGGGTCAGAATTACCCTGATATTATAACTCCTAAAGATGCGATAGAACGCTACAAACTTGCACTATTAAATGCCATGGTAAAAAAGGTGAAAGATGGGGAGAAAGCTTATTTATGCCTGAAAATTGCTTGGATTTATCGTGACATGGAAGATAGTGAAAATGAAAAAGTGTTTATGCAATATGCTCTTACTGGGTTTTTGAATGCATATAATAAAGAACGGTTTCCTATTTTTGAGTTAGATGAACTCACTACCGCCTATATTATTGCAGATTTGTATAGAAGGTTTGAAGAATATGATAAAGCAATGCAATGGGTGGGCTATGTTATTTTAGATAAGCATGTTTCGCTTAAGCTTAAAACAAGAGGCCTTCACTTAAAAAGTTTAATTAAAGAAGAAAAGAATAACAAAAGCTCAATTCACCAGAATTGAGCTTTTGCTGTAGCATAATTCATCTAAATCATGTATACTTATGACGTGCTATTAAACAGTGGATAAGAAGAACCAACTGTTTTGAATAACTGCCATCAATTCTGTAAAACATATAGTATAAGGAAAAAATGGCCCCTTTAATCCAGTTAACAGTATTCATGTGATTGGAAGGAGCAGTGCTAAATACTGTATATGTTATAGAATAATAATAAATGAATAGTGGAGATAAAGATATGAGAAAAACAAAGATTATATGTACCCTAGGCCCGTCGACCGATGATGAACAAGTCCTCAGAGAGCTTATGCTTTCGGGAATGGATGTAGCACGTTTTAACTTTTCGCATGGGGACCATGCTAGTCATAAAGAGACGTTTGAGAAAGTTATCAAATTAAGACAAGAACTTAATAAACCTATTGCTACGCTGCTTGATACAAAAGGTCCAGAGATTAGAATTCAAAAGTTTGAGAATGGCAGAGTAACACTTAATAAAGAGGATCAGTTTATTCTTACAACAAGAGAAGTACAAGGGAACGAGAAAATAGTAGGAGTTAATTATAAAGATCTGCCGAAAGATGTAAGTGAAGGATCTGTTATTTTACTTGATGATGGACTTATAGAACTTTCAGTTTTAAAGGTGGATGGCACAGATATTATTTGTAAAGTAATGAACAGTGGTTCTATATCGAATAATAAAGGAGTAAATTTGCCAGGAACGCGTCTTTCTATGCCTTATTTAAGTCCAAAGGACAGAGAAGATATTATATTCGGTATAAAAATGGGTTTTAATTTTATTGCAGCTTCTTTCGCAAGGAGTGCTGAAGACATTCTTGCAATAAGAAAAATTCTTGATGAACATGATTGTCATACTATTAATGTTATAGCAAAAATTGAAAATAGAGAAGGTGTCGACAACATTGATGAAATAATTCGTGTAACAGACGGGATTATGGTTGCAAGAGGTGACATGGGTGTAGAAATACCAGCTGAGGAAGTACCGGCCCTTCAAAAAATGATTATTAAAAAAGTCTATAATAGCGGCAAACAGGTTATTACAGCTACGCAAATGCTGGACTCTATGATGAAGAATCCGCGTCCTACTCGGGCTGAAACGAATGACGTAGCTAATGCTATTTACGATGGAACAAGTGCTATCATGCTTTCAGGAGAAACAGCTGCAGGGCTTTATCCTGTAGAAGCTGTTAAAACGATGGTTAGAATAGCTATAAGAACAGAGAATGATATTGATTATATTAAGCGTTTTCAAAATGATGCAAGTCATAAATCACCAAATGTAACAAGTGCTATTTCTCACGCAACCTGTACGACAGCTCATGATCTAGGAGCGGCAGCTATTATTACTGTAACGAAGTCTGGAAGAACTGCCAGAATGATATCTAAGTACAGGCCAGTTCCTCCTATTTTAGGATGTACAAGTTCGCCTCATGTATATCATCAGCTTAACCTCTCATGGGGAGTAACGCCGCTTCTTATAACAGAGGAAGAAAATGCAGACAGTTTATTTGAACAGGCAATAGAGGCAGCAGAGAAAACTGGTATTGTAGAAAACGGAGAGCTAGTCGTTATTACAAGCGGTATCCCACTTGGGATCTCGGGAACGACTAATATGATTAAAGTAGATGTAGTAGGGCATATTTTAGTTTCGGGAACGGGGATTACTACCAAAACAGCTTGTGCTAATGTTTGCGTTTGTAAAAATACAGAAGATGCTATAAAGAACTTTAATGAAGGGGATATTCTTGTTATCTCACAAACTACAAATGAACTTTTGCCTCTCCTTAAGAAGGCGTCAGGGATTATAACGGAACAAGATGGACTTAATTCTCATGCGGCTATTGTTGGTCTTGCGATTGATATACCTGTTATTATAGGAGCCCCTCAGGCTACGGAAATACTTAAATCAGGTTCTGTGGTTATTATTGATGCATCAAGAGGAATTGTTTCTAATAAGTAAGTTGATAGTAAAGAAAGAGCAATGGCGCTCACATCAAACTTTTAGTGGTGAGTGCTTTTGTTTTGTATTAAAGATAAGATAATCTGCGCTCGTAACAATAAAAAATCCTATTCAAAAAATGGTGTAGCAGGTGACAAATATGTTTAAAAAATACATAGGCTTAAGAACTATAAAGACCGGTATAGCTATCTGGCTATGTATATTAGTTACAGCAGCAATACGGCTTGATAGTGCCTTTTATGCTGCTATTGCAGTTATTGTATCTATGGATAAAACAATTATTGGCTCTTTTAAAACAGGCAGAAACAGGATGGTTGGAACACTAGTGGGTGCTTTGACTGGACTTGTATTTGCTTCAGTGATGCCGGAAAATGCCTTGATGTGCGGAATAGGTATTATTATACTTATCACAGTATGTAATATGATGCAAGTAAAGGGATCTATTGTAGTTGGAGGCATTGTATTTCTTGCTATTATGGTTAATCTAAAGGATCAGAGTGCACTTGTTTACAGCGCTCGGAGAATTATAGAGACATTTATAGGAATAGTCATAGCTATTGTGGTTAATTTTTTATTTTTTCCTTTTGATGGACTTGCCTATATTGAAAAAGATCTTAAGGATATAATAAAGGATGTTGCTTCTCATATTAATGAGTGTATCATAGGAAAAGAGAAAAATAATGTATTTAAAATGTATGATAAAATAACGGAGCTTGAAAGAGAATTTGATGCTTACAAGGTAGATATTCATGCCAAAAAAAGAATTGATGCAATAGCTGCTCTCTATACAGATATAGCATGTGTTAAGTCTCTATATATGCATCTTGAGATCCTTGGCGAACTACCTGGGTACCCCCTTATCAGTGCTGTTAATTTGAAAAAGCTTGGTGAGCTAGGGATTATAAACTGCTTAGACTGCAAAGAGAACATTATAAAGAATAATTCAGAAGAAGATATTGTTTATAATTATCATTTGAAGAGGCTTTTTGAACTGTATGAATGTATTAATAACAAGTATTTTGGTAAATGAGATAGACATTTTAAAGGGTATGATATAAAATTATATTTATTTTAGAAGGAGACGAGAAATGGAACGATTTGAAAATATTACGATAATAAAAAAAGCTAACGTTTATTTTGACGGGAAGGTAACAAGCAGGACAATTGTTTTTGAAAACGGAGAAAAGAAAACATTAGGGATTATGCTGCCAGGAGAATACACTTTCTCTACAGCTGATAAAGAAATAATGGAAGTATTAGGCGGAAGTATGGATGTGAAACTGCCAGGAAGCGAGACATTTACTAAGTACAAAGAAGGAGAAAGTTTTATAGTTCCTAGTCATTCGAGTTTTGATCTTATTATTAAAGAAGTAAGTGACTATTGTTGTTCGTATATTAAAGAGTAAGGTATTGATGAATTGGAAGTGTTTTTATGTATGATGAGTACTGCATTTTTTTATTTGAACAAATGTGGTATACTATGAAATAAACTAATAATGAAATTGAGATGGAAAATATGACGATTAAAGAAATTGCTGAAATGGCTGGAGTGTCACAATCAACAGTATCACTTGCACTTAATAATAAAGGTGCTGTTAAAGAAGAGACTAGACAGATCATATTAGAAATAGCCAATAGACATGGCTATAATAAGAAAAATAATGTCCCTAGAAGAAATGTTTTACTCGTTAAGTATATCAATAGTGGAGTATCTGTTGACAAAAATGGGGATTTTATTGCCAGGGTAGTAGATGCAATAGAATGTACAGCAAGTAACTGCGGATATAATGTTGTAATTAAAAATGTAATTGCGGACCAACTAGATAAAGAACTTGATAATGTATTATTTGACGAATTTTCAGGTATGATTTTTTTGGCTACTGAAGCAGATGATGAAGCAGTTGAAATATTACGTAAGGTATCTGTCCCGATTGTAACAGTGGATAATATGTTTGAAAACAGCAATATAGATTCAGTTGTAATGGATAACTATAGTGGCATTTATGATGCGGTGCATTATCTTTACAGCCTAGGACATCGTCAGATTGGATATATTGACAGTACTATAAATATTTCTAATATGATTCAAAGAGAAGCTGGATATAGAAAAGCGCTCAAAAAGCTGGACTTATGTTATGATAAGAAGTATGTAGCAACAGTGTTGCCAACATTGGAAGGCGCTTATCAAAATATGTTAGAGTACTTGGAAGGGGCGGAAAGCTTACCAACGGCTTATGTAGCGGCAAATGATACTATGGCGATTGGAGTAGTTAAAGCTCTTAAACAGTATGATATTAAAGTGCCTGAACAAGTATCCGTAGTCGGTTTTGATGACATTCCATTTTGTGTTATACTGGATTCGCCCCTAACAACGATGAGAGTTGAAAAAGAAAAGCTAGGGGAGATGGCTATAAAGTTATTGGATGAGAAAATAAATTCTCCTTCGGATACGTATATGAAGATTCTAGTACAGCCCAAATTGGTTGTGAGAGAAAGTGTATATAACCTAAATAATAAAGAACTGAAGTAGAGCATTGAGATGAATATATCTTAATGCTTTTTCTAATTGTACATAATAATTCTAAAAAGTATTGACAATTTAAAGAGAGGGTTATATACTACTAAACATATAGAAATACTATGAAAAACTAAATAATGATTTTACAACCTTATTAAGAGAGGCAGAGGGACTGGCCCTATGAAGCCCAGCAACCAAAGTAATGATTATAAAAAAAAATTACTTAAGGTGCTAATTCCTGCAAACCATGCGTGGTTTGAGAGATAAGAAAGCAATTTGCAGATTATTTTATCTAAACAGCCTTCTTATTACAGAGGGCTGTTTTTTATTTAATAAAACATTATTTTTAAAAGTTATATTCGAAAATACGACATTATTTAATAAAATTTAATAGTTTTTACTCAAGAATATTTAATTGTGTATTTAATAAAGTTTTGAAAAGAGTATGAATAACAATGTATTAATTGGTTAATGTATCTACATGGATATGTAATATTTGATTTTGTTTGTGTAAAAAAACGTGTGATTATAAGTATTATTAAAATAATTATATAAATTTATTAAAAAAACACTTTATTTTTTAATAAATTTATGATAATATTTTAATAACAAAAGCCACAAACAAAATGGATGATGCATATGACTATAAAAGAAATTTCAGAATTAGCGGGAGTTTCACAATCTACCGTATCACTTGTTCTAAATAATAAGGTTGGTGTGGGAGAAGAAACCCGAAAGTTAGTAATGGGAATAGCAGCGAAATATGGATACAGTAAAAAGGCTGTTCCAACTAAAAAAAGTATTTTGTTTATCAAGTATATAGATAATGGGGCTGCTATCGAACAGAATGGTGATTTCGTTGCGAGGATTATAGATGCTATCGAACTTGCAGCGAGTAGTTCCGCTTATAATCTCATTATGAAGAATATCCAGGCTGTTGATTTGGAAAGTGAAATAAGAGAAATATTGTTTGAAGACTTTGCAGGGGTTATTTGGTTAGCAACTGAAATAAGTATCAAACATGTACATCTTTTATCAAGTATTCCGATCCCGGTCGTTGCAGTGGATAATATGCTTGAACATTATGATGTAGACAGTGTCGTGATGGATAATCACGGAGGCATTTTTGAAGTTGCAAAATATTTATATGAATTAGGACACCGGGAGATAGGGTATATAGACAGCACTGTAAGATTTTCTAACTTTGATCAGCGGACACAAGGGTATCACATAGCCCTCGAGCAATTGGGTATCTTGAAAGATGATCATTACATTAAAACGGTGCAGCCTACTTTGGAGGGAGCATACAACGATATGCTTAGACAACTTGAAGAAGAAAAAAGATTACCTACAGCTTTTGTAGCAGCCAATGACACCATTGCAATAGGGGCTATTAAGGCGCTCCGGCAGAAGGGGATAGAAATACCGAGTCAAATATCAGTTGTTGGTTTTGATGATATTCCTTTTTGCATGATGCTTGACAGGAGTTTGACTACAATGAGAGTTAATAAGGAGAAGCTTGGTGAATTAGCAGTAAAGTTATTAGACTCAAAGATCAATGATCCTTCAGATGAGTGCATTAAAATAGTTATTAGACCTAAGCTCATCAAAAGAGAAAGCGTAGATGTTCCGAATTTTTTATTTTTAGATAATGCCTATGGTTAAGTATGAGGAGTGTTGTACTTATTCTATAGTTATTATATAAACAGGCAGTAATCAATTATAACAATACATAATTAGGAGGTAATTTATGATGAGGAAGTTTTTATCATTACTTACAGTAGTTGTATTAGCAACATCAGCTCTTGTTGGATGTGGGAACGCAGGTTCCGAGACTGGCAGTAAGGCGGCAGATAGTAATGCAGCAAGCACAGAAGAAACTAGCAAAGATTCAAGTGAAAGCAGTGCAGATCAGATTAAAATTGCAGTAATAAGAAATTTGCCTTCAGATGACCATACAAAACAATTTCTTGATGGGTGTAAAAGTGAAGGGGAGTCATTTGGCTATAAGGTAGATACCTTTATTTCAAATGGTGATGATGCAAAGTTCCAAGAATTAGTTGCACAGCAAATTCAAAAAGATTATGACGGACTCATTATTTCTCACGGTAAAGCTGAGTATTCTACTGACATGTTAAAGCCTGCTTTAGATAAAGGCATGAAAGTAGTTACTTTTGATACAGCTTTTAAAGATGGGGTTGTACCAGAAGGCATTACATCTACAGCACAAGATGATACTGCATTAGCAAAATTATCACTTGACGAAATTGTAGCTGCCTCAAAAAACAAACCAGCTAAAGTATTAAAAATATGGTTTGGACCAGGAATCCCTCCTCTTGACAGACGTGATGCTATATACAAACAATATGAAGCAGAAGGTAAAATTGAAACAGTTGAGTTTATCGGACCTTCTACTTTAGATGATGTACAAGGCGAAGTTTCTACAAGAGTGGCAGCAGTACTTCCAAAATATCCAGAAGGAACTGTTGATGCAATGTGGGGCTCATGGGATGAAATGGCAAAAGGCGGAAACAAAGCTTTAAAAGAAGCGAATCGTAAAGATATTAACCTCGTATCCATCGACGTTTCTAATCAAGATATTAATCTAATGATGGAAGAAGGAAGTATTTGGAGTGCAACAGCAGCAGTTGATCCAAAGCTTATTGGTATTGTTGATACAAGATTACTTGCTAAAAAGATAAAAGGTGAAGAAACACCAGAAACATACGATCTTCAAGCTAGCCTTATTAAGAGAAGTCAGCTAAAAGCAGATACAATTATGGATACATTAAAAGACGTTGTTGAGGGCTGGGGCCAATCAGATGCATTTAATGAACCATGGATGGATGAATTACGTACAAAAAATGGTAAATAGATAATACTTATGAATAGGGAAGCTACACTCCGCTTCCCTTTCTTTTCTGAATGTAAATATAAAAATCAGTGATGACTTTCAATTAATGGATGGATGTGATCAAATGGAAGAAATAAAGCGTATTAAGCTTAAAATGCAGGATATATCAATAGAGTTTCCCGGGGTAAAAGCACTTTCTAATGTTGACTTTGAAATTGAAAGCGGCAGGATACATGCTCTTATAGGAGCAAATGGTGCAGGCAAATCAACGTTAATGAAGGTTCTTGCGGGAGCTAATACCCACTATACTGGAGAAATATTTATTGATGGGGAGCTGGTTGAAATCCGCTCACCTAAGGAAGCTAAAAATAAAGGCATAGAAATTGTATACCAAGAAGTAGATACTGCACTTATTCCTTATTTGAGTGTTGCTGAAAACATTATGTTAAACAGCATTGTTAACAAAATGGGTAAGAAGCAAATGGTAAATTGGAAAGAAGTAAAAAGAAGTGCAGAGGCTATTTTGAAAAAACTTAATATGAAGATTGATGTAAATACTTTAGTAAGTAATTTATCGCTTGCTGAGAAACAAATGGTACTTATAGCAAGAGCTGTAGCCCTTGAGTGCCGATTTCTTATATTAGATGAACCAACAGCACCGCTTAGCAATACAGAAACAAAAGAGCTTTTTAGAATTGTCAGAGACTTGGCTCAAAATGAGAATGTTGGTATCATTTTTATTTCACATCGACTTCATGAACTATTTGAGATATGTGAAAGTATAACAGTTATGAAAGACGGAACAGTTGTAGCTAATATGGATATAGATGAAAACCTTACGCCTAATCAAATTGTAGAACTTATGCTTGGAAGACGTTTTGATGATACATATCCTAAGAAACAATTTGAAATTGGAGAAGTCGTACTTGAGGTAAAAGGTCTTAGCGAAAAAGACGGCGCAGTTAAAAATGTAACCTTTGATGTAAGAAAAGGTGAGATTGTAGGACTTGCAGGACTTGTAGGAGCTGGTAAAACAGAATTATGCAAGACACTTTTTGGGGCAATGAAGCAATCAGGAGGAGAAATTAAGCTAAATGGAAAGCTACTTAAAATAACGAATCCATACACAGCTGTTAAACAAGGTCTTGCTTTAGTACCGGAAGAAAGAAGAAAAGAAGGGATACTAGTAGAAGATCCTGTTTATGCAAACCTTTCTGCAACTTCTCTTAAAAAGTATACAAATAAGTTTAGTTTTGTAAATAAAAAGTTAGAAAAACAAGCGGCAAGAGATATTATCAAAGATTTAGGCATTAAAACGCCTTCTGAGGACCAACTGGTGAAACTTCTGTCTGGTGGGAACCAACAAAAAGTAGCCGTTGGGAAATGGCTTGTATCAGATGCGGAAGTGTATATATTTGATGAGCCCACAAAAGGAGTAGATGTTGGAGCAAAGAGGGATATATTCGAACTTATAGAACGCTTAGTTGAAATGGGCAAAGGCGTAATTTATGCATCCTGTGAGTTTAGTGAAATATTAGCGATAGCAGATAAAACTTATGTGATGTACGACGGTGAAATAGCAAAAGAACTAAAGGTTTCAGAAACAAATGAGCAAGAACTTCTTTATTATTCTACGGGAGGACACTGATTATGGAATCAAAAAAATTATCTTTGATTGATTTTTTAAGTAAGTGGGGAACAGTACTTACAATTGCATTTCTAATTATTTTATTTTCGGTTATGATGCCAGCTACCTTTTTAACAATGAGTAATTTAACAACTATCTTGCGTAGTATATCGATCGTTACAGTTATCGCAATAGGGGTTACTATCTCACTCACGGTCAATGGTTTTGACCTTTCAGTAGGGTCAACAGCAACTTTTGCAGACGCACTTGTTATGACTATGTTCATATGGTATGGCATGCCAGCTTTTACATCAGTTGCTCTTGCGCTTGTGGTAGCACTGACTGTTGCAGCAATCAATGCATTTCTTATTGTAAAACTTAAGGTGCCTGACATGCTTGCGACGCTTGCCTCTATGTTTATCTTCCAAGGGGTTGCAATGACTTATTCAGGAGGCGGCTCAGTATCACAGAATATGGCAAGGCTTGATGGTACCATTACTACAGGAAAAGTACCTGCAATATTTAGTAAAATAGGAGAAGCTCCTTGGATTATTATCATTATGCTTGTTGTTGTCATTGCTGTACATATTTTTCTTACTTACTCAAAACACGGCAGATATCTTTATGCTGTAGGAGGGAATTTGGAGGCAGCGCGTCTTTCGGGGATTCCGGTAAATCGCTATCGTACACTTGCCTATTTCTTATCCACTCTTTTTGCAGCACTTGGTGGGATTATGGTTGCATCAAGGGTTGGATCGGCACAGATTAATGCAGGAGCAGGCTACCTGATGCCAGCCGTTGCAGCGGCTTACATAGGTTTTTCGTTTGCAGGAGCAGGAAAAGCAAATGCTGTAGGTACACTTGTTGGAGCACTTTTGGTAGGTATTCTTGAAAATGGACTTGTTATGCTTTCAGTACCATATTATTCATTAGATATTGTAAAAGGTGTGGTTTTAGCAGTAGCTCTCGCAAGTACATACTTTAGAAAGAAAAATTAATCTATTAAGTAAAGGAGAATGAAAACTATGTCCAGATTTGATACTTATTTCTTAATGAAAGATGAAGATATTATAGAATATGCTAAAGAAAAGCTAACGATCTTTTCTGCAGAGGCAGAGCTTAAAACGAAAGAAATTGGAGACGGTAATCTTAATTACGTCTATAAAGTTTGGGAAGAAGCAACTGGGAAGTCTGTTATCATTAAGCAAGCAGGAGGAGAAGCAAGGATTTCTTCAGATATTAAACTCTCTACTGACAGAACAAGAATAGAGGCAGAAATACTAACTCTTGAAGGCAAGCTTGCTCCTGGTCTTGCACCAGATGTGTACTTGTATGATAGCATCATGTGCACATGCTGCATGGAAGATTTATCTGATCATATCATTATGAGAACGGCACTTATGAATCACCAGAAGTTTCCGCTATTTGCAGAACATATTTCTACCTTTATGGTTAATACGCTGTTTCTTACAACAGATGTCTGCATGGAGCATAAAGAGAAAAAAGCAGCTGTTAAAAACTATATTAATCCAGAGCTTTGTGAAATATCAGAGGATCTCGTTTATACAGAACCTTATAATGATATTGCCCATAGAAATAATGTATTTGAACCCAATAAAGATTTTGTTCAAAAGGAACTTTATGAGGATACGGCCCTTCACTTAGAAGTGGCAAAGTGTAAATTTGATTTTATGAATAACGCACAGTCACTCATCCATGGAGACTTACATACAGGGTCTATATTTATTAAACCAGATTCTACAAAGGTGATTGATCCAGAGTTTGCATTTTATGGTCCTATGGGGTATGACATCGGTAATGTTGTAGCAAATATGTACTTTGCTTGGAATAATGGAAACTCTCTTATAGAAGAGGCAGAGGAAAGAAAAGCGTTTACAGATTGGATAGAGGAATCGGTAAAAGAGACTATAGACTTATTTATTGAAAAGTATCATGCAGCATTTGATCAGCATGTTAAAGATTATATGGCGAAAACACCAGGTTTTAAAGAATGGTATCTTGGTACGATCTTAAGAGATACAGCAGCAGTTGCCGGCCTTGAAATGATTAGAAGAACAGTAGGTCTTGCGAATGTAAAAGATATTACAACCATATCAGATGAACTCAAAAGGGCACAGGCAGAACAGGTATGTATTTTAGCAGCAAAAGATTTTATTATGAATCGTGAAAACTTTAAGTCAGGCAAAGATTTTGTAGAAGCATTAAAACAAGCAGCAGCTAAGGTACAAAAATAGAAAGGGGCAGATCGTATGGAACAAAGAAATATTATGTCTTATGAGACAGTGAGTTTTGATGATGCAAAAAGTGAACTTATTATTATAGATCAAACACGTTTACCTTATGAAACAAAGATGTTACACCTTACAACACAAAAAGAAATTTGGAATGCTATTTATAGATTAGAGGTAAGAGGTGCTCCAGCTATCGGCGTAGCAGCAGGGTTTGGTATTTATCTTGCGGCAAAAGCAATCGAAGCTGATACTTACGACGCGTTTTATGCAGAATTCAAAGAAGCCAAAGACTATCTTGATTCATCAAGGCCAACAGCAGTAAACCTCTCTTGGGCACTTAACAGAATGGAAAAAGTTGTTGTAAGCAATAAGGATAAATCTGTACAAGAAATTAAACAGTTATTACTGAAAGAAGCCATTGAAATTAAAGAAGAAGATACATGGGTATGCAAAACAATTGGTGAATATGGATTATCCCTTGTTGAGCCAGGAATCGGTATTTTAACACACTGCAATGCAGGCCAGCTGGCGACATCGAAATATGGTACTGCAACAGCCCCTATTTACTTAGGTCAAGAAAAGGGATACAACTTTAAAGTATTTGCTGATGAAACAAGACCGCTTCTTCAAGGAGCCAGACTGACAGCTTATGAGCTCCATTCATCAGGAGTAGATGTTACTCTGATTTGCGATAATATGGCTTCACTCGTTATGAAAAATGGATGGGTTCAGGCTGTATTTGTTGGATGTGACCGAGTTGCAGCAAACGGCGACTCAGCCAATAAGATTGGGACTTCAGGCGTAGCTATTTTAGCGAAGAATTATGGTATACCAATGTATATCTGTGCCCCTACATCAACTATAGATATGGCATGTGAAACAGGGGAAGGTATTCATATCGAAGAAAGACCAGGAGAAGAAATTACAGAAATGTGGTATAAGGAACGTATGGCTCCGGCTGGGGTAAAAACATTCAACCCTGCATTTGACGTAACTGATCATGAATTTATTACAGCAATTATCACTGAATATGGTATTGCAAAACCACCGTTTAATGAATCATTTAGGGAAATATTTAAAAGAAAAGAAGAAGCCCAAAAAAAGTAAATTATTTTTGAGTAAAAATACATAAGAAAGGAGTTAACTAAATGGCAGGATACAATGACTTTAAATATTTATCTGACTTTGAAGCTAAAAAAGCGATTATTGAAGCCGGAAAAAGAATGTATCTAAAAGGCTTTGTGGCTTCAAACGATGGCAATATAAGCTGCAGGGTTGGTCCTAATGCAATATGGACCACCCCTACGGGTGTATCAAAAGGGTATATGACTCTTGATATGCTGGTTAAAGTAGACCTAGATGGAAAAGTACTAGTTGGAAAATCAAAGCCTTCTTCAGAGGTGAAAATGCATATAAGAGTGTACAAAGAAAACCCAGAAGTTATGGCCGTTACCCATGCACATCCACCAGTTGCAACTTCTTTTGCGATAGCAGGCATAAGTCTTGATAAAGCTATACTGCCTGAAGCAGTAGTCAATTTAGGATCTGTACCTATTGCACACTACGCAACCCCAGGGAGTACAGACGTCCCTGACTCTATCGCACCTTATTGCAAGAGTCATAATGCAGTTTTGCTGGCTAATCATGGCGCTTTATCATGGGGCAAAGATGTCTTTGAAGCTTATCATAGATTAGAATCATTAGAGTATTACGCTACTGTGCTGATGTATACAGGTAAAATTATAGGACAGGCCAATGAACTGAGCTGCAATCAAGTCAAGGAACTCATCACTATAAGAGAAAAATTAGGAATTACCTCTGGAGGTATACCGCCTTGTTCTCTTGTAGAAAGTAATACAAAGGATGTTGTTACAAATACAGCACCGTACATACATGTAGTTCCCCAGGTTAATAAGAAGGAGCGCCCTAAGCCAGCTTCATATATAGACCCAAGCTGTGGATGTTCGGTATCTGTCAGGAGCTCCGAAGCTGTAAATAAGCAAACTATTAATCAAGAGATAATAAATAAAGAAGATTTAATCAATGAACTTACAAGGCGTATTACAGAGCAAGTTTCGGAAAGTCTAAAGAGGTGACAAAGTGGATATACAATCAACAGATGTAGAGCGTATTGTGCAGCAGGTGCTGAAAAACATATTGCCGGATACAGAGAAAATGCAAAAAGAGAGTAAGGAAGAGCCAGTTGTTAAGACTTACAGGCCAGGAGAAGCTGTGATAGCACCACCTAGTCTGCCTGTTTCAAAAAAAGCTTCCTATGGTCTATTTGATTCAATGGAAGAGGCTATAGAAGCAGCATTTGAAGCTCAAAAGGTATATGCAGGTCAGTTCCAGTTAAAAGACAGAGAACGCCTTATACAAAAAATAAGGGAAACAGCTAAAGCAAATGTTACAATACTTGCTAAGATGGTAAGAGAAGAAACAAACATTGGAAGATACGAAGATAAAATTCAAAAGCACCTTCTTGTTATTGAAAAAACACCAGGCATCGAATGTTTAAAAACAGAGGCTTTATCAGGTGATGACGGGCTCACTGTAATAGAGCATGCACCTTTTGGTCTTATTGGAGCTATAACTCCAGTTACTAATCCAACAGAAACTATTATTAACAATGTGATCTCTATGATTGCAGGAGGCAATGCTGTTGTCTTTAATGTACATCCATCTGCTAAAGCTTGCTGCGCATATTGTGTGCAGATGATTAACAAAGCGATTGAAGAAGCAGGCGGACCAAGTAATCTTGCAACAATGGTTAAAGAACCTAGCCTAGAGACAGTTAAAGTACTCTGTGAAAATGATAAAATTAAACTTCTTGTGGGAACTGGGGGAATGCCAATGGTTCGCGCCCTTCTTAGGTCAGGGAAGAAAGTCATTGGTGCAGGAGCAGGCAATCCCCCTGTTATTGTTGATGAGACTGCAGATATTAAAAGGGCGGCACAGCAAATCTTTTTGGGAGCGTCGTTTGATAATAACCTTCTTTGTTTAGCAGAAAAAGAAGTATTTGTTATAGAAAGTGCAGCCACAGACTTAATTTATAACCTGATTAATGAAGGAGCGTACCTACTTAATAATGAGCAGCTTGATAAAATAATGAATTTAGTGCTTACATATGAAGAGACTCCTAAGGGAAAAGAGTATCACGTTAATAAAAAGTGGGTTGGCCAAGATGCTGGCAGGATGCTTGAGGCTATTGGAGTAGCTGGTAAGCTAGAGTGTAAGCTGCTAATTTGCGAAGTGACACATAATCATCCCTTTGTTCTTATTGAACAGCTCATGCCTGTGCTTCCGATTGTAAAGTGCCGTCATTTAGATGAAGCGATAGAGTACGCTCTAATAGCTGAGCATGGCAATCGTCATACAGCCTCCATGTTCTCAAGAAATATAGACCATCTGACAAGATTTGCAAGGGCAGTTGAAACAACTATTTTTGTAAAGAATGCAGCAACGCTTGCAGGGGTTGGATTTGAAGGGGAAGGGCATAGTACAATGACTATTGCAGGTCCAACGGGAGAAGGGATAACTAACGCAGTTTCTTTTACAAGACAAAGAAGATGCACCTTAGCAGATGGTGGGTTTAGAATAATATAGTAAGGAGACTAAGATCATGGCAATGGGGTTTTTAGAAGTTGCAGGATATGGTGCGGCCTTATATGCCATGGATAAGGCATGTAAAGGAGCAGAGATTAAGATAATAGGTGTTGATACAATTAATCCAAAAGATACAAGTGCGAATATTCCTCTTACTGTACAAATAAAGTTTGAAGGAAGTGTCTCAGATGTAAAGGTAGGGGCGGAAATAGCAAGAGAGTATGCGCTGAGATTTAATGAAGAAAATGAAATTATTACAAGTGTGATTGAGAATCCTTATGAAGGAACCAGTGCGCTTGGACATATATCAAAAGTGAAAATCTAAAAAATAATCATAAAACGGAGGGCCTAATATGTCAGCAATCGGAATGATTGAAACAAGAGGACTTACAGCATCAATAGAAGCAACAGATGCTATGCTTAAATCAGCAGATGTAGAGCTTGTCGGAACAGAAAAAATAGGCTCAGGGCTTATTACGGTTATTGTGAAAGGTGAAGTTGGAGCGGTTAAAGCGGCTACAGAAGCAGGAGCAAATGCAGCAACACGTTTAGGTGAACTTGTAAGTGTGCATGTTATAGCAAGACCACATAACGATACTGCAAAAATTCTTCCAGCTGTTAAATAGGGACTTAACCTATGGATAGATACAATACATATAATTTAAGTGCAATAGGTGTAGTAGAAGTTAACTTTTATACTAATGCAGTTATGATACTGGATGAAATGTTAAAAACCTCTGAAGTGCAGCTTGTTTCCTGCGAAAAAAAACTGGGAGGAAGGCTTGTAAGTATTATTGTGGCAGGTGATAATTCATCTGTTACGGCAGCTGTTGAGTCAGCTATAGGACTTGGTAAAATCTTAGGTGAAAAAAATATAAAGGTTGCAGTAGCTATTTCTAATCCGCATCCAGAAATTGTTAAACTGCTGAATCTTATAAAAAAGCCAGCGGATAGTCATGCGCAACCTGCACATGCGCAACCTGCGCAAGCACAGGTTGTGCATGAACAGGCATGCAGCGAAACACATGAAAAAACGATAGAAGAAAAAACTAATAAAGGGAGGAAAAAAGAATGAAAGCAGTAGGAATGATCGAAACAAGAGGATTAGTTGCATCCATTGAGGCATTAGATGCAATGCTTAAAGCAGCAGAAGTAGAATTAGTAGGGACAGAAAAAATAGGTTCAGGCCTTGTAACTGTTATTGTACAAGGAGACGTTGGAGCAGTTAAGGCAGCTACGGAAGCTGGCACAGAAGCAGCCTCAAGACTTGGAGAAATTGTGTCAGTACATGTTATTCCAAGACCTCATACAGACATTGCTAAGATTCTGCCTCTTTTAAAATAGGTTAATGTAAAATGAGACTGCAAAGTAAGGTGAGTGGCAAAAATGGTATATGATGAAAAACTTGTTCGTACCATAAGTGAAATAGTCTTGCAAGAAATTCAAAAAATAAGACGAAGTCAAAGACTTGCCCCAGTAGGCATATCTGCAAGGCATGTCCATCTTTCAAAAAAAGATGCAGAGGTTTTATTTGGCAGGGGATATGCCTTAACACATTTTAAAGAGCTCAGCCAGCCAGGGCAGTTTGCAGCAAATGAAGTGGTTGAACTGATCGGACCTGCGGGAACGATTCATAAAGTTAGAGTTTTAGGACCAGAACGCCCTAAAACTCAAATTGAAGTTGCCTTATCTGATGCAAGAAAACTAGGATTAAAGCCACCGGTGCGCAGCTCAGGAGATATAGAGGGAACACCAGGCATTATTTTAAAAGGACCTAAGGGTGAAGTAGAAATACCTTTTGGCGTGATTATTTCAGAAAGGCATATGCATCTTTCAAGAGAAGAGGCTAAAGGTTTTGAACTTCAAGATGGAGATAAAGTCAGAGCTTTCATAGAGGGTCCTAAAGGCGGAGTGATGGAGCATATCACTGTAAGAGTTCATGAGGATTACAGGCTGGATTTGCATATTGATACGGACGATGCTAATGCTTTTAATATAGTACAGGGGCAGTACTTGAAGTTTGAAAAAATGAATGAATAAATAATTAAGTTGAAAAAAGGAGCAGCAGAGGGAGAGATATATGATTTTAGGTAAAGTTATAGGGACAGTGGTATCAACTAGAAAATGTTCAAACTTAGTAGGCTATAAGCTGCTTACAATAAGACCTCTATTTGGAAATAAAGAGAATATCTTTGTTGCTGCAGATCTCCTAGGAGCTGGGATAGGGGAGTGCGTTTTAATTACGACAGATAATACCACGCAGTATGCTCTTAATAAATCATCTCCTATCGATGCCCTTGTAGTAGGAATAGTAGACTCAGAACCACAGATTGAAAACGTGTAACGCTTATTAAATCTAGAAAGGGTGACGAGATGACAAGACTCAAAATTTTGGCTGTGGCAGACCCCGCGGTTAAAGTATACGTAGATGACAAATATAATATATTAGGACAATTTGAAGGTAAAGACACTGAAATAATATTTGATATTGTACCTTGGGAAAGTTATTTCCCTACTATGATGAAAGCCTTCGAGGGACATGAAGATTATGATATTGTGATGGTAGCAGGGCATCTATGGCTTGCTGATTTTGCAAACAAGGGATATCTTGCGCCTATTGGGTATGATTTTGAAGATATTTTACCAGTTATTGCAAAAGAGATGCAGTACAACGAAACAACTTATCTTTCCCCATCTTTTTGTGATGGACATATGCTCGTCTATAGAAAAAGTATTTTAGAAGGTGCTTTAAAAAAATTACCACAGGAAGTAATTCATGTAGATGAGCTTATAGAAATTGCAAATACTCTAAAAGCTGCAGGAATATCCAATGTTTTAGCTTTAAAAGCACATCAGTCAGAAATATTATTAGATGCACTCCCTTATCTAAGAAGCAGCGGGGTGGATGTTTATAGTGAAAAAGATAATTTTACAATATGTAACATAGACCAAATGACAGATGGATTTGAAAAGTATCTTTCACTAAGGTCATTTGCTCCAAAAGATACCCATACCTATGGCAATGATGAAATAAAGAATCTGATTGCTCAAAAAGAAACTGCCATGGCTGTTACATGGAGCGGACAACTGGGCGCTGTTTTAAAAGAATGCATTCAGGCAGAAGACTTAGGTTTTGCAACCTTTGACACTGCATGGAATGTTACTTGGTCTTTTGCGGTTACAAGTGCAAGTCAAAATAAGCAAAAGGCCGAAGCGTTTTTAAGTTATCTCAGGTCAAAAGAAGTAGATAAGCTCACTGGAGAATATTCAGGGGCACCAGTAAGGAGAATCAATTATATTGAAGGAAGTGAAAAGTTTCCTTGGTATAAAGTTCAGCTTAAGATGATAGAAGACTACGCAAAACCTTTTATTAATGTTTTAGGAGTAGGAGTAAAAAACGATATTCTATATGAAGAAATACATCATGCATTTATTAACAAAAAGGACCCAGTAGAGGCTCTTTTAAATGCAAAAAGTAGAATTGACTCCATATGAGAAAGGAGCATTCAATGAAAATAGTTATGGTAGGCGGAGTGGCGGCAAGTATGTCAGCTGCATCCAAAATAAAAAGGATAGATAAAAATGCAGAGGTTATTGTTTTTGAAAAAGGTGGATTTTTATCCTATGGAGCCTGTGGACTTCCTTACTATGTAGGAGGCTTTAATAATGACCATACCAAAATGATCGCGAGAACAAAGGAACAGTTTGAAAGTATAGGTATTACTTCTCATCTATATCATGAAGTCATTAAAGTTATTCCGGGTGAAAAGAAGCTTCTTGTAAGAAACCATGAAACTGGAGATGTTTTTATTGAGCACTATGATAAGCTGATGATAGGGACAGGGGCAGCAGCAGTTAAGCCGCCTATCGAAGGAATTGATAAAAAAGGTATTTATCAGCTAAAGACTCTAGATGACGGCATAAGTTTAAAAGAAGCTGTACAAAACGAAAATATAAAAAATGTTGTGATAGTAGGCGGAGGCTATATTGGTATAGAAACAGTAGATGCCTTTTTAGAGCTTGGGAAACAAGTTACTTGCATCGAATTCGCTGACCGTATATTAACCCCTTTTGATAGAGAAATAGCAGTGCATGCTGAGCAGGAAGTTTTAAAGCATGGTGTAAACCTTAAGCTTAGTGAACGGGTCATCAAATTTGAAGGTGACGAGAGGGTAAGAGCTGTAGTCACAGATAAAGGAACATATGCCGCAGATTTAGTTGTATTAGCTATAGGGGTAAGACCTTCAACTGATTTTTTAAAGGATACGGGCATGCATATGGCCCCAAATGGAGCGATTATTGTAGATAGGGAAATGAGAACATCTATTTCGGATATCTGGGCTGCCGGAGACTGTGCAGTGGTCTACAATAAGGCCTTACAAGAAAATGCTTTCCTGCCGCTTGGGACTGTTGCAAATAAATGCGGCAGAATTGCCGGTGAAAATATCATGGGAAGTCACAATAAGTTTATTGGAGCACTAGGCTCTGCTGCTATTAAAGTATGTGATATAGAGCTTGGCAGGACGGGGTTTGGAGAGGCTGATGCTAAAAGGCTTGGCATTAACTTTAAAACAGTTGTTGTAACTGCCTATGACCATCCAGGATACTATCCGGGGCAAACACCTATTACCATCAAGTTAATTTACGAGACAAACAGCAAGAAGCTCCTTGGCGCTCAGACAGTTGGCATAAAAGGAGCGGTCCTAAGAGTAGATGTGTTTGCAGTAGCTATTCATAATGAGATGACAACAGACGAACTTGGGATGACAGATTTAGTCTATGCACCACCTTTTGCAGGTGTATGGGATGCCATTCATATTGCTTGCAATGCAGCGAAATAATCCCCAGAAGAAAGGATTAGCCTATGAGTAAACTGATGAATATTTCTAGTGCGATTGCCTTAATTAAAGATGGCGATGCTGTAGGGATTGGAGGGAATGTTCTCCATAGGGCACCTATGGCACTCGTAAGAGAAATCATAAGACAGCGAAAAAGAGACCTGAAAATTATAAAAACAGCAGGGGCTATGGATGTGGATATGCTTTGTTTTGGTGAGTGTGTTTACAGCGTAGACGCAGGCTTTATAAGCTATGAAAGTGAATTTTCACTGGCTGAGCACTACAGAAAAGCAGTGCAAGGAGGCAGAGTAAAAGGGAATGAACATGCTTGCTATACAGTAATGAGTGCTCTAAGGGCTTCTGTATATGGAGTCCCTTTTATGCCAGTACATGGACTTATGGCAGGTGATTTGATTGAGGTAAATGATTATTTCACCCGCATAAAAGATCCTTTTTCAGGTGAACCAGTTACTGTTGTAAAGGCTCTTAGGCCAGATGTCTCTATTATCCATGTACAGGAGGCAGATGAACAGGGTAATGCTGTCATCTCTGGTCCTAAATATGATGATGTTCTTCTTTCAAAAGCAGCTAAGAAAGTCATCCTATCAGCTGAAAACATAGTGGATGAGTCAAGGTTCAGGCTATCTAGAGAAAAAGCTGATATACCGCATTTCATGGTTTCGGCAGTTGTACATGCAAAAGGAGGAGCGGCTCCATGTTCATGTACAGATGTCTATGATATTGACAGAGAGGATATCATAAACTTCAAAGCCCTAAAAGATAAGGAAGAACTTACTAAGTATCTAACTAAGTATGAAAGCATAGATCGCACATAAAGGAGGAACATGGTGTGAATGACAGCTCTTCAAAAGAATTCTATACAGGCTATAGGCCATGTGATATTATGATATGTGCTATGTCAAGGCTAATTGACAATGATAATACCGTTTTTCATGGTGTTTCTTCGCATATGCCAATGATAGCAACATTGCTTGCAAAGGCAACCCATGCACCTTATGCGGTACACCTTAATATTCCTGGAGGAGTAGACCCGAGGGTAACTGCTTTGCAGAAATATACAAGTGCAGGAAGCGAGCTTACTCACGGCTCAGTCTGTGACTTTCCTTTATCAGATGTATTTGACTTATCTATGCGAGGCGGACTGGATGTGGCTTTTTTAAGTGGCATCCAGTTTGATAACAAGGGGAACGTAAATGCATCAGTCATAGGAGATTATCATAAGCCTAAGGTGAGGATGCCGGGAGGAGCAGGAAGTGCAGTACTTATTCCGACCGTAAAAAGGGCCGTTATTTGGCGGACAAAGCATGATAAGAGAACTTTTGTGCCAAAGGTAGATTTTGTGACGACCAGAGGAAATATAGATAAAATTGTGACGCCTCTTTGTGTGTTTAAGATGTATAAAGATGAGCTCATTTTGGATTCTATCCATCCAACTTCTAGTATAGAAGAAGTTGCCAAAAATACGGGCTTTGATATTAGATACATAGACTTAAAATATACGCCGCTTCCAACGGAAGAAGAGATGAGGTTCTTAAGCGTAATAGATCCGCAAGATTACAGAAATATTGAGTTTGGACAAAAATGAGGTGAAGACATGCAAGGCCCTTGTAGAATCAACACGGTATCAACTAACTTTTTTGGCGAGGGGGCACTCTCGCTGTTGCCTGCAGAAATTAAGAAATATGGCTACCAAACTGCATTAGTTATAACGGATAAGTTCCTTTATGACAGCGGGGTTGCAGGTGATGTGTGCAATAAACTAAGTGAGGCAAATGTTCATAGTTATATTTACAATGGTGTTCTGCCAAACCCAACTACAGATATTATCAATGAGTGTTTAAGTATAGCTTATGAGATAAAACCAGAGTTTATTGTAGCTTTAGGCGGAGGCTCTGCTATTGATACTTGTAAGGCTGTGGGGATTGTCCTCGCCAATGGGGGCAATATTGAGGATTATGAAGGAATTAATAAATCAAAAAACAAATCACTCCCTATAGTTGCTATTAATACAACTGCGGGCACTGGCTCGGAAGTAACGACTTTTTATATAATAACAGATAAAAAGAGAAGTTCTAAGATGGTAATGGTAGATACTAATTGCATGGTATCTATAGCAGTAAATGATGCAGCGCTTATGCGTTCTATGCCTAAGAGCCTCACAGCTGCTACTGGAATGGATGCTATGACTCATGCTGTTGAGGCGATTCTTTCTAAAGAAGCTACACCTTTTACAGATAAAGATGCTGTATGGGCTATCAGAACGATAAGAGAATATTTACCACGGGCAGCTACAAATGGAGAAGATATGGAAGCCAGAAACATGATGGCTTATGCCCAGTATGCAGCAGGTATAGCCTTTTCAAATGCAGGCCTTGGGATGGTACATGCTATGGCTCATGCCTTAGGAGGATATTATAATTTACCTCATGGGTTATGTAATGCCGTGCTCCTTCCACATGTTATGCAGTATAATGGGCGAGATAAATCAGTGCAAGAAAGATTTAGATTGATCTACGATGCATTAGGACTTAAAGGAACCGACTATTTTATTCCATATAGGTCAATGGTAGAGTCAATAAATGATATCAAAAAACTTTCAGAGCAGTTAGGTATACCAGAAAGATTATCAGACCTTAAAGTTAACAAAGATGATTTTGAAGCGCTTGCAGGTCTTGCTGTCAAAGATGCATGCATGTCAACGAATGCAAGAGAGGCGTCTCTTCAAGATATTATTACAGTATATGATAAGGCTTATTAAATATCAAACAACAAAAAAATAGCACATCTTTTTATAGAGATGTGTTATTTTTTTGCCTGCTTTTTTACTTGTTTTATAGAAGCATAAAGTTATAAGGTTTGAAAATCAAAAGGAAGAGGGCATATGCTAAGGAGAAAGAATGTAACATATGCCCAGGGAAAGGATGCTATAAAGCAGAACACAATAAGCATACTGCTGCCTAAGCTAAAAAACAAGGCTGTAGGGGTAAAATAAAAAGAGCCAATATGTTATGATAGATAGTAGATATATGGGGATTACTTGATGTGAAGGAGGATATCATGGAAGCATTTGATAAAATTCAATCAGGCTTTGAAGGATTAGATAAAGTTCTGCAAAACATTAGGCTTGGCGATAATGTGGTGTGGCAGGTATCTGATATCAAAGATTATAAATATGTGGCAGAAGCCTTTGCGAAAGAGGCCCTCGTGCAAGAAAAAAATGTTATATACATACGTTTTGCGGAACATGCGCCTATCTTAGAACCTACTCCTGATCTTAATCTTGTAGAACTTGATGTAGAAGCAGGCTTCGAAGGGTTCACCATGAAGGTTAATGAAATTATCAGTAGAGAAGGAAGAGAAGCATTCTATATTTTTGATTGTCTGTCAGAACTTCAGACTGTATGGGCTACAGACCTTATGATGAGTAATTTTTTTAGAGTCACATGTCCGTACTTATTTGAGATGGATACTGTAGCGTATTTTGCTATACTAAGAAATCACCACTCCTATTACTCTATTGCTAAAATTAGAGAGACAACGCAGCTTTTTATTGATGTCTATAGTAAAAATAAGGATTTGTTTATACACCCGCTTAAAGTTTTTAACAGATACACTGCTACTATGTTTTTGCCTCATGTTTTTAAAGATGAAGCAGGTAAGAGGTTAGAACCACTTGTAGATGGAATAAGTGCAAGCAGATTTTACTTTATTATGGCAGATAGTTATAATGGGCAAGGTGAGAAGTCGCTTGATAGTTGGGATAATTTCTTTATCAGGATAAGAGCTGCGTTCGAACAGGGTAAGTGCGATAAACAGCATGTTTTACATAAGCTTTGTAAAATGTTTGTTGGTAAAGATGAGAAAATGGTAACACTTGTAAAAAAAGAACTGGAGCCTCAAGATTTCTTCAAGATTAAAGAAAGGATGATAGGAACAGGATCAATAGGAGGTAAAGCATTGGGGATGATTTTAGCTCGTAAAATAGCAGAAAATTACTTGCCGCATTTCATGCATGCTATGGAGCCTCATGATTCTTTTTATATTGGTTCGGATGTTTTTTATACCTATATTGTACAAAATGGGTGGTGGAAGTTAAGAATAGCCCAAAGAACAAAAGAAGGTTACTATGCTGCTGCTAAGGAGCTTAAGAAAAAAATATTAGAGGGCAGCTTTACTGAAAGTATAAGAGAACAATTTAGAAGAGTACTAGAATATTATGGTCAAAATCCTATTATTGTCAGGTCAAGCAGTCTCTTGGAAGATGGTTTTGGAAATGCTTTTGCTGGTAAATACGAATCAATATTTTGTGCCAATACTGGAACACTGGAAGAAAGACTTAAAATATTTGAGCTGGCTGTTAAAAAAGTCTATGCAAGTGCTATGGATGAGTCTGCCTTAGTTTATCGCGAGCAAAGGGGTATGAGTGATCATGATGAACAGATGGCTATTCTTGTCCAAAGAGTTTCAGGATCAAGATTTGAGGATACTTTTATGCCTTTGGCTGCTGGAGTTGGACACTCTTACAATGCCTATGTATGGCATAAAGCCATTGATCCAAAAGCAGGAATGGTCAGAATAGTACTAGGACTAGGAACACGAGCTGTAGAGCGAACAGACGGAGACTATCCAAGAGTAGCCTCACTAGATAAACCAGAAATGACTACTACTGTAGGCAGCGAGGAAAAATATAAGTTCTCACAGCATTATGTAGACGTCATTGATCTTACAAACAGCAAAGTTTCAGCAATAAGCGTGCAAACTTTAAGTGAAAAGATTCCAAAATGGGTGAAACATGCACTCCTTGAAAATGATAGTGAGGCAGAAGCTAGATTAAGAGAATTAGGAAGAGAAGGTCAGATTTTTGTAACCACGTGCGATAAGATTCTTAAGAAGAGAGAAGTGGTTAATCATTTACGGGAGCTGATGACTACTTTGCAAAGGGTTTATGAATATCCAGTAGATATTGAATTTACCCTTAACCTCTCAGAACGTGGTGAGTATGTGATTAACCTGCTTCAATGCAGACCGCTTCAAGTGAAGGGTATAGATAAAAAGATTAGGATACCTAAAACAAGCAGGGCTAAAATCTTGTTTGAACTTACAGGAAGCTCAATGGGAGGACCCATTTCATTAAAAATAGATGAGGTTATACTTGTTGATACACATGCCTATTATAATGCACCTCTACATATAAAATACAGTACTGCAAGAGCAATAGGACAAATTAACTTACAACTTAAAAACAGTAAAAAATCCGCTATGTTAATAGGTCCAGGAAGATGGGGAACCACATCGCCAGAACTAGGAGTACCTATTAGATTTGCAGAAATCAGCTATATGAGTGCCTTGTGTGAAGTATCCTATGAAGGGCTTAATATTATGCCGGAGCTTTCTTATGGAAGTCACTTCTTTCAAGATCTAGTTGAAACAGATATTTTTTATGCAGCTATTATCAAGGAGAATGAGGGAAGCTATTACCATCCAGAGATGCTGGATGCTGTGCAAAATATTTATGAGCAGCGGATGCCAAATAGTGAAATGCTTAAGCCTATTATTAAGGTATATGATGTAAGAGACATGAATCTTACATTGATATCCGATGTTGTAACTTGCAAAACAATCTGCACAGCATTATAAATAGTATAAATCATAAATGACTAAAGAGATGGAGACTGAATATGGAAAAAATACGAGAACAGATAAAAACATATAAATGGGTTTTAATTGTAGGGGTTATAGTTGCTTTATTGATGGCAATACTAGCAGCTAATATGCATGTCATCAGTTTTATAAGTTACCGCATGCAAGGAGATACCAAAGATATTATTAGATTATTAAATCGAGATATAAAAAATAAGTCAAGGCAAGATGATTGGTATTTTACTCAGGGAACTCAGTATTTGCTGGAAGAAGCTTCAAGTGATGGACTGGCTTTTTTAGAAGAAAACTTTGATAAGTTTAACGTAGAGAGACAATACCATATACTAGAAGGATATAACAATAAAAAACTACTATTTGTTAATCATAATAGCGTTATCAAGCTGTTGATGCAGCATTTAGATCATCTGGCACTTCAAAATTATGTCAAAAGATTAGATTCAGAGGTGCTAGATGAAGAACTATTTTATTATTTTGGAGACAACCCGGACGTGACAAATGATTTTGTGAGTACATTATATAAAATTTTAGCAGCATATCCTAATCAGCTGCCTCTTAACCAATTTAAATTTAACTTATATACACTATTAACAATGGATGGCGAAGAAATAGATGTTAAAAGAAATCTTATTTTTAGTAAACTTCATTCACAAGCAGCAAAGGAACTTTTATTTAAGGAATTAAAGACAAAGCCAATTAAAATAGAAGCTTTAAATGAATGGATTGAGCTTCTAAGTAAAAACAAGGTTGTTAATTCCGATGATTATGCAGCGTTTACAGCCATTTACAGTGAATTACAGCTCATACGCAGCAGACACAAGAGTTTGGGTGAGAGAGAAGTTGATTTCTTAAATAAAAAACAAACCATAGAAATGAAAATAGGAGATAGTCTTAAGTTGTTAGAAACAAACCTTACTAATATAAATGGAGTAAAGTATGAAGTGGCCAGTCTGGAAAAGGAACTAAATGAACTGACGGACTATGCTTATATGGCGCTTTATATCGACAAGGCTTATGGAGGGGGAGACTATGAGGCTTCTGTTCCAAGGAAAAGCCTATTTGGCAGCTATAAGCCATCCAGCCAAAAGTACATTATTAAGCTAAATACAACCGATTTTTATAAAGAAGGTGTCTACTATGTAGATGTTTATTTAAAGGGCACCAAGATAAATGACAGAGGGGATGAATACCCCTATTACATAGAAGTATCAAAAGAGAACTTAGAACGTATTGATACTCTTGGCCGAAGCAGAAAGCTTCAACTAGAAGAATTAGAAAAACTTACAAAGGAAACAGCTGTTTTGCAGCAGCAAGTAGATTATACCAAACAAGAAATGGGTTATGATCAAAATGAGGCAGAACTAAAAAATATTGCTAGTGAAAGACAAGGATTACTTAAAAAAATGGAGAGTAAAATAATAGAAATTAAAAATTTATTTGGGATAGGAAATATAGACACAAATGCATTTAATGATTTGTACTGAATAGTTATAAAATCATGAAAGTGACAAATGTAATATAGCTAAATGACATAATGCACATGAATTAGTTAGAAGTGAATTGTATAATTTATCCATAAAGAGTACTTGCTATTGATTGAAAAAACACTATCATTATGGTATGATGATGTTGTAAAAATCGACACAATTTTTACTTATTATAGTAAATTTGAACAAGGAATTAGGATGTGGGTAAATGGATAATAAGGTAAGAGTTAAATATCTGCATTGGTTTATATATGTTATTAATTTACTGATAATAGCTTTTTTGTCTATCAATATTTATAGGACGTCCTATAGGATATGTTATGACTTTAAAGCCCGCAGTTTTTTAGAGTCAGCACAATACTTACCCCTGGTTCCTTCAACGATTCCTATATACACTGTTTTTCTGATGCTTGTTTTAGGAATATCTACGGTCACCAAGAACTATATAAATCAAAAGAATAGATACATAGTTATAGCAAGTGTAGTAGTTGATATTGTTATATGTATTTACATTTCTTATTATTTAAATTACAGCTATAAAGGAATATTTTTATTTCTTGCAGCAACTATTTTACTGTATGTTCAGCTAATAGATATTAGGATATTCTTGCTCATTATAACTTTAATAAGCTATATTTTATTAGATTATGATCTTTTATCAGTAAATGCTAACATTGTATCTTTTCAAAACTATATCAACTATTACCCTGAACAAGTAAGAGTGTACTTATACAGTATTAAAAATATATTAACCTCTCTGAATGAGATATTATTCTTCTTTTTGGTATTTTTACTTCTTCAAGCAAAGATAAAGGAAAATAAGATATATCTAGAGCTTAACAACCAATTAAAGGTTGCTAATGAAAAGTTAGAAAACTATGCAAAAGAATCTGAGCAAATAGCTAAGATGAAAGAAAGAAATAGGCTGGCGAGAGAAATTCATGATATTTTAGGTCATTCATTAACGGGTATTGCCACTGGCCTTGAAGCATCTATTGAGCTATTGGAAGTTAATTTTGAAGTCGCTAAGAATCAACTCTTTAAAATACAGGAAATAGCAAAAAAAGGCCTTGTAGATGTAAGAAGATCGGTGAAAGAGCTTAAGATAGATGCTATTGAAAAATATGAACTTATTCCGGCAATTGAAAAGCTAATCGAGGAAAGAAATCAGTTTTCAAATACTAATGTGACACTCGTTATAGAAGGCGAAGTCATGAGAATGAATGCAGATGAAGAGCAAACCATCTATAGGGTTGTTCAAGAGAGTGTTACAAATGCTATTCGTCATGGAAAGGCACATCATATATGGGTTAAGATTTCTTTTGGATATTACCAGCTTGATATCGTCATAACAGATGATGGAGTGGGATGCGGCGAGATAAGTAAAGGGTTTGGACTTACACACATTGAGGAACGAATTAAAATGCTAAATGGAACAGTAGAGTTTAATAGTACAACAGATGGTGGATTCACGACAAAATTATTAATTCCGATAAGATGGGGGAACGCATATGATTAAGATTTTAATTGTAGATGATCAGGAGCTCATTAGGCAAAGTTTAGCACTTATACTCAATAACCAGCCCAGTATGGAAGTCGTGGGAGATGCAAAATCGGGGACAGAAGCAATTGAAATGACCAGAAGGCTTAGGCCAGAAATCATATTAATGGATATTCGTATGCCCGGAATGGATGGCATCCAATGCATGAAAATCATTAAAGAAAACCTTCCGCATATTAAAATTATTGTCTTAACGACATTTGATGATGATGAATATATTTATAGAGCCTTAAAAGGGGGAGCAGACGGTTTTTTGCTTAAGGGGATTTCCACTCAAGAATTAGTTAAGGCAATTACTATTGTTTATAATGGCGGGGTATCTATTGAACCAGATATTGCAAATAAGGTTTTTCAGATTTTTAGAAAAATAGCAAGCTATGATTTTGCAAATCAAGTAGAAAACCAAGATATAGAGTCCTTATCCAATAACGAACTAAGGATTATACAGCTTATAGGTCAGGGGTTATCCAACAAACAGATTACTCATGCTATGAATTTTAGTGAAGGAACGATACGTAACTATATCAGCAGCATACTAAGAAAGCTGGACTTAAGGGATAGAACGCAGATAGCCATTTTTGCAATTCAATCAAGTATCATGCTGAGGAATATTGATCATGAAAAAGAAGGTTAAAATAGGAAGTATCATCATAGTAGTTGTTTTAGCTGTCATAGGCGTATTTGAGTTTTATTCTTATAATAACAATAAAGTAGTAGAGATTGAATTTGGTGTCTATTCAGGGAATAAATGGAAGATTCCTCATGTGGATACCTATAAGATTTATGATGAGGCTATTGCATTATTTGAAAAACAATATCCCCATATGAAAGTTAAAGTAACCTATAGAAGCGGCACATTAATGGATGACTATTCTGAATGGTTAGCTCAAAAGATAGTAAAAGGTGAAGAACCAGATGTTTTTATCATTCTGGAAGAAGATTTTAATACATATTCAGCAATAGGTTTATTTGAAGACTTAAGGAATTTTATAAAAGAAGATAATACGTTTAACAAAGATATGTTTTATAAAAAAGCATTTGATACTGGTAAGTATGGAGATAAGCAATATGGTCTTCCAATGGGCATAGCTCCTACCTTTATGATTGTTAATCAAACACTCTTGGATAAAGAAAATATTGAAATAGATAAAGAGAATTGGACATGGGATACTTTTTATAATATTTGCAGGGCAGTAACCAAAGATAGTGACAGCGATGGAGAAATAGATCAGTTTGGGGTATATGGTTATGAATGGGATGATGCTTTTTATACGAATGGGGATGTACTATTTAGTGATAATGGACTTAAAATAGCTTTTCAGAATGAAAATCTTTCTGAAACCATTGAGTTTATGAAACGCATGTATGTTTTAAATAAAGGAACGGTAGTAAAAGAAAATTATTTTGACAAGGGAAATGTAGCATTTAAGACTTTTTCGCTGCCAGAATATAGAGCCTATACTTCAGATACTTATAGATTACTAAGATATAAAAACTTTGAATGGAGAAGTATTCCTTTTCCAAAGGGAATTAATGGGGAAAGTGTTTCTAAACTAGACACTATTCAGCTAGGAATGAGTTCAAGATCTAAGCATAAAGATGTTGCATGGGAATTTATGAAGTTTTTGACTTATAACACATCTATCCAGCAGAAGGTATGGAAAGATACGTACATGTTACCAGCGAATACAGAGGTTGTTGAGGCTATTTATAGTTCTAATTTAAATAAAGAAGAAAAAAATGTGCTGCAGCCAGAATTTTTAAACGGTATTATTGAGCATGCATACATTGATCCAAGGTTTAAAAAATATCAAGAACTCAAGAACATACTTGACCAAAATATTTTTTTAATCATTGCAAAAGACAAAGATGTTTCATCAGGAATAGTGGCGATTAAAAGATCCCTGAGAGAAAACATAGAGCAATAAAACATATTAGACAAATAAAAGTAGTTAGGTTTTTTAAATCCTAACTACTTTTATTTGTTTGCCTATACAGAATGACCTAATAATTATCATTGTAATTATGACAATTGTAACTTTTGTTTAATGACATATTTCAATTATACAGCACTCATGTAAAAGGTATACTTAAATCAAAAAGGGCAACCAAAAGAAAGGAGTAAATAATGTCTAGGGTTATTTTAAAAATGAATGATATACATAAAAAGTTTCCTGGCGTTTATGCACTCAAAAATGCTCAGTTAGACCTAGAGTATGGTGAAGTTCATGCCTTACTTGGAGAAAATGGAGCTGGGAAGTCAACATTAATTAAAGTTCTAGGAGGCATATATAAGCCTGATCAAGGAGAAATTTATTTTAAAGATGAAAAAATAGATATTAATAGTGTACATGATGCACAGGCAAGAGGAATTAGTATTATCCATCAGGAGATATGTTTAGTTCCTTATATGACAGTTGCAGAAAACTTCTTTTTAGGCAGAGAGGCAGACAAGAGTAAAAGTCTGTTTGGCAGTGTTGATGACAACCGGATGAACCTCGAGGCACAGGAAATACTTGACCAATTAGATCTGGATATTAGCGCAACACAGAAAGTTGACAGCTTGAGTATTGCAAAACAACAAATGGTCGAGATTGCAAAAGCACTGCTTAAAGAATCTTCGATTATTGTTATGGATGAGCCTACAGCATCACTTTCTGGTAAAGAAGTAGATAAATTATTCGATACGATAAAGAAATTAAAGAAAAAGGATATTGCTATTATTTATATTTCTCATAGGATGGAAGAACTCTTCAAAATTTGTGATAAGGTTACAGTCATGAGAGATGGGGAGTACATAGGCACAAGAGAAACAACAAAGACCACCATGGATGAACTTATCATGATGATGGTTGGAAGAGAATTAAAAGATCTCTATGTTAAGGGAGAACATCAAATAGGAGAACCCATACTGGAAGTTCGTCATTTATCAAATGATAAACTTAAGAATATCAACTTTAAATTACATAAAGGAGAACTGCTAGGGATATCCGGACTTGTAGGAGCAGGCAGATCAGAGCTTGCAAAGGCACTATTTGGAATAGATAAGATATCAGAAGGACAAGTAATATTAGAAGGAAAAGAAATATCTATAGCGAGTCCGCTGCAAGCTATGAAAAATGGCATAGCCTTAGTGCCAGAAAGCAGAAAAGAGGAAGGACTTGTTCTTATTGGGCAAGTAGGATTTAATATTACACTGCCTGTCATTGAACAATTTGATAAAGGGTATGCACTAGATAATGAACATGAAGATTGTCTTATTAATCAGTATATTAAAAGTTTAAATATTAAAACGCCATCCGCATCTCAAATAGTAGGCAACTTAAGCGGAGGAAATCAACAAAAGATTGTTATTGCCAAATGGCTTGCATCAAATCCTAAGGTACTCATATTAGATGAGCCAACAAGAGGTGTAGATGTTGGGGCGAAGGGTGAAATTTATGGAATTATGACAGAACTAGTAAAATCAGGAGTATCTATTATTATGATATCTTCTGAGCTTCCAGAAGTTATTAATATGAGTGACAGGGTGTTAGTTATGCATGGAGGCCAAATCACTGGAGAGCTGCAAAAAGAAGAACTAGAACAAGAGAAAATAATGAAATTAGCAACAGGAGGGATATAAAAATGCAGATGGAAGCAAAAGTAAATATGCCTAAAAGACAAGGATTTGGACATAAGGTGCTAAATGGACTATTAGGATATTTAAAAGACAATATGGGGATTTTAGTAGGATTTGGAGTACTTTGTGGTGCGCTAGCTATTATGTCAGATGCTTTTTTGACACCAAGTAATATCATGAATGTTTTGAGACAAGCAACAACTAATGCAAACTTAGCTATTGGACTCACCCTTGCACTTATTATAAACGGAATAGATTTATCAGTTGGGCCTATACTAGCGATATCTGGAACACTTACAAGTGGTCTAATAGCTAACAATGGGGTGCCTATACCAATAGCTATTTTAATAGGGATTACACTAGGAACCTCCCTTGGATTTGTAAATGGTAAAATCATCTCTAAAACAGGTATACCACCATTTATAGTAACACTTGCAATGATGCAGATTGCAAGAGGTGCAGCTTATGTCTATACAAATGGAATGCCTATTCGTGTTATGAATGAGTCTTATAATTTCCTAGGAAATGGCTATCTTGGACCTATTCCACTGCCTATTATTTACACAACAGTACTGATGGTAAGCGTTGGGTATATTCTTACAAGAACTAAACTGGGAAGACATATTTATGCAGTTGGAGGGAATATTGATGCTGCAAGATACTCAGGTATCAATATTGCCAAAGTACAGCTATTTGTTTATACACTAAGTGGATTTTTAGCTGCATTTTCAGGAATTATTCTTTGTGCAAGAATGTATTCAGGCCAGCCTTCGGTAGGAACTGGCTATGAATTGGATGCGATAGCAGCATCAGTACTTGGAGGAACAAGTTTTACCGGCGGAGTTGGTAAAATAGGAGGAACCCTCATAGGAGTTCTTGTTATATCTGTACTCAATAATGGTCTCAACTTAATGAATGTCAATTCATTCTGGCAGCTTATAGCTAAAGGAATCGTTATACTTGTAGCGGTATACTTTGACATGATGAAGAAAAAAGCAAAACCTAAAACAGCGTAGTTATTAATTTTCTAGTAAAATTAATATAGAGGAAAGAAAAATAAGAAATAATATTCTAGAGGAGGATAATGATGAAAAAAGTATTTGCAGTTTTAATGGCAGCAACAATGATGACAGGATTAGTAGCAGGGTGCGCAGCAAAGCCAGAACCTGAAGCAAAAGTAAGTACAGAGGCAGCAGCAGAAGAAAAGAAACCAGCTGAGGCGGCTGCTGAGGATACAAGCAAGGAAACTAGTGAAAAAGAAGGCTACAGATTTGGGGCTACATATATGACACTCAATAACCCATTCTTTGGGGCTTTAAACGGAGGCATTAAAGAAGTAGTAGAAGCTAATGGGGATAGCTTAGTAGCGCTTGATCCTGCATTAGATGTGAATAAGCAAATCAGCCAAATCGAAGACTTAGTTGCTCAGGGTGTAGACGCAATTTTTGTAAACCCAGCAGATTGGAAAGGTATTCGTCCAGGCTTAGAAGCAGCAGAAAAAGCAGGTATTCCTGTTATTAATGTGGATGCACCAGTATTTGATATAGAACTTGTTGATTCGGTTATTGTTTCAGACAACTATAATGCAGGTGTGCTTTGTGCAAAAGATATGATGAGCAAAATGGATAAAGCTAAAATTGTTATCTTAGAGCATCCAACAGCTAAATCAGCTATTGACAGAACGGATGGGTTTATTAACACCATTAAAGATAATCCTAACTATGAAATAGTTGCGAAACAATCATCAGATGGACAGTTAGAGCAAGCAATGCCAGTTATGGAAAACATTATTCAAGCTAATCCAGAGATAAATGTTGTTATGGCCCTTAATGATCCAACAGCTATGGGTGCACTCGCTGCTCTTCAAGCTGCTAACAGAGCTGAAGGTGTTCTCATCTATGGTGTTGACGGTGCTCCAGAAGCTAAACAAATGATTAAAGAAGGTAAGATGACAGGTTCAGCAGCTCAATCTCCAATTGGAATTGGTAAACAAGCAGCAGATATAGCTTATAAAATATTAAAAGGTGAATCATTTGAAAAAGAAATATTTGTTCCTGTTATCTATATAGACAAAAATAATGTTGATGAATATGGAACAGACGGTTGGCAATAAGATAAGAACAGGAAAATTAATACTAAATATGAAGAAAAACAAAGGAGGGCAGTTAATGCCCTTCTGTTTTTCGAACAACCTATTGGATTAGGAAATAAGTGCTATATCATGCATCCTTATCATGTCATTTCCAAAATCTAAAAATTTGATAATTACTTACATACAAGTAGCAGTAACACTTATAAAAGGGTATTAACGTGTATAATATGGATCATATTATACACGTTTTATTGCTAGGAGGTTGTAAGCCCACTTTAAAATATATCAATAAATAAGCCCCTATGAAGTTCAGCTATTAGAATAGTGTTAATAAACTCAATAGGAAAATTGGCAATCAGTTAAGAATGTAATGATTCATATCAAAAATGGCGTAAGAGGGAATGATGAGATGAAAAAATATGCATTTACAGTTAAAGGGAAAATAACTCTAGTATCGACATTCATAATAACCATCTTTTTGCTCATCACAGGATTTTTGATTATACAAATGAATATGATTAATAAAAGTTATCAAGATGTACTTTTACATCTAAGGTGGGTAAGTGAAGTAAAAGAGTTAATTAATGAGAATGGAAAAGCATTACATACTTATACCTATTATGCTAATAAGCGAGAAGATATAGATTTACAAAACTCAATTGATTTACTCAAAGAAGTAATTAATAATTTGCTTGAACAGTCAGAAGATGAGGAATTAATTGATGAAATAAATGCCATAAAAGACTTAGCAGATAACTACATAATAAAAGCAGATGAAACTATAAAGTTTGCAGATGCGCAGCAGATAAATGATTCTGTCAAAGCCTTAGAACAAGTAAAAAAAGTAGAACAATTTTTATATGAACATTTAATAAGTTATGAAGCCATACAGTTTAAATTATCAAGTAAAGTCAGCCAGCAAATTAATAAACGAGCTAAAGTACAAATGAATATAAGCATTTTCATTATCTGTGCAGTTATTGTAGTTGTCGGTATCACAAATAAGTTTTTGACAAGCAATATTAATAAATCATTAATACAACTATCAAAGTATGCAATAGATTTGGCTCAAGGGAATTTACTGATAGATGGGCTGGAAATAAAGACTAAAGATGAGTTTCATTATCTAGCGTATGACATTAATAAGATACATGATAAATTTAAACAGGCTATAACTGAGATTAAAAGAATGGCTCTTAGTGTTAATAACAGTTCTCATAATCAAAGCAGTTATTTGGCAGAAGGCTCTAAAGCTAGTGAAAGTATTTCAAAATCAATTATAGATGTGTGTGATAGCGTACATGAGCTTGATGAGGCATTTGTAAGAATACATGAACTTAGCAAAGAGATTAACAGAAGTGCTGAAAAGCTGACAATAAACGAGCAATCTATTATGGCAAGCAGTGAAAAAGCTTCCATAAACATCAAAAAGGGACATCAGCAGATTAGTGAGTATATTAATAGGATAGAAGGGTCTATAGAATATATTGAACAAACCTCCAACACAATGATAGATTTAAGAGAAAAATCTACCATTATGGAAAGTATTATTAAAAATATGAATAGAATTTCAAGACAAACAGGTCTTTTGGCACTTAATGCATCTATTGAAGCAGCTAGAGCAGGCGAAGCAGGAAGAGGATTTGCAGTTGTAGCTGAACAAGTTAAATTACTCAGCGAACAGTCAGAAGAATTTGGTAAAAAAGCTAGTAAAGAGGTAGAATACTTTTTGCATGAAATCACTGAGGTAAACAGTGGTATTCAAATGACTGCAAATAAGCTTCATGAAGGTCAAAGCTTAACAGAATCACTTATAAGTGATTTGGAGCAAATAGATAATTCGGCATCTCAAATACAACAAGATATTAAGAACAATAGAAATGAAATAACATATATAAATGACAAGATCAATCATATAGCAATAAATATTGAAGAGACAAAGCTAAAATCGAATCAGTCTAAAGTAGCAATTGAAGAAATTTCTGCTTCGATAGAGGAGCAGAGTGCTGGTTTAGAAGAGGTATCTAATACAGCTAATAGTTTAAGTGATCAAGCAGGAAGATTACAGAAGCTCGTAGATTTTTTTGTTATATAAGAGTCTAATAAGAATATAAGGAGAATCATTGTGGCTAAAATTATCTGTCCAGGAGAATTATTAATTGACTTTGTGTGTGATGACAGGGATACAAAGCTTGAAAATGGAGAACATTTTATAAAAAAGGCAGGAGGGGCTCCGGCTAATGTATGTGCAGCTATTGTAAAGCTTGGTTCTTCAGCTGCTTTTGTTGGAAAAGTCGGAAGAGATAGTTTTGGAAAATTTCTGCATAGCATGATAGAGAGCTTGGGTGTAGAAACAAGGTATTGCTTAAAAGATGATAAGTATCATACTACTCTTGCATTTGTATCTCTGACAGCAGAGGGTGAGAGAGATTTCGAGTTTATGAGAGGGGCCGATCAGAATTTAAAAATAGAAGATATTTGTTTTGAAGATTTTAATGAAAGTACTATTATTCATTTAGGAAGTGCCACAGCACTTTTAGGAGGAGAACTTTATAAAACTTATCTGGCCTTTACAGATTATGCACTAAAAAATAACAAAGTGGTCTCATTTGACCCCAATTTTAGAGAAGCTCTTTTTGGAAATAATCCAACATTGTTTAGAGAAAGATGCAAAGAAATTATTAAGGTATCAGATGTTGTCAAAGTATCATTAGAGGAAGCAAACCTCATTACAGAAGAAACAAATGAAGAAATGATGATTGATAAACTCCATGATTTAGGGACCAAAGTAGTAACGATTACAAAAGGTAAAGAAGGGTCAATACTATCTATTAATAAGAAAAAAACAATAGTATCAAGCATACCAGTTAATATGGTTGATGCTACAGGAGCTGGAGATGCTTACATAGGGGCAGTTTTAGCTCAAATAGCAGAAGAAGATAATCCAAAAGAAAGTTTAATGGATATAGAGAAAATGAAAAAAATAATTGCTGTAGCCAATAAGGTAGGAGCGAGAACAACGGAAAAATATGGAGCGATACAAGCTATCCCAACTTTAATAGATATTCAGGGGAAGTCTGATAAAGTATAGCCTAATTTTTTATAAATGTTTTTAGTCATTAAATGAATAAATAATAAGATTGGCGGGTTTTTAAACCTGCCTTTTTATTATAGTGCAAATTTAACTATAGCAAGATTAACCAATAAGCTATATAATTTAATGGAGAAAACAACAGGAGGACAAATCATGACAAAACAATATAATATTGGTATTCTAGGAGCAAGCAGAATAGCAAGAAAGTTTGCATCTGATGCTAAGAGTGTAGAATCAGCTAAGCTTTATGCAGTAGCTGCAAGAAACCTAGAATCCGCACAAGTTTTTCAAAATGAATTTGGTATGGTATGTAGTTATGGTTCCTATGAAGAATTAGTGAATGATGAGAATGTAGATATTATCTATGTATCTACACCTAACTCATTTCACAAAGAACACGTAATCTTATGTTTGAATGCTGGCAAGGCTGTTATCTGTGAAAAGCCTTTTGCTTTAAATAAAGAAGAAGTAGAAGAAATGATACAAATAGCAAGAGAGAAAAATGTATTTCTTATGGAAGCTATGTGGACAAGATATTTACCAAGTATCAATAAAGTAAAAGAATGGCTTACTCAAAATAAGATAGGAGCCATTAAGATGTTTGAAGGTGATTTTGGTTTTAAAAGTGATACAGAGGAAGATATAAGATTTAATAGAGAACTTGGGGGAGGCGCATTATTAGACGTAGGTATTTACCCTATTTCCCTAGCTTCTATGGTCTTTGGTATGCAGCCAGAAGACATCTACGCCAGCGCAGCCTTAACAAAACAAGGAGTTGATGAAAGTATTTGGATGCAGTTTAAATATCCTGATGGACAAATAGCTCAGTTAAGTGCTTCTATTAATTTGTGTACGCCAAGAAATGCCTATATTATTGGTGAAAAAGGTTACATTCACATGCCACACGCATGGTCTGGCAAACTAGCTTATTTATACAATAGTGAAGGGAAGCTTATAGAACATTTTGTAGATCAAACAAAAGAACTTGGTTATAGATTTGAGTTGCAGGAAGTTATAAAATGCTTAGAAGAAGGCAAAATAGAAAGTGACAGAATGACGCTGCAAGAAAGTTTAGAAATTACTAAAACATTAGATAGTATCAGAAAGCTGGTAGGCGTGCAGTATGAAGCTGACTGAAGAGATAAGGAAATAATTGAAGGTGACATGATGGATAAAGATATCCTATTTATGAAAGAAGCACTTCAGGAAGCACAAAAAGCCTATGAACTTGATGAGACGCCTATAGGAGCTATTATCGTTTATGATAATAAAATTATAGGTAGAGGACATAATAGGAGAAATACAGATAAAAATTCCCTAGCCCATGCAGAACTCATTGCAATTGGTGAGGCATGTGAGGCTATAGGTGACTGGCGATTAGAAGGATGTACGATTTATATTACACTTGAGCCTTGTCCGATGTGTGCGGGAGCTATTGTTCAGGCACGGGTGCCAAGAGTTGTATTTGGCACGAGAAGTCCTAAGGCTGGATTTGGAGGTTCAATTATCAATATACTTCAAATGAATGAACTTAATCATCAGTGCGAAGTTATAGAGGACATATGCAAAGATGAATGCAGCACACTTATTAAGGATTATTTTAGAAAGATAAGAAACAAAAAAATATTTGATAAATAATGGGGGTATTAAAATGGCAACATATCCAAGACATAAAAAGGCAAGACTATTAAGAGATTTTATGATAGAAACTGATATGGTTAAGTTGTTTAAAGAAGATGAACAAGAAAGCACTATCTTTTTTAGAACTGTTTATCCAATGTTAGGGGATAATAAACATGTGGTTATCAACATCGATGATACAGTATATATTGGCGTGCAGACACTTCTAGTAGAAGATGTACCTAAAGAGAAAAGAATGGAAGTGCTTGAGTGCATCAATGAATTCAACTTTCAGTTTCCGACGCTTAAGTATGTGATGACTAAAGATCATCATATTATTACATCAATGTTTTTTAATGGAGATGAAAACACATTTAATGCAAATCTTGTATTAGGTACGACAATTCAAATGATGAAAAACATTGCTGAAAAACATTATGGTCAGCTTAAAAGTATTTTAGGCTAATAAATGGTAATTATTATACGAATTATTTTCAAATAATATTGAAAATGGTTCGGAGTTTTGTTAGTATAGGAATATAATAAATATTAGGGGTGTGATTATGGAAAAGTTTTTTAAATTGAAACAACATGGAACGAACGTAAGAACAGAACTTTTAGCAGGTTTAACAACATTCTTGACAATGGCCTATATACTATTTGTTAATCCTAGTATCTTGTCACTCGCAGGTATGGATAAAGGTGCAGTCTTTGTAGCGACACTTCTTGCTGCAGCTATAGGTACTTTTGTAATGGGATTTGTGGCTAACGTGCCTTTTGCACAAGCACCAGGGATGGGTCTCAATGCATTTTTTACATTTACAGTAGTTTTTGGTTTTGGTTTTACATGGCAGCAAGCACTCGCCATGGTATTTATTTGCGGACTTATTAATATTCTTATCACAGTTACAAAAATTAGAAAAATGATTATTAAAGCTATTCCAGAATCTCTGCAATATGCAATTTCAGCAGGAATTGGTCTGTTTATAGCTTATATTGGATTAAAGCAAGCACATTTTCTTTCATTTACAGGTGAGGCTTATAATGCAGTAGTGACAGGAGAAGCCAGCAATGTTTATGCGGATGTAATCCCTGCTCTTGCAAATTTTACAGATCCAATTACTGTACTTGCTTTAATAGGTATTGTTATTACGATCGTTCTTATGTTATTAAAGGTTAACAGTGCAATACTCATAGGAATTGTAAGTACAACAATCATTGGTGTATTTATGAACGTTTCACAGCTTCCTAATTTTTCAGAAGTTAGTTTTGCTATTCCAAGTTTAACTCCAACTTTATTCCAGTTAGACTTTGTAGGATTATTTGCAGATCCATCTAAATTATTTATAGTATTTACAACTATTTTTGCTTTCTCACTTTCTGATACTTTTGATACGATCGGAACTTTCTTAGGAACAGGAAGAAAATCAGGTATTTTTGATGCAGCAGATGAAAAGAGTTTTGAAGCAGGAAGCAGCTTTTCTTCTAAACTTGACAGAGCTTTATTTGCAGATGCAACTGCAACATCAATCGGAGCGTTACTCGGGACAAGCAACACTACAACTTATGTTGAAAGTGCAGCAGGAATTGGTCAAGGTGGTAAAACAGGTCTAACAGCTGTAACAGTAGGGGTATTATTCTTATGTTCAGTAGTTCTTGCACCTTTTGTAGGGATCGTGCCAGCAGCAGCTACTGCACCAGCTCTCATTGTAGTGGGTATCTTAATGGTAGAATCACTTGGTAAAATAAATTGGTCAGATCTTGAAACAGCTATTCCAGTATTCTTTACAGTAGTAATCATGCCATTATCGTACAGTATATCAAATGGTATCGCAGCAGGCTTTGTTTTCTACTGTTTAACAAAAATAGTAAAAGGAAAAGCAAAACAAGTTCATCCTATCATGTATATTGTTACAGTTCTCTTTATTATTAACTACATTATCGGAGCTCTATAGGACTTTCTAGAATACAAATATTGTAAATTTTAGGTAGGTTGACATATAGCATAAAACACTGTATACTAATAGGTGCGACAAAGTTATGTCGGACAATTTCCGTGCTAGCCGGGGAGGTAGCGGTGCCCTGTACCTGCAACCCGCTATAGCAGGGGTGATGCTTCGACTGAGGCAATAACTTGTATGGCCTGCCCTTAGCAAGTGGCGATGATAATCGGGTCTTACGCAATAGGCACTTATGAACCGTGTCAGGTCCGGAAGGAAGCAGCACTAAGTAAGACCGTCTATGTGCCGTGAGGGTGCCTGGCTTGAGTTAACTACTAAGGTAACGCGTATAGGTTATTGTCGAAGCGAAGTGCACGGATTATAATTTAAATAAGATAAGAGCTACTCTTTAGGGAGTGGCTTTTTTTGTATGTCTGTCTTTTTTTCTTACAGTATTATAATAAAAGGTATGAAGGTCATATCCTACCAAAGGCTTTAGTATAATAATATAATAGTTTACTTATACACTATGTCATATAAGGGATGGTGAAAGACTTTGGGAGATAGCTTTGAATACTTTATAAAAAAGATACCAAGTAATATACACAATGATACAAAATCGATTATCAGTACGCATATTGCAGTTTTTATGCCGAAGAAGTTTGTAACAAATAAAAAAATGAGTATAGAAGAGTATCATTTTGTGATCTGTTATTCGAGTCCTCCGATAATGACAATCGGATTCAAAGAGTACTCGTTTAAAAAAGGCAGCCTTATTTGTATGGCCCCTGGAGATGAAATCATGGTTCATCCCCCTTCAGTTTCATCTCCAGCTAAGTATATGACTATTTGTGTCAATAAAGAGTTTTTTCAAAAGATTTACCAGCAGACAGGAGGAAGGGGAAAACCCCTATTTAACAAGTTGGAGGCTACATACAGTTATCAGCTTATGGAGGCAGTTAAGGCCTTAATACATGAGATGTTAAATTATGAAGATGCTAATGCTATAATGATTGAAAGCTTAGAAAATCGTATAGCCATACAACTATTAAGAGACTCCAAGTTGGAAGTGCCCGTAAATAATAAGCTTGGTCATAAGCAATATGTTCAAAGTGCCATAAAATATATAGAAACCTATTATAGCAGCAATATTACAATTAAGGACATTTGTAAGGCTATCTATATCAGCCCACCCTACTTTCAGAAAGTATTTATGAAGTCCACAGGCAAGACACCATACCAATATATTATGGAGTGCAGGCAAAATAATGCTAAGGAGATGCTAAAAACAACTGATGTTTCTATTGAAGAAATTGCAAGGCAGTGTGGCTTTGTAAACAGTGGACATTTTTCAACTGTTTTTAAGATGAGAGAAGGGATATCCCCTTTAGCCTATAGAAAGTCATTGTTTAGAGGATAGTTTTCTGTAAAAAATAAGACAGATTTTAAAAGAAAGTACTAGCCTTTAATAATTATAATGAAGTTATAGAATTTATTAGTTACGGCTTGTCTTATCAGAATTTAAAAAATCTAAGGGGGGTTATTAATGAAGAAGCAAAGCAGAAGGAAAATTCTCATGTCTATCTTATCGTTTGTTTGTATGCTTAGCATGATTGTAGTTTGGACACCAGTTGTCAATGCCAAAGCCACAAGCTTAAGTGGATATGAGGGAAATGTTGGAGATGTTGTTAGTTTGACGATTACTGGCTCAGCTACTGGAACCATATATGGCACACATATTTATACCGATGATTCAATTGTTGAAACAGCAGCTGTCCACGCAGGATTAGTAAAAGTTGGTGAAACAAAACTTATTCAGTTAGAAGTACTCCCAGGGCAAGAGTCATATCAAGGCAGTTATAGCAATGGGATTATGAGTGATAGTTATGATAGCTGGCATCGCAGTTATAGGTTTATTGCTAGTAATACTCAAGGACTTCCACAACCGGAATCAACTCCAGCTCTATTAGTATATGATCTTTCTGAATATCGAAGCCAGGTAGGGCAAGTATTTAATACAACAGTTACAGGCTTTGCGGGGGGAGTTGTATGGGGCAGTGATGTCTATACAGATGACTCTGATATAGCTACTGCAGCAGTTCATGCAGGGCTTGTAAAATTAGGTGAAACGAAAACTATCAAGATAAAGATATTAGCGGGGCAAAATTCATATCAAGGAACAATAAGAAATGGAATTACTACTTCTAGTTATGGAGAGTGGGAAGGAAGCTTCTCTTTCCCAGACAGCACAGCTGCGCCTGGATCAAATACCTTACCGAATGAACCGCCAACAACACCGCCAACAACACCGCCAACAACACCGCCAACAACACCGCCAACAACACCGCCAACAACACCGCCAACAACACCACCAACAACGCCACCAACAACGCCACCAGCAGAAACATTACCGCCATTTAGTTTTACAACTCTTCCATCAGGAGTACTTATGTCTTGGACTCCTCAGCAAGTTTTAGGTTACCGTATATTCAGATCAACTACAGCAAGTGAAAGGGGTATATCCGTTACCGATTTCTATATTACCAGCAGAACTTATGCGGATGTAAATTTAGAGCCTAATACTACTTATTATTATCAAATAGTAACAGTCTTATCTGAGGCTAACCCGCTGCAAGGGAAAGAAGAAGTATTGGGTGATATTATAGCAGCATTCACTATTAAGACAGAGGCTAATATGACTTTAACTGACAAGAAGAAAAATTTCCTCGTTCTGCAAGTTGACAATCCGTATATGAGTGCTAATGGTATAGCTAAAGAGATTGACCCAGGTCGAGGCACCACTCCGATTGTTATTTCAGGCCGTGCTATGGTACCTATTCGCGCCATAGTAGAGGCTATGGGGGGCAAGATGGATTGGGATGATAACACTCGAAAAATTACTCTTAATGCCAGGGGTAATGAAGTCATTATGTGGGTTGGTAAAAATGATGTAACAGTTAATGGAGTAAAACGTAAAATGGATGTCACTCCTGTAGCTATAAACGGACGTACCTATGTACCAATCCGATTTGCAGCTGAGAACCTTAAGACTAAAGTGGATTGGATTAATAGCAGCAATGAAGCCGTTATTATTTATGATGATTTCTAATTTGGGTATCATTAAGCAGCAGAAAACACTTCAAAACTTGAAGTGTTTTCTGCTGCTTTTTATATTTATTTACAGGGTACTATTTAAAGATTCCAAACGCTTTAAATCATCTTGATAAAGTTGTGCTTTTTTCATTTGAACAATGCATGCTTCATAAAAAAGTGGACTTGTCTCTATAAATAAGTCGCTAATGCGCCACATTTCAGGGGATGAAGTTAAGTTGCAGCTGATAAGATGCATACGGTGAAGCTGATTAAGATGTTTGCGTACTTTCTCAGGCGGCATGTTTAATATTTTTTGAAGATCTTCAAAATTCAAGGGCTTCCTATTTAAAAGATTAATAATGCGATAATCTATAGGGTCTTTTATAACTGGAAATGATCTTAACATAGCTGTTCCTCCTTATATAAATAAGTTTGAATATACTTGTACACTAACACGGGCCTTTAAAAATTATGAGTTTTTTAGATTAAAAATAAGTTAAATTATAAATAAAAGCTTTCTATGATTGTAAGTACGGTGGTGTATGTAGCAGAACATCATATGATAATATATTATAAAACGTAAAAAAATGTACCAATTAGTTACTTGTTTATACACATAAATGTATGACATATGGAGTTAAAAGCCAGCATGCATGATGTGTGGATATATAGTATAAGATAATACAGTATAAAACAATACAGTATTAAAACATGTCAGGTGTGCATAATCTAGCTATAAATAGAAAATTATATATATGATAAGGTGAAGTTGATTCCATGTTATGTATATACTTGACGTTATATAGAAAATGGTCTATATTATATATAGATAATCATCTATACAAGAGGGTGGTGAACTGAATATGAAATATGAAGAAAATAGTAAAGTTATTAAAGCCTTAGCAGATTCAAATAGATTAAAAATAATGGATATCTTGTCATGCGGAGAAAAGTGTGCTTGTGATTTGCTGGAAGAGTTCCAGTTTACCCAGCCGACGCTCTCACATCATATGAAGGTCTTAATGGAGTGCGGCCTGGTGAATTGCCGAAAAGAAGGGCTATGGAGTCACTATTCTTTAAATCGTTCTAATTGTGATAAGCTTATGTTGTTTCTTATGAATGTAATAACAGATACAGATGAATGTATATGCAAAAATAAATCTAAATGCGAATGCAAGCTCAATTTGAGTATAGAGAAGGAGTAATTGATTATGAAAAAGATGAGTATTTTTGAACCAGCTATGTGCTGTGCCACAGGAGTTTGTGGTGTTGCAGCAGATCCTGAGCTTTTAAGAGTTTCAACAGTTTTAAGCAACTTAAAAAATAAAGGCATAATAGTAGAGCGGTATAATCTTAATAATAATCCGCAAATGTTTTTAGATAATAAAGTAATTAATGATATATTAACTGAAAGTGGTGTAGAGCAACTGCCAGTTACATTACTAAATGATGAGATTGTAAAGACAAAAGCTTATCTAACTAATGAAGAGTTTTGCGAACTTTTAGGTATTAGAGAAGATTATCTAAAAGCAACTACAAAGGTTAAATCAAGACGCAGCAAAGAGAATAGCGGATGCTGCTAAACTAGAAAAGAGGCCTGTATATGATAACAAACTTCAATATATCAGATATTAACCTAACTAAATACTTGTTTTTTACAGGTAAAGGAGGTGTGGGCAAAACATCAATAGCTTGCGCCGTTGCTGCTACACTCGCTGACGCGGGCAAGAAGATTATGCTTATCAGCACAGATCCTGCTTCAAACCTTCAGGATGTTTTTAATACGGAGCTTACTAATAAAGGAACAAGCATTAAAGAGATACCTAATCTCACTGTAGCAAATTTTGATCCCGAAGCAGCGGCAGCTGAGTATAGAGAAAGTGTTGTAGGTCCTTATAGAGGGAAGCTTCCAGAAGCAGTCATTAAGAATATGGAAGAACAACTTTCAGGTTCATGTACCGTGGAAGTTGCAGCTTTTAATGAATTTTCAAGCTGCATAACGGACGAAGAAATAGCTAAATCGTATGAGCATATTATCTTTGATACGGCACCAACAGGGCATACTTTAAGGATGCTTCAGCTTCCCGCAGCTTGGAATGATTTTATGGATGCAAGTACTCACGGCGCATCTTGTTTAGGTCAGCTTGCAGGATTAGAGAGTAAAAGAGAAGTTTATAGAAATGCAGTATGTACTTTAGTTGATAAGGAAAGAACAACACTTATACTTATAACGCGTCCCGAGGTATCTCCTTTAAAAGAAGCCAAAAGAGCTTGCAGAGAACTTCAAGATATAGGTATCAATAATCAGCTTTTAATTATTAATGGTATTCTGGAAACACCAAATGATGATCTTTCAAGTGCCATTTATGATAAACAAAACAAGGCAATAAATGATATGCCAGAGGTGCTTAAGAGTCTTCCGGCTTTTAAGATACCCCTAAGACCTTACAATGTTACAGGAATAGAAAAAGTAAGAGCCTTTTTAAAGGATGGAGATATAAAACTTAGCAGTGAAACCTTAAATGCCCATCATATTCCTAAACTAAAAGATGTGATAGAAGACTTATACCAGAGTAATAAAAAGGTGATTTTCACAATGGGAAAAGGCGGAGTAGGCAAAACAACAATTGCAGCTTCTATCGCTCTAGGATTAGCTAGTAGAGGGAAAAAAGTACATTTAACAACAACTGATCCAGCAGCTCATTTGGAATTTGTATTAGATGAAAGCTATGGTATTACTCTAAGCCGCATAAATGAAAAAGAAGAACTTGCAAGATATCAGGAATTAGTATTAAGTAAAGCAAGAGAAACAATGAGTGAAGATGACTTAGAGTATATAGAAGAAGATTTGAGATCACCTTGTACGCAGGAAATTGCGGTATTTCGGGCCTTTGCTAATATTGTAGAAAGATCAGAAGATGAAGTGGTTGTCATTGATACAGCCCCAACAGGACATACCTTACTGTTATTAGACTCTACGCAAACTTATCATAAAGAAATAGAAAGATCACAAGGGGATATTCCAGAGTCAGTTAAAAAACTCCTGCCTAAACTAAGAAATGAAGAAGAGACACAGGTGATTATAGTAACACTTGCTGAGACAACGCCTGTTCATGAAGCCATCAGGCTTCAAAAAGATCTAAATAGAGCAGGTATTCACAGTAAATGGTGGGTCATTAATTCAAGTCTTTATGCTGCAAAAACGAGTCATCCGATTTTAAAGGCTAAGGCAAGCCATGAAATACACTGGATTAACAAGGTTGATGAAATATCAAAAGGAAACTTTGCAATGATAGAATGGACTTCAGAAGAAGTTAAAGGTAATAAGCTAAAGGATATTATTAACTAAAAGTTATTTAGCATAAGGTTTTGAAAGGATGAAGCATAGATGCGATTTGCTGTAATAGGAGATGTGCATAGTAATATCTTTGCCCTTCAAAGTGTTTTGGAGGATATTAAGATGAAGAAGGTAGATTTTGTTGTATCCACAGGCGATTTAGTAGGATATTTACCTTTTCCTAATGAGGTTATTGAGGCGGTACAAGAAAATAGAATACTTGTTGTACAAGGTAATCACGACAAGCTTATTGCGAACTCCAATAGTATTAAAGATGAAATAATAGAGAGTATGAAAGATGAAGAGATTCAAAGAAATGCCTCAGAAATTTTTACTAATTGGGTTATTACAGATGAAAATAGAAACTTTCTAAGTAATCTTCCAGGACAATTAAGAATAAACTGCAATGAAATTACTATACTGATTGTTCATGGAAGTCCTAGAGACATAGGTGAGTACCTATACGAAGATAAACACAATCTAACTGAACTGTCAAAAGAGCTTAGTGAAGATGTTGTTATCTGTGGACACACGCATATCCCCTATCACTATCGGATCAATAACAAACATTTCATTAATGCTGGTTCGGTTGGAAAACCTAAACATGGCAGTCCGCAGGCAGCCTATGTTATTGTCACTGTAGAAGGTAAAAACGTAATGAGTGAAACAGCCTATGTTAATTATGATACTGACAGCATGATAAAAACCATTAAGAAAAATAGAATGATATCGGATAAACTAATACCTATGCTGGAACAAGGATTTTAATGACTAAAGGAGGTATAAGTAATGAGAATACTAGTAGTAGGAGCCGTAGCAGCTGGAACTTCAGCAGCAGCGAAAGCCAGAAGAAATGATGATAAGGCAGAGATTGTAATTTACGAAAAAGACCAAGATATATCTTATTCAGGCTGTGGACTCCCTTATTATATCGGTGGTGAAATAGAAGATATAGGAGAGCTTACCCCAAGAGATGCTCAGTTTTTCAAAAAGAAATATAACATAGATATTCATACGGGGCATGAAGTATTAAAGATAAGTGCAGAAGATAAGAAGATAACAGTCAGGAATTTACAAACGAATGAAGTATTTGAAGATCAGTATGATAAATTAGTTATAGCTACAGGAGCAATACCTTTTGTACCACAGGTACCGGGGATAGATCACAGACATGTGTTCTTCTTAAGAAATGTTCAAAGTGCGAGAAATATAAGAAAGTATATTAATGAGCAGAGGCCAAAGCATGCTCTTATTGCAGGGACAGGATTTATTGGATTTGAAATGCTTGAGAATCTTATTTCAGAAAACATAAATGTGACCATCATTGAAAAAGACAGTAAAATAACACCTAACCTTGATAAGGACATGGCAGACTTTCTTGAAAGTTCATTAGCAAAGAAGAGTATAACGATTTTAAAAAACAGCAGCATTGCAAAAGTTGACAAAAGAAGTGTAACGCTAGATGATGGGCTAGAAATAAAAAGTGATATGGTGATTGTAGCTGCAGGGGTACGACCTAATGTTACTTTAGCAAAAGAAACAGGTATTGAAATAGGTGTTACTGGAGCAATTAAGGTTGATCACCACATGCAAACTAACCTAAAAGATATTTATGCCTGCGGGGACTGTATAGAGACCTTTTCAGTTATTACAGGAAAACCCGTCTATAGACCCCTTGGCTCAACTGCAAATAAAACAGGGAGAATTGCAGGAGATGCTTTAACAGGAGGAACATTAAGTTACAGAGGCAACTTAAGTACGGGGATATTCAAACTCTTTGATTTAACTATCGCAAGTACCGGCCTAACTGAAAAAGAAGCACTAAAAGAAGGTTATGATATAGTGATATGCCATAACATCAAACCAGATAAGCCAGCCTATTTCCAGGGGAAAGAGATGGTTATTAAAGCTATTGCAGATAAGAAGACTGAAAAACTATTAGGGGTACAAATTATTGGATATGATGGGGTTGATAAAAGAATAGACGTATTTGTAACACTTATTACTTATGGAGCAAAGGTAGATGAACTTTTCCATCTGGATCTTGCCTATGCACCGCCCTATTCAACAACTAAAGATCCAGTTCATTATACAGGGATGATACTGGATAATGCATTAAACAAAGGAAGAGGAATTATTACAGCCAAAGAAACCAAGATCTTGATTGAAACAGGTAAAAAAGTTCAGGTAATAGATGCCAGAGTAAATAAACAGTATGAAGAATCCCATGTGGATACAGCTGTTAATGTGCCTCATAGTAAGTTAAGAGAAGAAGCAAAACAGTTAGATAAAGATATTTTAACCATTACCTACTGTAACAAAGGGGTAACGGGGAATGCAGCTCAAAATATACTTATCAATGAAGGATTTAAAGAAGTTTATAACCTCTCAGGAGGGCATAAGTTTTATAAGGCAACGAAGGGGAAATAAAGGTGATACACAGTTAAACAAGAATTTAAAGTTATGAGGAGGAGTTAGCATGGCAAAAAATGAAGAAGTTAAGGGAAAAGGGCTTAGTGTCTTTGAAAAGTATTTAACTGTATGGGTTGCAGCTTGTATTGTGGTAGGGATATTGATAGGACAATTTTTACCTATCATTCCAAATACACTTAGTAACTTTGAGTATTACAATGTATCGATACCAGTAGCTATTCTTATATGGCTCATGATTTATCCAATGATGTTAAAGATTGATTTTACGAGTATAGTGAGCGCTACAAAGAAGCCAAAGGGACTTATTGTAACTTGCGTTACTAATTGGCTTATTAAGCCTTTTACGATGTATGCGATAGCAGCATTCTTTTTCTTTGTTATTTTTAAGGGATTCATTTCACCTGAGTTAGGGAAGGAGTATCTTGCAGGGGCAGTGCTTTTAGGAGCAGCGCCTTGTACAGCAATGGTATTTGTATGGAGTCATCTGACAAAGGGAGACCCTGCCTATACACTTGTACAGGTGGCTGTAAATGACCTTATTATTCTTGTGGCCTTTGCACCAATTGTTGCCTTTTTACTAGGGGTTAGTAATGTTGTTGTGCCTATAGAGACACTTGTTTTATCAACGGTGTTATTTGTTGTTATTCCTCTTGGGCTTGGATATATTACAAGAACGCTTATTATTAAAAATAAGGGATTAGATTATTTCCAAAATACTTTTTTAAAGAAGTTTGATAATGTCACCATTGTTGGATTGCTATTAACACTAGTTATTATCTTTTCATTCCAAGGAGATATTATTTTAAATAATCCGCTTCATATCGTACTCATTGCAGTGCCGCTTACAATTCAGACTTTTTTCATTTTCGGTATTGCTTATCTATGGGCAAAGCTTTGGAAGCTTCCGCATAATATCGCTGCACCAGCTGGAATGATAGGAGCAAGTAACTTTTTTGAACTGGCAGTTGCAGTTGCAATTTCCTTATTTGGATTACAATCAGGAGCAGCCCTCGCAACAGTTGTTGGCGTATTAGTTGAAGTACCAGTTATGCTTGCACTTGTTAAGATTGCTAATAATACCAGAGGATATTTTAAAGGTGCAGAAAAGAGTAAGTAATGAAAGTCAAATTTTAGCCTATATAATGAAAAATAGAGATGTCTTTAGGATATCTCTATTTTTATGTTAATTTTATTTTATATAGAAAATGAATCAGGTCCCTCTTTTTGCAGATGTAATATTTCAATAGTTTTATATAGATTTTGTTATTAAGTAATGATAAAATGATTCTGAATATAAAGATATATTGTTCGATTAACTTTATTTTGAGATGAGGGGCCTAATAAAAAGTTTGTTAAGTTTAGTAAATATTTTTACATAGGGGGATGGGTATGAAATTATCAATTATATATTTTAGTAAGACTGGGAACACAAAGGAAATGGCGAGGATTATTGAGCAAGGGATGCAGTCAGTGAGAGATATTGAAGTAGGGGTTTTTGATATTGCAGACATTAACTATGATTTTGTATCTGAGAGCAAGGCAGTTATATTTGGAACGCCTACTTATTATGCCAATACGTGCTGGCAAGTTAAAAAGTGGTTTGATGAGTCTAGGGAATGTCATTTAGAAGGAAAAATAGGAGGGGTCTTTGCCACGGCAGATTACGCTCAAGGAGGAGCAGACACAGCCATTTTAACGATTATTAATCACCTAATGGTAAAAGGGATGTTGGTTTATTCAGGCGGTTCTGCTCTTGGGAAGCCATATATACATCTAGGTCCTGTTGCTTTAAAGGGGGATCATGAGGATTGCAGAAAAATGTTCTATGTTTTTGGTAAGCGTATTGCAGAGAAGGCCAAACAAATTTTCTAAATAGAGTATTAAAAACAGTTCATTTGTACGGAAGAAGGTATTACTTATGGGTGAAAATATAAGATATCATAAAATGACTTGTGAAACAGCAGCCAATAGGTTAAAAAGAAAAATACCCTATGGATGGGACCTCAACATCTATCGTGGCTGTGAGCATGGCTGTAAATACTGTTATGCAATGTATTCTCATCACTATATTAATTCTGAAAATTTTTTTGAGGATATCTATATAAAAACAAACATTGTTGATGCGCTAGAAAGGCAGCTAAGATTATCAAGCTGGAAACGCGAAATAGTCAATATAGGTGGGGTGACTGACAGTTATCAGCCGGCAGAAGCTGCATACAAAATAATGCCAGAAATATTAAGGTTATTAATTAAATATAGAACACCTACAATCATTTCAACTAAATCAAATCTCATTCTAAGAGATTTCGATTTGGTTGATGAACTGTCAAGGATAACATATATTAATGTTGCTGCGACCATTACTACAACAGATGAACAAGTACGTTCTTTGATAGAGCCAAACTCTGCAAGCAGTAAGGATAGATTTGATATGCTAAAAGAGTTTAGAAAAACAAACGCTTCAGTTGGTCTCCATGTTATGCCTATTATTCCGTACCTTACTGATAGTTATGAAAATATAGATGAGCTATTTTTAAGTGCGAAAGAGAGTAATGTACACTACGTTTTACCAGGTGTTTTATACCTAAGAGGACAAACGAGAAAAACCTTTTTTGATTTTATACTTGATAGTTTTCCGGAACTATATGAAAGGTTATCAGCACTTTATAAAACAGGTGCAGCTGATAAAACTTATAAAGATAAGTTATATCAAATGGTAAACCCCTTAAGGGATAAATATTCATTATCAAAAAGTTATATGCAGCCTATAAAAGAAAAGATAAATCCATCTGATGAGACGCAATTAACACTATTTATGGATTAGCTGCTTGGAATCCTTATGTGGGCATCCGGCGGAGTATAGTCAAGCTTATTTTGTCTAAACTAGGTCCACCTTTCCAGTTGTTGGGTCCATAATTAGTCCATAGACATTTACATCTTTTGGAATCAAGGGATGGTTAACGATCATACCAACAGTTGCTTTTACAGATTCTTCAACGCTGTCAAATCCATTTAGCCAGATATCAAAATCAATTCCGCAGTATTTTATAAGTTTAATTTTTTCCTCAGAGATATTACGGCTTTTCATTTTATGTAGTATTGCTTTACTGTCTAAGCTTTGCATGCCGCAATCATAATGACCAATGACTAGTATTTCATCAACATCTAGATCATAAATGGCTACGATTAAACTACGCATTGCACTTCCAAAAGGGGAAGAAATGATAGCCCCTGCATTTTTAATCATTTTTACATCACCGTTTTTAAGACCAAGAGCTGCAGGCAATAGTTCTGTAAGACGAGTATCCATACATGAAAGAATAGCAATTTTCTTATTAGGATACTTGCTGGAAGTAAACTCTTCATATCGCTTATTTTCAACAAATTCTTTATTGTATTTAAGTAAGTCTTCTAGCATTCGTTTCACCCTCTTCGAAATTTTTAATTTTAAATATGTAATAAATGTTTTGTGGCAGTATATTTATAATATCATACCATAAAACACATAAAACGATAATGGCTATTACTAATTTGGCTAAATGACCACAGGAGGTTTGCAAGTATGAAATTCAAAAAATCTGTTAGTATTCTAGTTTTATGTATTGTTATTCTATCTTTAACAGCATGTCTTGCGGGCTTGTTTTCAGACGGCGGCAGCGGTCAATATGAATATAAAACAATAAATAATGAGATAGTGAAAATTTATGGCTCAGGGCTTTATAAGAATGATTCCATATCTGTTGCAGCCCAAGGGAAAGCATCAGATTTTGTAACGCTCGTTATGGGAATACCGTTGTTACTCCTATCGGGTTATTTTGCTGTTAAGGGATCGTTTAAAGGAAAACTTATTTTGACCGGAACATTAGGTTATTTTCTTTATACATATATGTCCTATACATTTTTATGGATGTATAATCAGTTTTTTATTATTTATACTTTACTTATGTCTTTAAGCTTATTTGCTTTTATTTTTACAATAATGTCATTTGATGTAGAAAATATTGCTGATAAATTTAAAAGACAATTACCCGTAAAATTTTTGGGAGGTTTTCAAATCTTTATTGCCTTTACTATAGGTATGCTATGGCTTGGGAAAATCGCACCTTCCATTTTTGAAGGGGCCGTGCCTGGGGGACTCGAGCATTATACAACATTAGTCATTCAAGGTATGGATTTAGGAATCGTTGTTCCTGCAGCGCTTTTATCAGGTATATTGCTTATTAAGCGAAAACCTTTTGGTTATTTATTATCTTCAGTTATTATTATTAAAGGAATAACGATGCTGACGGCTATATCTGCTATGATAATTAATCAAGCTGTACATAGTGTTAAAATGAGTACTGCTGAGATTGTTATTTTTCCACTGTTTAATTTGATGGCAATAGTATGTTTAATGATATTATTGAAAAATACCGCTGAAAGCTCAGCGTACTCATAAAAGACTTTAGGTTATAAGAATAAATCCATGGGATGGGGTAACAATGATATTAAACTAAAGGCAGAATAACTGATAAAAAGATGAGGATAAAAATGGATATATTTACAATAGGACATTCAAACTATTCAGTAGACAGACTTATAGACATGCTCAGGCATTATGATATAAATTGTGTTGTGGACATAAGAGGAACCCCCTATTCCAAATATAACATTCAGTTTAATAAAGAGACCATCAAACAAACATTAACTGATAAGGGATTTCTGTATATTTATATGGGTAAAGAATTTGCAGCTCAAAGAGAAGATAAAAGTCTTTACACAGAGGAAGGCTATGCTGATTTTGAGAAAGTTATTTTTGACAGGGATTTTATAAATGGCATAGAGAGGTTAAAGGCTGGATACAAAAAAGGATATCGTATTGTATTATTGGGCGCAAAGCAAGATCCTATCAATTGCCATAGATGCATTTTGCTGGGGAGAGCGTTAATAGAAGCAGGCTTCCACTTGAAACATATACTAGATGACTATACTCTTGCATCGCAAGAAGAACTAGAAGCAAGGCTTCTGGAAAAGTACTATAGCAAGAAAGATCAAATGACTCTTGATCATTTGATGGGAACAGAACCATCACAAGCAGAGAAGATACAAGAGTGTTACAGACAAGGGAACAAAGAGATTGGGCACCGAGTGGAAAAAATCAAACTATATAAGTAATCAAAAAACTGTTGTATACTAGTACTAAAGTTAAAAATCAAGTATTGTTAATAAGATAGTGCAGGTGATTAATGTGGCAAGTATACCTCAGCATTTAGCAGAAAAAGTTAATGCTATACCAGCAAAACCGGGAATATATCAAATGAAGGATGCGGATGGTAATATTATATATATTGGAAAAAGTAAGGCCTTAAAATCAAGAGTAAGGTCTTATTTTAATAGGGAGCATGAATGGGAAAAAATAAAAAGAATGGTATTTCATATCCACGATATAGATTTTATAGTTACGGATACACATTTAGAAGCTCAAATACTGGAATGTGAACTCATCAAAAAAATAAGACCTATGTATAACGCTCAATTTAAAAATGATCAAAAATATAAATATATGAAGATAGAGGATGATCCTAAAATGAGACCTATAACAGTTGCTGATGAAAGAGATGATAGAAACTGTTTTGGTCCCTATAGAAGTAAAAATATACTTTTGAATATCAGTAAGTTTTTTGAAAATGTGTATCCCATAGCTAAATTTCATGGAGTATATGTATTTACATACAATACGCTGCCTAAGTCTATGGAAAAAGATGCATTTGAAGTAAATAAAAGTTGTTTGATAGAAATATTTAAGTCAGAAGAGTGCATGCAAAAGTTTTTATCTGAAATTGAAAATAAGATGAAAACAGCTGCTTTGGAATGTCGATTTGAGACAGCTGTGATTTATAGAGATATCCTGTCAGATTTAAAATATATATACAACTTCAGTATAAAGAAAACAAATAGCTTAAGACAGCAGAAGATTTTAATAGGGGAAAAGCTTGAGGAAGGCTATAAGATTTTTTATATTGCAAATGCTAGTATCTTATTTAAAAAGAAGTATAAAAGATTAACAAGAAAAGCTATTGAAAATATTTTAGGAGAAGCTAGAGCTTTAGAGGATGATGTTTCTCAGATAAGAGATGAAAAAAGTGGGTTGGATTTTGAACATATTATAAGGTCTGAGATTAGGGATAAAACCGCAAAGTCAGTATTGTTGTTAGATACTGGGTATGATATAGATGAATTTATAAGTAGACTTAGAAATATTAAAAAATAAAAGATATTTTATCATGAGATAATAAATAGCTTATGGGGGAACAAGTGGATTGTTTTCTGCTTTTCCCCCTTTAATATGCTTACATCTTGCTGCCGCATTCAGAGCAGAACTTTGTATGGGATGCTTGCTTAGCACCACATTCAGGGCAATGCCTTGCAGCAGATAGTTTTTCACCGCATTCAGGGCAGAATTTAACGCTCTTTTCCATGGAAGCACCACATTTAGGACAGCTTGCATTTATAATAAGTTTTTTATTAGATATGATTTAACTTGAAAATTTATTCTCAAATAGGATAAAATTTAAATAATTCCAACAAGCGTGATAAAACACACTTGTAAAGTAGAATAGTACATGACTATAATAAGTATAAAGTACATATAACTGGTAGAAGAAAAGAGGGGCACAGTGAATAACATCTGTATTTTATTGCAGTTTATATTAAGTTTTCATATTTTCTATCAGGTGAAAATAGCACAGAATACAGCAATTTGGATTGTAGGGGGGATAGCCCTACATTTTATTATTTATTTAATCATTCAGCTTGCTCATTTAAACAAGGTTAAAAATGTTCTTTATACAATAGATCTTATGATACTCATTTTAATAGCTAGCTTAATAGACAGAAACTTTTGGTTATTGGCATCAGCAACAAATGCAGAGTTTACTTCTAAATATACTTACAGACTAATGATGGGAAGTAGTTTTATGTTAGTGCTGTATCTTCTTATAACTGACTTAAGTTTACTTAAACAGCAAGGCATTTTATTTATTCTTATACTGCTTATTATGAGTATTTTAGTTAAATATGAAGAAAAACTTATAGGTATGAAAAAAATGAATGAAGATTTGAGAGATAAACTTTATGAGGGTAATCGAAGGCTCGAGTATATTCAAAAAGAGGTTAGCCAAATTGAACAAGCTACTAAGGTTCAGGAAAGAAACCTTCTGGTACAAAAGCTGCATGATAAGATAGGACATACACTAGCTGCTAATATTATGCAATTAGAAGTCATTAAAATGATAGTACATAAAAATAAAGAAGATGCCATAAAAATGTTAGAGGCAACGATAAATAACCTGAGAAATGGTATGGATGATATTCGCCACACCTTAAGGGATATTAAACCTGAGCAATCAGAGGTGGGTATCAATCAAATTAAGAAGATTTTAGATGATTTGAAATGTACCCATAGTATTGACACTGAACTTTTTTTTGAAGGAGATTTAAGTTCACTCACGCTTAATATTTGGCACGTAATCATTCAAAATTTAAAAGAAGCTATTACTAACCTTCTGAAGTATTCAAAAGCTGATAGGTTAAGCGTCAGGATAGAAATTTTTCATAAGATTATCAAAGTGCAGTTTAAAGATAATGGACTCCCTATAGAATACTATGAAAAAGGCTTAGGACTTATGGGAATAGAAGAACGCACACAAAGTATTAACGGTCGTTTAGTTATTCATACAGATAATGGTTTTGAGATCTTAATGATCATAAGCAGGGAGGGTATATGATTAAATTATTAATAGTAGATGATGATACATTAATAAGAGAAAGTCTTAAAATTATTTTAGGGGCAGATACGGAAATAGAAGTAACAGGTACAGCGGAAAATGGTAAGTCGTGTATCGACTTTATTTTGCATCATGATATAGATACCATCTTACTTGATTTAAGAATGCCTATTATGAATGGTATTGAAGTTTTAAAGTATTTAAAGCATACTGGATTATTAGAAAAGAAAATAAAGGTTATAGTCCTTACGACATTTGATGAAGATGAACATATCAAAGACGCAATAGCGAGTGGGGCTTCGGGATTCCTGCTTAAAAACAGTACACCCGATAAAATTATTGCAGCGATTAAGTCAGCTGCCCTAGGGAATGGGGTGTTTGAAAGAGATATTGTTAATAGGCTAAGTAGCTCTCAGAAAATCAGAAACATGGATGCATATAGTTTATCAGGAAGAGAACTAGAGATTGTAGAGCAAATAGCAGAAGGACTTTCTAATAAAGAAATTGCTAACAAGCTCTATATATCTGAGGGAACAGTTAAGAATTATATAACATCTATTCTTACAAAGATGGATTTAAAACATCGTACTCAGATAGCTATAGCCTATTTAAGCAATGGGTAATAAATATTACAGAGCAATATGGAAATATCTTAGGTCTAAGTGTATATGCCTGATATTTTCTCAAGAAGGATATAAAATTGAACCGTTGTTAAAGCTGAAATTAAAAGGGGCATCCTAAATAAGTATTAATAAATACTGAAGAAAGGATGTGTTCAATTTAAAGAAAAGAGATATTTATGAAGATTGAAGAATATGTGTATTAACTTAATAAATATGTAAACTAAACGATTTCCTCAATGTGTAAAGATTCTCCTAAGTACTATCTTACAGTAGGGTAGAGATTTTAAAAAAGGGTCCGAAGGAGCCTATGATATTATTTTACGCCTCTCCGTCGGCAAGCTCCAAGTCGATTCGTAAAACAATATCATAGGCCCCTTCTATTTTCATGAGAAGTAAGGCTTTTATGAAAAAACAAGTAATACTACGCTAAGATATTATTTACTATAAAAGCAAGGCAAATATATATTCTAGACTTAAGAGAAAAGTTTTGTCATGCTGTGTTAAAGGGAATATAAGACATATTTAGATTTTTATAGGCTTCTATTATACATAATGTAGAATATTTGGGAAATGTATAATATAATGTTTATAGTATTTATTTTCTGACGTTTGTTGAAATAGAAAAGAAGATATAGGATAAAGGGGATATTTAAATGAATACAAGTGGAGAATCTATTAAACAATATTTAAATCATGTGGAGATACGCGCTACACTACCAAATTATCAAAATATATTTAAGGAAATCAAGTCTATACGAGACATAAGTAAAGGATTTAAGGAGTATACTCATAGTAAATATAATCATTTTCCATACAAAAATGTTATTAGTATTTTGGGGGAACGCGGAAGTGGCAAGAGTACAGTTTTTAATACCGTTAGAGGGATATTAACACGAGAATATGATATAGATAGTTTTTTTGAGACTCCTGAAAAAGATGCTATTTTTGAGTCATCTAAAAAGCTCTTAGAATCAAATATTAGGGAATGTGATATTAATTTAGATGTTATTGTTCCGGAGATGCTAGAAAATACCTCTGACATATTAGGCGTTATCCTATTACAGATTAAGGATTATCTTACTGAAAATAAGGAAAGTATTGACAACTTTTATGAGAAAGATAGGCGTGGGCGAAATAAACCAGATCATTTAGAGAATTGCATGTACACAAATAAAAATAAGTTAGAAATATGCTGGGATCATGTATTTACAACATACGTCAAAAGGACAGAAGGATTTGATAATATTATTCAAAAGAACTTTTCAAGTTTAAATGAATATACAAAAGAGAAAGCTAGTAATTTGGAATCAGAAGTAAAATTGAGCAGAGATATATACGAGCTTTTTTCAGAACTTATTAAAACAAAAGGTGTTGAAAAACAGCCACTTATTCATTTGTATTTTGATGATGTAGATATTAATCCTAATCGCTGTAGTGAAGTGTTAAAGACACTGCTGAGATATCTTAAGCATCCTCATGTAGTAGTTTTTGTCTCAGGTGATATTAAAAAATTTGAAGAAGCAATGACCATGCAAGAAGTAATAGAAGAAAAGTTTTCTCATATTAATGAAAAAGTTGATGGAAAAAGAAGTGTGATTGATACAAAAAAAGAATTAGTATACGATTTATTAAAGAAGATTATGCCCTATTCAAATCGGTTTCATCTACTTAAATTGTCAAATGAAGATAAAAAGAATTTTCAGTACGTTTATGCCAATGGTAAAAAGCAAAAATTTGAAGAGGTTATCAATACAAGATTATTAGGAGGACAAGATAGACATTCGTTAATAGTTAATAGCACATATAGTATTTTTGATGAAAAACCCAGGGGACTTATTACAGTTTGGGAATACATCGAAAATAACTTCGAAGAAATAGATAAAGAAGTAAAAGAAAAAGATGAAGATTTCTATAAAAATCAAAAAGAAAAAGTAACTGCGTATAGAAACCTATTAGAGGTTATTATTGATTTAAATGTGAAGTTTAAAAGTGAGAAGCAGTTTATTATAGAAGAACTTATCAGTATAGATTATATGGGGCATGAACAAGATACTATTAGTATTAAGATAAATTATGATCGCTTTAAAATTAAAATATTTAATACGATTCTTGATACAGAAAAAAAGCATCTTTACGTAATGATACTACAACTAGCATACTTTATGGAAATAATTATTAAACAAAAGGCTATTTATGAAAATAAATATGCAGAACTTCTTAATTATATAATTAATAAAGATACAAACAAAAGGTTATATCCATATACTGGATACGTTATTAAATTATTTTGTTTATATAGTGTAACTAGTGAAATTCTAGATATTAATGCTCAAGGGCAAGTTTTTGATGTGCCTGAATACTTTAATATCTATATTAATAAAATTTGTTTTGATGATTATAAAGAGGATCCTTTTTGGAAAGAGAAATTTTTAGATAAAAGAAAGTTCATGGATAACTCTGATTTTAAAATTAAGGAAAAATTAATTGGAGTATTTAATGGCTTAGAATATAATAATAAGTTATTAGATAGTGATATATATCCTATTGAAGAAAAACTAAGTAACATAGAGTGTAAAAGAGAAAAACATATAGCATATGATAGAGCCAAGGAGATCTTGAATAAAAAGAAGATTCAAATAGAAAATCATAGATTGGCACAGATAATTTTAGAGAATTATAAACAGGATGAGGTGGTAATGGAGGAAGGAAAGGAAATCGAAGAAAGCATATCTTTAGCCGAGATTAAGAGTGAACGAAGAAAAATGCTGATTAAAAATTTAGCAAATACATTAGATAGAGCGCTTATTGAATCAAATGTATCTGTAGATAAATACAAGACATATATAGGGTTTAACATAGATGAAGAAGAAAAAGATATTCACGAAAGGAATTTTCTAGAGGTAATTAATGCTTATTTAAATGAGAGGATTAAAAAAGGTTTAAAATATTATAGAGATGACAAAACAGCTACTAATATTAAAAATTTAATATCAAAAGGTACATTGAAGATTCACTGGCCAAATGAGATTATTGATTGTAGAGAAAGTATTATAGAGTATATCGAACAAGAATTAAAGCAAATGGGTAATAACTATAATTATCAAGATAAGCTTAAAGAATTAGTAAAATGTATGTTAGATAATCAAAAGATAGTAGATACTCAAAAGACAGTAGATACTGTAGAATCAAGAAGTTGTATTATGGAGCATAGTCCTCTTCTAGACAATGAAAAAAACTCTGGAGATTTTTATTTAAATATAGAAAATCCTAAAGGAAGTTGGATGAATAGAAGACAAAATTATATTGTGTCTACAAGTAATTTATTAGGACTATGTTTAGAAAAACTAACTATAGAAGGCCTACTAACAGATTACTTTTATATTAATGCTGACACAATACGTAAGATATTAGTTGATTCTACATCAAATAACAGAAAAGTAATTACTAGGTCAATTATTCACTTAGAAAGAACTTATCAAAAAATTACTCAAGATATTATTGCTGATTATGATAATAATGAAAATTCTAGTTATGTATTATACGAATTATTAGCAGAGTTAAAAAATAATATTAAGAGTATCTGTGATATATATAAAATTGAACAAATCAATATAGGTAAATTAAAAGAACTAGAAACACTTATAGATGATGAAACACTGCGCAAGGAAACCCAAGGAATTCGTGAGCAGATTATTTATTTAAGTAAGATTAGTAAAGTAGAGATGGATGACTTTATCAGAAGGCTGGATGAATATCTTTCAATATTGAAAAAACAAGTAGGGGATAGCTTTAAGCTAGTACAGTTAACAGCAATTGCGAAAGAATTAATAATTAATTATCCTACATTATTATCTGAACAAGTTTCATTAGATAAGGATAGGAGACTTATAAAAGAAAAAATATATGAAGCGGAATTAGAGTTTTTAATGCGCAGCATGAAAACCATTTTTATGTACTGTGAGAAGTTATAGAATAGGGGGTACTAATGTTAAAGCATTTAACAGATTTAATTACAAAACTATCTATTTTACCCCTATCAGATGAGTCATTTATTACAACAGATGTTTTTTCAGAGCTAATAGAAAGGTGCTGTACAGAAGAACAATTTCACTATGAATATAAAGTATATGATAACTTTGTAGAAATGATGCTGAATAGTTACATGGGAAGCTATTGGGTTGATAACAAAGATACAATTGAGTTATTGATTTCACAGTATTTTCCGTTAACTTTATTTAAAAATAGAAGAAATCTCAATGAAGTTTATCTAAAACATCTTAGCGATTTAGCAAAGAGTTTTATATGCCATCGCAATGGAAATATTGCTCTCAAATATTGGGAAAATAAGACCTATGAGAGGATGTTTGGTGCTTTTGATGACTATAATAAAATTGAATTATGGAACTCTTTTTCTCGGCAATTTTGTATTGACCTATTAGTAGTCATCTATTTAATTAATAACGGAATGAAGGATGAAATGTATCTTGATGGATACTATTGGCTTATTAATATAGGAGATTTACAATTAGATCAAGTACTTAATAAAGGCCTTGCAGAAACTCATATACATATTAATGCAGGTATTAATTTTCCTTGTATTTGGGAAGAATTGATGAGCCTGGACAAAATAGACATAAGCACTAACGAGATTATTAATCAACGTGGCAAAGATCAATTTGGAGGATATGTTACACAAGCAGCTGTAAGTCGTGTTTTAATGGCTATTTTTTTAAAGTATAAAGAGGACGTAAATGAAAATATTACCTTTGGAAAATATCTCTTTGAACTTAAAGAAAATAAAATGAATATAAGTTTTTCTAAGGAATACATAGAAGCTGTGGAGATTGTAACAACACTTTTAAGAGGAGAAAAAGTTAAGTATACAGACTATGATAGCAGAAAAATTTTTGCTACACTTACTAATGGCTATCATTCTATTATGGAACTTTTTCATCAAGATGTTGATACAACAGATGAGAATGTTTTTTTATTTAAATGTATTAAATATTTAAAGGCTAGAGAAGATGATGTTGACTTTGGTAAAGCATTCTGGAGGTATATTACAATAAAGAATATTTTTTATCAATCTGTAACACAAAATAATTATAGAGAAGGCTTAAAGTTTTTTGTAGATTATTATGAGCGTTCTACTTATACTCAACGTTATGAAAGAGAGCATTTAACTTATGCTATAAAAAATCAGATTCATAATAACCAACTGAAAAAGCTAGAATTACGTATGAATTCAGGTTTATCTTCTCATAAAAAACAGATAGAGATAAAAATACATAGGAAATTAAAAATGTTTTTTGAGATTTATATGGATCTATTAAAAAGAGATTTAGTAAAAGAACAAATACCGCAAATGGGCATAGTTTTTCACCTTATTAAATCCAGTGATAGCCTAAAGTTTGAAAAATGTTGGTATAACAGTGAGGGCACCTTTGAAATCAACCATGCTTATGGACAGCTGCAACAGCAATATATGTATACTGTAGAAATAATTAATCACTTAAGAGAGACCATTCCTAAACTCTCATATTATATTGTAGGTCTGGATGCAGCGGCTATCGAAAATGATTCAGAGCCATGGGTATTTGCACCAATTTACGCAATGGCAAGAGACAGCAATACTCATCGATATAACTATGAAAGTAGATACGTAGAAAAGATCAACAATTTAGGATTTACATTTCATGTAGGAGAAGAATTTAGACATTTATTTTCAGGTTTAAGGCATATTGATGAAGTTATTGAACACTTTGGCTATCATGCAGGAGATCGCATAGGTCATGGCATTGCATTAGGAATAAGCGTAGAAGAATGGATTCATAATCATCCTATTGTAATTTTAACAAGAGGAGAATATATGGAGGATTTGCTTTGGATATGGGGATTGGGATATCAAGAGCTTATTGATACATCTATTATGAATGTAATGAGTGTTGAACGTGAAATTATGGAACAAGCTATGCACATTTATCAAAACTTAGAAGGAATAACTATTTATAATTTGTGGCTAGCATATCAAAATAAGTTTAACCCTTTTTTTAGTAATATAGACTTTAAGGATAAAGAAGATACTGAGAATAATAATGTAGAACAAAGAAGAGAGATTCAAGAATTGCAGATTTTCTGCTGCAAAGCAAAAAGAGATTATAATCTATCATGGAATGCACAAAAGCTTACACATGCTTATCATTGCAAATGCTATATTGAACGTGCTCAAGAAGTTATTCAAATTAAAGTTAACAAAGAACAACGTACAGTAATGGAACACTTGCAAACAATTGTAAGAGTTAAACTTAATAAAAGAGGTATTGTAGTAGAAACCAATCCTTCTTCTAATTTAGCTATATCCGGGATAGAAAGATTATTTAAGCATTATATTATTTCACTTAATTCAAAAGGGTTGGACGGGAAATTTGTTGCGGATAAGGGATTGATTATTACTATTAATTCAGATGACCCTGTTGTTTTTAATACGACTATAAGTAATGAGTTTGCTTATATATTTTATCTGTTGCAAGAAAAGGGTTATTCGAGAGATAGTATTTTAGAGTGGATTGATAAAGTAAGGGGATGGGGAATTGATACTAGCTTTATTCCCACTAGAACGCTTGGGAAATGTATGCAAATAAAAGAAATAGAAGAAATTTTAATGGCATTAAAATAAGCTAAGAGGAAAGAAGTAGATGAAAAAGATGAAAAATGTGTTATTTATATCAACAAATGAGAACAAAGTCAAAGAGATGAAACGTATATTTGAAGAACTTAATTTAGAAATATCAATACAAGGATATGGGAATATTAATAAGGTAGTTGAAATCCAAACAGATAATTTAGAAACATTAGTTATAGATAAATTGAAACGTATTTATGAGCAAGTGAAAAGGCCGGTCATTGTTGAACATACAGTACTAAAGATAGCAGCACTTAAGGGGTATCCGTATACTGAAACACAACTGTTTTGGGATAAATTTCAAGCAGAGGGAATCCTAGAATTAATATCTCACTATGAGGATAGAGCAGCAGAAGCCGAGACGGTTATTGCCTACTGTGATGGAAAAAACATTGTTATAGGCAATGGATGTACAAATGGTAGAATTTCAGAAGAGGTTAAAGGGGAAAGCAAATTTCAATGGGATACTATTTTTGTTCCTGAAGGAAGTAATAGTACATTTGCAGAATTAGAAGCAAAAGAAGAAAAAGATAATTATTCAATGAGAAGAAAAGCCGTTGAAGATTTGAATAGAAAAATCAATGAACTGTATATTAAACAGCAAATAGAAGCATCAGATAATGAGTTGTATGAGATTGGGCTAGATCCTAAGATTATTGCAGAAATAGCTATTCAGATTAAAAAAAGAAGACTAATATTATTTATAGGAGCTGGAATATCAAGCAGTGTCTCGTTACCAAGTTGGAATAATCTTATTAATGAATTAGGAGGGAAGTTGGGTTATGAACCAGAAGTGTTTAAAATGCTTGGTGATAACATAGAACTATCAGAGTATTATGGTTTGAAACAAGAGAAATGTTTAGAAAACATTAAAAAATATTTTGATAGCATAGTTGGTATCGAAGTTGAACAGAAGGTTAAGGAAAGTAAAATTTATGAAGCAATTACAAAATTAGGTGTAGATAGAATCTATACGACTAATTTTGAAAGTTTAATAGAAGATGCTTATAAAATCCATTATCCTGCTCAGGCAATACATACTATTTATGATTTGAAATCATTAAATGACTCTAAAGAAGGAGCTGTAGAAATTATTAAACTTCACGGTGACTTAAAAGTAGTTGATGATATGGTATTAACTCAAAGTAGTTATTTTAAGAGATATGATTTTGAGAATTCATTAGATATTTTACTAAGAAGTGATTTGCTTAATAAATCCGTGCTATTTATAGGCTATAGTTTTAATGATTATAATTTAAAATACATGTTTCATAAATTAAATAGTTTATGGAGCCGGGAAGAAATTGGTAATAGACCTAAGTCCTACATTTTTCTAACAGAAAACAATCCGGTACAAAGGACTCTTATGAAAGAGAACTATAATATGGAAAGTATAGTTACTGATGACTTAGATAAGAGCAAAGCAGTCGAAAAGTTCTTGAGTGATATTTTATGTAACTTAAGATGGATTAGAGTTTAGTAGAAAATACAAAAAGAAACAATCAAAAGCTTTATTTAAAATTATAATTTTTTATGTGCTGAATTGGGTTGTCTAAAGATATAGAAATAGAAAAAATAACTATTAACTAAGTTAGTAGAGGTTGTAATCTACAATGGTTATATTTTAGTGCATGAAATATAACTTGAATATGTAAGTAAAAGGAGTATATAAAGATTATGGATATTAATTTTGGATCAAGTGCATTTGGTATTATGTTTACGGTAGTTCCGCTATTTATGGGGGTTGTGTTTTTATTTATCATTGGTACCATTATTTATAATGCTGCTCATACTGCAAAAAATAAAACAAAGCCCGTAATACCGGCAAGAGCAAAGATAGTTAGTAAGAGAACTTATGTACGGGGAGATCATTCCTATACTACTTACTATGCTACTTTTGAATTTGAAAATGGAGAAAGAATAGAGCTCACTATTCCTCGCGATCAGGCCGGGTATCTTATTGAAGGAGATAACGGGATATTAAGTTTTCAAGGAGATTTGTTTGTAAAGTTTGAGAGAATGTAGAAAGCTAGGAGCTGTTTAGAATGGACAATAATAAGTTAAGAGAAATTAAAAATAGATTAGATGAGTTACCAAATTTAGAAATCCGCTTTAATGTGCTTACAAATCGTATTGAAGAAGCCAAAGAAGAGACTAATGGGTTACTGCGAGCATTTGAAAAGGAATCACTGGATGTAGAGAAAATAAAGCAAAATACCTTATCTGCTATGGTATTTAAGTTTATTGGTAAATATGAGGCAAAGCTTACAAAAGAGGAAGAGGAAGAACTTGAAGCTAAGCTCAAGTACGACAAAAGCATTGAGAGAGTTAGAAGATTAGAAGAAGACCGATGTGAATTAAGTGAGCGTATTTGGGCATTAAAAAAAGAACAGGAAATGTATCAAGATGAACTGGATGCGAGAGAAAGAAAGCTTGAAAATAGTTTAGATACCCAGGCTGGCACAGAATATGCAGAGTTAGAAAAGAAGCGGAAAGGGCTTGTATCTCAATTCACAGAGATTAAAGAAGCTTTGACTATGGGACGCAGGGTCATAGAGGCGATCAGCACGACAATAACTTATTTGAATAAAGCGCAGGACTGGGCGACCTATGATGTTTGGAGCAGAGGAGGAATACTTACTCATATGATGAAATATGAACGTTTAGATGAGGCTCAGAGGAACTTCAGCTATCTCTCTTCACTGCTTCAGGATTTTTAAAAAGAAGTAGGAGATGTAGGAAGTTTTGATTTACCTGTAGAGATAGGTATTGACTCAGGAACCAGAACATTTGATTTTTGGTTTGATAATATTTTTACGGATTTAAATGTAAGAACAAGGATTATAAATGACACAGAAAAGGTTAAAAGACTAGAATGGCAGGTAGAAAGAATAGTGGAAGAACTAAACAGTGCTTATCGTAACATGGAACGAAAACTAGAAGAAGTTGAAATTGCAAAAGAAAACTTGATCATCAATCTATAGCAGGTGTATAGTAATAAAATACTTAAGGAGAGAAGTGTAGATCTTAAAGTCATATTAAAGGAGGACAGACATTCGTGTCTGTCCTCCTTTAATATGACTTTAGTCACAGACATCAAATGACCTTTGCTACTAAAACAAGAAAAAGTAAATGTATATAATGAACTTAGAGATAAAAGCTGCAAACAGGTGTTTAAGCACAATCATTTATGGGTAAATCATTTAGTTAATTAAAAAGGGGAGAAGAATAGTGAAAACTGTACAAATTAACAACTTATACAAAAGTTTTGGGGATAATATAGCACTTAACAACCTATCTTTGGGGATAGAAGAAGGGGAGATATTTGGTCTCTTAGGTCCTAACGGAGCAGGTAAAAGTACAACGATTAATATATTAAGCGGGCTTTTAAAAGAAGATAAAGGAACAATTAAAGTCTTTGATAAAAATATTAAAGCAAATATAGGAGAGGTTAAGCAGGATATGGGCGTAGTTCCGCAGGATTTAGCTATTTTTGAAGAACTGACTGCTTATGAAAATGTTAGTTTTTTTGCAAGTCTTTATGGTATTAAAACCATAGAACGGAAAGAAAAGACTATGAAAGCTTTACAATTTGTTGGCCTTGAAGAAAAAGCTAAAGAAAAGGCAAAAACCTTTTCGGGAGGGATGAAAAGAAGGCTTAACATTGCTTGTGCTATTGCTCATACGCCTAAGCTTATCATTATGGATGAGCCGACAGTAGGGATTGATCCACAATCAAGAAATCACATTTTAAATTCTATTAAAGAGCTTAATAGGCATGGAGCAACTATTATTTATACAACGCATTACATGGAGGAAGCTGAGGCGTTATGTAGTAGAATGGCGATTGTAGATAAGGGGAATGTGATTGCATGTGGAACGGCAGAATCGCTAAGAGACATCATCAGTGATAAAAATACAGTGTTTATTGGTCTTAAGGATATTAGCAAGGTTGATGAAAAGATTCTGCTTAATATTAAAGGAGTAGAGGATGTCTACTTCAAAGAAAATGTGGTACAGATCATCTCTAAAAAAGAGGTTATTTGTTTAGATAAAATTATTACTTATTTGGCACAAGCAGGAGCCGCTATTTTGGATGTAAAAACACAAACACCAAACTTAGAAGATGTATTTTTAAATCTCACAGGCAGAAGCTTAAGGGATTAGGGGGAGCACTATGAAACTTTACTATATTATAAATAATTCCTTAAAAAGAAAAATAAAAGATTATAAGAGTCTAGGCATTATGATTGTCTTTCCTACTATTTTAACTTTTATTTTTATAATGGTATTTGGAAATATTGATACGCGTTTTAAAATAAGCCAGGAAGAAAAGTTAACCATAGAAGCAGCTTTTTATAGTCAGGGAGAAGCAGCATTTAACGAAAAACTTGGTGCATTTCTGAGCACAATCAATAAGGAGGGCCAGATAAACCTTACTTATCAGTTTTTTAATTCTAGGGAAGAAGCCCAAGAAGAGCTGGATCAAAAAAAGGCAGATGTTTTAGCAATAATTAATAAAGGCGAAGAGACTGTTTTATATGGAGGAGATAATAATACTAAAAAGGCAGAAACTTTGAAAGCTATACTGCAAAGTTTTTCAGAGCATACAGCACTTGCGAAACTAGCTGAAAACAATGGCCTGCAAATCACAACTGAGAAACATCAATATGATAAGCACTATAGTGTTAAAACAATCCCACAAAGCGATAAAAATTTTTATGTTATTTCTATTGCGGTAACTATGATTTCCTTTGCGGTACTCATGGCAGGAAGTTATGGCACAAGCCAAGTTTATTATATCCGAAGAGCAGTAGGCAAAAGAGTTCAGAGTGCTCCGATATCCCAAAATACGATTTATTTTGGAGAATATATTTCGGGAGTTATAATGGCTTTTATGCAAGGCAGTATACTGGTACTTATATGTGATATGTTTTTTGATATAGGATTTAAAAATAATGTACTGCAGATGATAGGGATATTAACACTGCTAAGTATGATGTCAGTGGCCATAGGCATTTGTATAGGGGCTTTAATAAAAAATGAAAAAGTATCTGGAGGAATGGTGTCCATAGTGATCATGATCTTATGTTTTACTTCGGGAGGATTTAATCCCAATATGGATCTGGGAAAGATAGTAACATTCTCTCCTATAACGGCTGTTAACAATGCGATGATAGATATATGTATGAAACATGGGGCGCAAAATCTTATTCAGGCTCTAGGTATCCTATTAGGTATAACTTTTATTTGCCTAGCCACTTCGGTTATAAGCATTAATAGGAATACACGGGAGGTGAATTAGCATGAAGGATATATTTATTATTGCAAAGCATAATTTGAAAATATTTTTTAGTAATTCATTTTCTATAGCACTTCTGATAGCACCTATATTCGTTACGGTACTTCTTATGGCAATGCTAAGCGGCAATAAGTTTTCATCAGGTGCAGTTGTAGGCATTGTTATGCCGGAGAAAGTGACTGGGGGAAATGTTCTTCTAAGTGAGCTTAGAAAAGGGTTAAGTCTTGTTTATTTGGATGCGGAAACGGCAGCTGCCAGATTAGAACAAAAAAAGATTAATGGTATAGTTATTATTCATACAGATAATCTTTTAAAGGATTTAGGAGACGCACGAGAAAGTTTAGAAATCATAAGCATAGCTGGAGATCCAGTGATAGGGTATATAACTGCTCAATTAGATTTAGCATTAGATAAAGTGAATACGTTTAACCGGTTAAGCGGCGTGGATGAAAAAGAATTTGAGAGACTTTATCAAGAATATAGGGATGAGATAAAAGAGGTTAGAATTGATAATGCTGATTTTGAGGTGATAAAATCGACCATGGTTTTTGGAATGTTCGTCATGGTATTTTTGTTCACTTGTATTAAGGGATTACAAATTATGATGCAGGAGAAGGAAAGTAAAGTATATGAACGTATCTGTATGACGCCTATTAAAAGGCCAGCCTATATATTAGGGCATATATTAGGAGCCTTTGGTATTTTAATGATCCAAATAGTTATTCAGGCAATTGTTATGAATAGATTTAATTTGACCTTTGGACTAGGGCTTATGGCATTTATAGGTATTTGCATGGTACTCGGTGTGGCAGGGATTTCTATTAGTCTCATGATAGTAGCCTGCAGTAAAAATACACAGACTTACTTTATTACAGGAAGCTTTGTTATTTCTCCGTTATGTATGTTGAGTGATTGTATATTTCCTAAAGAATTTCTTCCTGAAATTGTTAACAGAATTTCGTTATTATCTCCCATAAGATGGGTAATGATACTTTATAAGGATGTAATGTTAGGCGGCGATATCAAACAAATAACAGCGAGCATCCTTTTAGCATTAGGTCTATCTGTCGTTATTGTTTTATTAGGAATGATCATTGAAAGTTCCAAAAAAGTAGTATAGGTAAACAGGCCCATCATTCTGTTAAAAGAGAGATGATGGGCCTGTTTGTTATTTTATAATGCCATTAACTATAACTGTATGAATGTGAATGGATTCATCAAACAAAACAAGATCCGCGTCATAGCCTTCTTTAATACGGCCTTTTCTGTCATCAACCTGACAATGCTTTGCAGCGTTATATGTCGCCATTTTAACAATTTCAAAAAGATTATAGGAAGTATTTCTATAAACGTTTTTAATGGCTTTATCTATTGTAAGAACTGATCCTGCAAGGGCACCGTTTTCAAGCTTTGCCATACCATTTTCAGCTATGACGTTTTGTCCGCCTAAGGCATAGGTTCCGCTAGGCATACAGCATGCCATCATTGCATCAGAAATAAGGAGCATGCGATCAGGCGTTTTTTGTTTGAAGGCGATACGAAGAGCTGGATAAGTACTGTGAATACCATCGCAAATGGCTTCAGCAGTAATATCAGAGTCAAAAGCGGCACCTACTATACCTGCATCTCTATGGTGAAACCCGGTCATAGCATTAAAGAGATGAGTCGCATGAGATACACCGTCTTTAATGCCAAGCAAAGCTTCTTCATAAGTTGCTTTAGAGTGTCCAATGGATGCTACAATGTGATGATCATGTAAAAAACGAATAAGCTCCGAAGCCCCTTTAACTTCCGGTGCAAGGGTAACAGCTTTAATGATAGACATGTAGTTTTGAACGATATCTTTGAAGGTTTCGACAGAAGGCAGCTGAATATAAAGGGGGTTTTGAGCACCAACCATTTGAGGGCTAATAAAAGGTCCTTCGAGGTGTACACCCAGAACTTCTGCGCCATCCGTTCCATTTAATTTGGCTGCGTGGACTGCGTGAATAGCCTCACGAATTTCGTTTATAGGGCTGGTCATTGTTGTAGGGAGAAAAGAAGTCGTTCCATGTTTTACTATAGCCTTAGAAATCTCATTAATAGCCTCATAGGTACCGTCCATAGTATCATGACCCCCAGCCCCATGAATATGAATATCAATGAAACCAGGAGACAGATAAAGACCTTTAGCATCTATCACATGGTCATCGTTTACGTCTTTTGGATTAATTGAAGCTATTTTACCGTCTTTTATAAGTACACAACCTTCTTCAATACGATCATAATAGATGATTTTACAATTTTTAATAAGCATCTGTATCCCTCCAAAGTATAAAAATCTTTTAAACTGGTATAGACATCTATAGGTATAGATTATATAATATATTATAATAAATATTTTAATAGTTTCAATAGACTATGTAAAAATATATTTTTTAATGAATAAGGAGCTGACAGTATAATGGATAAAAAGAGTCCTATTCCTGCTTATTATCAACTGGCTGCAGAAATAAAAAAGAAAATAGATGACAACATATGGCCGCCAGGTTATTGCATTCCAAGTGAAAGAACTCTATCAGAAGAATATGACTTAAGCCGCATGACTGTACGCCAAGGTCTCAGTGAACTTGTACAAAAGGGCATCTTAGTTAGGGAAAAAGGAAAGGGAACCTTTGTTTGTGAAAAAAGTATAAAGCAAAGAGATATCATGAGTTTTACCGAGATGATGCAAAGTCTGGGGATAGATTTTTCTACGGAGATTATTCAGTTTGATAAAATAGAAGCAGATGAAGATGATATCCTGCCTTTTGAGGGAGAAGCTTTTTATAAAATTCAAAGACTAAGAGTTGTTAAAGGAACTGTTATTGGACAAGAAACGGTTTATATGAGATGTGAGCTGCTCCCAGATCTTAAAAGATCAGATTTAGAAGGTTCTTTGTATAAATACTTGGATGAAAAAGGACTTCCGTTTTATTCTTCAGATGCATCCATTCAAGCAGTACTAATGGATGAGACCTATTACAAAGTCTTTAGAGTGACAGAGCAGATACCACTTCTAAAAATCTATAGTAGGAATTATTCAGATGAAGGTGAGTTATTGTTTATTGAAGAATCTGTTTACAGATCAGATAAGTATATGCTGCAAGTTAATATATCGAGGAGAGAGGGTTATTTAAAATGAAAATGATAGTGGCGAGAGATTACGAAGAACTAAGTAAAAAGGCGGCAGATAAAATTGTCCAGGTAATTGAAAATAAACCAAATGCAGTACTTGGACTTGCGACAGGAAGCACCCCGGTTGGCATGTACAAGCAGCTGGTTGCGTATAACAAAGACAAACTGGTTGATTTTTCATATGTTACGACTTTTAACCTTGATGAGTATCTTGGAATACCTGCTGAACATCCCCAAAGCTATCAGTATTTTATGAAAGATAATTTATTTAATCATATTAATATTGACCAAAGTAAGACACATGTTCCAAATGGAATGGCTGAAGATATTGAACTTGAGTGCAAGACTTATGATGAAATGATCAGAGCACATGGTGGGATAGATATTCAAGTATTAGGGATAGGCAATAATGGACACATTGGATTTAATGAACCTGATGACGAGCTCATCGTTGGAACGCATGTCACTAGTTTAACTCAGGATACCATAAAAGCTAATGCGAGATTTTTTGATAGTATGGATGAAGTACCAACTAAAGCTATTACAATGGGACTTGGGGACATTATGAAAGCTAAAGAGATTATACTCATTGCCAGCGGAGAAGCAAAGGCAGATATCATTAGTAAGCTCTTAGCTGGCAAAATTGACACTCAAGTACCGGCCTCACTCCTGCAAGTACATCCAAATGTTACGGTTATTGTAGATGAGGTTGCTGCGAAGCTCATTAAATGATAGAATAGACTAAATATTCAATTGATAAAATGCATAGGGGAGGAGCTAATATATGAAGGGGCGACTAAAAACTTTCTATTTTAAAATACCGATTAAGGTAAAATGGATTGCGTTTATTTGTATATTGGTTTCCTACCCTATTTTTTTTATAGGATATGTAGGGTACAGGCAATATGAGAAGGTCATTACAGCTCACTTTGTTCAGTCAGTAGAAGCTGATATTCTCCAAATCATTGAGGATACGCAGGAAGACATTGATAAGCTTGAGGAATTCGTAGTCCAGCTTAAATATGATGAGGCTATTCATACTTTTAATCAAAGATACTATATGGTTGTAGAAGAGAAGAAAAAAAGTAATGTCCAAACAAACCTAGGTTACAGCGGGATAGGAGATTACGATCTTGGAAAAATGGTTGAAGGATATTTGAGATCGGTTGTCCTTTCTAAACCTGAAATTGATGTAGGGGGCTATGAGTTCGAGGATAGGAGTACAGAATATATTATTAGTAAAAGAAAGTCTTATCAAGAAGAAAATGACTTTAGGATAAAGAAGGTTTTTGAGCATATTAGAGAAGCGCTAAAGGAAACTCAGAATATATTTGCTTACTACATAGATGAAGACAGTAATATTTACATAGGAGAGACCCTATTTGACAGGAATAAATTTGAAGAAGCAGGTATTTTAGTCTTTAAAATCAAGAAGGAGTACCTTGTTGATAAATATAGCAAGGTATTAGAAGGTCCTAAAGAAGGGGTATACGTAGTAGAAAGCAATGGCAAAGAAATATTAAGTAAGGGAAATCTGCCTGAGAATAAGTGGGAACGGATAAAAGGGTTTTTAAACATTCATGTAAAAGAAGCAGATCTTTATAAAAATGAAGATAAACAGCAGGTTATCCTTTACTCACAAGTTCATTCTGTCAATTTGTCTATGTCAAGTGCAATATTTATTTCAAAAGATATTCTCCTTACAGATATCAGGCATCTTTCGAAAATTACGCTTATCTTATGTGTCAGTACTCTCCCGATCTTTCTGCTGTTTGCGGCAGGTCTCTATAAAGAGATTATTTATCCTATCTATACGCTTAGCGGGAAAATGCAGCAGATAGAAAACGGTGAAATAGGTGTAGTTATGAAAAGTGACAGAAGGGATGAACTGGGCTATTTGTTTAGCACCTTTGATAAGATGAGCCAAAGGATACAGTACTTAGTGAATACAGTTTATAAAGAAGAAATTGCTTTAAAAAATGCAGAAATCAAATTGCTGCAGGATCAAATGAATCCTCATTTTCTCTACAATACACTAGAAATGATTAACTGGAAAGCAAGGATGTTAGGAAGTGAGGAGATCCCAGAAATGATAGAGGCACTTTCGGGAATAATGGAAATCAATATTGATAGAAGAAAAACCCCCTTTCTTACAATAGAAGAAGAAATGAGGTATTTAGATAACTATATTTTTCTCATACATAAACGTTTTGGAGAAAAAATTGTATTTAAAAAAGATGTGGATATAAATACCTATGCCTTAAAAATACCAAGAATTATACTTCAGCCGCTTGTTGAAAATGCAATTACTCATGGGATAGAGCCAGTAGGCAGCGGTACTATTTTTTTAGGGGTAAAGGTAAAGGAAGAAAAGCTGGTTATTACGATTCAAGATAATGGACAAGGGATAGAAGAGGATGTTTTAAAGGACCTTTATATGGAAATGGTAAGCGAGGAAAAGGTAACAGGTAAAGTAGGCGTTATTAATGTACAAAAAAGAATCAAACTTCTCTATGGAGAAGAGTACGGACTTACATTATCAAGTAAGCCAAATGAGGGAACGCTGATAACTGTTAGGCTTCCTATAACAACTACAGGAGAATGAGGAGTGTGGGGAGAATATGTATAAGGTATTAATTATAGATGATGAGCACTTTATAAGAGAAGGTATGCAAAGTATTATACCCTGGCACGAATATGGTTGTGAAATAGTAGGAGAAGCTGAAAATGGGGTAGAAGGCATAGAGAAAATTATAAAGCTTAAACCAGATATTATTTTTACAGATATTAGAATGCCTAAAAAGAATGGATTAGATATGATAGCAGAGATTAAATCCATTAACCAAGATATGCAGGTTATTATTTTAACTGGACACAGAGAGTTTGAATATGCTCAGGAAGCCATAAAACTTGGAGTTATCAGGTTTATTCTTAAGCCTTCTAAGATGAGCCAGATTAAGGAGGCAGTTCAGTATGCTGTCAAAAATCTAGATCTTATACCTCGCCCCCCCTCTAGTAGAACAGAGGAGATAAAAAAGCAGGAAGTACCGTCAGAAAAACCGCAGTTTATTGTTAATCAGGCTATAGACTATATCAATAAGCATTATAATAAAAAGTTGGATCTGCAGACAGTTGCAGATGCGCTTTATGTTAGTACATGGCATCTTTGCAAGCTGCTTAAAAAACAAACAGGAGATAATTTTATAGATATTCTTAATAAAGTAAGAATAGAACAGGCAAAAAAGCTGCTGATAGAATCTAATCTGAAGATTTATGAAATAGCAGAAGAAGTAGGCTATGTAGATACAACCTATTTCTCAAAAACTTTCAAGAAGATTGTACAGATTACGCCAAATGAGTATAGAAATAAGATGTATTAGAGGATGGATATCTTTCTAATACATCTTATTTTTAAAAATAGGGTTAACAAATTTGACCAACAAACACCAATATAGGCCTATTTTTTTGGTAGTTTTTTAATGTTAAAATAGAGATATAGCAGCAATCATGTTAGCAGTGATAATCTATAATGAAAATAACAAGGGGGAGCAAAGTATGAAAAAATTTTCAAAAGTTCTTGCAGCTAGCTTAGTTGGAACAATGATGGTGGCATCTTTAGCAGGTTGTGGGGGACAAAAAGCTGCAGATACGGCAAGTGAGCCTACACCGGTAGAAACAGAAGAAGTAAAAGAGGAAACCACTGAGCCAGCTAAAGGAGGAGAAGAGGTAACCATTCGTACAGTATCTATGTTTGGCGGTACGGACCCAATGACAGGAATTTACAGTGCTTCAATAGAAGAGTTTATGAAAAGTAATCCTGGTATTAAAGTTGAAGATGAATCAGCAACTGCTGATGAACAGTGGAAATCAAAGGTACTTATTGACTTTTCAGCAGGCAACGAGCCAGATGTTATTTTCTTCTTTACAGATGTGAACTCACAGTCTCTAGTTGAGCAAAATAAAGTCGTATCACTGGATGAGATTAAGGCTGAGTATCCAGAGTATGCATCAAATATTTCAGCAGCGGCTATGGATTCAGCCAAATATGCCGGCGATGGTAAGAATTATGCTGTACCCGTTCGTGGATATTATGAGGGCATCTTCTGCAACAAAGCACTGTTTGATAAATATGGACTTGAACTTCCAACGACTTGGGAGAACTTAGAAAAGGCTGTTAAAACTTTCAAGGAAAATGATGTGACACCTTTTGCAGCAGCTTTAGGTCATATACCACACTATTTCATTGAACATTTTTTACTTGCTGAAGGCGGTGTAAAAGAACATAGTAACAAAGATTTAACAGCGGTTAAAGACACATGGGTAAAAGCACTTACCATGTTTAAAACTTTTAATGACATGGGAGCTTTCCCAATTGATACAGCAACCTCAAAGCATGAGCTGCAGCAACAAGCCTTTAATGATGGTAAAGCAGCAATGTTTTTAGATGGCAACTGGGTTACTAATGGCTTAACAGATCAAGAGAATACAGTCATTGTTCCTATGCCAAGTACCGGTAATGGTAAAAAGGATCCTTCAGAAATCATAGCTGGTTTTTCAAGTGGTTATTATATTACTAAGAAAGCATGGGATGATCCGGCAAAACGAGATGCAGCAGTTAAGTTTGTAGAAAACATGACTTCAACAGATTTAATCAGGGAATTTGTACTTGCAGCAGGCGGCGGAGCACCAGCAGCAGATATTGGAGCAATTGAAGGACTAAGTAAACTTGCTGGAGAAGGGGCTAAAATGGCAGGTCAGGCTAAAGCTTGTGATTCAGCTGTAGACGGCTGGCTTTCTAAACAAGCTTGGGACTATTTACTCAGCAAAGTACCTGTTATTGCAATAGGCAAAGAAGACCCAACAGCAGTTGTTGATAAAGTAATTGAAATTCAAAGCTCAAATAAATAAACCTTATATGATGCTCGATAACAGCTGAAAGTCGTAGTGACATCAGCTGTTATTTTTATAACTAGATTATGAATTTGATGAGAAGGGAGTGGCTGCAATGATCTATAAAAGCAAAAAGATAATCTGGATGTTTCTTCTGCCTACTATAATCTTTGTGTTGCTTTTTCTATACTTGCCTTTTATTGTGAGTGTTTTCAACAGTCTCTATGATATTCCCAACATAACAGGAATAGATAAAAACTTTGTAGGACTTAAAAATTATAAAGATCTTTTTACAGATCCGATTATTCTATCTGCGGTCAAAAACACTTTTATTATGATTTTGCTCACTGTCATTTTTGAAGTTGGCTTAGCTATTGTGCTGGCACTTCTAGTAGACACTACTAAGGCAGCTCAAAAATTTTACCGTACAGTTTTCTTTTTCCCAGTTGTCATTTCAGCAACTGCTATAGGACTCATGTTTATCTTATTCTATGATTATAATATCGGATTATTAAATCAGATGCTTATTAAATTAGGAAGAGAACCTAAGTTATGGATGGAAGAGGGGAAGGCACTCTTAATGCTTGCAGTACCTATTGTATGGCAGTATATAGGTTTTTATTTTGTCATCATACTTACAGGGATAGCGACAATACCGGAAGATATTTATGAATCAGCCTATTTAGAAGGAGCAACAGGGTTTCAAAAAATAATTTATATTACATTGCCTCTTATTAGAGGGGTAATCAAAACATGTTTAATATTAGTTATTACAGGAACATTTAAGGTGTTCGACCTCGCATGGACAATTGCACCGCGGGGTATGCCAAATGAAACGACTTATCTTCTTGGAACCTATCAATATAAAACTGTTTATGAAGCTTCACGGGTAGGGTATGGCTGCACAATAGCGGTTTTCATAGTAGTACTGGGCTTTTTAATATCCATAGCTGTTAACAAGCTTTTCAAACAAGAAACGATATAGAAGAGAGGTGGGAATATGGAAGCTATTGTGAATCAATTTAAAATAAAGAAGACAAAACCTAAAACATTAAACTTGCACTTAAGTTTGGGAGGCGGTATCATACATGTTTTGCTGATTGCATGGTCACTTACAACTATTTTTCCTCTGGTGTGGGTACTAAACAATTCTTTTAAAGAAAGAACCCTCATATTAAAGGATTCTTTTAGCCTGATAGATACGAATACTTTTACTATTGCAAATTATGTTACAGCCTTTAGCAGAATGAATATCTTGCGTTCCTATTTTAACAGCTTTATGATATCAGGTTCAGTTGTTATAGGCGTTATGTTTTTTGGAGGACTGGCAGCCTATGTATTAGCCAGGTATAAATTTAGGGGCAGAGACTTTATCTATGCAGCCTTAATCAGTGCAGTTCTTTTTCCGGCATTTGCTACTATTGTTCCAGTCTTTATGGGACTTTATAAATTTAATCTTATTAATAAACACATAGGAGTTATTCTGCCTCAGATTGCAGGGAATCTGCCTTTTGCAATTATTATTCTTGTAGGGTTTATGGAAAACATTCCATTAGAGCTGGAAGAAGCTGCAGTAGTAGAAGGTTGTGGTGCATGGCAGATCTTTACTAAGATAGTAATCCCTATTTCAAAACCTTCTTTTGCAACGGTAGGAATCTTTACTTTTCTTTGGTCGTATAACGACTTGTTTTTACAAATGATTATTATACGTAAAAGCGAATTCTTACCTATTTGTGCACTTCTTAATAAAATAAGCTCTGAATACGGCACGGACTATGGACTTATGACATCTGCAGTTACTCTCGTAGTTATTCCAGTAATGATTGTGTATCTCTTCTTACAGAAATATATCATAAAAGGATTAACGGCAGGAGCAGTTAAAGGTTAGTATAACTATTGAATGAAGGAGTGAATGAAATGATTCAGTTTGGGACGGGTGGATGGCGAGCGATTATCGGAGATGAGTTTGTCAAAAGTAATATTGTACTTGTTGCTCAGGCAGTTGCAGAGATGATGAAAGAGGAAAAACTAGAGGATAAAGGAATAGTAATAGGATACGACAGACGCTTTTTATCTGATAAGTCAGCCAAATGGATAAGTGAAGTCATAGCTGGAAACGGGATACATGTACAACTTATCAATAAGATAGCACCTACACCACTTATTATGTATTATGCTAAGACTTATACTAAAAATTATGGGCTGGCTGTCACGGCCAGTCATAATCCAGCAGAATACAACGGTATTAAAATATTTACAAAAGGCGGAAGAGATGCTACAGAAGAAGTAACCAGAAGAGTAGAGCGTACTATAGCGTCTTTAAGTCCAGAAGATATTAAATTTATGGATTATGATATTGCTAAAAAAGAAGGAATCATTGAAGAAGTAAACCCATTTAATGAATATATTGACACATTGCTTAACTTGTTAAATGTTGAGGCTATAAGAAAAAAGGAATTAAAAATATTAGTAGACCCCATGTTTGGTGTTTCTAAAAATGCTCTTCAGGCGCTGCTGATAAGCTGTAGGTGCGAAGTTGATATGATTCATGAAAGACATGATACAACTTTCGGAGGAAGACTTCCTTCACCCAGTGCTGTAACCCTTGCAAGACTTGCGAATATGGTAGTTGAAAAGAACTATGATATAGGGATAGGAACAGATGGAGATGCAGATAGGTTAGGTATTATAGATGAAAAGGGAGACTTTATACATCCTAATGATATTATGGCACTTTTATATTATTACCTATTAAAATATAAAGGCTGGAGGGGACCGGTAGTAAGAAACATTGCTACGACACATCTTTTAGATGCAATAGCCAAGGGATTTGGGGAAAAGTGCTATGAGGTACCAGTGGGCTTTAAGCATATTTCTGCTAAGATGGATGAAACAGATGCAGTTATAGGCGGAGAAAGCAGTGGGGGGCTTACCATAAGAGGCCATATCAAAGGGAAAGACGGAATATTTGCAGCAGGACTATTAGTAGAGATGATTTGTGTAACAGGCAGACATTTAGCAGAGATGTTAGATGAAATTCATGAGCAGTTTGGTCATTTTATTATGCTGGAGTGTGACAGGCACTTTTCGTTTAAAAAGAAAGAAGAATTAATTAGGCTTTTGTTCGAAGAAAGAGAACTGCCTTCTTTTAATAGAGCAGTAACAAAAGTGAGTTACGAAGACGGAGTTAAGGTATACTTTGAAAATGGAGGCTGGATTATTGCACGTTTTTCAGGAACAGAGCCGCTCATCAGAATATTTACAGAAATGAGCCTAAAGGAAGAAGCAGAAGATATTCGGGAAAAGATGCTAGAATTTTTAGGGTTATAAAGTATGGAAAAGAATTATGTGATTTATAACTTTGGTGATGAAAAGATTGAATGGGAAAGAACACCGGTACTTAGAATAGATGAATTCCCTTGGTATACAGCAGGAGAAAAACAGGTTACTAAGGTGAAATGTGCTATAAGAGCAGATGTTTTAAATATAAAGGTTCAAAGCATAGATAAATACATACGACAAGAAGCCAGTAAGAACAATGAACCAGTCTATCACGATAGCTGTTTTGAGTGGTTTGTAACTCCTGTCAATAAAAAGGGAGAAGCTTATTTTAATATAGAAATAAGTTGTAATGGAACTATTTATATGGCTTACAGAGATAATACAAAGGATAGAGTGCTGGCATCTCAAGCAATTTTGGACCAGATTAAAATTACATCATCTATTCAAAAGGCTTCTTGGGAGTTAGATATTTGTATTCCTATCAAGGTACTGGAAATGATGATGAGAGGTAAAGCAGACAGAGATATTTGGTATGGCAATTTCTATAGGTGCGGAGGCAGTGAAGATGAGCAGTATGCATGCTGGCAGGCTATTGATGCTAAGAAGCCAAATTTTCATCTGCCCACACAATTTGGCAAGATGATCATTTGTGAGTATAAATAAGTAATGGAGTATTTCAAGTATAAGATGTATAGATAGATTCAATTGTAGGGAGGTACTTATGTTTAACATACAAGAAATTTTTAGCCAAATGACACTGCGTGAAAAAATAGGGCAAACATTTTTGCAGTATTATCAGGGATATGACGATATGCCTGAGGCATTAATTGAAATGAATAAGAAAAATGAACTTGGAGGGATTATATTCTTCTCAGGAAACAATGTAAGAAACATAGAACAGCTTCATGAAATGTGTAGAAATATTAAAGCTCATGCCTCAGAAAATAAATATAAACTGCCTATCTTATTAACCATTGATCAGGAAGGCGGACAGCTTACAGCAGTTCATAAGGGAACAACGATGTTTCCAGGCAATATGGCTATGGGGTTTGCAAATGATCAAAATATGGCATATGAACAAGGAAAACATGTTGCTAAAGAACTTAAGTATGCAGGTATAGATTTATGTTATGCTCCAGTCTTAGATGTAAGTTATGACAGAGTAAATGGGATACCTGTTGTAGATAATAGAACCTATTCAAGTAACCCGGAGGTAGTAGCGAGTATGGGAGCTGGCTTTATAAAAGGGCTTCAGGAAGGGGGGGTTATGGCATGTGGAAAGCATTTTCCAGGGATGAGGCTTACAGCGGAAGATACTCACTTTAAAATGGATAGGCATTCTGGCAGTTTTGAAAGACTTGAGAAGGTAGAATTACTACCCTTTAAGAAAGCAATTGAAGAGGGACTGGATTGTATTATGATGCACCATGGCATATTTGAAGCACTGGATAAAGAAAAACCAGCGTCCTTATCTGAAAAGGTAATTGGTTATTTGCGTCATTACCTCGGTTTTGGCGGTCTTATTGTGACAGATGATTTAATTATGAAAGCAGTACTGGACGCATATGGAGAAAAAGATGCATTAGTTTGTGCGATGAACGCTGGATGTGATTTGCTCATTTCTACCTGCGCAGGCCCTTGGTATATAGACTTCATGGAAGAATGCGTAAATACAGGGAAGGTTTCAATGGGACGTATCGATGAAGCCTGTCTTAAGATACTTAAGTATAAAGCTAAATATGCATGTGAACCTATACCAGAAGAAAAAGGTTTTGACAAGAAAGAAGGGGACCAAGTAGCGTACAAAATAGCTAAGAAATCTCTTATTCTCTATAAAGGAAAGAGGGAAGAGTTTCCTATAAAACTAGGCAAAAATGATAAGTTAGGGATCATATTTGGTAATCCTGCTAGGCTTGTAATGAGTGATGCCATTAATCTATATGACAAGCTCTCAATAGAAGATATATTAAGAAAAAGCGGCTATCATGATAATATAAAAGAAGTTATTATGCCGTGGAGGCCAACTTATATGGAGATGGTCTCGGTAGGAGATATTGCCATTATCTCAGATGTAGTCCTTTTTACAACTGTTAATGCCTATCATTTTACAGAACAAATAGAAACAATAAAATATATAAGAGCATTCTGTCCTGATAAGAAGATTATTGGGGTAGCAACAAGAAGCCCAGAAGATGCTGAAATTCTTGCCAGGTACTGTGACGACGTCATTGTAACAGGCGGGCTTACGTCTGTAACACTCATTGCACTTATTGAAACGTTATTTGGAGATGGCAAATTTGATTTTAATGAGGCAAAAGCGGAGGTAAGTTATGGGGCTAAAAAGTAAAATTAAAGCATATCAAAAAGTGTATCAGGATATAAAGAATAATCCGGATATTGCAGAAGAAAAAAGATTGCCAGGGAAAACTTACTTTATACAAAATCATGATATATTGTGCTTGCCTAGAGAAGATGGAGACAGCAGGTATCCACTGGGGAAAGATGGTTTTAACTACTGGGTTTATGCATCTGGTTATATGCATAGTAATGAGGGATTATTTTCTCATTATTTAAGAGCTTCTGAAGGGCAGGAACCTAAAATAGCTTTTTTTGCAGGGTTTGAAGGGGAAGCGCAATATGATGTGATCCCTTTGCTTGCTGTACCAACTATGCAAACAAATAGGCCTGTAGAACGTTATACAGTATTTACTGCAAGTAGTGCTTATTATCTGACAGAAATAGGGGATATCAAATTTGGACTCCGGGTATTTGTAGATGAAGACAAAAAAACTTACTGGAGTTTGATAGCTGAAAATACAAGCGGTGAAAAGCAAAATGTTTTTGTCTCTTCATACTTTAACCCTTTTCTTAAAAATGCCGTAATGGAAGGAGCCGAAAACCGCTGGTTCAGACAATCATCTGTGATGCCTAGAAGAGGAGAACAGAACCTAGATAGTTTCCTTATTGAAGTTTATGAAGAAAAGGACAGAGGGGCTATGATGCCAAACTATGCTGTGTTTACAAGGCATATCCAGGTATCAGAGGGTGCCAGTGTCATAAAAACTGAAGAGACTACTTCAAGAAATGATTACGTTGGAGGAACCCGAAGTTCTCTTCATACGCCAAAGTCTTTGTATCAAGGAACATTCGGTGATTCAAAAAAAGTAACAGCATTTACTGAGGTTGGGATAGCCGGTGACATGCTTCATTTAGAGCTAGGACCTTATAGTGACGTAAGAATAGACAGTGTCATGAGCTGCTGCTTTGAAGAGGAGACAAAGAATCTTGCGATTTCAAGCAATCTCTCACCTCAAGCTATAGATAGAGTGGAAGAGAGTCTTCTTACCAGTGACAAGGAGCGTCAGCAAGGAATAAAGGTTAATTTTGGGAAACGCCTAAGAGGAAATATAAAAGAAGAGGTGTTTAATACCTTTTTTGAACACCTAAAGAAGCAGGTGGAATTTTGCTCTCTTATAAAAGGCTACATTCAGTTGTCTAACTTCTCACTTATTGGTATTAGAGATGTTTATCAAGCACTTGAAGGCTTGCTGTTTTGGCAGCCAAAAGCAGCTAGAGCTAAGATGCTTGAAGGACTTCATTTTATTCAGCCAGATGGGCGGGTTCCAAGGCAGTACTCACTTCCTGCATTTGAAGGCGCGCCGCCGGCGATGGATTTAAGAGCTTTTATTGATCAAGGGGTATGGATTATATCTACCATTAGTACTTATCTTAAATATACAGGAGACATGGACTTTTTAGATGAAATGTGCGGATACCATGAGTTTGTCAATGAGAAAGCTCATGTTGCCAAAAAACTTGATAAACAAAGTTCAGTTCTTTCTCATATGTTTGATATTATGGATTATCTGCTTAAGAACCGGGACATGACTAGCACAGGATGTGTATATGCCTTGTATGGAGATTGGAATGATGCTTTAGATGGTTTAGGTGTAAGCAAAAATAAGGATAAAACTTATGGAAGCGGCGTATCTGTTATGGCTACTTTGCAGGTTTATCAAAATTGTTTGGAAATGATAGAACTTTTAAGTCATTTAGGTAAAGAAAAATATGAGGAGAAGATAAAAATCTATTGGAAAGCCAGAAAAGAACTTGAAGAGGGACTTGTTAAATATGCCGTTGTACAAAATGAAGAAGGAGACAAAAAGATTATACATGGCTGGGGAGATGAGAGAAGCTACTTAGTAGGCAGTTTTAATGACCCTGATGGTTTAGCAAGAGACGGCATTACCTCTAATGCCTTTTGGGTGCTATCAGACATGTATAGTAAAGACCTAAGCATTAAAAACCATATACTTAAGGCATATGACAGACTGGATTCGAAATATGGACTTAAAACCTTTCATCCTCATTTCGAAAAAGGAACAGATGGCGTAGGACGTATTCCAAACCTGCCGCAAGGAACAGCAGAAAATGGTGCAGTATATATTCATGCCTCTCTTTTTGGTATTATGTCTTTATTTAAAATGGGAGAGGTGCAAAGAGCCTGGGAGCAGCTTGCTAAAGCACTGCCTTTTACCCATCAGATTATTTCGGTATCACCTTATGTAGTACCTAATTCTTATGGATATAATAAGGAGAAAAAGATAGACGGGGAATCTATGCAGGATTGGCAGACTGGCAGTTCTAACGTTATGCTTAAAACCCTTATAAAATATGTATTTGGAGTACAGCCAGAATATGATGGCGTATGGATACAGCCAGGAAGAGATATTCCCTATGAGACAATGGAAGTAACGATGGGGTTAAGAGGATGCAAGGTTATTTTAAAATATGTAAATCAAAACAGCAGTACACGCAGGTTTAAAGTGAATAAAAAGGATGAAGAGGGTATATATGACGAAATAATGCATCAGAAAAGACTATGGATTGACTATGAAAAGCTAAGCAATATGGAGACTATTCAAGTAGAGATTATAGATTAACCTTTAGGGGTAGGCCATGGAGCCTGCCTTTTTTTTGTGTTCTGCAAAATGCGTAAGTGACAGCTTTATTAAGAGAGACTCATTCATATTTGCCAAACGCCGAGAGTATACTATATATAGTGAAAACTGTAATAGAAAGGCCGTGTGCAAGTTGTTAAAAAAATTTATGCGAGCAACGTCAATATTTGCCCTCATTGCATTTGTGATTACAATAGCAGTATCTTACAGCATACTTACAGATAATGCAAAGAGCATTGCTAAATCTGATCTAATTGAGCAAAGTGAGGATATTACAAAGCTTATATCAGAACATAAAAAAGAAATTTCAGAATTACGTGCTTCTCTTGATAAAGAATATCTTGAACGTACCCGTGCTTTTGCTGAAATGATTAAGCTTAATCCAAAGATTATAGAAGATATAGAAGAACTGCGCCTGATTTGTAAGCTTATGGATGTTGATGAATTACATGTTTGTGACGAAAATGGTATTTTGAAGTGGGGAACTGTACCTAAATATTATGGGTTTGATTTCGCCACATCAGACCAGGCAAAGGTATTTCTTAAAGGACTAGATGATCCTCATTTTGAAATGGCTCAGGATCCGCAAATAAATGGTAAAGGTGTTTATTTTCAGTATATAACTGTTGCACGATATGATAAGCGTGGTCTTGTACAAATTGGTATGCAGCCAGAACGCCTAGACAAACTTGTAGCAGAAGCTAATCTTTCAAATCTATTACAAGGCATGAATTTGAATAAAGGTGAGCGAATTATTATTGCAGATACGGCTGATGGAACGATTATGGGGGACTCAGGAGGAACAATTAAAAGTGATTCGCTTCCAATCTTGGAATTTACTTCGGATAAAAGCGGCAATGAGTTTGTGACGGTTGAGGGCATTAAGTATTATTATTTACATACGAGGAGTGATGGTTACGATATTTATAACCTTGTTACTGGGAAAAAGATGTTTATGCAGCGAGATTTTCAGCTTGTGGTTACAGTCATTTCTAACTTATTAATTTATATTGTATTATACTGTATGATTACCTTTGTTGTTCGCAGTCAGATTATAAAAAATATCAGCAAAATAACTGATACTCTAAGTCTGCTAAGTACAGGTAAACTTGAAAATAAAATAGATATACATACTTGCAATGAATTTTCCAGTCTTAGTGACGGCATTAATGCACTTGTTCATTATATTAAGGAGCTTCTTGGTAAAATTAAGAAGAGTGCTGATGTGATGGCGGAGTCCTCGGCTGCTATCTCAGATGAAAGTGAAAAGCTTGCTCAAATTACTAAAGAACAAACTAAGCTTGTAGAGAACGTCTGCGAATTTTTAGGACATATCGTTGATGCCGCGGAGGAAACCACTAAAAATATATCAGTTGTAAATGGTTTATCAGAGACTGCCCTCATAAATGCAGACGAGGGCAATGAGAAAATGGGAGAACTTGTAGCTGCCGTTGAAGCAATCAATGATTCTACAAAGAATATATTTAAGGTAATAGAAACTATAGATAACATAGCCTTTCAGACCAATATACTTGCTCTTAATGCATCTACTGAAGCTGCAAGAGCAGGTGAAGAGGGCAAGGGGTTTGCTGTAGTTGCTCATGAAGTGCGCAATCTTGCATTAAAATGTGCAGAGTCTGCTAAGGAAACCGAAAGACTTATTACAACTTCGGCTAATGAGGCTTTATCAGCAAGAAGAATAGCTGATGAAACAGCCCAAACGATTAGCTCAGTTGTTGAACAGATCAAACTTTCCGATGAAAAAATTAAAACCATTGAAGAGGCATCAAAATCTCAGACTGAGGCTGTAAAAAAGGTCAACGAAGCTATCAAACAGATTTCTTCGGGTATTTACACAGCCAATCAATCAGCAGAAAATAGTGCTTTGCAAAGTTCTGCGCTGAGGGAAAATGCTAAGCGCATGCTTACAAGGTTAGTGTAAAGGAGCTTCTTTGTTATGCATAATCCAAGAAATGAAAACCCATTGAATGAATTGATTAATAAATATGATGTTTTAGTTAATAAAACCTATCTTAACTGTATATATAACCTTGACTTTTGCGCATCTCATGCCATTGAAGGGGAGATTCAGCTTCTTAAAATTGAATCACTTGGAGACCCAATATCTCCTATTTTTTTTACCTTCGTCCTTAATGCAGTAGGTTATCTAAAGGGAGTATTCGGCTATATTCTTGAGTCTTCACATCATACACTTACGTTATATGTAGGTCTCAAAACTGCCAAGAGCATATGCCAAGCAGCAGATATTCTTAAGAATGGTTTAAAAAGTTCTTATCCAAACAGCACATTCAGAGTATTATCTGAGAGGGAGAGTGCATTAGTTCTATTAGATTTATTTAATCCTAACTGTTATCATGCCCTTACTTCTGCTATAGTGATTCCCAATAATAGATCTTCAGATAGCACCCCCATTAATCAAAAACTGACAGACTTAATGGGAAAGGAAGACTTTGTAGCGTTTTTTTTAGCTTCACCCATGATACGCTGTGAAGTGGAGAGTCTTAAGGGTGAACTAAAAAGACTGTATGCGGCTTTGTCTTCCTTTTCACAGACTGATTATAATTTCTCTCATAGTGTGTCTAAAAATACTGCTACGCATATAACGAAAGGTATTACAGAAAACAGCAGTAATTCCTGCACTTATACTAACAGTAAAGAGCATGACTATGCCGTCTCGCAATATACACTTATTGCGCCTTCTGCTAGTATTCCGCTTGAAGAAGCACGTGTTTTTAATTTTAGTATAGGTATTAATGAAACATCTGGTACTATAAATATCGATTATCAAGCGGTGGCTAAAGGAGAAACTAAAGGATGCTCTGACTCTAAAACAAATCTCGATATTAGTTCTACCACTATTACCAATAGTGATTCTTTGGGATTTACCAGTCAAAATAAACTTGCCTTAGACCTCTTAGAAAAGCTTGACAGCCTTATCTCAAGACTAACTTTAGCTTCAAATGACCCTTTATTTTGTTTTGGAGCGTATTTTCTTTCTTCTTGTTCAGCAACCAGTACTAGGGCGGCTTTCACTTATTCTGGTCTTGCAAAAGATGGGCTTCTCAATATAGAAGACACCTTTATTACTACTTGGGAAGACTGTGACAGTATCTTTCCAAAGTTAATAGAGGAACTTAAAAAATTTAATCATCTTACCTTTGTTAGGACCCAGAAAAATGAGTGTGTCACAACCTCCACCCCTATTACATCCTCAGAGTTATTAAATAGTTTTTATTTCCCTTATAAAATGTAAGCTCGTAATAACATGAAAGAAATAGATGTTTATTAATTAATCTCCTGGATAAAATAATTGTAAATAGGCTGTATTTAAAAGCAATATTTTATTTTTCAAAGAAAAAGGAGATGATAACAATGCATTTTGAAATGTTACATCCAGCAGACCAAATTATAATGATTATGGAAAGAATATATGGATACGGCATGACAACAACATCTGGTGGGAATCTATCCATACTTGATGATAACGGGGATATATGGATTACACCGGGAGGGGTTGATAAAGGATCTCTTACACGTAAAGATATTATTAGAGTTAAGCCAGATGGCTCAGTTGCAGGGGAACATAAACCATCCAGTGAATTTCCTTTTCACCAGCTTGTTTATAAAAACAGACCTGATTTAAAAGCCGTTCTCCATGCACATCCTCCAGCATTAGTGGCCTTTAGCATAGTCAGAAAGCTTCCTAACACTAAGCTTATTCCTTGCGCCAAACCTGTATGCGGAGAAATAGGAATGGCTGAGTATGGCCTTCCAGGAAGCAATGAATTAGGTGAAAAGATTGCCGATGTTTTTAAAGAGGGAGTTAACACAGTTATCTTAGAAAACCACGGTATAGTTGTAGGAGCAGAAGATCTTTTTAAGGCTTTTATGTCTTTTGAAACTTTAGATTTTCTAGCAAGAATAGAAATAAAGGGAAGCCGAATCGGAACACTTAAATCACTAACCAAAGAGCAGCTTGAGTTATCAAAAAGCAAGCAGCAAATCTATATGGATGAATTCATGACGCAGAAGCTCAGCAGTGAAGAAAGAGAAGCTAGGGCAACCATGGTTAAACTCATACACAGGGCCTATGATCAAAGGCTTTTTACAAGTACCCAAGGAACTTTTTCACAAAGGATCGATCATGATAGCTTTATCATAACCCCTTACGGTGCTGATAGAAAATATATAGAGGCTGAAGATATCGTTAAGATACAAGGGGATTATAAAGAAGCAGGTAAAAACCCCAGCCGTTCAGCGCTGCTTCACAAACTTATTTATGAAAAACATAAGCACATTAACTCAGTGATCATTGCCCATGCGCCTAACATCATGGCCTTTGCAGTAACAGAACAAAATTTCGACTCTAGAACTATACCAGAGAGCTATATCCTCCTAAGAGAGACGCCTAAGTTTCCCTTTGGCTCACCCTTTATTGAACCAGGAAAACTAGCAGCTGCTTTCACTAAAGATGTTCCGGTAGTCATCGTAGAAAATGACTGTGTTATTGCAACCGGCAGCAGTCTCATTAATGCCTTCGACAGACTAGAGGTAGCTGAGTATAGTGCTAAAGCAGTGATTGCTTCTAAAAGTCTCGGGAATATTGTTATTATAGATGATGATAAGATAGCAGACTTGAAAACAGCATTCAAGTTGTAGAGCAGGCAAAAGCGTAGTTATGGGTATTTAGATGAGATCTACTTGTAGTTGAAGGTAGGTCTCATTTTTTTACATTTAGATAGGTGAACGTTATAAGATAATAATAAAGCTGTTTAGGAAGATAAGAACATAGTCAATATAAAGAAAATACCGAGATTATTTGGAAAATTGTTTTAGTATGTTATAATTTGAATTGGTAAAAAAATGTATAAAATAAACAATATTTAACTAAAGGAGAGTTGAGGATAGTATTCAACGAGAAGGCTATGATATTTCTTTGTAAATAGGGGAGGTTTATTTTTATATGGAAATGATAATTAATGATGAGCAGCTTAGTCACGCTGTTAATGACTCGGTTTTAAAATCACTTTTTAATCACCCGGAAATGGGTATGTTCACACTGAAATTAACGGGAAAGTTTCTTGAATCAAATAAAAAATTTTGTGATATAGTTGGATATACAGAGAAAGAACTTGCCAATATGTTTTTACAAGACCTGTATTATTTAGAAAATCAAGAGAAGGTATTTCAAAGGGATGACATATTGTTTGCTAAAGTTAAAGAGCATTATTCTTTTGAAAAAAGGGTTGTAAGGAAAGATCATTCAATCGTATGGGTAAATATTATTTTATCACTTACTTATGACTTCGCTCAGAGACCTTATCAGTATGTAGGCATTGTTCAAGATATATCAAATCTTAAAAGAAATGAAGAGAAGTTATATGATACCAACAAAATTCTAGAAAGCGTTTTTAATACAACAAGCACTATGATTGCCTACCTTGATATAAACTTTAATTTCGTTTGTGTTAATAAGCAATATGCTGATGCTGGCGGTCATTCTCCTGAATTTTATATAGGAAAAAATCATTTCGCTCTTTATCCACATCATGAAAATGAAATAATCTTTAAGCAAGTTATAGAGACGGGTGAGCCTATTTCATTTTCAGCAAAGCCGTTTGAATATAAAGAGTTTCCGGAATTGGGGATTACTTACTGGGACTGGGATTTAATTCCTGTTAAAAATGCATATGGTAATATTACAGGACTGATTTTTAGCCTGGCGGATGTAACTGAGCGAAAAAGAGCAGAGGATGAGCTTCATAGAACAAATGAGATACTTGAAAAGAAAGTTAGAGAACGAACGATTAAACTACAAGATGAAATAGCTGAACGCAAAAGAATAGAAGAAGTTTTAAGACAGAGTGAACAGCGCTATCGAGAAGTCTTTGAAAATACTTCAGACGGTATTTTTCTGATGGACATTGTTTCAAGGGATTGCTTTAAGTACTCGGCTTTCAACCCTTCTATGAAAAAAATGCTCGGGTTAAAAGATACAGCTGCTCTTCAGGAATTTATAGAGACAGTTCTTCCTAGAGATTTTATAGGAAGTATTGACTCTCATTATAGAAGGTGTATCGAATTAGGAAATATGCTGAGCTATGAGGAGCATTTTACTATATCTATGGAAACGATATATGTTCATACAACACTTATACCTATTAAGGATGATGGGGGAAAGGTTTATAGGATTTTAGGTGTTTGCAGTGATGTTACAGAATATAAGAAAATGTCTGAGAAACTAAAACTTGCAAAGGAAGAGGCTGAGTATGCTAATAATGCAAAAAGTGAGTACATTGCAAATATGTCTCATGAACTAAGAACCCCTCTTAATGTTATCCTTAGTGCCATACAATTATTTGATCTGTATCTTAAGGACATATCAAATGCTAAATCGGACAAGCTTTTTCGGCATTTGAAAACAATGAAACAAAATTGTCTTAGATTATTGCGTTTAGTCAATAATCTTATTGATACAACTAAAATTGATGCAAGATTTTATGAGTTAAACATGGGGAATTACGATATTGTAAGTATTGTTGAGGTAATAGTATTATCAGTTACAGATTATGTAAAACATAAAGGGATTAGTCTTCAGTACATTTCAAATGTTGATAAAAAGATTATGGCTTGTGATATTGACATCATTGAAAGGATTATGCTCAATCTTCTTTCAAATGCAATTAAGTTTATAGATTTAAGTGGAACAATACAAGTTAGTTTGATTGACAGAGATAAAGATATAGTGATTTCTGTTAAGGATAATGGGGTAGGGATTCCTGAAGATAAGCAGAAAACAATATTTGAACGCTATAAGCAGGCAGATAACTTACTTACACGAAAACATGAAGGCAGTGGCATAGGATTATCTTTAGTAAAATCTTTTGTTGAAATGCTTGAGGGAGAGATATCTGTAAATAGTCAAGAAGGCCTTGGAAGTGAATTCGTTGTGGTGCTGCCGAGTAAGATAAACCCAATAAGCAGTCATAAGATTGATATGAGTACACATAATTTAGCTGATTATGCAATGATACAAAAAATAACAGTTGAGTTATCAGACATATACTCTATTTAAGTTATTAATATTTTTTATGTGTTATAATATGTTTATATATTAAACAAAGGGGGAATTAGGATGATAGCAAAAAGTATTACTCTTTATGTAAAACCAGAACATGTAAAAGAATTTATTGAAGCAACCTTAGAAAATCAAAGTCATTCCATAAAAGAAGAGGGAATAGTATGTTTTGACTTTTTTGAGTGCAAAGATGATGCAACGCAATTTTTACTTTATGAAGTTTATAAATCAGAAGACGATATCAATGCACATGCGAAAACCGAACACTATAAAAAATGGGTAACTTCAGTTGAACCGTGGTTCTCGAGGCCAAGAGACAGAGGGACTTATATTCCCGTACTACAGGCAGAATAATAAAAAATAGTAAAGTATAAGCTTTATCACATATTGCAAACATATATAAGTGACTTCATGACCTCATAAGGTGCAGCTTCAAACTCTTATATCTTTTGGTGTAAGAGTTTTTTTATTTAGACAATATGGGGAAAGTAGATTAGAGACGATAAACTAAAATGGGATGTATTTTAACGGAGGTAAAGATGGCAATAAGTAAAAGAGCTAATGATCAAATAAATTACAGTAATAGAAAAAAGGCAAATCAAGACTTTATGTACAAAGATCTTAGAAGAAGTAACTGCTTTAATACGGATTTCTCAAATTCGAACTTTAACTATACAAGCTTTAGAGGTGCACAGTTTAAATCCTGTAATTTTTTCGAATGCACGTTTGAAGCTGCAGAATTCGTTGCAGCCAACCTTAAAAATAGCCAATTTAAACAGGCTAAGTTTGAGAATACAATTTTTGATTCAGCTAATTTAGAGGGTGCAGATTTTGAAGGGGCAGTATTTAAAAACGTTATATTTGTATCTACAGACACAAGTAAAACGTTAAATTTAAACTTATCAAATCAAGGTATTAGGGTATTTGATGAGATGCCGAAATTTGAAGTTAGTAAAAGACTTGAGACAGCAGTTAACTCAGCTATGAAAAATGATTATATAAAATTTGCTAGAGTATTAGATACAAAAGAAGGGGCGATTAGTCCTATTAGTATGATGAGGCTACTAGAAACGTTTGATGAAGAAACTTTGATAAAAGGATTGGGGGTGCTGAAGAGAAATGTAGATAGAGATTTCTGTACACTAAGTTCTATCATTCAAACAATACAAACTTATAAATAAGGTGCTCTTGTTTGAAAAAGTACTAATACTAAGCGGGATAGTGAGCATAAAAAAGAAAAAGATGCTGTATGAGAAACGGAAACTCATGCAGCATTTTTTTATACTGAAAAATAAGTAGTTCATAGCGAGTGAATTTCAAATTTATATAAGTTTAATACTTGATCAAATCATGATATAATGATAACGTAATTTTTCTTTATAGGAGTGATATTAGTGAAAGATGCATCAAGAAGATTAAAGAAATCTCTACATAGAAAAAAAGTAGCATGTGCTGTTAGACCTGAAAATGTTGACTATAATAAAATAGTTCTTGCTGTTGATTCTTTTATTAATATACATACTATGAGTAACAAAGATTTTTTAGAAAAAATTTTTGTTGGTGCTTTTAAGTTGATACCAGAAGCTGAAAAGGGCTCTTTCTATGAGCTAATAGATGACAGGTATGTCCCTATAGTCAGCAGCGGGTACGACCTTGAAGTTCTTCAGAAGCTTGTTTTTAATAGAGAAGATGCTTTTGCTGATTATGAGTGTTCTGATAGTGCTCGCATAGAAGCTTATGAGAAGTATATTGATGAGCGTGATGACACAAGGTTTTCCGAAGAAATGATAAATATATTACGAGAACTTGGAACTTATTCTAAATATACCTCTTTATATGCCCCTATTCAGGTTGAAGGAGTAAATGTGGGGCTTATTTGTTTTGATTGTTTTACTAAAACAGGTTTTACAAAAACTTCAAAGAAAATATTAAAATTTTATGCGCAGATTATATCTAATTTTTATACTCAAAAGCTTTTATATGAAAAAGAGAAGAAGATGTATCATGACGTTGTAGCCGCCTTAGTATCAGCTATCGAAGTTAAGGACAAGTATACAGAGGGACATGCACAAAGAGTGAGGGAATATAGCTGTGATATAGCTAAGGAACTTCAGCTCTCAAATTCGAAAATTAATGATATTAGTACAGCAGCTTTACTGCATGACATTGGTAAGATTGGCATTTCAACAGAAATATTGAATAAGCCAGGAAAATTAACTAAAGATGAGTATGATATTATTAAATTACATCCTATATATACTAAAACCATTTTAGAGAAGATAAGCGGATTTTCATCCATTGCAAATTTTGCTTATAATCACCATGAGAATTATAATGGCACAGGATATCCAAGAGGATTAAAGTATGATGAAATCCCCTTTGAGTCTCAGATTATACAAGTCGCGGATGCCTATGATGCTATGACCTCTGAAAGAGCTTATAGAAAAGCACTTTCCACGCACCAGGCTCTAAAAATAATAAGTGAAGAAACAGGTAAACAATTCAATCCTAAAATCGCCAAAGCAGCAATAAAAGTATTTTCGAAGCTGACATCATCATAAAGACCACCTTGATAGATCTATGATATCTTCCGCGTAATTTACTGAGGAGGCAGATGTACGCAGATGATTAAACACTTAAACACCCTATTTCAGCAGAGTGAGCTGAAATAGGGTGTTTAAATGTATTTAGGATAAGAGACTAGTTTGCAGGAACTAAAAGTGTATCACCAACATAAATCTTATGTGGATCAACGATTTTATTTATTTTAGCAAGGTCCTTGTAAGTCGTTCCAGTCTTTGAGGCTATTTTAGCAAGTGTATCGCCAAATTGAATGCTGTATTTAACTAATTTTGAAGGAGAATCAGCTGCTTTGGTGGGAATAGCCACAGGAGTAACCACTGGGGCTGGAGTAACTACTGGAGCTATAGTAGTTGCAGGAGCTGGTTTTGATTTTTCATTAAGAACAGTTATCTTGTTCATAACTTCTGTATTTTTTACACCTTTGCTAGCAAGATAAGTCATCACAGCTTCATCAAGGGCAGAGTATTCGCCAGTTATAGCGTAATCTTTAAACATTACATAACCGTCGCCGCCTGCAGCAATAAAGTCATTAGTTGCTACAGAGTAAGCAGCAGCCTTATCAATTAGTTTTCCACCAACTTTAACTTCTGTTACGCGGCTTCCAACTGCCTTAGAAGCATCTAAAGTAAAGGTTATACCTCCAATGTGAGGGAAGGCTCCTAAAGTTTCAGGATAAGCAGCAGCCCCCACTTCAAGGGCAGAAATAATATCAGCACCTTTAACGTTTAAAGTTACTATGTAATTACCAAAAGGAAGAACATTTATAATATCTTTCTTTGTAATATCACCGGCATTAATGGAAGCACGAATGCCGCCTCCATTTGTAAGAGCGATATCAGCTCCCGTTACATCTAACATGGCATTAACAATGAGATTGCCCATGTTTGTTTCAGATGTTCTGACAAGCTCTCTTGTGCCTTCTAATTTAACTGGAGTAGAGGCTATTTTTTCACCTGTTAAAACATCAAAGGTTGACTTCATTTCACTAATAACAGCAGACACCTTTTCATCAGCCGCTACAGTAGCCGCTTTAGTTGTGTACAGTGAGGGAACAAAAGTAACTTTTTTATCTGCACCAATAGTTGCTGTTACAATACCAAGTGCTTTATCATATTCACCTGTTTGGACAATAAGCGTATCTTTTACTTTTTTTCCTTCTGGAAGCGTTGTATGGCTATGACCATCAATAATAAGATCAATGCCTTCTACTTCATTTGCAACTTTTTCACTAGTATACGTGCTGGATTCATCAAGTCCTAAATGAGATAAGGCAATAATGATATCTGCTTTACCTTTAAGTTCAGCTACCATAGCTTTAGCTGCCTTACTTGGATCCTCAAAAGTAAGTCCCTCTACATTTTTGGGATGTGTTTTATAAGTTGTTTCAGGAGTTGAGAGGCCAAAGACGGCTATTTTAATACCATCTATTTCTTTGATAAAATAAGGGGAGAAAAGTGTTGTGCTATCTGCTGTTTTAACATTTGCAGAAAGAAGAGGAAAATTCATTTTTTTGCTTAGTTCTATAAGACGTGATTTGCCGTAATTAAAGTCATGGTTACCTGGAGTCATTGCATCATAGCCTATAGTATTTAAGATGTTTACAATACCCTCACCTTTACTTACGGTGGAAAGTGGAATCCCATGCAAGGTATCCCCTGCATCTAATACGATAACATGATCTTTACCTAAAGACGCTTTAAGTTCATTGATTTTACCGGCAATTTTGGCAAAACCTATACCATCGCCTTCTTCGATACGTGAATGCGTATCATTGGTATGGACAAAAACAATAGTCTTATCAGTTGGAGCGGCCATGAGCTGAACAGGGAGTGAAAGTATAGCGACTAAGAGGAGTGAGATAAGTGAAATAAAAACCTTTTTCTTAAACATTTTATACCTCCTTTATGGGTTTAATTACTACAGTTTAATTATATACTAAAATATATGGAAAAAGATAGGAGGTTTTTGATAAACCAATTTGAATGTGTTAGAAATCTCTGTTTTGTGGTATAATACTGCATAAAGATCAAACAAAACATAGATTTTTACAGAAGGGGAAAAACATGAGTTACTTAGCTTTATATAGAAAGTACAGGCCGCGTGTCTTTGACGATGTCGTTGGACAAGAGCATATTGTCAGAACGCTCACTAATCAAATAAATACCAATAGGGTAGCACATGCATACTTGTTTTGCGGAAGCCGCGGAACGGGTAAGACCTCTATAGCTAAAATCTTTGCCCGCGCTGTAAATTGTGAGCATCCAGTTAATGGTTCAGCATGCGGCGTATGTGATGCATGCCAAAAAGTACAGGATGGATCCGGTATTAATATTATAGAAATGGATGCGGCTTCACATAATGGGGTAGATAATATCAGAGAAATCAATGAGGAAGTAAAATATACTCCTGCTGTAGGAAAATATAAGATTTATATTATAGATGAGGTACATATGCTTTCTACAGGAGCATTTAATGCCCTTCTTAAAACATTAGAAGAACCACCTGCTCATGTTATCTTTATTTTAGCTACCACTGATCCTCAGAAAATACCTGTTACTATTTTATCCAGATGCCAACGTTTTGACTTTAAAAGAATAGCTGCTAAAGAAATACAAGATCGGCTAAATATTTATATGAAAGAAGAAAATATAGATATAGAGGATAAAGCGCTTGCCTATATTGCAAAACTTGCAGACGGCGGTATGCGTGATGCTCTTAGTATTCTTGAACAAAGCATATCCTTTTACTTTGACGAAACCATTACCCTAGATAAAGTACTTTATCTAGTAGGTGCAGTAGACAGCAGTATATTATTTGATATGATCTATGCTATAATAGCACAAGATACTAAAAAGGCACTGGAGTTATGCGAAGCAGTTAATGCCATGGGCAGAAGTATCAGACAATTTGCAAGTGATCTTTTAGAACATAGTCGTAATTTGCTTATTGCAAAGACTACAAATGGCATGGCAAGTGTGTTAGACTATAGCAGTGAGTATATTAAAGCACTTCAAAAGCAAGCTGAAGCGATAAGTGTTAATGAACTCATGCGGTATATTAAACATTTTGGTCAGCTCGAATATGAACTGAGAAATGCCATATCTCCAAGAATTCTTCTAGAAGTAGCAATGCTTAAGCTTTCAGAGATCCAAATGGATACATCGGCAGAAAGTATGATGACTAAGATACAATTTTTAGAGCAAAAACTGGATAAACTAGCAGAAGAAGGTCTTAAAGCTGCCCCAATTATGGCAGTTGCGAGTGTGGTTTCTTCTAAAGAAGTCATACCTGCAAGGCTTCCTAAAGCAATACCAGAGGATGTACGGCAGCTTATTAAAAAGTGGCCGGAAATTAAGCTGAAATTAGGAAGAGCAGCTTGGTCTATATTCGAAACAGCAGAGGCAGGATTTGTTGAAGATGATATTTTTTACGTAGTGTATAAAGAAGGTATGGATGCTCCTGTAAGTGCTCATTTAGAAGAACTTAAAAAGGTCATTAATGAAGTGGCAGGCAAAGAAGTTAAGGTAAAGCCTATAGAGGCAGATGATTATGCGACTAAGTGTATAGAGGTTTATGGTTCAAACCCAAAACAAACAGAAGATATAAAAGATATTTCTAGTGTCATAAAAAATGTAGCTGCTAAAATAAATTTTAATATAGAAATAAAAAATTAGGAGGAATAGATTATGAAAAACTTTGGTGGTGGTATGCCAAATATGCAACAACTTATGAAACAGGCACAAAAAATGCAAAAACAAATGGAAGAAACACAGGCAGCATTAGAAGAAAAGGTTATCACAGCAACTTCAGGCGGTGGGATGGTAGAAGTAACCGTTACTGGTAAAAAGGAAGTTAAAGCTATTAAGATTAAAGAAGAAGTTGTAGATCCAGAGGATATAGAGACATTGGAAGACTTAGTTCTTACAGCTGTTAATGAAGCTATTCGTCAAGCTGAGGAGTATTCACAAAAAGAAATGTCTAAGGTAACAGGAGGGCTTCCAACAGGAGGTTTATTCTAGTGAGCGGATATTATGGGGATAAGATGGTAGCTCTTATAGAAGAACTATCGAGACTGCCTGGTATAGGGACTAAATCAGCTCAAAGACTTGCTTTTCATATTATCAGCCTTCCTAAAGAGAAGGTAAAAAAATTAGCGGATACGCTTGTAGATGCTAAGGAAAATATCAGCTACTGTGAAAGATGCTGTACGATTACTGATGATAAGCTTTGCCCGATTTGTAAGGATGAAAAAAGAGCTAATCATCAATTGATGGTCGTAGAAGACTCAAGAGATATGGCAGCTTATGAAAAGACAAAAGAATATAAAGGCCTTTATCATATTTTGCACGGGGCTATTTCCCCTATGATGGGAGTAGGACCAAGTGATATTAAAATTAAAGAACTTTTGGAAAGACTTCAAAAAGAAGAAGTTGATGAAGTTATTATTGCAACTAATCCCAATATTGAAGGGGAAGCTACAGCTATGTATATTAGTAAGCTTTTAAAACCACTGGGGATTACAACAACGCGTATTGCCCATGGTGTACCTGTAGGAGGGGATTTAGAGTACGTAGATGAAGTTACTTTATCTAGAGCACTCCAAGGCAGAAGAGAAATGTAATTTATAGAATCCCAACATATAAAAAAATAAATGCCCATCAAAAAACATGATTCAAGGAAGCATACTAATTTCCTTAAATCATGTTTTTTTAATAGAAAGCTTTAATTATGGATTGATATTATAAATAGACAGTATTATACTAGGTGTGAGTACTCACTCATTTTTGATAGATTTTAAGAGTGAAAAATGGAGGACATATATATGGATACTTTTTATACTGATATTGACGATTTATCAGAAAAAGAAAAACTGATTTTAGAAGCGGCCTGCAAGATATTTTCAGCGAAAGGATTTAGTGCTGCAACAACAAATGAAATTGCAAAAGAAGCAGGAGTAGCAGAAGGAACTATTTTCAGGTATTTTAAGACAAAAAAAGATATACTTAGGGGACTATTTATACAGATAGCCAATATCATTGTGGATAAAATGGTTCTTCCGTCACTGGAAAAGATATTAACAGATACATCTAGAAAGAATACTAGGGAGATAATCAGAGAGATCATAGCAGATCGTATAAAGGCTGTAGATGTATATTTTCCAATGATGAAAGTTGTTATATCGGAAATATTGTTTCATGAGGATATAAGAGCTTTATTTGTTGATAAAATCGTAAATAGGCTAATTCCAGTATTCGATGAGTTTTATTTGCGTAAGGTAGCAGAAGGTGAGCTTAGGCCTGTTAAAACCAATAGTGCAATGAGGGCTTTTGTTGGAAATATTATGATTTTTATTATACAAAAAAATGTTTTTGCGGACAAACTTCCGATAGATGATCTAGATGAAGAAATAGAATCATTAATTGATGTTTTACTCTTTGGTATTTCAAATCATACTAAATACTGATTATGGAGGATAGAGATCATGAGACTTAAAAAGACATTTAAAAATGTCTCTCTATTACTAATAGGGGCACTTTTTTTAACAGGATGCAGCAATCAGACAAAAAGTTTAGTTTTGAGTGGGACTATAGAAGCAACAGAGGTAGATGTAAATGCTGAAATAAGTGGTAAAATAATAAAGATTTTAAAGGATGAAGGCAGTTCTATAGCAATAGGCGATCCTATTGCAGTAGTTGATTCAGCTACTGCAGCACTTCAAGTTGAAAGTGCAGAGGCGGCTTTAAAAGCGGCAAATGCTAAATTGGATGAATTAAAGGCGGGGTCAAGGGAAGAAGAGATTAAGCAGGCAGAAGCAGCAGCAGAAGCTGCGAAAGCGAGTCTTGATGAGCTAAGTGCAGGCAGTAGGAGTGAACAGATAGCCCAGGCTGAGGCTACCTATCTTGAAGCACAAGAAGGAGTTACAACCACGCAGAAAAATTATGATTATCGAAAACAAAATCTAAAGGAATTTCAGGAACTCTTAGAGTATGAGGCCATTGCTGAGCAGGAGGCAGAAGATGCACAAAATATTGCAGACGCAGCTTATCAGCAGCTTGTAAATGCGAAAACACGTTTGCAAATTGCCAAAGAGCAGCTTAGCTTGGTTAAAAAAGGTGCAACTCATGAGGCTATTAGGGCTGCAGAGGCAAATTATAAGCAGGCACTAGCAAAGCTACAACTCCTTAAGAATGGGGCCACTAAGCAGGCTGTTGTGCAGGCAGACGCAAACGTAGAGCAGCTGCAGGCAGCACTAAGTACGGCCAAACTTCAGCTTAGCAAATATACTATAAAATCTGAGGTGCAGGGGATATTGTTATATAAGAGCGTTGAACCAGGCCAGTTCGTATCACCTGGAACAGTTGTTGGAACTATCCAGACAAATGATCCGTATTGGATTAAGGTTTATCTGCCCCAAAAACATAATGGGAAAGTAACTTTAAATCAAAAGGTCAGAATCAAGGTATCAGCACTTAAGGCTGATGAAATTCAGGGAACGGTTATATTCAAATCACCAAGAGCTGAGTTTACGCCTAAAAATATAGAAACAACTGAGGCAAAGGAAGAGAATACAGTTGTAGCAGTTAAAATACAAATGGATAGTCATAGGAGTGAGCTTAGCCCTGGTATGACAGCTAATGTCTACATAGATTGAAGGTGATGAGATGAAATATGCAATTGAAGTAAGTGGTTTAACTAAAAAATTTGGTGATTTTACGGCTGTCAATCATATCAGCTTTGCTATTGAAAAAGGAAAGATATTCGGATTTCTTGGGCCAAACGGCTCTGGGAAATCGACAACAATCAGAATGCTTTGCGGCGTACTTAAACCTACTTTAGGGACAGCAAAAGTAGCTGGTTATGATATTGAGACAGATACTGAAATGGTACGTCAAAATATTGGCTATATGTCACAGAAATTTGGGCTTTATGAAGACTTGACGGTGGAAGAGAATCTTGATTTTTATGGAGGTGTTTATTCTGTACCTAAAGATATGCGTGAGCAGCGTAAAAAAGAGCTTATAGCAATGGCAAATCTTACGGGCAAGGAAAAGAGCCTGGCAGGAACGCTATCCGGAGGATGGAAACAAAGACTTGCTCTGGGATGTGCTCTGATACACAAACCCAATATTCTAGTACTTGATGAACCCACAGGGGGAGTTGATCCTGTCTCAAGACGTACGTTTTGGGAAATCATTCATGTTTTAGCACGGCAGGGGATTACAATACTAGTTACAACCCATTATATGGATGAGGCTGAAAGCTGCGATATTGTTGGTTTTATTTTTGATAGTAATCTAATGGATATTGCACCTCCTAAGGAAATCATTAAGAAGTATGAGGCAAGGAATCTAGAAGATGTGTTTGTATCTATGGTTGAAAAAGTAACTCATAAAAAGGTAAGTGCATCTTATCAAGAAATGAAGTTTATTCATGGAGGTGATTGATCTGAAAAAGAATAAAGTACCATTTAACCTTCAAAGATTTTTAGCTATTATTAAAAAAGAGTTTATTCAGATAAGAAGGGATAAGTTCAGTATGAGAGCACCAATTGGCATGACTATCATGATGATGGTGCTGTTCGGTTATGCTGTTAATACCGAGGTAGATCAGATCGCTGCTGCTGTTTTTGACCAAAGCAAAACTAAGGAAAGCAGAGAATACATCGATAAATTTGAAAGCACAGGTTATTTTGTAACAAAGTATTCAGTATCCAGTGAAGAAGAACTGACGAAGCTTTTAGACAGTGGGAAAGCCAAGGCTGGGGTTATTATTCCATCTAACTTTGCAAGAGATTTAAAGCAGAATAAAAGTGCAAATCCTCTTCTTATCATTGACGGAACTGATCCTACGCTGGCAAGAACCGCTTTAAGCAGCGGGGTGCTGATTTCTAATCATTACTCACAGGATATGAGAGAGAAATATCTAAGGCTGAGAGGTCTCTCAGATATGAGGGCGCCAGGCGTTAATCTTAATACCAAGGTATGGTATAATCCTAATATGGATAACAATATGTTTACTATACCAGGACTAGTTGGCCTGATATTGCAGAATATTACTGTGATGCTTACAGCTTTTGCAATGGTTCGTGAAAAAGAACGGGGGACTATTGAACAGCTTATTGTCACCCCTATTAAGTCAATAGAGCTTATACTTGCAAAGCTTATCCCTTATATTATTATTGGATACGGAGCATTCTTACTGGCACTTTTTATATGTCGCTTTTGGTTTAAAGTTGAGATATTAGGAAATCTTTTTTTGCTTCTTCTTCTTGGGACTTTGTTTGTAGTTTGTTCTCTTGGAATCGGGATGCTGATTTCTACATTTGCGGGCAATCAGTCACAAGCCATGCAGTTTACAATGATTATCATTTTACCAAGTGTGCTTCTTTCAGGATTTGTATTTCCGCTTGAAGCAGTACCAGGATGGATTCGTCCTATCAGCTTCCTTATTCCACTTTCCTACTTCATGCGAATTGACAGAGGAATTATTTTAAAAGGCATCGGAATGAACTATTTATGGCAAGATACACTTGCTTTAATACTTTTTCTTGTGATCATCCTTACTGCAGCAATAAAGAGGTTTAAAAAGAGCTTAGATTGATAGAATTAAATGAAAGACGTGCTCAAAAGGTGTATTTTGGCATGTTTTTAATTTTGTTTTTTGACTTGAAATATGCGGACTTAATATTGTACACTTAAATCACAGTAAAATAGTAAAACATATGTTAGCTGGATTATTAGAATAAAAAGTAGTAGAAGGAGAAATGACATGCTATATAACCGGAAAAGAAGCGAAAATGAGAAGGTCATTTTAGCTAAAATAAGTGAATACGGTCCTATGACTAAGTATGACTTAGCAGAAAGAATCAGTATTAGTATTCCTACTGTTACAACTAATGTCAATAAATTGTTAAAAGAAGGAATTTTACAAGAGGTTGGTGTAGCGGAGGCTGACTATGGACGTAAGCCTATGTTAATTGATATAGATTATAATAGATACTTCAGTATTGGAATAGATATTCAAAAACATTCTATCTATTATTGTCTTATGAATCTTAAGTTTGATGCAGTAATGGAAAAGACAATAAAAAATACAGGCGCTTCATTAGAAAATAGTATCAAGATTATCGTACAATCTGTTTTAGCATCATGTAAATTAAGAAAGGAGAATATAATAGGGATAGGCTTGTCTTATCCGGGCTTGGTGGAGGAAGAACAATTACTACTCAAAAAAGGGCCAAATATAGGAGAAACTAATTTAAGTTTGGAGAACTTAAGGGATGAACTAGGGGTTAATATTTATGTGGGCAATGAAGCAAGGCTTGCAGCTTTTGCTGAAAATGTTATTGGTGTGTCTAAAGAATACATGAATTCACTTTATCTTTCTATTAAAGAAGGTATAGGAGCAGGCATAATAGTAGATAAAAGGTATTATACGGGAAGCAGTGAAGCTGCGGGCGAAATAGGACATATGGTAGTACAAAAGGGTGGTAAGCCTTGCAATTGCGGCAATAGAGGATGCGTGGAGCCTTATTTGTCAACACAGACACTTATAGAAACATTTAGTACAACAGTAAGTAAAGAAATAAGTACGCTTGATGAGGTGTTTTCACTCTATGATCCAGGCAGCAACGAGCATAAGCAGATCATGAGGGAGTATGTAGAATATTTAGTCCTTGCACTTAATAATATCTTTCTTATATTTGATCCGGATTGTGTTATTATCGGTGGTGAAATGAGCGAGTACCAAGTGCAAATAGAGCCTTTAGTGAGAGAAGTTATGGGAGACGTACATTGCAGCATGCTTAAGCGTGATCGAAGAGTTGAGTTTTCTGCTTTAGGCTATAAAGCTTCAAAATATGGGGCCGCACTTAGAGCTTTTGAGGAAATTACAGCGTTGGTATAGCAGGATTATAGTTTTAACTATATTTTAAACTAATTTTAAAAAGTATTTTTAAATTGTATTGAAAAATACTCAGAATACGTTATAATAGAGATAAGTTAAGATAAAAACAAACAAAAAAATCATTTAGAGAAGGTGGATAAACGTGAAAGAATTTTTTTCAAGTGTGAGTAAGATCAAATATGAGGGGCCAGAATCTACTAATCCGTTTTCATTCAAATATTACAATCCTGATGAAGTAATTAGTGGCAAAACAATGAAAGAATATCTTAGATTTACTCTTTCTTATTGGCATACACTTTGTGGAGGAGGTTCAGATCCATTTGGAGCAAGCACAATGGAAAGACCATGGCTTTCAATCACAGATCCAATAGAACTGGCTAAAGCAAAAATGGATGCTTGTTTTGAAATCATGGAAAAACTTGATATAGATTATTTTGCATTCCATGACAGAGACATTGCACCAGAAGGTAAAACATTGGCTGAAACCAATGCAATCTTAGATGAAGTAGTTGCATACTGTGACAAGCTTATGAAAGAAACCGGTAAAAAGTTATTATGGGGAACTGCAAATATGTTCTCACATCCTCGTTTTATGCATGGGGCTTCAACAACGTGTGAGGCAGATGTTTTTGCTTTTGCAGCAGCACAGGTTAAAAAAGCAATGGAAGTTACAAAATTGCTTGGCGGAGAAAACTATGTATTCTGGGGTGGCCGCGAAGGGTACGAAACATTACTTAATACAAATATGAAGTTAGAGGAAGAGAACTTTGCAAGATTCCTCCAAATGGCCGTTGATTATAAGAAAAAAATAGGCTTTACAGGAGAACTTCTTATCGAACCAAAACCAAAAGAGCCAACAAAACATCAATATGATTCAGATGCTGCAACGGTACTTGGTTTCCTTAGAAAACATGGACTTGAGAAAGAATTCAAATTAAATATAGAAGCTAACCATGCAACACTTGCTGGGCATACTTTTGAGCATGATATTCATGTAGCTAGAATCAATAATGCACTTGGAAGTATTGATGCTAATATGGGTGATCCAAATCTTGGATGGGATACAGATCAATTCCCAACAAATATTTATGATACAACACTTGTAATGTACGAAGTGATTCAAAATGGCGGTCTTGGTAAGGGCGGACTTAATTTTGATGCAAAGCCAAGAAGAGCTTCTTTTGAGCCAGAAGATATTTTCCTAAGCTATATTGCGGGAATGGATACTTTTGCAAAAGGCTTTAAAGTAGCTTTAAAGCTTGTAGAAGATGGGGTACTTGAAAAATTCAAAGCTGAGCGCTATGCAACCTTTAATGAAGGCATTGGTAAAGAGATTGTAGAGGGTAAAGTAGATTTCGAAGCTTTAGAGAAATATGCTTTAGCACATGACCAAATAAAAGTAAAATCAGGCAGACAAGAAATGCTTGAGTCAATTGTTAATCAATATATTTTCAGCAAATAATAGAGAGATTAACCTACTGGGCTGGCTCAGAGGCCTGCCGCTACACATGTTGATGAATCAATTAGCTCGGTGATGAATCAATTAACTCAATGATGAATCAATTGACTCGTAGTGGCAGCCCTCCGAGGCTGCCTTTTTTAGTACTTTAGTTATACGATTACTGCTGAAAATAGTAGTAACATTAAATGAAGATAAAGAGGTGCATAAAATGTATTTAGGGATAGATTTAGGAACAAGTTCAGTAAAAGTTATTGTAATGGATAAAAAAGGGGTCATTATTGACAGTGCTTCTAGCAAGTATCCGCTCAGCTATCCAAAACCGTTATGGAGTGAGCAAAATCCAGAAGATTGGTGGCAGGGAACAGCAGACGCTATTAAAAGGATAACAGCAAAAAATGAAGGGATTGGAGAACAAATAGAAGGTATTAGTTTTAGTGGTCAAATGCATGGACTTGTTCTTTTGGATGAAAAAGGAGAGGTACTAAGACCATCAATTTTATGGAATGACGGCAGAACACAAAAACAATGTGATTACTTAAATGATGTTATAGGAAGAGATAAATTATCTGAGTATACAGGGAATATTGCTCTTTCAGGATTTACTGGTCCAAAGGTTATGTGGGTTAAAGAAAATGAGCCAGAAATCTTTGAGAAGGTTGCTCATATTTTATTACCAAAAGATTATCTAAGATATCGATTAACAGGCGATTATAAGATAGATGTAGCTGATGCAGCAGGGACACTATTCTTTGATGTTAAAAATAAAGCGTGGTCAAAGGAAATGACAGATATTTTATCTATTAAACCAGAGTGGCTTCCAGAGGTTTATGACTGCTATGAAGTAACAGGAGTTGTTAAAAAAGAAGTAGCAGATGAACTTGGCATTAGTGGAGCGGCGAAGGTTACAGGCGGCGGCGGCGATCAAGCAGTTGGAGCAGTGGGTACTGGAACTGTATCAAATGGAGTTGTAAGCGTATCACTTGGTACATCGGGAGTAGTTTTTGCTTCCGTTGATGAATACAAAGTCGATAAAGACAATAGATTACATTCCTTTAATCATGCAAGCGGTGGTTTTACCCAAATGGGGGTTATGCTTTCGGCAGCTTATAGTCTTCAATGGTGGGTAGAAGAAGTAAATAAAGACATACAGGCAGAAAATCCTTATCAGGTACTTAGGGATGAGGCAGAAAAAGTACCTGCTGGAAGTGAAGGACTTTTATTCTTACCATACTTAACTGGAGAGAGAACTCCTCATGCAGATGTCAATGCAACAGGCGTTTTCATTGGCCTTAAGCCAGTGCATACAAGAGGACATATGACTCGTGCCGTAATGGAAGGGGTAGGGTATGCACTTAGAGATTCTCTTGAGATCTTAAAAGATATGCAAATTCCTATTAATGAAGTACGTATCACTGGCGGAGGAATAAGAAACGAACTTTGGGTAGAAATATTAGCCTCTATATTTAATGAAGAACTTAGCATTGTTGAGGCATCAGAGGGTCCAGCTTATGGAGCAGGTATATTAGCAGCAGTAGGATGCGGATTGTTTGATAGTGTAGAAAAAGCTTGTGCTGAGCTTATAAAAGTAAGCAAAACCGTTAAGCCAGCCAAAGAGGATGCTGTGGTTTATGAAAAGTATTATCATGTATTTAAAAAAGGCTACGACCAGTTAAAAGGGATTTATAAAGAATTAGCAGACATATAAGCATCGCCTATAGATTAAAAAGTATAATAACTAAAAAGCTGTTTACAAAATCATCAGTGAAGATTTTGTGAACAGCTTTTTTAAATTGTTGATTGTAGGAGAAAATGATATGATAGTCATAAGATAGTGGGGGTTCCTTACAAGTGTATAGTATTGTTTTAGGGGGATTTAACACTAAAATATATAGGTTGAATCACTGCTATTTTAAAAAAAGAGAAATAGATTGCAGGAAGAAATAAGATTGGACAGCTAAAAAAAGATGGGGATGTGCTATGGCAAATAGAAGATATACAATTAATCAACAAGAGTCTATTCGAAAATTAGATTCTAAGCTTTTATATGTTTCTGCATCAAAGTACGAGGGAGATTGGCAGAGTACCATGCACTCCCATTATTTTGCTGAGATTTTTTATGTGCAAAAAGGTTCAGGGAGTTTCATGGTAGGGGATAAGATGTTTTCAGTAAAAGAAAGCGATTTAATTATCATTAATCCCAATATTGAACACACAGAAAAATCTTATAATGCAACGCCATTAGAATATACTGTTTTGGGTATCGACGGTCTGACATTTAGCTTTAACAAGGGCGACACCTCTGCACAATACAGCGTCTATAATTTTAGCAATCATGAGCAGTACATACAGCTTTATTTAACTTCTATGTTAAGCGAAATAGAGGAGCAAAGGCCACAGTATGAATTAGTATGCCAGAACTTACTTGAATTACTGTTAATTCAGATTATGAGACATGCTGATTATAACTTAATAGCTACCAAGACGATTATGTCTAAAAAAATTAGCAAAGAGTGCAGTACAGTGAAAAGATATTTAGACTCCAACTATTCTGAACACATTACTTTAGATAAATTAGCTAAAATGACACATATGAATAAATATTATTTAATTCATGTATTTACAAAATATTCGGGTATGTCTCCGATTAATTATCTTAATAATAGAAGGATTGAGGAGGGCAAAATGCTTTTGGAGACAACAGATTTCTCTGTTATGCAGATATCCAGCAGTATAGGCTTCTCTTCTCAAGCCTATTTTGCTCAGGCTTTTAAAAAGAGCCTAGGCATTTCGCCAAATGAATATAGAAAACAAAAGAAGCAATTTGAGTAAGCAGTAATCATTAGGGGAGAAAACTCACAACCAATAGTAGGAAATATTGAACATATTTATATATTATTCACTATAAATAGCAATATATCTAAAAAACAACGCAATAAACGCGTTGATTTAGATTTTCAAGATATTTATAATTAACCTATGCTTGAGATACTCAAGAAGGTATTAGAAGCCATCATACTATTGGGGGAGAAGAAAATGAAAAAAATATTATCAGTTATGGTATCAGTAGCAATGGTTGTAGCAGTTTCAGCAGGATGCGCTAATAAAGAAGTCATGAATAATTCTACTGAGAATATAGCACAACAAACACAAGAAACGGCAAAAGAAACACCAAAAGAGGAAGTGAAAGAACAAACGCTAAAGGTTGCAGCATTTGAAGGTGGATATGGGGCTAGTATGTGGAGCGAAGTTGTAGCCGCATTTGAAGCCTCTCATCCAGGTGTAACTGTAGAACTTACAATTGATAAAAAAATAGAAGATGTTATTTCACCTAGTATGAAAGCAGGAGACTATCCAGACGTTATACATCTTGCAACAGGCCGCCAAGCAGCACTTACTGAAACATTAACAAAAGAAAAGGGACTATTACCTTTAACAGATGTGTTAGAAATGACAGTTCCAGGTGAAAGTGTAAAAGTAAAAGATAAAATTGTAGGGGGTTTTACTGATACTTTAGCGACTAATCCTTATGGTGATGGCATCACTTACTATGCACCAATGTTCTATAGTCCATGTGGATTATTCTATAATGCAGGGCTATTAGAAGCAAAAGGCTGGAGCGTTCCTGCTACATGGGATGAGATGTGGGAATTAGGGGAAAAAGCCAAAGCCGAAGGAATAGCATTATTTACATATCCAACAACAGGTTACTTTGATGCATTCACCTATGCTTTGATTGCTTCAGTTGGAGGAGCAGATACTTTTAATGCTGCTATGAGCTATCAAGATGGCATTTGGGAAGGCGAAGAGTTAACACAAGTTTTTGATATTATTGGAAAACTTGCGCAATATACAGAAAAAACAACAGTTGCCAATGCAAACGACGAAAACTTTACAAAAAATCAGCAATTAATTTTAGATAATAAAGCAATCTTCGTTCCAAATGGAACTTGGCTGCCAGGTGAAATGGCAGAAGCACCAAGAGCAGATGGATTTAAGTGGGGCTTTACAGCACTTCCAGCAGTAAAGGCTGGTGGAAGCGGATATTCCTTTACGTGGTTTGAACAAATATGGATACCAGCTGCAGCTGAAAACCAAGATATGGCAAAAGAATTTATAGCTTATATGTATACGGATGAAGCAGCTAAAATCTTTGCTAAATCAGGAGCTATTCAACCCATTGCGGGCGTAAGTGCAAATCTTGAAGGCGATAACAAGATGTTCTATAGTATCTATGATAATGGCGCAAAAGCTACCATGGGCGGATTTGCTGCAACAACTCCAGTTGAAGGCGTAGATATGAAAACAACATTATTTGATACAGTTAACAGTATCGTTAGCGGAGACAAGACAGTTGCGAAGTGGCAGAAAGCTGTTGAAGAGGCAAGTGATAAATTAAGAGCAGCAATGGAATAAAACAATATCTAGAAAGGGAGGACTTCTAGTCCTTTTATAACAAAAACATACAGCAAAGTGGAAGGAGAGTCCCATGAACAAGCAGAAGGGAAGAATGGGTTTTATAATAGCATGTTTATCACCTGCTGTTATTTTGTTTACAATCTTTATGGTTATTCCTACGATTAACGTCTTTCGCATGTCGTTATATAAATGGGGTGGCTTCTCAAACAATAAGACCTTTGTAGGTTTATCAAACTTTAAAATATTATTTAAAGATGATAACTTTTATCGGTCCTTCCAGAATACTATATTACTTATTGTAATCGTTACAATTGTCACACTAGCTTTAGCACTTATCTTTGCTGGTATTATTACAAGAATAAAAGTGAAGGGGCAAGATTTCTTTAGAGTTATTTTTTATATTCCTAATATATTATCTATTGTTGTTATTGCTGCTATTTTTTCTGCCATTTATGATCCAACGAATGGGATGTTAAACAGCATTCTTGGCATATTTAGAGAAAAAGATGCAGATATTCTATTATGGCTTGGAGATCAGAAAATAGTCATCTTCAGCATAGCTATTGCCTTGATATGGCAGGCTATTGGGTATTATATGGTTATGTATATGGCTAGTATGGCAAGTATTCCTGAAAGCCTGTATGAATCAGCTGGTCTTGAAGGGGCTGGAGAAGTACAACAGTTCTTTTCGATTACTTTACCCCTTATATGGACAAATATCCGAACAACTTTAACCTTTTTTATTATCAGTACGATTAACCTAAGTTTCTTACTAGTCAGTACATTAACAAATGGTGGACCAGATGGTGCTACAGAGGTGTTTTTAAGTTATATGTATAGACAGGCCTATACGAATTCTTCTTATGGCTATGGTATGGCAATTGGTGTAGTAGTATTCCTATTTTCCTTTGCATTAGCGGCAACTGTCAATTTTGTAACCAAACGAGAACCAATAGAATTCTAGGAGGAACCTATGAGACAAAAAAAAGATAACGTAAGTGCAGATCAATTGTTTAAAGTATTTATATATGTTGCACTCATTACTTTGGCAATTAGTATCATTATTCCTATAGCATGGGTATTCATGGCTTCCATCAAACAAAATTCTGAGTTCTATAGTAATCCTTGGTCTCTTCCTAAAGGGATATATTTTCAGAACTTTATTGATGCGTTTCAAAGAGCAAAGATGGGAAACTACATGCTTAATTCAGTTATAACGACTTCTTTAGCGTTGTTCATATTATTGGGAGTTGCCTTGCCAGCGGCTTATGTTCTTGCAAGATATCAATTTAGAGGAAGTAAATTGTTTAATACGATGTTTATGGGTGGATTATTTATCAATGTGAACTACATAGTAGTACCAATCTTCTTAATGTTGGTGAATGCAGATAAATGCTTAAAATCTGTTTTTGGAAGTGGTTTTCTTTTAAATAATGTTTTTATTTTGGCGCTTATCTATGCATCAACGGCACTTCCGTTTACTATCTACCTACTTTCTAGTTTCTTTGTTACCATTCCTAAAGAATATGAAGAAGCAGCATTCGTAGATGGCAGCGGATATTTTAGAACAATGCTATGTATCATGATGCCCATGGCAAAGCCAAGTATTATTACAGTCATATTATTTAACTTTTTATCTTTCTGGAATGAATATATCATATCTTTAACACTCCTTACGAAAGATGCAAAAACATTACCGGTAGGACTTATGCAATTAATGAAAGCACAACAAGCAGCAGCTAATTATGGTCAGCTTTATGCTGGACTGGTACTCATCATGCTGCCCACACTTATTTTATATATCATGGTACAGAAAAAATTAACACAGGGTATGAGCCTTGGTGGACTGAAGGGATAGGAGATTACGATGTCTAAAACTAAAGGAAGAGTTACATTGCCAAGTGAGGCAAATTTTTATAAAGAAACCATAGAAATGATGGAACGCTGGGGTGCAGATGCCATACGTGACAGTGATGGTACAAAACTATCAGAAGATATTATGCAGTTAAATGCCAAAATATATACGACATATTTTGTATCAAGAGGACATAATGAACATGCCAAAGCACATATGGATGAATGCCAACAATTGTACTTGATGTCTAAGTATCATTTAGCTACAGATAGGGTGTTAGAGATTGATTTTTTAGATGGATACTTTATAGAACAATTTACGCCTGATTATACCCATGATCCCAAAAAGTGGTGGGAAGTCATTGACAGAACAACTGGAGAAGTCATTGACGCAGCAAAGTGGGTCATTAACAAAGAAACAAATAAAGTTATACTCCATGGAGCAGAACCTTTTCATGAATATACAGTATCCTTTTTAGTCTATGAAATATGGGACCCAGTACAGATGTATAACCATATTACCAACAACTGGGGGGATAAACCTCATGATATTCCTTTTGATATAAGATTTGAATCTTCTGGTAAATTTGTCGTTGAGTATTTAATCCAGTGGTTAAAAGATAATCCTAATACTGATGTTGTACGCTTTACTACATTTTTTTATAATTTTACTTTAGTATTTAATCACCTTGGTAAAGAAAAATTTGTGGATTGGTTTGGTTATGGAGCAAGTGTATCAGTACCAGCGTTAGAAGAATTCGAGAAAACTAAGGGATATGCTTTAAGGCCAGAAGATTTTGTGGATAATGGATACTATAACAGTGCATTTAGGGTGCCTACCAAACATTACTTAGACTATATAGATTTCATTGGGGAATTCGTTGCGAAGAAGGCGAAGGAGCTCGTTGATATTGTACATGAAGCTGGAAAAGAGGCCGTGATGTTTTTAGGCGATCACTGGATTGGTACGGAACCTTATGGCAAATATTTTGGTGAAATCGGGATAGATGCGGTAGCAGGAAGCGTTGGAGGCGGCGCAACGCTTCGTATGATTTCTGAAATTCCTAACGTAAAATATACAGAGGGAAGGTTTTTACCTTATTTCTTCCCAGATACCTTTTATGAAGGAAATGATCCTTGCCTTGAGGCTGTTGAAAATTGGGTGACAGCAAGGCGTGCAATTTTGAGAAAACCAGTAGATCGTATCGGCTATGGCGGTTATTTAAGCTTAGCCTATAAGTTTCCTAAGTTTGTTGACTATATTGAGCAGGTGACAGATGAATTCCGCCTATTATATGATAATATAAAGGGAGCTAGTCCATATACAGGGTTGAAGGTTACAATCTTAAACGCATGGGGTAAACTGCGTTCATGGCAGACTCATATGGTTGCTCATGCATTATGGTATAAACAAATCTATTCTTACCTAGGTGTATTAGAAGCTTTAAGTGGTGCCAGTGTAGAGGTATCTTTTATGAGTTTTGAAGATGTAAAAGAACATGGGATTCCCAAAGATATCGATGTTATGATTAATGCTGGTGATGCAGGAACTGCATTTTCAGGCGGAGAAGAATGGCTTGATACGAAATTAGTAGAAATAGTTCGAGCATGGATCTATAACGGCGGCGGATTTGTGGGTGTTGGAGAGCCTAGTGCCTGTCACTATGGTGGACATTTCTTCCAATTAGCAGATGCATTTGGAGTAGATAAGGAAATAGGCTTTACCCTTTCTACAGATAAATATTTTACATCATCAGTAGATATTCATTATATTACAATGGATCAAAAAGAGAGCTTTGATTTTGGAGAAAGTATGAAAAATATTTATGCTACAAAGGAATCAACAGAGATTATAGAATATTCTAATGGAGAAATTCACCTAGCAGCTAATACTTATGGTAAGGGAAGAACTGTCTATATAGCAGGATTACCTTATAGCAAGGCTAATACCAGATTGCTTATGAGAAGTTTATTCTATGCTGCAAATAAAGAGGATGAACTCTTTATTTGGTATGCAGATAATATATACTGTGAAGTACATGCTTATCCAGATGCAAAGAAATATGCTATTGTTAATAATTCTAATGAAACTCAGACCACAAAAGTATATGATGGAGAAGGTAATGAAAGAGTGGTATCTTTAGCTCCTTGTGAGATAATATGGGAGGCGATTTAATCTTATGAAAGAAGAAAAAACGATTTCCAAAGTGGCAGGAAACCTCGTTTTGTTTAGTGCTCTGATTTATCTTATTATTTCGAGTCAAAAAAATCTTGGACTAGCGGAATGGATAGCCAATAGTCTTGGTACAGAGAGCGTAAGACCTATCGGAGTAGGCATTATGATCACAGCTCTCATTGGAATTCTTTTGCAATTATATTGCTATAATAAGACCTATCAGTAATGGGGTTATAAAAAGTTTATTAAATAATAAAAACTCTTATATCAATTCAATTTGAACTGACCCCCATATGTTAGACCTAAAATTCTAAAAATTCTAACATATGGGAGGCCAGTTTTTTTATGGCAAAATATAGTTTTGAAATGAAAATGGAAATAGTAAAAGCTTATTTAAATGACGAAGGAAGCTATACCTATTTAGCTAAGAAATATGGAATTCCAAATAAGAAACCTATTCAACACTGGGTAGCTGCATATAAAGCTTTTGGTGCAGAAGGCTTGGTGCGTTCTAGAAAAAATGAAACATATACTTTTGAATTTAAATTTCATGTGGTAGAGTTATATTTATCAACAGAGGTCTCTTATCAGGAGTTGGCTCTATCAGTTGGCATAAACAATCCACCATTAATTGCTAAGTGGGTAAATGATTTTAGAATTGCTGGTCCTGATGCTTTACGACCCAAACGAAAGGGGCGGCGTTCCAAAGTGTCTAAGCCAAAGGAAAGTAAACATACAAGTATTGAAATTACAAGCAATAATTCAAAGTATTTAAAACAACTTGAAGATGAAAATCTCAAGTTAAGAATAGAGAATGCCTATTTAAAAGAACTGAGGAGGCTGCGTTTAGAGGAGGAAGCTCTTCTGAAAAA
>JARBUI010000014.1 GCA_029239755.1 Clostridia bacterium | reverse complement strand
TGATTCGAACTTCAATACTGAAGCTCTTTTGAATCGACTGGTTTTATGGTTACTATTTTATTTTCAAAGTTCATTTAAGTTTTGATTATCAAGCCCTGAAGGCTTTTCATCTGCGCCGTTAACTAGCGGCGACTTTTATAATATTACAGCATTCACTTACATAAGTCAACACCTTTTTTAAAGTTTTTTTAAATAATTACATTTTATGCGATTCTGACTGTTTTCTTACCTATTCTATAGTTATTTTTAAAAGCTAGATTTATTGCCCGCTAAATTCAGGGATAAAACTCTCACTTGCTGTCTCCCCCTCTTGAAAAAACCCATTTTCTATACCTATTTCAAGAGCATAATCTATTATAAAATCATAGTGTTTAGGATTTACGACTCTGTTAAGTTCGAGATGCTCTTTAATAATGCTTAAGGGTGTGTATTGATTCATAATACTTATATAAATACGATTATCATAAGTTTCATGGATATACTTCACGACTTTTTTAGAGTCGAATAGGAGTCCTGGGAGCATCAGGTGTCTTACAATAACACCTCTTTGCATCATTCCGCCTTCAGTAAATATCGTTTCACCTGCTTGTCTTACCATTTCTTTTATAGCTGCTTTAGCATATTCTGCATAGCATGGCGCATTAGAATATCTAGTAGCATAGGCCTCTTTAAAGTACTTAAAGTCTGGCAGATAAACATCTATGTACCCCTCTAACATTTGTAATGTTTCTAATGTCTCATATCCGCTGCTATTATAGACAATAGGCAAATTAAGTCCTTTAAATTTTGCAAGTTTTAAAGCTTCTATAATTTGAGGCACATAGTGTGCAGGTGTAACAAGGTTAATATTATGTGCTCCTTCTTGTTGCAGCCTTAGAAAGATTTGTGCAAGTTCTTCTATACTAATTTCTTTTCCCATCCCCTTAGTACTTATCTGGTGATTTTGACAAAATATACACTTTAATGTACAGTGTGAAAAAAATACTGTACCCGAGCCATTTTCACCTGATAAACAAGGCTCCTCCCAATAATGCAGCGCTGCTCTTGCAATTTTCACTTGACCACCCGCATTGCAGTATCCAAGTTCTCCTTTTAATCGATCTACGCCACATTTTCTTGGACACAAATGGCATGTTTTAAGTACCTCTAGCATAACCTTCCCCTACTCCTTTTCATTAAACACATTAATCAGTCAAATAATTGAAAAACACCTTAATCTTGTGTAATAATAAGTTTAGATTGCATTTGAAGTTGTTCTAATGCTCTAGGTTCTAAATTATCTATACTCATGATGACCCCCGGCATATTTCTTAAAGGCTCCCATAACTTGTTATACTTTATATTAGAAGGATTAACTCCCTGTATGTTTGGCGGAAACAACATGGAATCACAATACATTTGGGCAATATCTGGTCTGCTTAAGTATTCTAAAAATATCTTGGCTTCTTCTCTATGCTCAGAATTTGCAAATACTCCCATCATTAATCCTAAATCATTTCTAGGAACTCGTTCTGTTATTCCACTATCTTGATAGGGTATTGCAAAAACTCCTGGGTCCATAATCTTCTCCATATCACTATCAACCAAACTTAAAGAAGAATCATCCATAATAATCATAGCCGCCTTCCCTTTGGCAAACTCATGAAACGCTTGATAATATGTAAGATACTTTGAATCCATCATTAAATTATCTTTATTAACAAGCTCCTCAATGTCCTGCATTATATTTTGTGTGGCTATGTTTTCGAAATCTATACTAATTCCTTTGAATCCGCTAGTCCAAGTCCCTTGTATTTCACTAAGCTTCGGCAACCTTAAAAGATAAATATAACTGCTATGCCTATTATCCCGCACCCCTAAAGCAAGAGGTGCAATATCTTTGCTCTTAAGCCTTTCGCATACCTTTAAAAATTCATAATAATTTTTTGGAGCTTCAACCCCGTTTCGCTCAAACAATGTTTTATTGTACCATATTCCATACACATAGCTTTTATAGCATACTGCATATTCTTTCTCTAATGGATCTAATTTTTTCACATAATCTCTTGCCTTGCTTGTATAGTTATTAAGATATTCTTCATCACTAAGATCCAGTAAATAACCTTTATTGACAAAATCTTTATAATCCCTTGGTATAATACTCATGATATCTACTTGAACCTTTGAAGCAATTCTTGCTTTAAGCAAGCTAGAATAATTATCCTTCTCTGCCTTTTCAAAATTGATTCTTATATAAGGATACTCCTTATTAAATTTATTGATAATCTCTTGTGGAAAATACTCCCACCCAATCAAATAGAGATTCTGTATCCCCCTATTCCCTAGTGTAAAACTCTTATTCAATTCTTGCTCAGCCTTATCAATAAATATATTATATATTATCAAAGTACCTATAATATATAATACAAAGATAATAATCGTCACCCTACTTTTCATAGACTGCTCCTTTGAACTAGCTATTTATTTCATCTTATCTATTATAGAATCTACATTAGTACTATCGATTTCAATAAGTCCCGTATCAACAATATTTGGAATGTTAGTTACTCTATTATACGCATCATCAGGTGTTATCCGCAGCTTAGAATGATTTAAGTCATACAGAAGTTTAGCTCCATAATAGGTAAATAACTTTCTTTTTTGCCCAATTAACTTTTGGACTATTCCTTGCTTAAGTAATTTAATATGCTCTGGTTCCATGTCAACACAAGTTACTTTGACTTTACCAATCTTATCAGCTTCTTTAATCGCTTCACCTATACCTGGACCGCTGTTGCTGTCAAAACCACAAATAGCAGCTATATCTGGGTGTTCCTTTAATATTTCTAGAGTAATCCTCTTTGATTCCTGTACATTTGCCATATCATCATATTCACCTACAAGTGTAATATCTTTATAGTCCATAATAACACTCTTAAACCCCTGAAACCCAGCCTGCATATTATCTGCCCCAAAAATCCCCATAATAGCTACTTTCCCTTTTCCTCCTAGCAGCTTAACTACCGCTTCTGCTTGTTTTACCCCTATATCATACCAGTTAGAGCCCACATGTGCGAGTCTTTTACTTCCTACTAAATCCGCATCTACTGTAATGGTAGGAATACCTGCATCTATGGCTTTATTAACAACTGGAATAAGGCTGGTTTCCATTCCTAGAACCATTATCCCTGCCGGCTTTCTTTTGATGACCTCCTCCATTGCTACAATCTGCCCAGGTACATCGTATTGTTTTGGCCCTTCTATAGTTACTTTTACCCCCATCTCCTTGCCAAATTCTTTTAATGCCTTTTGATCATTATTTATATACATCTGATTATCTGTCATAGTAGCAACCCACACATATTCTTCTGTAGAATCTGCATTTATACTATTTTCACTGTATAGTGTACTATTAACTCTCTCTTTATGGCTAATGAAATAAATATTAAAAGCGGCTGATATGATAAAAACAACTATTATAATAACATTGATCCATAAATATATTCTTCCCCTCATCATTACGCTCCTAACCTTTGACATCTAAATTCTTTTGCCTAAACTGCGTTGGTGTATGATTCTCATATTTAACAAAAACCTCACTAAAATATCTCGGGTTACTATAGCCTACGACTTCTGCTATCTCATAAGTTTTTAAATTTGTAGATAGTAATAACTCCTTTGCCTTTTCTATACGCACATTTGTAATGTAATCAGTAAACTTTTTGCCTGTTTTATTTTTAAAAAGCTGGCTCAAATAAGATGAATTAATGAAATATTTGTTTGCTAGCTGGCCTAAATTAATTTCTGTATAGTAGTATTTATCAATATAAGTCTTTATTTCTTCAATAGCTGTTTCCCCATCACTTTTTTTCACTTGTATCATATAATCACATATTAACTTAACACACTGTTTTATAGCTTGTTTTAGCTGCTGAGGTGTCGTATGCTGCCTAATGTATTCTTCACTGCATATGTTTTCAGTAAATATTTTTTCCATACTTATATCTGATTCAATCACAAACTTAGTAATAATCATGATGATTTCTAAGGATAGAATTTTAATATTATCTTTAGAAAGGTTATAGTCCTCAATAGTGCAGAAAATAGTATCTATCATTTTATCAGCTTCAATATAATCATTGTTACGCATATGAGATATTAGCAGCACTTTTTCATAGTCGGGCAAGAAGAAAGTAATCTTATTTTCTCTAGGCACATTGTCTATATGGATGACGCTGCCGTCTTTGTCAGAACTTAATTGTATAACAGCTGTATGTGCCTCTTGATAAGAATCTCCTATCTGCTTAATATCATTATAGCTTCTCCCACTTCCTATACTAATATCAATCCCTGTTAGCTCCTGTAATCTGCTCGCCATTTGTCTATAACAACTTATCTGTTCCTCTGGATGACAGCTCCAATAAGGGCCGTGATTAATAACAGCATACATTTTATCTGTTAAGTGCAGATCCTCAAATACCCATACTCTTGAACCTTTTGTTTCGATTATTTCCTGTATTATGTTTCTAATAATAAACCTAATAGTATCTTGGTTTTCATATGAAGTAAGCCCTAGTCTGCTATCAATATGGTTTATTTTAATAACTATTGAACAATAATAAGAAAGGTTAAAATATATCTCCAATGATTCTAGTATTGCTACAATACTCTCCATGTTATCTTTTTCAGTGCAATATACTAAATCCATTAAATATTTATTTTGCATTAATTGGAGACCATCTTTCGCCTGGTGTTTTAACTGTGTTAGATAACTTTTAGCTTCTACTTGGTTAGATAGTTTATTATAAATCCCATCAAAAAGTTCTTTAAGCTGCTCATTTTCAACAGGTTTTAATAAATAACCTTCAACCTGCAGCTGTATAGCTTTTCTAGCATACTCAAATTCTTGATAACCACTTATAATAATAAATTTAATATGTGGATTTATATTAATAACCTTCTCAATAAAGCTTAATCCATCTAATTCTGGCATACGAATGTCTGTAACAACCACACTAGGATTAATATTTTGAATCATTTCAATAGCTTCATATGCATCACCACATTTATAAACTTCTTCAACATAGGGTATTATTCTTTTAATTTTATTAGCTATACCATTTCTAATAAACTCTTCATCATCTACTACCAAAACTTTCACTACCCAGTCTCCTCTCCCTCAGATAGATCCGTGCCCGTTTTCCTACAAATAAGGGATAGCGGGAACAATTATGCTTATCTTAGTTCCTATCTCTGCTTGGCTCTCTATATCTATACCATACTGTTCTCCAAAATACAGCTTAATCCTAGCATTTACATTCTTAATACCTATACTTCGTTCAGTATATCTGCTAATTTCAGCATGTACAATTTCTTCGTTTAAAGAATGCTTTAATTTTTCTAACTGTTCATTATTCATTCCTACTCCATTATCTTGCACTGTTAAAACTAGGTATTCTTCTTGTTTACAAGCTGAAATGATTATTTTACAATGACTTCTCTTATTCTCTACTCCGTGAAAAACAGCATTTTCCACGATAGGCTGTAAGATAAGCTTAACCATTTTGTAATCGTACAAGCTTTCATCAATATCGTACTTCATCTCAATTTTATTATTAAATCTTATTTTTTGGATTTCCATATAATTTTTTACATGCTCAAGTTCTTTTGATAAAGGAACAACCTCTTTACCCCTATTAATACTGTATCTAAATATTTTTGCTAACGCTCTGCATACGTTACTAATTGTATCTATTCCTTCCTCTTCTGCTATTAAATCCATAATCTGTAGTGTATTGTATAAGAAATGAGGATTAATTTGTGCTTGCAGCGCACTAAGCTCAGCTTCTTTTCTTAGAATTTCTACTTTATATACCTTTTGTATGAGTTCCTTAATATTAGCTACCATATGATTAAAGCTTGTACTTAGCTGTCCTATTTCATCTTCACTGGTTATCGTAATATCCTGGTCAAAATCCCCTTGTTCTACTTTTTTCATAACATCTTTTAACCTATTAATAGGTCTTGTAATACTTGTACTGATAAATACACCTACTAAAAACGCAATTAATGCACTACATAAAATCATTAATGTAAAGGTATATCTTATATTCGTTATTTGACTATATATCCTGTTAAATGGAATGGTATTGATAATAGTCCAATTAGTAACGGAAGATGTATCAAAGGTTATGATCAGCCTCTCCTTATCTACAGTAGATACCAAATTCCCCGACTTGAGCTCCAATAACTTACTAATATATGGGCTTCTGAATTGTGTAGATATATAAGATGACTCAGTATTATATACAATTGTCTTATTATTATTAACTATAACAAACTCATTCTGAGAACCAATGTTCATATTATTGAGAATATCATCAAAAATCTTTATATCCATATTAATCATAATACAGCCTATAGGTTCTTGTGTCTCCGAATCATTAATATTTCTTATATAGGAAAACACTTTTTTAGGCTGACCTAATCCTATTATTTCATCTGGCAAATAGGTTGGCAAAAGCATAACTTGCTTATTTAATTTCTTCATATCATTAAACCATTTTGTAGTAGTAAAGATATAATCTGCCTCTATACTGTTATCACTGCCTTTATATTGATAAATTTCTCCATTATAACTAAATATAAATAAAGACTTTATGTCTTTTCTTAAATTCATGATATTATTTATTTTATTATCCATAATTGTGTCATCTTGTATAAATTCTGCAGTTGTTCTATTTTTTTCCTTTTGCAATATCTGTTGTATCTGTTCATCCGAGCTAAGAACAACAGATATTCTATCTAACTCATCAATAGAGTTATCTATGTTTTGATTAATTTGCCTCAATACTTCTAATCCATATTGAGATAGCTGATTTTGTATAAAAGTAACAGCAATATTATAAGAAAATACTCCTACAAAGACTAAGGTAAGAACGATAATTGCCATATAAGAAATAATAAACTTGGTGTTAATGGTAAAATTATTTAAGACTTTTTTAATTTTTTTATATGATTTTGAGAATAATTCCATTATTTTTCCTCAGTTTACGTCATTATAAATAATAAAATTTAAATTTATAATTTAATATTATCATTTTATTAAGTTTAATCAATAGTTAACCATAATTTCTATCTACCTTTTTATTTATACTGCTTTCTCTAATAATTAGTCTTGGCTCATAAATAATATTTTCAAAGCTCTTATTTTGTATACCTGATAACTTATCAAAAATAATGTTTGCTGCAGCCTTACCTATTTCGTACTGCGCAATGGACACTGTACTTAGGGCAGGTGATAATCTTCTTCCTAATTCTATATTATCCATACCTATTATAGCTATGTCTCTAGGAATATTCAGCTTCATTTCCTTTAGAGCCATAATAGCCCCTACTGCCATAATATCATTTGAGGTACACAAAGCTTGCGGCAGTATATTGTTCTTTAGTAAAGTATAAGCAGCCTCATAACCTGCCTCTTCTCCCCAAGCCTCTTTGAATATTATGTTTTCTTTATTCACCTTTATTCCACTAGCTAACATAGCATCTCTATATCCACAATATCTCTCATAAAACACACTAATACTTTTTGGTCCTGATATAAAGCCAATTCGTTTGTATCCTTGTAAAATAAGATGTTTTGTAGCTTCATATGTTCCTTTATAGGTATCTACCCCAACATAGTCACAGCAGTCTATAGTATTTTTATTAATTTTAGAGGAACATATCCCACTTAATACTATAGGCGAATATATATGTGTAATAGCTTTAACGTGCTTGTGAGTAAAATTTAAGTTAATCATAATCATCGCATCTGCTATATGCTCTTTCATCATATTAAGCACCTTTAATTCCTCATTTAAATCCCCTTTCGTATAATATAAAATAATGGAATATGCATGTGATTTTGCCACCTCATCTATAGCTTTTATCATGTCTACAAAAAACGGATTATCCATATCAGGGATAGCTACTAATATTAACTCCGTTTTCTTAGTTTTTAAACTTCTAGCTACCCTGTTAGGCATATAGTTTAATTGCTCGCAAGCTGTCTCTATACGCTTTCTAGTATCTTCTTTAATATAACCTATATTATTTAGACACCTCGATATTGTTCCTGGTGAAAAACCAGTAATATTCGCTAAGTCATATATCGTAACTTCTTTTTTATTATCATTTTCATATTTATGGATCACAAGTACATTGCTCCTTTTCATCCTATTTTATATCAACTACACATGATTTTATCTTTCTAACAAAATAGGAAATTGAAAACATTGATTATTTACCTCTATAGAGTAAGTTGGCCAACTATGTCCTGTAGATAGTATTTCTCTTTGACTACCTATGTTAATGCCTAACTCTGCACTCTTAACTCCCGTTATCGTAATAAACCATTCATAGGCCTGCTTATCAGAAATAACAGCCTGTTCATCAAGGGTACGAGATGCATTAGAGATCATATACCCTATAATAGCCCCTTGAAAATGTTTTTCCCACTCATTCTGATAACCAAGCTTCTCATACAACTGCTTTTGGACATCTAAAATATCTGTATGCTTTATGCCTGCTTGACACATACTCATGCATACTGCTCCCATATAGCATGCATCATTGTACCTCCTTTGCAAATCTTCATCTGCCTTTCCAAAAATAATGGCCCTGGCAATATTAGCGTGAAGCCCCCATTTATAAACACTTGGCGTAATGAGGACATAGTTCTCGATCTTCTTATGAGTAGGAATAGGATGTCTATAAGCTTTCACTCTTTCATCACTGCCAACTAAAGCTACACTTAAGCCCATATCTCTTGCTGCAGTATAAGCAGTCAGCTTACGCTTTACTTCTATCTCTGTCATTCCTGGTATAATCTCTTGAGCCAGTTTATAGAGTACTTCATCTATTTCTTTTCCTAGAATTCTAAGCCTATTAACTTCAGTATCAAGTAGTGGATAATGAAGATCATAAATTTGAGTGACATCATAAGTTCCTATTCCAAGGTCTATATCAGATACTATTTTTTTACCTTTAAGCATTTGTTTAACTTTTTCAGTTGGTGATGTTTCATACCACTTAAGAGGGATATAAGTATATCCTTGCCCTTGGAGTTCTTCTTCCATAATGCGGTACCCATCCATAATGTACGAAATACAGTACTTATGTTCCTCAGTGATTACCAAAATACAAAAACCATATTCCGTATCCCATATAACTTCATTACTTCCCCCAAAAGTAATCCACGAGAAATTATCCTTTCTCCCAATTACCACGGCTTCATAACCTGTCCTTTCCAAAAACCCATAGATCCTTTGATACTTCATGTAGATTTCTTGTTCCATCCATAATTCCTTCCCTTCACAGCCTCTGTAATATCTCTTACTTATAATAATACCCCCGACTACACTGCGAAGATATTCATTAAGAACTGCTCCTAGTCAAGGGTATGTTATAGTTACACTTACTTTATAATTTCTTGCCTATAAAATGTTTTTCTAGTTTAGTATATACTGGAAGACCTTCGTCTGCTGGCGGATAGCATTCTCCTGCTATAAGAGGCTTCATATACTCAATGCAATCCTCTGTTACGTAGTTGCCATCTTCATTAATCCACTCACTTGGGATTTTCTTCTCGAAGTTTGCCACCTTTTCTAAAGGAACGAGCAGAGTTGTACAGGTATAAGGTTTATTCCCTACTCTATGAAGTGCAATCATACAGCCTGTATTTCCTTTAACAGCCTCTTTAACTCCTTCTCGCCCCAGCATGTAGGCTTCACTTATATCTGTCTCTGAAGCACAGTGTGCTGCACATCTTTGTAATATCCCATACTCAACAACCTTTACTCTTTTGGTAATATGGTGCATGATGTAATTACCTAGTGCTTGACCTACGCCCCCCAGCTGAGTATGCCCAAATATATCGTGCTGCTGGGCCTGCTGCTCTGCAATATAACCACCCTCAGCATTACGTATTCCCTCTGATACTATCACTAGCACCTTTCCTTTTTCCTTGTATAAAGTTTCTACATCCTTATGAAACTTTTTAAAATCAAAAACTGTTTCTGGCAAATAAATAAGATCTGCAAGCTTCTCATTATCTTTTACAGCAAGAGCTCCTGCCGCTGCAAGCCATCCCGCATTACGTCCCATAACTTCAACCACTGTTATAATGTTAGATTTATACACATTTGCATCCTCTGCCATTTCCGAAATGGTCGTTGCGATATATTTAGCCGCACTGCCATATCCAGGGCAATGGTCTGTATGCATTAAATCATTATCCACCGTTTTAGGCACGCCAATTGCACATAATGAGTATCCTATCTGTTTAGCATAGCCTGATATTTTATGAACTGTATCCATTGAATCATTTCCGCCAATGTAAAAGAAATATTTAATATTATAAGCTTCAAAGATTTCAAATATTTTTTTATAGGTTGTTTCATCTTCTGCTAAGCTTGGAAGATGGTATCTGCATGATCCTAGAGCAGAAGATGGTGTATGTTTAAGCAGTTCAATCTGTCTTATATCTTCTCTTCTTAAATCAAAAAGCTCCTGATTGAGTAATCCTTCTATACCGTTTTGAGCACCATAAACTTCTTGGATACATTCCTGTTTAAATGCCTCCATAATAACACCACATGCACTTGCATTGATGACTGAAGTAGGCCCTCCTGATTGTGCCACAATACAATTACCTATCAGCATTCTGTTTCCTCCATTGTTTTCTATAAATATTTCTCTTTACTTATTCAACAGTTCCATAATTTGTTTAAAGGTTATCATATCCCAAGCAGATCTGCCAACGAACAGTCCATCTACATGGGGCTGTTTTGAAAGCTCTAACGCATTACCTGGGTTAACACTGCCTCCATAAAGAATAGGCATTGCATGAGCAGTTTCATTTCCATAAAGGCTAACTAAAACTTCTCTGATACTCTCATGAACTTGTCTCACATAATTTACATCAGCTGGAATCCCATTAACTCCAATAGCCCATACTGGCTCATAAGCAATCCATACTTTTGATGCATCTGTTGCCGAAACACCGTGAAGTGCAATTTTAATCTGCTTGCTTAGCACTTCCTGTGTCACACCGTATTCTTTATCTTCGGTGTATTCTCCAACGCAAAGCAAAGGAATGAACCCATACCTAACGGCAGCTTTAATCTTTTTGTTAAGATCAAAATCATTCTCATTATAATACTGTCTTCTTTCTGAATGCCCTAGTTCAATAAGATTAATCCCTATCTCTTTTAACATTTCAGGAGAGATTTCTCCTGTATAAGGCCCTTCACTTTCCCAGTGCATATTTTGAGCTCCAAGAATAATAGTACTGTCTTTTAGCAGCTGCTTTACTCCCTTTAGATCCGTATATGGAGGGATGATAAAGAACTGATACTCCTCATATTCCTTTGCTGCTTCTTTAAGGACTTCGGTATATGCTAAAGCTTCTTGTTCTGTTTTGTGCATTTTCCAGTTGGTTCCTAATAGAAATTTATTCATAGCCATCTCCCTCTGTTTCTTATTTGGATGTATTGTGATTGTAAGTTTCCCATCCCATATATTTACCAAGAGCTTCTTCTAATACGGCTGCTGACTTTTTACGATTCATAGCTACATGGTGTTCATAGCCATTAGCACAAATATGTTTCATAAGTCCTTGCAGATTAGGAACCTTACATACCGCAACCCCGCCTAAAGTACTGATTGGATCGCTCGTAAATTCACCGTCTCCAAAGTAAACTTTGATTTTTCCTCTTACATCATCTGTAGAAATCTTAGCAAATGTCATATCTCCTTCTGCCACATTAGCTTTACATGCCCCAAAGCATTTATCTTCTCCTAGAGAATTCCCTAAGATATCGAGGTGTGAAATTTCAAAAGACTGTCCAATAAAGCTCTTTGGATAATTGGAGCAGTGGATACCGATACATTTATCTCGGTCATTTCCATAGTTATTATTCCAGTCAAGATATCCTGCCGGCTCCAAAGAAGCTAAGTACAATGCATACATTGTTACCCCTCCTAGTACATCAGCTTCACACGCCATAGGAATACCTTGTTCTCCAAGCATACTCATTGGGAGACAGGTTGCACATCCATAGTTCATTTGAATAGAATCCCAACATTGCATTGTTCCGGCTACGCATTCATTTTCTTCCATCCATGTTTTAACTGTTAGGTAAAGTTTTGCTGATTTAATAATGCTTTCCTGCGCTGCATTAGGAGCAACCTTCCCATAAGCTTTGATTTCTTCTACCGTCTGAAGAACTTTTTCATCAACTTCCATACTTTGAGCTTTAGCTATAATTTGTGATAGATCAATTGGTATAACAGTAATTCCTGACTGCTGAAGAAGCTTTTCTGAGTATCTTACAGTTTGGAAAGGTTGTGGCCTTGTTCCGATTTGGGCTACCCTTGCTGTTTTTAACCCCTTTACAACACGGCATACTCTTGCGAAGAAATGAATATCTTCTGTAAATACTTCACTCTTTATACTGCATGTATGTAAAGTAGTATCAGTAAACTGAATGCCATATTGATAAAAGTTATTGCAGACAGAAAGCTTTCCACAGAATGCATCTCTTCTTCCCGAAAGGCCCATATCATTTAAATCATCATCGCAAGCTTGAACCAGTATAGGCACATTTAACTTTGCTAAATGGATGGCATTAACGATACCTACTTCATCACCAAAATTAGGGAGCGAAACAATAATACCATCTATTTTTTCTTCATTGGCTTTGAAAAGTTTTGCACATTTTTTGGCATCTTCCAGTGTTTCAACTACACCATACTGGGTTTCTTCTGGAGTCAGGCATACTGCACCATATCCTAATGTATCAAGCTTTGCTAAAAGATCTGCTCTTCCTTGCTCTGCAAGTTTTGAATTGAAAAATCCTCTTGTTCCTACGATAACACCAAAAGTTACTTTTTTCATCTTCATATCCTCCTTTTTAATCCTCATTTAATTATTAAATGTTTAGTTTGCCTTCGTACGCCTCTTCATACAGGGCTTTAAGCTGCTCTTTTGTGGATTCTGCTGGATTAGACCTCCAGGCTGGGTCTTTAAGTACCATTTCTGCGAGTTTAAGGCAATCTTCTTTTTTAATTCCTAATTCCTTTAAAGACTTTGGAATGTTAAGTTTTCTATTAAGCTGCACAATGTAGCTTATAAATCTTTTTGAAGCAACAGCCCCCGGCAGCGTATGCGAACAAAGATCTATAGCTTGAGCTAGTTCTCCATACTTATCAGCCGATTTACTTCTGTTAAATTCAATGACATATGGCAGCAGCACAGCATTACATACGCCATGAGGCAGATTATAAAGTCCTCCTAGCTGATGGGCCATTGCATGCACAAGGCCGAGTCCTGCATTTGAAAAACTCATTCCCGCGATATACTGAGCATAAGCCATTCCTTCTCTTGCCTCAATATTTTTCCCATTAATATAGGCTTCATAAAGATGCTTATGAATTAACTTAATGGCTCCAACAGCATTTATCTCTGTAATAGGATTACTTCCTTTTGATACGTAAGCTTCAATAGCATGGGTCAGAGCATCCATCCCAGTTGCGGCTGTAAGCGGTTTAGGCATATCTCTCATAAGGTAGGGATCGTCTACTGCAATGTTTGGAATAATCTTTTCATCAACAATAGTTAGTTTATAATGTGCTGATTCATCAGTAATGATCGCTACCCTGGTCATCTCACTTGCTGTTCCTGCTGTTGTATTGATGGCTACAAGAAATGGATCCAGCCCTTTAACTGCATCTTGCTTAAGAATAGTAAGCTTAATACCTTTAGCACAATCATGAGGACTGCCGCCTCCTAATGAAATAATCCCAGCACATCTATTTTCCAAATAAAGCCTGACCCCTTCTGATACTTGGCTGATCGTAGGATTTGGACTTACCTTATCAAATACTGTAATGGCTATATTTGAACTTTCAAGCCTGCTTATCATTTCCTGCGTTTCAGCAGCAGTGCTCCAAAACTTATCTGTGACTAATAAAAATTTTTGTATACCTTCCCGTATCAGCTCATTTTTAAGCTTTTGCAAACACCCTGCTCCAATAAGAGTTTTAGGCGGCATATAATATACGTGGTCTTTTGTCGGCTTCACTTTTTTTCTCCTTGTATTTAAGATACTTTAAAATTCTTCTTTTCGTACTCCTTAATTTTTTCCACCTTATCGCTTGAAGAACCTGGAACAAATTCTAATTTAAGCCACTCATCAAGAAGTTTAGCTGCATGCTGAGGAGCTATAACTCTTGCACCCATTGTAATAACATTACAGTCATTGCTTAATCTTGCTCTTTCAGCTGAAAAAATGTCATGGCACACCGCTGCATAAATACCTGGGAACTTGTTAGCTGTGATTGCCATCCCTATACCTGTTCCACAAACTAAAATACCTTCTTTAGTATAGTTGCTTTCAATAATTGTTTGAGCAAGTTTTGCAGCTACGTCTGGATATAAAGTTGCATCATCACTTGAATTAACCCCTATATCTTCATAAGAAATGTTTTTAGCTTTCAATATTTCAATAATACTGTTTTTTAATTCTACTGCTGCATTGTCACATCCAATTACAATTGATTTCATATCTATCTCGCTCCTTTAAAAAATCGATTTAATATCTTTATGAATAATGATCTAAAATACCTATTACTGCTAAATTAATAGGGGCTGTTTTCAAATGAAGACAATCTCTTGCAACGCCCCCATCATTAGTTACTAGTACAATCTCTCCAATGCCTGCACCTACTGCATCTAGCGCAATCATTGTCTGGTTTGGATCTTCATTTGCAAGATCCTGCACAATCAGCAGCTTCTTACCCGTAAGCTCCTTATGTTTATAAGTGGAGACTACATTGCCTAATACTTTTCCAATAAACATTGTATTTCTCCTTTTATAGCGTTTTATAAATACTGTCAATAATTCCTGTGATGACACTATCAACGGGGGTATTAGGATTTTCCATTGCAAGGGCAGCATCTTTACTTTTAGCATAAAATACTAAGTCTCCAAATCCTGCTTGTACTGTATCTACAGCAACCATCAAATCTCCTTGTTTATCGCCCCTACAGTCAACAGGTTCAATAATGAGCAGTTTTTTACCATATAACGACTTATCTTTTAAAGTAGCTGTAACAGTCCCTACAACTTTGGCATAAAACAAATCCTCCCCCCCCTTCTTTTTAATCTTGACCTTTTTTAAGCATAATTTGTTTTTGCTTAATATAATCTTTTGCCATTGCTCCTATAATAGTATGTTTCGATACGGACAATGCTGAGATTGTTTTTCCTTCAATATCCTTTAGTGATAAAAACCTTTTATTGGGGCCAATTACTAAAGTTTCATTTTCTTCCTCTAAACGATTTGCCTTTTGATCCATTACCTCAATGCCATAACTTTGTATCTTTTCGACTAGTCTTCCTATTTCTTGCTGCAATGCCGGTTTTAAATAAGACCAATCTGAGAGCTTCCCGACCATAACCTGCTTGCCACATAATAGTCCTTGATAAGTAATATGTACATACTCCTCATCAAGAATAAGATGAGCTAGTTTAGAAAGAGTAGTAACAGAGGGTTTAATAAGGATTATCTTAGCAAACTCATTACTTTGTGCTATAGAAAACCCTTGTTTGTTTTCTAACCGTTTACCTATCATTTGATAATCTTGTTGAGCTGAATTCATATAATAGATCTTATGTCCAATTAAAAGCTCCTCTAGCGCTTTAGCTATCTGGTACTCTTCAAGCTCATTGTCTAAATTTGTTTCTATAAGCACCAAGGCTTTTGGCAGTTTGAACTCAGCTTCCTGCCTATATACCTGCTTAGTAATATGCTCAATGAGCTGAGAAAGCTGTTCATTCTCCACCATATCTCACTTCCTTATTAGCTATTAATCAGTTTTTCAATGTCATTATGAGGTCGTGGAATAACGTGAACTGATATTAATTCTCCCACTCTTTCTGCAGCGGCTGCCCCTGCTTCTGTAGAAGCTTTAACAGCTCCTACATCCCCCCTGATCATCACTGTAACTAATCCTGCTCCTACTTTTTTATAACTTACAAGGGTTACATTTGCTGCTTTTACCATGGCGTCTGCTGCTTCTACTGCTCCTACAAATCCTTTGGTTTCAATAAGTCCTAACGCTTCATTCATTTTCTTTTCCTCCTTATGATTGTTGTTATAATATAAGTTGTTATTTTACTGTCTGCCTTTACGTTATTGCTTTTTATTTATTTTAGCTAAATCTTTAAAATCTCCTTTTAAGTGATCATAAAGATTCTTATATATTGCAAAGCATTCCATATATTTTTTATGATTTTCTAAGTTAGGTTCCATTCGATCTACATATTCTGCTTTTTCTTTAGCAATTGAGAAGTCTTTAAAAATACCAACGCCTACTCCAGCTAAAATAGCATCTCCAAAAGGTGCTCCAACTCTGCTTTTTACCATAACTGTTGGTACATTAAATACATCGGTGATAATACCTCTCCAAAGTTTACTTTTTGCTCCACCTTCATTACATACGATAGGGTAGTTGATCTTAATCCCTGCTTCTTGAACAAGTTTAAAAGAATCATATAAGGCATAAGCAACCGCTTCCATCATTGCTCTTACAAAATGTCCTTTTGTATGATGAAGGGATAGTCCAAATACAACTCCTCTTGCATCATTATCCCAAATAGGGGTTCTTTCTCCCATAAGGTAAGGAAGGATAATTAGCCCTTCACTACCAGGCTCTATCTTTTCCGCTTCCATATTTAAATAGTCATAAGCATCAAAGCCAGGAACAAGTTTTTCCATAGCTGCTTCCAAATGAGAAAACTGATCTCTTATGTACCTAAGAGACTGTCCACCAGTTGTAGTTGTAGCTGCTGTAATATATGTATCTGTAGAATTCGTCGTGTACGCAAAGTTAAACATGGTATCCATAAAACAACTAGGTTCTTTGTGAATTATCCCAAAGTTTCCACAAGTTCCTAAGTTCATTTGTATGTCTCCAACTTCAATAGCCCCTGCACCAACCCAGCCTGCATTACAATCTACTTGCCCTGCAATTACTGGAATTCCTTCTATAAGCCCCGTTTCATGGGCTGCTTGCCTAGTTACCTTCCCCACAATGGCTTCACATGGATACATTTTAGGGAACATTTTTTGATCGATATCTAGTTTATCTAAAATAGTTTGATCAAATTTATTATCTACGATATTATAAGCTATTCCGTAAAAAGCTCCTGCTGAATAGCTTGCAGTAGCTTCTCCAGTTAATTTTAGTCTGATATACCCGTCTATTGTAAGGACTTTATCAATACGTTTAAAATCTTCTGGTCTGTTATTTTTTTCCCATAAAAGATTGACGATTGAAGGATGATCTTCTAATCTATTTCCTGATATTTTAAAGATCTCTTCTGCGCCTATATTTTCTCTAAGCCATTCTTCTTCAGCTTTAGCTCTTTTATCCATTAGGTTATAAGCATTGTTAATATAATCATGGTTTTTGTCTACAAGTACCATTGAAGGAAGCGCAGAAGATGTTCCAATTCCTTTGATATCTTTTGGGTCAACTTTTGCTTTTTCAATACATTCTTTAATCATTTCACAAGCTACACTCCAGTATCTTGCAACCTCATGCTCAGAAAATCCTAACTTATTAGTAAAGATTGGATACTCCCTAAATGCGTAAGAAAGAATATTGGCATCTTCATCAATAATACATGCTTTTGCACCGCCTGTTCCGTAGTCAATTCCTAATAAATAATTTTTCATGACTTGTTTCACCTCACTCTGATATTATGCTTACTAAACTATTTTGTTTGATTCCTGCAGCATTTGCTTCGTCCATATCAAGATGGATTTCTGTTGCATATTCCCGGCTTACTCTTACTACCACATCTTCATAAATGGTTTTTCTTTCTCCTCCGCAGATCTTAATCGTACTTTTATCCCGAAGGGCCATCTTTTTTGCATCTTCTTCATAAAGATGAAGGTGTCTTTTAGCTACAATAACTCCCTCTGAGAGTGTTAACATCCCTTTAGGACCTAAAAGATGAATTCCTGGAGTATTTTCTAAATCCCCTGACTCACGAACTACGGGTGAAACTCCTAGCTTATAGGTATCACTCATTAATATTTCCACCTGTGTTTGTGTTCTTTCTGGCCCCAAAATCCTAACTTTTTCAATGACTCCTTTAGGACCAATCAGGGTGATACATTCCTTAGCTGCATACTGATTAGGCTGTGAAAGCTCCTTGCAGATGTTTAAGGTATAGCCTTTTCCAAATAACACTTCAACCGCTTCCCTTGAAAGGTGCACATGCCTGTTTGAAACGCCAACTTTAACTGTCTTGTTGTATGCCGTTTTCAAATGCTGCACAATAACTTGTTTAATAATTTGCTCAAGCTCTAGGTTTCCCTGCATAATCCTCTCCTTTCATCAGGTAATTTTAAATCCGTCTTTTAAGACGCATCTTCTTGATCTGGTAAAGTCTTTTGCTGAAGTTAGCCCTTCTCCTGTTGGACTTGCAATGGTGAAGGTTGTATAGCCTTCTCCTTTAAACCCAAGGCCTGAATAAGAAGGAGCATTCTTTACAAAAATAGTTGTATTAACACATCTAGCCATTTTAGTTAAGTGATCTATATTTTTAGAGTGCATCATCGCTGTATGATAGTTGCCTTGCTCAGCGTTTACTGCGAGCTCAATTGCTTCATCTACATCTCTAACATAAACAATCGGAAGAACAGGCATAAGCTGTTCAAGTGCTACTAAAGGATGATCTTTAGATACCCTTGTAATCGCTAAGCGTATATGTCCTGGCACTTCTTTCTCAATGGCTTTAAGAATGTACTGTACATCTTTGCCTACATAATCTTTGTTAACATCTACTCCTCCAGTTTTGGAAACTACTGTAATGTGCTGCATCAACCTTTGGGTTTCATCTGCTGTTAGCTCGATAGCTCCGCAGTCTTTCATTTCATAAACTAATGCATCCCCTACTGTTTCAACTACAAATACTTCTTTTTCAGCAATACAAAGTACGTTGTTATCAAAAGATGCTCCATTTACAATGTCTCTTGCTGCTATCTTTATATCTGCTGTTTCATCCACTACAACCGGTGGGTTTCCTGGTCCTGCCGCAATTACTTTTTTTCCTGTCTTCATTGCTATTTTCACAATCTGTGGCCCTCCAGTTACAACCAATACGCGAATATCTGGATGAGCCATCATAATCTCACTTGTTTCCATGCTTGGATTTTCTACGCTGCATAATAAATCTCTAGGGCCACCAGCTTTTACAATGGCTTCATTAATTAACTTAATCGTAAGTTTGGTAACTTCTTTAGCCCCTGGGTGAGGATTAAACACTACTGAGTTTCCCGCTGCAATCATTCCAATACTGTTACAAATTACTGTTTCACTTGGATTAGTTGAAGGTGTAACTGCTCCGATTACTCCATAAGGTGCCATTTCGGTTAGGGTAAGTCCATAATCCCCTGTAAAAACTTTTGGGGTAATATCCTCAACTCCTGGTGTTTTTTGTACTGCGAGTTTATTTTTTTCTATTTTATCAGCTACTTTTCCAAGCTTTGTTTCACTAACAGCTAACTTTGCAATCCGTTCTAAATTTTCTAATATACTTTTTCTTATTGCTTCTATTATTACTTTTCTTTGATCAATAGAAATCTTCAAAAGTTCGTTCTGGGCTTTTTTAGCAGCCCCTATAGCTTCTTCCATTGTAGGATAAATGCCATCTTGTCCCCGCTTTATGTTAAGTGAACTTTCTCCTAACTCATCTGCTGGATTGTGAAGCTGAGTTAAAACCTGCTTTACAATGGCATGAATATTAAGCTGATCTATATCCATATACTCATGTCCCCTCCTTGTTATTTAGTACTACAGTCCCTTTTACTTCTATCGTATCTACAATGGCAATAATGGTATTATCTACAGGAACTTTCGAAAAACCCTCTGCTAGCCTAGCTGACCCTCCAGTAACTACCATAACAATGTCTCCAATACCTGCTCCTACTCCATCAATAGATACAAATACATTTCCCTTATCAACTATCTTTTCAATATCAAGCGGTTGTACAACGAGCATTTTTTTGCCTACTAGTCCTGGGTCTTTCTGGGTACAAACTACGGTTCCAACTACTTTTCCAATAGTCATTGTTTACCCCCTTCGATCTTTCGCCTTATTTTGCAGCTTCTTTTGTTTTTACAGACGGCCTAGCTGCTTCTTTAAAAGGAAAGATGGTTTCAAGATCGGTGTGAGGTCTTGGAATGATATGTGCACTTACAAGTTCTCCTGTACGACTTGCGGCTTCTAAACCAGCTTCTACTGCTGCTTTAACAGCTGATACATCTCCTCTTACTATGGTTGTAACATATCCAGCTCCGATCATCTCACACCCTACTACTACTACGTCTGCAGCCTTAGCCATTGTATCCGCGGCTTCTATGCATCCAACCATTCCTTTTGTTTCAACTAACCCTAAAGCATCTCTTGCCATTTATTATCACTCCTTTTCAGCCCCTACAGCATTCCTTTTAAGATTTCTTGAACTTTACTTGTAATAAACCTTACCATTTCTTCGTTAGGCTGTTGTCCGTAAGCTCTATTTGGTGGAACCACTTCATCTGGGTCTGCTCCTTTTTTAAGGAGATCTACTTTTTGAAGTTGATCCTCATTTAAATAACGGGTATTACCTACCATTTTGCTCACCAAAGTCGCTTTAAGAAACATCTCCAAAGTCTCTAACTTATAAAAAGCATCATAGACATCTGTTCCTAATGTTAAAGCACCATGGTTAGCTAAAATAAGTGCTTGGCATTCTTTGTCTCTTTGAAGAGTTCTAGCGACTTCCATAGGTACTTCAATCGTTGTAGGCGTCGTATAACCTGTAACGCCAATACTGTTAATAACAAATAATACTTCTGGAAGTGCAACTTTATCAAAAGATATCTCCGACATTGCAAATCCTGTTGTAATTGGTGGATGCGCATGAACTACAGCTTTAACCTCGGGTCTTTCTTTATAAACAGCTAGGTGCATCCTTATGTCCCTGGCTGGTTTCAATCCTTGCAAAACTTTTCCATTAAAATCAACCTTTGTAATATGCTCTGGTTGCAACCTTCCTTTACAGAACCCCGAAGCTGTTATAAATAGCTCATTTTCAGAAATTCTTACACTGATATTGCCATCCGTTCCTACCAGTAATCCCTTATTATACAGATCTTTTCCTACCTGCATCATATCTTGCTTAATTCTTTCTTCCTCAACAAACATATTTTTTCTCCTCTCGCACTGCGGCTCAGTAGAGTCATTTTATAAAACCGGTTTTATATTAATTAATAAATATACTAACTAAAGACTCTATAGTTCTAGTTAGTATATCTCTTAATTATTGAGCTGCCTTTTATTTGGCACTTGCAGGCGCCTGTTCAGTTCTTATTTTTCTACGTTCCATTTTATTGATCTTAGCATCCCTAATACTATCTAAAAATACTGCTAAGAATATGATTCCTGCTGATATAATTGGCTGTATGTAAAGATTAACCTGAAGGTATACAAGCCCTGCTTGAATCATCTGTATTAAAACGGTTCCTATAACAGTTCCAGGTAATACCCCTCCAACACCACCGAATAAACTTGTTCCGCCAAGTACTGCCGCGGCTATAGCGTCAAACTCGTCACCACTTCCAAATCCTGCATTAATATTGCCTAACTGAGCTACAGAAATAATGCCTCCCAGCGCAGCAAAGAGCCCGCTTAAAATATAGATTGTAAAAAGTATCTTATCTGTATTAATACCAGCTTTTTTTGCCGCCTCTACATCATTTCCTGTAGCATATATCTGCCTTCCTAATGTTGTTTTAGCTAAAATAATGTAGGCTACTCCTACGACAATAGCAAAAATAATAATCGGAAGCGGAATACCTATAATCCTGGTAGAGCCTATTTTGGTAATTGTATCAGGAAGCATAATAGACCTTGATTCTGTAATAGATAATCCAACGCCTCTTCCAGCAACCATAGTACTAAGTGTTACGACAAATGGTAATATTTTAAGTTTAACAATAGCAAATGCATTAACTGCTCCAAAAACAAGTCCTATGAGAAGAGCTAAGCATAGAGCTATCGGTATAGGCATTCCCTTTGCTATTAAGACACCTGTTGTCGCTGCAGATACATACATAATAGATCCTACAGATAGGTCAATCCCTCCTGTAAGTAATATAAAAGTCATTCCCACTGCTATAATCCCTACATAGGATGCCTGGGTGGCTATATTTTCAAAGTTTGTATAGCTAAAAAACTTGGGAGACAATATACCAAATAATATAAATATAACTATAAATAACATAATAGGTGTATTTTTTAATAACGTTAGTAATAACTTATTGACAGTATCTTTCATATTTTCATACCTCCTTTTATTAAAAAATTTTATACTGCATCCTGTCTAAATGCTGCACGCATGATATTCTTTTGAGTAAATCCAGTTTTTGAGAATTCACTTATGATTTCTCCCTTATTCATAACTAATATCCTGTCACAAGTTCCCATTAGCTCTTCGAGTTCAGACGAGATCATTAAAACACCTGTTCCTTGGGCTGCTAAGTCATTGATAATGCTGTACACTTCATACTTTGCTCCTACGTCTATTCCTCTTGTTGGTTCATCAACTATTAATACTTTAGGGCTTGTCATCAGCCATTTACCTATAACTACTTTTTGTTGATTCCCCCCACTTAGACTCTTAGGAGGATATTTCTCAATATCTCCGCTTTTTAATTTAAGGAGTTCTCCTACTTTTTTTACTTGGTCGTAAAGAGATGTCTTCTTGATAACTTTGGTTAACTTTGAGGCATACTTTGTCAAGGTCACGAGACCCATATTTTCAGCTATAGAAACATCCATTAACAAGCCTTCTTCTCTTCTATTTTCCGTAACAAATGCAAGTTTATTTTCTATACTATTTTTTGGAGAAATACCACATACTTTGTCCCCGTCTATACTTATTTTTCCAGTTTCATGGGGATCTAAGCCAAATATGATTCTAGCTAGTTCACTTCTCCCTGAACCCATGAGTCCAAATATGCCAAGGACCTCTCCTTTATTAAGTTCGAAGCTTATATTATGCACAGTACCTGGCTGCGACACGTTTTCTAATTTTAAAGCTATTTCATCTGTAGGCTGAGACTTTCTCTCTGGATAAAGCTGCTTAATGTCTCTTCCTACCATCGAACATATCATTCTGTCGATCGTGAAATCCTTTTTTAATCCTTTATCCGTAACCTGTCCGTCTCTTAAAACGACGATTTCATCTGATATGTTCATGACATCTGCTAGAATATGTGAGATATAAATAATTGCCTTACCCCTAGTTCTTAAACTATTAATAAGTTCAAATAGGCGTTCTGTTTCTTTGGCTGTAAGAGATGTAGTGGGTTCATCAAAAATAAGTATCTGCGGATCAGAGCTTATAGCCTTTGCTATTTCAACTAACTGTCTTTCTCCTGGTGAAAGATTTTCAACTAGAGTATCCGGTGAAACCTTTAAGTCTACTGCCTGCAGCATTTCTTTTGTATGATTTCTTATATTAGCCTTATCAATAATAGGTGTTTGAGATACTTTAGGGAATTTGGTTATAAACATATTATCTGCAATACTTAGGTTAGGAAATAAGTTGAGTTCCTGATGTATAAACTCAATCCCCGCTTCGGCGGCATCCTTAGGTGTATTAGGTATGTAGTTTTGATCCTGCAGCTTCATTTCTCCGCCGTCTGGTTTAAGAACCCCTCCAATAATGTTCATTAATGTAGATTTACCTGCTCCATTTTCCCCAATAAGACTAATTACCTGTCCTTCTTTTACCGAAAACTCTACATTTTTTAGAGCCGCTATCCCAAAGAAACTCTTACTAATATTTTTTAATTCCAAAACTGTTTTAGACATTTGTTCACCTCCCTATTAAAGTCCTTTTGCTATGATGCGTGTTCTTGTTACATCTATAAACGCTGCTACAACTATTATGGCTCCCTTTACAATATTGATTGTAAAGTAAGATAGATTAAGTAAGTTTAAGGTGTTTGATAGAAGTACAAAGAAGAATACTCCAAATACTGTCCATAAAACTTTTCCCTTTCCGCCGAACATGCTGGTACCGCCAATTACTGTAGCTCCAATTATATCCATTAGCATGTTATCTCCAAGGGTTGGTCTCCCCATCCCTAGTCTTGCTGAGTATAAAATGGCCCCCACCGACGTGCAAAATCCACTAAACATGTATGCAAAAATGACTACTTTATCTGTAGGTACACCTGACACTATAGAAGATTTTATATTAGTTCCTGTTGAATAAAGCCATCTGCCTAGTACAGTACTACTTAGTATAATATGTGCTACTATTCCTAGTACCACTGCAATTACAAGTGAAAATGGTATTATTCCAATCCCTTCTGTACCTATCGCACTAAAGGCTTTAGGAAGATTCATTATATTTTGTGAAGTACTAAGATATATTGCTAGTGCACCAAAAAACATTTGTGAAACAAGTGTCACCATAAAAGCAGTTATTTTAAATTTTGCGATTGCTATACCATTAAACCATCCTATTAACGTTCCTACAGTAAGCATGATGACGATACCAATAGGTATTGCCATACTTGTTCCAGCTAATACCCCACCTTGTTCTGTAATAAACCAGCCCCAAAGTGGAGAAGTTTCAAGTAATGCAGGGTCTATTCCCGTAGACATAACCATTGCCCCAATAATACTTGTAATACCCAGAGTCGCTGTCTGAGATAAATCTATACCTGCAACAATAAGAACAATTGTTTGACCAATAGCGATCGTAAGCATAGGCCACATATTAGAAAATAAATTCATGATATTAGACGCTGATGCAAGACCTGGAACAAATGGAACCAGTATAAAAAAGTATGCTAAACTTAGATAAAGTATAAAATACTCAGATACGAAAATCTTTTTCAAGGTATACTTGCTTTTTTCTGCAAAACTGCTTGTATTCTTGTTTGTTATTTGCTTTTCTTCTAATTTCAAACTTATCCCTCCAATCATCGAAGTATCCTTCATGTTTAAAAAATAAAAATAGGAGAGGAAAAGTACTATACTGCTCTCCTATTTTTGCTAATCTTACAGTGAAAATTATTTTAAATCCTCACGTAATTTATTACCCCACATATCCATACGTCTTTCTTCTACATTTCCTTGTGTTAAAGCGAATCCTGGATCTTGTACCCAAACATCAGGTGTTTTTTCGCCAGCTTCAATAGCTTTTAACATTTCATCTAAAATAGCCTGTGCTTCAAAGTAAACATCTTGTACGCCAGTTGCATCTATGTATCCTTCGTCAATTAACTTACCTGCAGTTGAGTCTCCATCTAAACCACCCATGATAACGTGCCCTGGTTCTCCGATTTTTTTCCATTTTCCTAATGGTTCAAGTACTGCTTTAATTTGTGGGAATAAGAAGTCTGATGAAGTAAATAAGAAATCTACATCTGGATTTGCTTGCATAGCACTTTGTAAATTAGCAAGACCTGTTGCAGCATCCCATTTAGTAGGTACTTCAACTACTTTATTAAATAAATCTGGATATTTTTCAATCACATTGTAAAATCCTTGTTTACGTGCAATAGCATTAGGGTCACCTAAATCCCCTACCATAATAAGAGGCGTTACTTTCTTTCCTAATTTTTTAGCTTCCTGAGCCATATATTCTACTGCTTGTTCTGCGATAACTTCATTATCAGCAACAGCTACAATAGCTTTGTTATCTTTATTAGAAAGAGGACGATTAAATACGCCTATTGGAATACCTGCTTTATTTGCTTCTCCAGCAATTGTAACAGCACTTTCTCCATCTTGAGGAATAATGATAATACCATCTACTCCCTGAGCAATCCCGTCTTTAACTTGCTCTAACTGCTTGTTAGCATCTTCATTAGCATTTTTTTCAATAACTTTTATTCCTTTTGATTCTAAAGTTTCCATAATAGCATTATGACCTGCTACCCAAAATTCTGTTTCTAAATCTTGAAATCCAAAAAGTATAGTTTTTTGTTCATCTGCTTTTGGAGTTTCTGCTGCTGCTTCTTTAGTTTCTGCTGCTGCTGTTTCTTTAGTTTCTGTTGCTGCTTGTTTTTGTGCACACCCAGTTGACATTCCTAACATTAATGTTGTTACCACTAATGCTGCTAATAACTTCTTCATATTTATTACCCCCTATGTATTATTTGTGTTTGACTTTTTGTGCTTAACACTCTTTTATTATATTGAATATTAAATGCTAAAATAATGAGTGTATTTATAGGGGGTAACGTACACTTTTTTTATATTCTATTTTAAAAAGTGAAAAACAGTATAAAAGAGGCGAGCCCTTTACTCAAGAGCACGCCTCTTCTATACTTGATTAAAGCTTAAATTTCCGCACAATTTCATCCATTTCACTAGCTAATTCATTGAGCTGCATTGCTTCTGATGAAAGTTCTTCTAAGCTTCCTAATTGCTCCTCTATGGCTGCAGATATATGATGGCTTGCCAGTTCATTCTCTTCAACAATTTGATTATTATTTTCAACACTTTGATCTACCGAAGCCATCTTCATTGTGAGTTCACTTAAATCTTTTGCATTTGTTTTAATATCTTTATGTACAATATCATTCGCAGCTTTAATTGTTTCAAAAAATTCTTGTGTTTTATTTGCAATCTCACTACCTTCTTCAATTTGCTTTACGTTTTCTGTCATTTGATTACTCATTATTTTTAAGGATTCTTCAAAAGAATCTACAATGCTGCTCATCTGCTTTGCAAAGCCAGTTGAATGGATTGCTAACTTTCTAATTTCATCAGCAACAACTGCAAAGCCCCTTCCCCCTTCTCCAGCTCGTGCTGCTTCTATAGAAGCATTTAAAGATAATAAGTTCGTTTGGTAGGCAATATCTGTCATTGTTTTAATAATAAGGTGCATTTCTCTTGATCTATCATTTAATAGTTTTGTTGTTTCATAAGAAATCTTAATCTGGTTATTAATATTTAGCATTTGTTCCATGAAATATTTACTGTATGTTACCCCCTTATCTGCTAACTCCACTGATTGCTCTGCATTTTTCATGATTTTCGAATCATTAGCATCTATTTGAGAAGTAATTGCATAAATATGTCTAATATAATTGGAAATTTCTTTTGACTCATTACTTTGGTGCTCAATCCCTGTTACCATGTTATTAACAGAAATAGATATCTCTTCACCGACCTTGGTATTTAGCTGGGTAATATTTGATAGTTGTGATGATGTTAGATGTACTTGAGCACTTATTTGCTGAATATTACTTAGACTATTTCTTACATTTTTTATCATTGTATTAAAAGCATTAGCTAAGTCTCTTATTTCATCTCTTGTATCTACTTTAAGCATACTAACAGATAAATCCCCTTCTGCAACCGAGTTTGCACTATGACATACTTGCATAAGCGGACTTGAAATACCAAAAGTAATCTTTAGAATACTACCTATAGATCCTATTAGAGCTATTATCATAATCCCTATAGACATAATAATCAGCATTTTAAATCTTGAATTAATATCTGTCTGCATTTCCTCTACCCGCTCTAACTGTGTAAGCGTATAACCCTGCATGTTATCGACCAAAAACTCAGAAACTTGTTTTATATTATCTTTTTCTTGAATTGCTTTATTTAGCTCCGAACTCTCTATGTACTCTGTTGCTTTAATAACACTTTTTTTTACTGTCTTCACAAGCCTCTCACTTGACTCTAATGACTCTAATTGCTCTTTATTGGCACTAATACTTATAAGATGATTAATAATGTAATCCGCTGTTTCAAGGTTAGTACTTTTATTAAATTCCTCTGTTTCACTTTCCTTCAGTATATACTTTAGTAAAGCTGGTTCAATCTCCTTCACCTTTGTAATCACTTGATATGACATAGAGATTTCAGTAAGTATCTTACTATACTGCATATTAATTCGATAATTAGAAATGATTGTAAACACATTAGTTAAACCTAATACAATAATAATAATTAAAACGGTTGAGATAACCTTCTTTTTAACACTTGTCTTCTTATGTTTATCCATAATCTTACCCTCTTCTCTAAATTAAAAATTATAAAATCCCTGATTGATATTATTTCATTGTACTAAAATATTCATTTTGCCGTAATGAGTATATTTGTAGTCAGTAATGTACACTTTTTTTATAATTTGAAAGATTGTCTTAGTTACTTGTCACTAGAAATTTTATTAAATATGATTAGGTCAACTCACTCTTATAAATGTTATTTAGTTATGTGGTATTTTACAGCTAATAATCCATCTGATTTTGGGAACAATGATTGAATATATGAAGAGAGCCACACGGAGAATACTGAAAGGATAATAAAATATGAAAAGAATGTTTATTGTAGGACTTATTTTATTCTTTTCCCTAGGACATACAATAAGAGGGACAGAACAGCCATGTAATAATACAAACATGCCGCTTCATAGTAAGACAACTATATTAGTAATTCCCAAAAGTATTGAAAGGCCTTTTTGGAAAGCAGTTAAAAGAGGGGCACAGAAAGCCGCTGATGACTATAACCTCAAAATGATCTATGAAGGTCCAGAAATAGAAACAGATGCTGCTAAGCAGCTTGAAATATTGAAATCCAATTTAGCTAAGAAGCCACAAGCTATTGTTTTGGCTGCCATTGATTCAAAAGCTGTAAAACCTTATCTCGAAGAAGCTCAGGAAACAAATATACCTGTTATTAGCTTTGACACTGGCGTTGATAGTCCTATAGTCAAAACAACGATTGCAACTGATAATTATGAGGCAGGAGTATTAGCAGCAAAAAAAATGGCCGAACTTATTAACGGTCAAGGGAAAGTAGGTGTTATTGTTTATGACCAAACTAGCCAATCAGGTATAAATAGAAGAGATGGGTTTATAGATACAATCCAATACGACTATCCTAATATTCAATTAATTCCCACTCAATACAGCGGAACAGATATTAAAAAAGTTGAAGAGATTACAAAAAATATTTTGAAAGAACACCCAGACCTCCAAGGTCTTTTTGGGACAACAGACTTTATAAGCCTAGGGATAATAAATGCAGTCAAGGCACTTAATAAAACAGATCAGGTTACAATTATAGGATTTGATTCTGTAAAAGCGCTTGGTGATTCAATTAGAGAAGGGGTATTAGCAGGCGCTATCGCACAAAATCCTTTTGAAATGGGTTATAAAGCTGTAGAAGCCGCTTTTAAAGAGTATAAAGGAGAAATACTCCCATCATTTATTGACACTGGATTCACATGGTACGATAAGTCTAATATAGACAACCCTGACATTCAGAACTTATTATATGAGTAAATATCTAATCTATGAATAAAAATTAAAGATGTTGTTGACTATTTTGACAGTCAAACCGAGGGAGCCCCAACTGTCTCCCTCAGTTTGATTGTCAAAAATGTGAGGGTAAAATGTAAGCTATTTACTCTGTCAATCATGAAGGCTTTATTTATAAATCTATAAAAGCCATAGTGACACGCTTCATCATGCTTCTTTTCTCCTCTTCTCTCTCAACAAATCTATAAAGCAAATATGATTATATTACTTTAGCCTTTTTATTTTTTCTACAAAACTATCAATCTCTACTTTTCCCTCCAGCACGCCAATTTCCACCTCAAATACCATGTTTTCAAACGGTGCTAAAGTCTTTAGTGTGCCATTCTTTCTTTCTGCATTTCTTCCTTCTAAATAATGATTGCCTGGCTCAAGACCGAGTGCATAATCACCCGAAGCCATAGACTTCCACTCCACAAGGATAGGGAGCTGCTCTATATTATATTTTACATAGACTCCTAAATCTAATCTGTCATTAATAAGTGCTGCATAGGTATTATGTGCATCATCAGCTACACTTTCTATATAAAATACATGCTCACTAAACTGATCAATAGCCCCACTTATCTTTTCAAACTCATCCATATTTTCTTTTGCTATCTCAGTTCGCGGAATGATTTTGTGTTTAGGTACAACCACTCGCGTATTTTCATCTAAGAGCGGATACCCAAAGTTAAAGTGATATAAAAGCATAACTGGCTGCGCTTCTTGTCCTTCGTTTGTCACAACATCACGGATTTGTACGGTTTTAGAACCAAGTTTGGTTGTAATCTCTCTTTTTAAAACAAGGTTTTCTTTAAAAAGAGCCGCCTCCCGCATTTCTCCAGAGATCTTCATGATATAGTCTTCATCTTCCCACCAAGATGCAGCACTAACCCGTTCAGCAGGTGTATGAGCGATACGGCCATGAATACTATGTGCATCTCCTTCATCCTCACAGGCACTACCAATATTTGAGAGCCCACAAGTATAAAGCATTCCTCCCTGAAAATATCTTAAAAATTCCCCCTGAACAGGATTAAAATATTCTGATCTGCTAACACCCGGTTTTGATAAAAAGCTAAGATTAACACCTTTAAACTTCATGTTCAAAAGATCTAGACACTTACTTTCAAGTACCGTAAAGTCTAATCCCCCACCTGTTGAAACATCAAAAGCTTTAATCCCTTTAGCCTTTCCCTCATTCATTTCATAGGGGGTTATAGATGCAATCTGCTTGATATTCCCCACTTTTTTTAATAACTCTTGCTTTGAGATTTCTTGATCATATATTCTTGGCATTGTTTTTTTCCTCCTTAGTATCCCTATAATAATGTGCGGCTCTTTTATTGTATCAAAACCATAAATAAGCTATAGATATTTCTATATACCTATAGCTTATTTAGCTGTATCCTTTAAAAACTATTGTTTAATCTTCTTTATATATTCTTTGTAATCAGATGCTCCAAAAAGTGCTGATCCAATAACAGCTATATCTACGCCTGCTCGTCTTATGCTGTGTATATTATCAGCACACACACCGCCATCTACCTGAATAGGAATATCTAATCCTAACACTTGCAAAGTTTTACTTAGTTCTCGTATTTTCTTAATCATAGATGGCATAAAAACCTGTCCGCCAAAACCTGGATTTACAGTTAGAAGAAGGACTCTATCTAGCTGCTCAATAACCCTATCTACTATACTTAAGGGTGTTTCTGGCTTTAAGGCTACACCTGCTTTTAGTCCCATCTCCTTAATCAGTAAAATGGTTTTGCAAATATCCTCAGTACTTTCTGCATGTATTGTGATACTGTCTGCCCCTGCATCTGCAAAAGCCTTAATATATCTTTCTGGCTGCTGAATCATAAGGTGTACATCAAAACATTTATCAGTATATTTTCTTAATGGTTTAATCACGCACGGCCCAATAGATATATTGGGAACAAATAAGCCATCCATTACGTCAAGATGAATCTCATCCGCACCTGCCTCAACTACTTCTTTAATTTCTTCGCCTAACTTAGAAAAGTCTGCCGCTAACAAAGATGCTGAAACTTTTATCATGCTATCTCCCCCTCCCTTAAAACTTATTTACTTCTAAGGCTCCATTAGATTTACTTAGTTGATTTTTAAAGTCTGTTCCATTAATAAGTAACAGATTAATATAAAGACTTTCTAATACGCATAATTGTGTTACACGCTTAGACATAATTTCTCCACTCATATGTTCAGTAAAAGCTGAGGTAAGAAGTACAATATCTGCATTCTTTACTAAAGGAGAGACTGCATAATTTGTGATAGCTATAATGATAATACCTTTATTTCTTGCATACTTTACTACATCTAGGATATTTTTAGTCCTACCCGAATGAGAAACTACAATCATTACATCCCCAGCACTCATATTAGCAAGGCAAATAAGCTGTACATCCATATCAGCTGATGCCTGAACATCCATTCCCATTCTAAGAAATTTTTGATATCCTGATCGAATAACAGCAAAAGCATCTCCTACTCCGCAAAACAATATCTTATGTGCCTGATCAATGGTTTTAAGAGCTTTAGTATACTCATCTTTATCAATAATTTGCAGCGTATCCGTTAATGCTTGTATAGATGATTTAAATACTTTTGCCATAACTTCCAAGGGTTCATCTTGAGCTCCAATATCATTATAAGGAGTTGTCTTATCTAAATATGTTTCCTCGCTAAAGACTGCCTTCATTTCGGGATATCCACTATAGCCCAGCCTTTTAGCCAATCTTACAAATGTTGCTTCACTGCATTCTGCCTGTTCCGCAGCTTCTGTTATTGTGGCATTAACAAAAAAGTCTGATTGACTAAGTACAAAATCAGCTGCTTTTCTTTCTGCACTTTTTAAAGAGTCATAAACTGTTTGAAGCTTAATTAAATAAGCATGAGGAATCTTTCTTTTATTCTCTTCCGTAAGTTGAATAGGCATTTAATCACCTCCTCTTATAGTGTCGTATGTAATGCCTTATAGCATCATCTACTATAATGCTTTACTTATAGACTTTAAAGCATCATAGAGCTTAGTATAAGATGCATACTTTGCATCATATAACTCTTTCATTTGTTTTCTAGGGGTATAAGCGTGCATTACCTTAACTGTTGTCTCTACAGCTTCATCTAAGTCCTTGTATACCTTAGTAGCTACTCCTGCAAGCAGTGCTGCTCCAAGGCATGCTCCCTCTCTTATTTTCAGGGTCTCTACAACACATCCTGTAATATCTGCTTTTATTTGAAGCCATATTGGGGATTTTGCGGCCCCTCCCACTGCTCTTAGCCTCTCAACATAAATATCAGACTTTTGCATATGTTCTATATTTATTCTAAGTTCATAAGTAAGACTCTCCATAATCCCTTTTACAATGTCATGTCTGGTCGTAGCCATAGTTAATCCTACCATTGCTCCTTTTGAATCAAGGTCACACCAAGGGGTTCCGCTGCCATTAAAATGTGGTAAAACTAAAACTGATGATGGTTCATTACTTATTTTCTCCAGCATAACATCATATGTTTCTTCTCCCCTTATTTTTGCTTCCTCCACTTCAGCATATCCAAGGTTATCCCTATACCATTTTAAAAGGAGCCCTCCTATATGATTAAGAGCAAAAGTTAAATACATCCCCTCTTTAGCATGGCAATAGCATGGGTAATATCCCTCATACATTGTATCACCTAACTTAGGCAAATTAAAAGCCGTAGCTAGTACTTCAGCGGTCCCGTGGGAATCAATTGCAATATTTTCATTAATAACGCCAGCCCCTAAAGCTGCACAAGCTTGGTCATGACCTCCAGCTACAAGAACTGTTCCTATTTCTATACCTAACTCTTCTGCTAACTCCTTGGATAGTTCGCCTACAACTTCCCCTGATTTGACTGGTTCAGATAGTTTTTGTTCATCAATATCTAAGGTCGATAATATAGATGTGGACCACTTCATATTGTGAATATCAAAAAGCATGGTACGTGATGCCATCGTTAAGTCAATAACTGGCCTTGCCCCTAACTTACTTAATATAAAATCTGCATACGTCATAAATTTATAAGTCTTTTTATAAATATCAGGCAGATTATTTTTAATCCATAATATTTTAGTTGCTGAATTCATGGGATGCGGCCTCATCCCTGTTGCCTCAAACAATGCTTTATCTCCCAGTACTTCTTTACAGTATTCTACTTCTGCAGTAGATCTATAATCCATCCCCAGTAGTGTCTGGTGCAAAGGATGAATATTCTCGTCTACCGGAATAATTGCATCTCCTTGAACCGAAAGGCTTAAAGCCTGAATACTGCTTGCTCCGCTTTTCTCTACTGCCTCTTTAATCACCTCTTTAGTAAGTTTCCAAACCTTTAAAGCATCTTGCTCTGCATATCCAGGTCTTTCACATATAATATCATATTCTCTAAATCCATATCCTGCAATATTTCCTTCTTTATCAAATATAACTGCTTTACACCCTGTTGTTCCTACATCTAAACCTAATAAATACACTACTATTCACCTACCTCTGCATAATATAGGGCAATGCATATCGTCTGCCTCTATGAGAGAATTCTTTTGTATTCCAGCACCCACTAGCAGACACAATTTCTTGCTTACCTTCATAATTAATCGTTAATTCTTCTACTTTTACTCCTGTTATAGTAATAAACCAGTCAAAGGCTTGAGGGCTGCAAATAACATTCTGAGGATCTTTACACAAGCTTCCATCCCCTACTATATACCCTGTAATGCCTCCTTGATAATGATATTTCCATTCTTCTTCAAAGCCTAACTGCTTATAAAGTTCTTTTTGTTCCTTAAGAATATCACTAAAACGATTACCCTCATCGCACATTGAAATAGCTGCTGCTTCAACCTGGCATGCGGCATCATATTTTCTCACTATATCTGCAGGAATATCATCACCAAAAAACACAGTTCTTGTTACATTAGCATGTAACCCCCATTTTTTTACTGCAGGGTGGAGCACTACATATTTTCCAATCTTCCTATCAGTGGGATTAAAATGTCTATATTTAGCTATTCTATCATCCGTTCCTATTAAAAGAACATCACAATAAATATTTTGTTTTGTATATTCACTAATAAGCATGCTCTCTACTTCATATTCACTCATGCCCAGTCTAATTTCCTGTGCTACATGTGTAAGTATAGCATCCGTTGTTTTTCCAAGCCATCTCATTTTTTCTATTTCTCTAGAAGTCATTGGATAATGAAGCTCAAAGATACTATTTGGCAAATAATCTGTACCTTTTATATTAATATCTGAGATCACTCTGCCAGTACCAGCTAATTGCAGCGCTTTTTCTTCTCTTGATTCTTCAAACCAGTGCAGTGGAATATATTCAATAAAATCAATACCTGGAAGTTCTTCTTCCATAATACGTCTGCCATCCATCACCTGCGCAACCAAATAAACCTGTGTTTGCGTAATAACTAAAACACCAAATCCATTATCCGTTGACAGAATGACCCTGTTATTTCCACCATCTGTAAACCAAGCAAAATTATCATGTCTTCCTAAAATCATGGCTTCATAACCTGACTTTTGGAGATAGTCTTTTACTTTTTGCCACTTTGTTTGAATATCTGATTTTTGGGGACTATTCATACTCAGCTTCCTCCACTCTATAAAAATTATGGGTAGTGTATAGCACTACCCACAATAACTCATTTATAGTTTTCTTCTTATTTTTCCTTTTGATTGATTCCGTCCCAATTATAGCGAGGAGTATCCTCACTCATAAACTTAAAGCCATTTTTCTTATATTCCTCATAATTAAAGTTATCGATTTCATCATGGGCAAATTTATGATAGTCATAGAATGTATCCCACCATTCATAGCCAGAACCGAGACTATTATTCAAGAAAGCGTCTGCAATTTCAATACCCATCTGATGAGAAACGTAATAGCCGCCCATACACATAATATTTACGCCATTACCTGTGATGGCGCGAAGTGCTGCTGGAACACTTTCAACAACCGCTGCCTGACAACGAGGAACTTTATTAGCTGCAAGATGAACACCCATACCGGTTCCGCAGAACAAGAGAGCTCTATCAAATTCCCCTTCACTAACCATGGAAGCCGCGCGAATTGCCATGCGATGGAATATTTCTACCCCTTTACCTTCCTTATCCTTAACTCCAATATCAGTTACTTCCCAGCCATTTTTCTCCAGATGCGCAACAACAGCATCCTTAAGTTCATAACCTGCAACATCTGCTGCAACAAGAATCTGTTTATTCTTAACTGTTTTCATAATTATTACCCCTTTTCATAGTATTTATATAGAATAAGTGATACACAACTTAATTATACTTTCCTTTTACTATTTATACATTTGATCTTGTATTCTTCTAAGTTGAAGTAGTACTGATTTATTATCTAGTTCTACCATGTCATATGTAATGACTTCATCTGTTTTCACATCACATTTTAACACCGCACCTTTTGCAAGACCAACTGGAAGCATATTACCTTCTCTTGCTACATCAGCAAGTTCTATACTCGCTCTGTAACAGTATTCTCCAATACCATCTAATGTTTGACCTGCTTTAAGGTCTTGTTTAGCTACTGTAATACATTCAGACGTTAATTTATTCATCGGATGTGCAGTTGATTCTCCGTAGATGATAGCCTGAGCTGCAGTAATAGGTGTTTCGATACTGCATAGGTGGTAAGGTCTAAAGAGCAGGTAGTTTGGTCCTTCTCCCATATCTCTTTGAACTAAGCCTTCTATAAGTCTTGGATGATCAGTTGTTACAATAACGAATACACCTGGGTTAATATCTCCTATTCCGAAATCTACTACACCTTCTTTTTCTAATATACCGCCTTGGTCTTTACGGCAAAATACTTTTGTAAGATCTTTTACATTACACTTAGGTCCATGCATACCTCTTACATCTGGAACAAGTCCTGTAGCATTAGATACAGCAGCCATCTCTATCATTGTTTTAGAACCATCAACAAACTCTACTAACATTTTGGCACTCATATTTCTTGCTTTTGCTTTTTCTTCCCACTGATCAGGTGTTGCATAAACATCTAGTGGATTATTTTTTCCTTTTCCTGCTGCTACAACTTTAAAGCCTAGGGCTTTAGCAAATCTATAAACTTCTACGACTGACCCAGGCTCATCTCCAGCTGTTAAGGAATAAACAACTCCTGCATTTTCTGACATTTTCCTTAAAATTGGTCCAACAGTAATGTCACATTCTACATTCATCATAACGATATGCTTTTTATGATTAATACATTCTAGTGATACTCTTGCCCCCATTTCTGGTGATCCTGTGGCATCAATAACAGCTTGTACTTGTGGTACTTTAATAGCTATTTCGTAGTTTGCAGTAGCCACCTTTTTACCAGCTTCTATAGCTGCTATTGCTTCTTCTAAACAATCTGTTTCTACAATTTTTCCTTTATAGCCAGCTGTTCTATAAGCGTCAACTGCTATTTCCTTACTTAGGTCTACAACTACTGGGATTTCCATCCCTACCATACATTCCACTTGAGCAACAATATCTTTACCCATTTGCCCTGCACCAATAAGTGAAACCATTGCTGGTTTGCCCTCGGCCTCAAGTCTCTCTAATTTACTGTCTATTTCGTACATTTCAATCTCTCCTTTTTAAAATTATATTGTTTGTTATAGTTTTTAGTTATATATTAGATGTAATTCTTATTCCCATGGTTTGACAACTACTTTAAGTGCCTTACCTTGTCTTGATAACTGAATACCCTCTGTTAATTCATTTAGTTTAACTGTTGCTGTAATATATTTATCAGCTGTTATTTTACCTTCATTAATATATTTAATTGCTTTTTCAAGACCAACTCCTGGATAAGAGAAAGCTCCTATCACTGTAATCTCATTATAATGAATAAGATTGCTGTTAAGTGTTGTCATAGGATTACTTTTAGGTACTCCACCAAACAATACTACTTTACCTCTTTTTCTTACCATCTCTACGCCTTGCTCTTGTGTTGAAGTAACAGGGTTAGCACATATAACAATATCTGCACCTAATCCATTAGTTATTTTCAGAACCTCTTCTACTGGATTTTGCTTAGAGGCATCTATAATATAATCAGGGCTAAACTGAGGAACTTCATGAAGTCTTGTAAGCCCTACCATAATAACCTGACTAGCCCCTCTCGCCCTTGCCACTTCTATATGCATACAACCTATAGGACCATCTCCTATAATAACAACACAATCTCCTGCACTTACACCATTAAGTTCTTGGCAAGCTATTACAGAAGATGCCGGCTCTGCTAATGTCGCTTGTTCATATGATAAGGTGTCAGGTATCTTTTCTATAAACCCTCTTTGCAAAACAAATCCCGGAACTGATATGTACTGCGCAAACCCCCCCGGAAAGTGAGTTCCTAGCATTTTGTGATCAACACATAAATTCACAAGGCCTCTTTTGCAGTAATAGCATTCTCCACAGCTCACATCCGGGGCCATAGCTACCCTATCACCTACTTGAAATCTGCTTACTTTAGCTCCTGTTTCTACTACCGTGCCGCCTATCTCATGTCCCATGATTTGGCTGCCCACATCCGCTCGCAAACCTTGATAAAAGTTTCTGACATCTCCGCCGCATATCCCGCAAGCTTCTACCTTTACTAGCACCCCATCCTCTTCACACCTCGGAATAGGAACCTCTTTTAAAACCATTTTTTCTATTGCTTCAAAATACATTGCTTTCATTGTAGCCATATTATTTGTTGTCCTCCTTTTTTAGAAGCCTATTTCCTACAGCTCCTCCTGGATGGATGACTGCAAAAGCTTCCTTTGTATAGTGTGTATAATGCATAAGTGCTATGCATACAGCATCAAAAGCAGCTATAACAGCGAGTGTACTTGCAGTAGCTAACATATTAAATGGGCAAGGTTCTTTCTCGACTTTCACCTTAAAAAGTATATCTGCATGCTCAGCTAAAATAGAGTTTTCATTTTCAGTTACACCTATTAGTTTTGCCCCTTTTGTTTTACAAGCGGGAATTAAATTAGTAATTTCTCCTGTGTTGCCGCCCTTTGAAATAAGGATTAGGACATCATTAGGCTGAAGCATACCAAGTGCCCCATGTACCGCATCTGAGGGATTTAAGTAACATGCTGGTCTCTCTACACAACACAATGAATGAGCTATTTTTTTAGCTGCCGCTGCAGATGTTCCACACCCTGCAACTAGTATTTTTCCTGTACAATCTCCAAGAAGCTTTACTACACTTACTACTGCTTCTTGATCTATCCTATTATGTAAATGACTAATTGACTCCGCTTCTATACTCCAGGTATTGACAACACTTTGCCAAATTGAATCTTGTTGCATTATTTTCATCTCCTTTAAATTAAAGTTAAGCCTTAAAATGTGTTACAACTTATATTTAAAATATACATCTTTATTTTCATTTTGTCAACATGAAAATGAAAATAAAGATGTATATTTTTTAATCCAAACACCTCAACACTACATCCACTTGCATCTATACACATATAGGGTTTCGGTCGATTATTCAATCTCACTCTCTTTTGAATAGTGCTTCACACCTTGCTTTATATTTTCTTTTTCATTTTTATTTATGAAAATAGAATATAGATACGTATAAACTAGCAATTGCTGCATAAAAAAATGAGCTGTTGTCTAACTCATTAATTTCGTTAGGCTACAGCTCATTTTGGTTGTAAAAATCCTATGAAAAACTATCTTACTTCTTCTTTGTTAGGGATTGAGCTTTGTGCCCCTTTTCTCGAGACAGTTATACTCCCTACTTTGTTTGCATAGTCTATTCCTTCTTTTAAAGTTTTGCCTTCTACTAACTTAACGGCCAACGCTCCAATAAAGGCATCTCCCGCACTTGTTGTATCAACAGCCTCTACTTTTGGAGGCTTCATCTGACATACTTCATCCTCTTCCAAAAACACTGCTCCTTCGGAACCCAGTGTGATAATAGGTGTTTTGATCCCTTTAGATAGAAAAGCTGTTAAAGCTTTTTGAGCACTTTCTTCATCTGTGACCTCAACTCCCGTAAGATCAAAGCACTCATGTTCATTAACAATCAGTATATCAATCAGGCTATAAAGATATTCATCTATTGGTCTAGAAGGAGCTGGATTAAGCATTGTTGTCACTCCGTTCTCCTTAGCGATAGCAAAAGCCCTGCATACTGATTCATAGGGCACCTCAAACTGTGAAACAATAAGTTTACTATTTTTTATAACCTCTTGATTTTTTTCAATTTTATCGGGCGTAACATACTTATTAGCCCCTTCCTCAAGTATAATGCAGTTGTCTCCCTTTACAAGCACAATAAGAGCCACTCCTGTGTTAATGTTTTCCATGACTTCAACACCAGGCAAGTCAACGCCATAGTTACTTAGGTTATCTAAACATATCTTTCCATAACTATCGTCACCAACACATCCTATCATCGAAACACTGCCGCCTAGCTTCCCAATAGCACATGCTTGATTAGCCCCTTTACCGCCTGATCCTGTAAAAAATCCTTCTCCGTGTATTGTTTCTCCCATTTTGATAACCTTAGGAGCATTAATCACCAAATCTATATTGATACTTCCTACAACAACAATATCACTTACCATACAATCTCCTCTTTCCTTATTAAATTAATACATACCTTTTTCCATCATTATATTTCCCTGCATCTGTCCGTTTTGCATCGGATCCTGCATTTGAGACATTCCTGTATTTTTAAACATAGGAAGTATTATAACAAGCATAATCGTTATAATGATACCTATCCATATGTACCACTTTTTAGTCCAGCTTTCCACCTTTGTTATGTAAAGCATAAATGGAATAGTGAGCAGTCCAATAAAAGTTCCTATTACAAATACATAAAGCCCTCTTAGCGGCAAACTAAAAAAAGTCATGATACCTGATAAAATGATAGGTATAAGCGCCAGTACTACACATACAATGATTTTTCCCACCATTCCTTTTGGCTTTTGAATAGACATGTTCTTTTGATTAATGTTTTCTGTTACTTCCATTTGTCATCCTCCATTTATATTATTTATAGCTTTTTGTATTTCAGATCATCTTTTTGATCTTACCTAGTGCCCTATCATATTCAAATAATAGAGTAAGCTCTTTTATGTCTTTTAATACCTTCTCAAATACTGTATCCAGAGGATAGCTTTGCAGTTCATCAATCAGCCTTGTTACTTCATCTAAATCAAACTCTTCAAGAGCATCTTTAATAGACTTTATGTAATTTGACATTTGCTGCTCGCTAAGCATTTGTCCCTGCCTATGGATGCCGTCACCAGCATGCTCTTCACCTAGTCCAGCATGTATGGCATTCAGCAGACATTCATACAGAGATAAGAAAGCTTCAATCTTGCTGTCTATAGCAGTGTAATCTAATTTTCTGCTATCAGCTTCCAAATCTTTTGCAAGTTCTGAAAGCTGATGGGCGCCTATACTTTTCGCAGAACTCTTTATAGCATGGACTTCTGTTGTAAAGAGCATCATTTGCTTATTATGATAATACTCCTTTATCTTTTCACTATTTATTCGTCCACTAAGCAAAAAAGTTTTTAAGAGTATCTTATAATTTTCTAAATCTCCAAGACAACTTTGAAGTCCTGCCTTAGTATCTATACCATCTATGTTTAAGATAGAATCTGATATTAAAATCTCTGATATGCTTGAATGAATGCCTCCTTCTCTTCCTGCATTTCTTGTTACTTTTTCTTTCGGAATCCATTTTTTAAGCATGTAGTTAAGCTTTGTAAGCTCTATAGGCTTACTTAAAAAATCATCCATGCCATTATCTAAAAATAACTGTTTTGCATCTCCTACTGCATTAGCTGTTAATGCGATAATAGGAACTTTTTTAAAATACTCTTTGTCCATGCTTCTTATAATTTTAGCCGTATCTATGCCATCAAGTTCCGGCATCATATGATCCATAAAGATGATATCATAAACTTTACCACGTCTAAGCTTCTGCACCGCCTCCATACCACTTAAAGCCGTGTCAATCTGAATTTCATAAGGCTTCATAAGCCCTGTAGCTACCTTTAGATTAACTAAGTTATCATCTACAACCAACACTTTAGCATCAGGCGCCGAAAAATACTTTGCTGACTTTTCTGCACATCCATCCTGATAATTTTGTACCCCATTCAGCATTTCTACTATTGCTATAGATAAGAGTGGTTTATGTAAAAATCTTATATCCTCATCAATTTCATCTGTCATGTAGTCATTTAAACTCATCATAGCCACTTTAACAGCCTTATGTGTATCAATTGATTGACTCCGAATGACTTCAAACCCGTTTGACATATCAAAGAAGATATGAGTATAACTACCTATCCTTAGTTTTTGCTTAAACACTGATACATCCTTACACATTATAGCATTAGCTTTAAGTGCAGTTAATGTTCTCTCAAGGCTTTCTGCATAATATACATTGGGTTCAAACACCAAAATTTTAGTACTTTGTGTATCCTTGATACTAGCAGATTCTTCCCAATCTTCAACTTTTTGTTTTAGGGTAACGCTAAATGTTGATCCAACCCCATAGGTGCTTTTAAAGGTTATTTGGCCGCCCATTAAATTACTTAACTGCTTACAAATAGCAAGCCCAAGACCTGCTCCTTGGATATTTCTATTTCTTTTTGTATCAACTTGCCTAAATTCCTCAAATAACTTATGCCCATCTTCTGCCTTAATACCAATGCCTGTATCTTCAACATCTATCTTAAGAAGAATGGACTCATGCTGAATAGGCTCAAAATCAACTCTCAGCTTAATAAAGCCTTTCTCGGTAAACTTCACAGCATTGTTGAGAAGGTTAGTTAGAATTTGTCTTATGCGTATTTCATCTCCAATTAAAAGTGCTGGCATTTTACTGCTCACTTCCACAAGAAATGCTAAGTTTTTAGTAATAAGCCTTGTGTTAATCATATTAACTGTATCATTTATAAGAGAACTAAGATTATACTCGAGATCAAAAATCTCTAGTCTGCCTGCATCGATTTTTGAAAAATCTAATATATCGTTTATAATCGTCAGCAGAGAGGTTGATGAAGCTTTAATCGTATTTGCATACTCCAAATTCAGACCAGTTAAATCACTTTGAAGCATAAGTTCAGTCATGCCTACAATAGCGTTCATCGGTGTTCTTATTTCATGACTCATATTAGCTAAAAAGTCCGCCTTAGCTCTAGCTGCTTCTTCTGCTTCAATTGTTTTTTGTGCAACACTTCTTAAGGTATCACTTAATTCCTGTTCTCTTTTTGTACTGTCACTTCTTATCTTTTCGATACAATTTTCGTATATATTTATCCCTTTTGCAATGGCTACTGCCATTTGTTCACAGCTTTCATACCCACAGCTATGACAATCCTGATGACGTTGTTTTTGTGTATGTTTGCCAAGTCCAATATAAATACTTTCTAAATCAGCTTCATTGTATACATGTTCCTGTGTAGTAATAGGGGTATACTTTCTAATAAAATCATTTAGATTAAACTTACTCTCAAAAAGCTGGATTTGCTGGACCTTATTTTTTTGTCTGTCTTCTCGGGCCTTAGTATGAGCATTCACTGAAATACTATTCATAAGCGTATTGATTTCAAGAAAACTCCTGTTTCTATTGGTACCAAGTCCAATATTACATCCTAAATCGCAATTTAATACATCAAATATATGCGGCAGAACCGCTTTATCTTCATGATCATAACTATCTAATATTTTATAAACTGTTCCAGCTCCCTCGAAACTAACTACATTCAAATCAGAACCTAAATAGTAGATAAGATTCTCTTTTAGCCCCCCTGGCTTTGGATACATCGTTCCTAGTATGCCTTCTCCTCCATCGAATTTAAAATTTTTATCATAGGCAGATAAATCAATTCCTATTTTATGAATATACTTTTTTAACCTTGTAATGGTGACATTGTAATCTACGAGGCCAGTCTGAACAAACTCGTCTTTTTTTGCAGCACACGGCGATATCGCAGCTATTTTTCCGCTAATCTGATCATATTTTTTCATCAAAATTGCCGTACATGCCATAGGACTTTGAATAGGTGATAATCTATTAATCAGCTGATGTTTATGTTTTAAAACATAATTTACAATAGCTGCGCAAGGCTGACTGATAAGGTTTTGATTAGGATTTTCATAAAAAAGCTTAACATGTCCCCATGTACATATATCAGCTCCAAGAGAAACGTCATAAATTTTCTGTACTCCCATTGTTCTTAGCCAGCTTAATATGTGCATCCATTCATCTTTCAGCCCTACTTTTATAGCTGGTGCAACGATTATATTCACTATTTCACCGCCTGCCAGATCTTCAAAAAATCTTTCACAGTCATCTTTAAAGGTTCTCGCCTTATGCGAACAAGCTTTTACACATTCTCCACAAGCAAGACACCTTTGGTCATTTATTTTAATCTTTACTTGATCTTCAGTTATATAAGATATGTTAGCATCAGTTACAGGGCATGCCTTAACACATGAATTGCAAACTACACATTGTTTTTCATCCACACAAATAATTGCTGACATAAACAGGCTCCCCTTCTTATCTAATCTTTATGTAAATACCTACTCGCTATTCGTTCAAACTTATCTCTTACCTTTTCGAATACCTCTACAACACAGGGATCAAACTGCAAGCCTTTTCCTTTAATAATCATCTCAGCTGCCGCCTCATAAGTAAATGGCTGTTTGTAAGACCTCCTAGATATTAGTGCATCATAGACATCCGCTACGGCCATGATACGGCCGCAAAGCGGAATTTCCTCCTGCTTTAGTCCCCTTGGGTACCCACTCCCATCCCATTTTTCATGATGCGACAGAGCCATATCCCTAGCTATATACAAGAAGCTCTCATTCCCTGCCTCATCAATTGCCTTTTGCAGTGTTTTTCCCCCTAGCGTGGTATGCTTTTTCATATACTCAAACTCTTCCTCATCCAAAGAAGATTGTTTAAGAAGCGTATCATCACTAATGCCTATTTTCCCTATGTCATGCAAGGGTGCTGCACGCAGTATATCCTTTATATATTGTTTGGACAGAACATCCCTATAAACATTATTTTCGTCCATTGCTTCAACTAAGGCTTGTAAATATTTTGCCGTTCGTTTAACATGCCCGCCCGTTTCACCATCTCTGCATTCTACTAATTCCGCAAGACTTATGACGATTACATCCTGTAATTTTTCTATCATCTGGGTCTTCTCTTCTACAAGAGCTTCAAGAGACTGATGATATTCTTCCAGTTCAAGATGCATCTTAATTCTGCTTAACATAATTTCGCTTATAAAAGGTTTTGCTATAAAGTCTACTGCTCCGAGATATAGGCCATGCAGTTCACTCTCACTGTCTGTCTGGGCCGTAAGAAAAATAATAGGAATCTTACTTGTCTCTGGATTTTCTTTGATTTTTTTAAAGATTTCATATCCGTCCATTTCCGGCATATTAATATCCAGCAAAATAAGGTTTGGTTTGGTTTTACTTAAAAATTTAAGTGCCTGTGTTCCCGAAATAAGCAGTGTTACTTTATATAATGGTTTTAAGGTCTGCTCAGCCAGCTTTAAGTTGACAACATTATCATCCACAACGAGAATGTGTTTGGGCATAACTATTAATCCTCCCCACATCAATTAATAGCAAAAAACTTCTTTATATTATTATAAAGAAGTTTTTAATGTTTGTATATGTAATTGAAGTAATTTTTGGAACATTCATCTCTATTCATAAATCTTAGCATCTACTGTTAATCCCGGCCTTAGCACCCCTTTTTCTCCTTCAATTTTTATATCTGCTTTGACAACCGTTTCCCCATTTTGCTTGATTGCTCTAGCTCCAAGTCTCATAATCTTTCCCCTTAGAGATTTATCTTTATCTGCATAGGGAACAATACTGACTTCATTACCGATAGATGCTTTTCCGATAAATTCTTCCGGGATATCTACACTAACAAAAAGAGTGTTTTCGTCCATTGCTTTAAAAACAGGGGTTTCATTTTTTCCTATTATGGTGCCCTCATTACAGGTTATATCAAATATAATCATATGATCAGTATCAGCAATAATATCTTTTTCTTTAATATAACTTTTGTTAAGCTTTTTTTCCATCGTTCCTAAATCCAGCTTAGCAATATTAAGCTTTGATTCTAATTCTAAGACTCCTGTCTCATTTTGTTTATCTGTATTGGTAAGCTGTGCTTCGCTACTTTTGAGAGCCGCTCTTAGTTCATTTACTTCTAATTTTCTATTTGTTTTTGCCATTTCAATAGCTGATACTAGATCATCCTTCTCTTTTTCTTTACTGCTTAAGTTCTGTTTTGAATCTTCTAGCTCTTTAGGTGAGATACCACCTATTTCAAAAATCTCTTTATTTACTTCATAGTCTTTTTTTGCAGTTTTTTGTGCTGTCTCTGCTAACTCCAGTGCTCTTTGCAAAGCCTTAACCTCTGGATCCTTATCACTGTCAATATAGCTTTGTTTAATATTAAGTTCATTCCTAAGACTTGTTACTTCACCAACGAGGGGATTGATGTTCTGTTTTAACTGTTTTAATTGTCCTTCATAAAGCTGTATTTCATTTTTCTTCTTTAAAATATCTGTTTCATATTCCTCAAAATTCAAGGTGATTATTTTATCTCCCTTTTTGACCATCTCCCCGTCTTTTATGTGGATTTTTTCTACTCTGGCAGGGAAATCTATAATGATATCTCTTGTTGTGTACGCTTTAACTTCTCCAAAAACATCTATCCCTTGTCTTTCTGCTGTTTGCTGAGTTTCTATAGTGTCTGTTTCACTGGTTTCTTTAACTTGATTGCCACATGCAGTAAGAAGGATTCCCGCACATAATGCACTTATAATACTTATTACAATACTGGTATTTAATTTTTTCACCTACTCACATCCTCTCTTTATTTTGAGCCTATTTGGACTCACAGATATGTCCGTCCCTTACCATAATAAGATCAGTTCCATACTCAGCAGCTTCTCTTGAATGAGTAACTTGAACAATAGTTTTCCCTTGCTTCACATTGATTTCTTGCAGCAGCTTCATGATCTCAATTCCAGTCTTACTATCTAAGTTCCCTATAGGCTCATCTGCAAAGATAATTTCTGGCTTATTAATAAGTGCTCTTGCTATTGCTACTCTTTGCTGCTGTCCTCCTGAAAGTTCTCTTGGGGTATGCTTTCGTCTCTCTGTAAGACCAACTATCTCTAATATCTCGTCTAAACTCTCCTTATAATCCTTTAGTTTTTTGCCATCCAAAAGAATGGGGAGCATAATGTTTTCTTCTACATCTAGATTTGGAATGAGGTTATAAAACTGAAAAACAAAACCTATATCGTTTCTTCTCATCCTGCTCTCTTCTTCATCTTTCATCTTACTTAGCTCTTTGCCATTTATCTTAATGCTCCCCTCAGTAGGCTTATCCAGTCCTCCAAGAAGATAAAGAAGCGTGCTTTTGCCTGATCCTGATGGTCCCATAATTGAATAAAAACTGCTTCTTTTAATTTTTAGGTTAATATCCTTTAGAATCTCTACCGTTGTATCTCCTAACTGATAGTTCTTGCATAAACCTATAGTTTCGATAATATTTTCCACCTTTTCACCCCAATTACTCATATTTTATTGCTTCTATAATATTTAGCTTCGATGATCTCTTAGCAGGACTTATGGAGGCCAAAACAGTTATCGCCATTCCTCCTACTAAATAAATCCAAAGCACCCCAGGCACTAAATAGGTAGGAACAGGCACCTGCATTGCTTCTAATATATAGGGCACAATCTTCATGACAATAATGCCTCCTCCAATACCTACTAGGCCTCCAATACTTCCTGAGTAAAGGGATTCTATAAACAGCATTTGAATGACTTGCTTTTTACTCATCCCTATTGATCTTAATACTGCAAGACTTTGCTTTCTCTCTATAAAACTAATAATAAGGTTATTAATAACGCCTATACTTCCAATAATAAGTGCCAGCACAGAAAAACCAATAAGCATGGACATCAGCTGATCATTACTTTCTTTATTAGCATTCAGCATTTCTTCTATAGTCATTCCTCCAAGATATCTGTCTGAATACTGTTTTTTAAGAGATTCCAGAACCATCTTAGGATCTCCCTTTACCTTTACATAAGCGCTGTTATAATATTTAGCTTCTGTATCATTTTTCAAATAAGTATCTGGTGCTAAGGCAAAACTTCCGTTCCACATAAAGGTATTAACAAAGCCTAAAATGGTATAAACTCTGTCACCGCTTGGAAATTTCAAGGTAAGCTTATCCCCTTCTTTTAAGTCATACCTGTTTTTCATAATGACCGTCATAATAAGATACCTGTCATTATTAATTTCACTAAGAAGTTCTTTCTGCTTGCCCATATAATCAAATTGAATATACTTCGTATAGCTTTCATCTTGGATACTTTCGATACATCCAAGTTTTTCTCCTAACTCTTTAACTTCAATGCCATAAGTCCCATATAAGGGATAGACACTCTCTACACCCTCGTGTCGTAATAGTCCCCTTACTGAACTTTTATCCATATTATTCATCCAAACTTCCATATCTGATATACAAGTTTTTTTATAAAAATTGATGACTTCTACACTTACATTAATACTAATGTTATTGATCATTAGAAGCGTGACCACGCCTATAGTAATAAGCGCAATACTATTTAATATACTCTTATTCCCCTTGATATTTTTAACGGCAAGGATACCAATATTACCAAAAACCTTGTAAAAAAGCTTCTCAGATATCTTTGATGTAGACTTAATAATGATGGGTAAAATATTAATAATACCTACCAGTGTCAATATAACTGATAATCCGCTTAGCACTGCTGATAAGGATCTTGAAGAAATGATAGGTAATATAAACGCTGCTATAATACAAAGAATGCCGAGGACATCTTTTCTTATCTTTCTCTTTTTTTTACTGACAATGTTTCCTAATACAATTTCTTTAAGAGGAATTTTTGAGACTTTTATAATAGGTGCCATACTGCTTATCAAACATACAATAACAGACAGAATAAATGTTATTGCCAGCTTAATAAAAGAAATATTAATTTTTATTTCTATGTACTCTTTAATGCTGTCAGGGGTTGTATACTGTGTCATAATATATAAGATGCCTATCCCTATGGCACATGCAGCTAAGCCTCCTGCAACACCATAGAATAAGCTCTCCATCAGAAGAACCTTATCCATCATTTTCCTGCTCGCACCAATACTTCTAAAAGTGCCTATAATAGGAAGCTTTTCGAGAGTAATTACTTTAAACGAAGAGTATATAATAAATATACTCATAAAGGTAACAATGAGCGTCATAAGCAAGAGCGGCATGGAAAGCATAGAAGTATTGTCATAAATCTGTTCTTTAGAAAAAGGTTCTTCTACTCCATATTTAGGATAACCTTTTTGCAGCTCCCCAATAAGACTATCCACACTTACTCCATCAGCTGCCTTAATGTATATAGTAGTAGGCTTTCCCTTAGTTTGCATATAGTCGCATAAACTTCTATAAGAAATAAGCGCCTTTGACTCTTGTGATTCATCAAGAAACATTCCTGTAGGCAGTGCGATCCCGTAAACTTTAATATTTCGTCTAACATCACCAATATATATTTCCATTTGGTCGCCTATATTTAAATGATACTTTTCAGCTGTCATCTTGCTGATAATGATACTATTACTTTCAAAAGAAGCTCCTCCAAGTTCCTCTGCAAGCTCTAAATCATTTATTTTTTTATAATCATTCAGCGTCATTCCAGTTAAGCTTATTCGCTCATAGTTTTTATTTGCTATTTTATATCTGCCAGTACCGCTTATAGCCTTAATAATATAATGAGTCTTATCTTTAAGCCGGAGGGCAGGAGCTTCACTTATAACCCCTGCTGGAGACCCTCTTTTAGGAAAGATCATAATATCTGCATTTCCAGTAGCTTGCCTCATCTTATTCGTATAAATCTCTACAAGTGAATCTGATAGGGACGTTGAAGCAAAATACAATGCACCAGATAATGCAACTGCAAATATGATGAGAAAGGTCCTGAACTTATTTTCTTTAATTGATCTCACAATAAACTTAATAATAATTTCCATTTTTAACCTATCCTTTATGTATTCATCATTCTATTAAAAGTACATAACGCTATATACCTCGCTTGTAATAGTATATATTAATCTACACTATGTTATATTACAAGATAATAATTAAATAATCAATATATTTATAAAGATCTTTATATTTTAACTATTTAGCACATATCCTATATAAAAAATAGTGAACTTCTTATATAAAGTTCACTACACCTCTCATTATTAGGGTATATAAAGCACCATTAAGCATCTTTCTTCAACAATACTGCCTACCCCTTGCTTAAATTTTGAAAGAGACAAATATCTAAGCGACATATCAAATATTGCTGGCTCATAAAATATCTTTTTTAGTTTAATACGTTTCTTTTTTTCATCAATACTTTTTAGACATTGATAGATTCCAGCTCTTTTTAGACTTCCAGGCAAGCTTTCAACTAAATCCATGATTTCATTTTGCACAAAAACGTCCTTCTCATGCCCTATATGAAAACTTTCATTGATATGAGTGACACATGAAGCAAAGCAATGAGGGTTGTAAGTAATAAAAAATTCAATGGGTGAAAAATCGATTTTCATAGCATCAAACTTATTCTCTACCCTGTTTAACATCTCATCTGTACATTTATATCCTTTTAATAAAGCACGTAAAGTAAAAGGTATAATCTCGTCAAACTCTGTTACTTTGAGTAAGCCCTCTTGTCCTTCTACAATATCTACCGGAACAGCAGTAGCTTTGTAATCTTTTCCATACTCCATACACATCACACCTTCACAACTTTTAGTCTTTCTTATTTATAGTATACTATAATAAATATAGATTTAAAGTGGCTTACCGCAATAAATTTAATTCAAATGCACTGCCAACATCAGAAGCAGCATGGGCATCAGACCCATACACCATCTGCAGCTCATACTTTTTAGAAAGCTCCAAAAAAAGTCCTGATGGATAAGGCTCATTGCAGAAAGGCTTTCTAAGCCCAGCTGTATTAAAATCAACTTGATAGTTCCTATCTTTTATGGCCTTAACAACTTCTTCGAGCAACACGCGATTTTTATAATCTAAAGGATATTTTAAATTAAAAATTCTAACAATAGTCGGATGTCCTATACGTTTAGGTTTAAATACCCCAAGGTCTGCCTGAATGGCTTTTAACAATGTTTCAAAATATCTGTCATAAAGCTTTTCAACGCCGCCAATAAGCTCTGCCAGTAGACCAAAATCATCTTGACTCATATCTATGCAGTAGTATTGCTTTTCTACTTTTAAAATATGCACTGAAAGAAGTCCATCTTCTAATTCTTCCCCATAGAGATTTAACAGGCTTTTCGTTTCCTCTTCATAACCCTCGATATAATCAACTTCTAGTCCCTTATTAATCTTAATCTGTCCTTTATATTTTTCTTTCATTAAATCTATTTCTCTAAAATAAGACTGTACCTCTTGAGGTACTAAACCGCACTCTTTTTGGAGCCGAGATGTGAGCACCCCATCCGGCAGCGGCATATGCTCTGTAAAGGTTATCTCTTCCAACCCCTGCGCTATGGCTGTTTCAATATAGCTCTCCATTTTATCCTTTGTCCCATGGGGGCAATATGGCGAATGGATATGCCCATCTCTTTTAATTTTTCCCTTTAACATCTAATATCTCCCCTTACAATAACTATTACAAGTCTGCTCGTTTTCTTTTTTATTATAGCATATTATGCAGTTATCCCAGTCTCTTTTAAAATTCAATATAAAAACCTATCCTATAAATCCCATTTCCTTGAAAAAGAATATAAATAAACATAAAGTAAACGGTGCTAAAAACGTAGTAGCTACAACAAGTTCTCCGGCAAGCTCACTATCTGCTCCAGCTTGCTCGGCCATAATATAGGAATTAATCGCCACAGGAGATCCAAATGCAGCTAGCAAGGCTACAAGTTCATAGTTTCTGAATCCTAGAAATAGGGCCGCACCTAATGCAATTATTGGAACAACAACTAATTTTCCGAGCATACCTATCAGAATATATTTCATATCTTTCTTTAGCCCTTTTAGATTAAACCCTGCTCCCAGCATAAGAACAGCTAAGGGTGCACCTATAGTTCCTATATCATGAAGGCTTTTTTCAATGGCTTTAGGAATAGCAATATTTAATCTGACTGTAAGGATTCCTAATACACAGCCTATTATTAATGGATTCTTAATAACCCCAAGAAACATAGTACTTATATTCTTCTTATTTTCTTTACCATATGCTTCAAGTATAATAACAGCGCAAAAATTAAAAAGGGGTATAAGAACACCAACAAGCTTCGCCGCTACTCCTGCACCTCCACTCCCAAATATATTCTCAGAAAGAGCTATTCCAAATATAAGAAAGTTTGACCTAAAAATCGCTTGTATTAAAACCCCTCTTCTGCGATTATCTTTAATAAACAGCATAACAAATAGTGTGGCGAAAAATATCACTATAAGGACACCCGTTACGCTGAATACAATAAGCTTTATATCTAACAGCTGATTTCTATCTGCTTCATATATATTGCTAAATAATAAGATTGGCAAAAAAAGCTTAAAAGATACCCTGTTAGCTGCTTTAATAAACTGTGTATCCCAAAATTTTAACTTAGTTAAGATATAACCTAGCAGCATCATTAAAAATAAAGGCAGTACAACATTAATAGCAAAAATTAAGTTCTCCATGAAAGTCCCCTTTATTACAGCTCATCTGATCCTACACAAGAAAGCGTGCAAAAAACGCACGAACTTTCATATTCCATGTTAAAAGGTGACCCTCCACAGGTCACCTTTACTTTTAAGACTATTTTATGCAAGTTCAAGAGCAATTTCCATCATTTTTGTAAATGCATTCTGTCTTTCTTCTGCTGAGCACTCTTCACCTGAAATAAGACTGTCAGATATTGTCATCATAGCCAGGGCATTTACTCCTGCTGCTGCTGCATTCATATAAAGTGCTGCAGCTTCCATTTCTACAGCTAAAATACCCATTGTCATCCATCTTTCTGTTGCGGTCTTATCTGCATTATAAAATATATCTGAAGACAGAACGTTCCCTACTTTATAGGCCGCACCTTTTTCCTTAGCTACAGCAACAGCTTTTTCTAAAAGTTCAAAGCTGGCAATCGGAGCGTAAGTCCCTGGCAGGTTATATTGATCAACATAGTTTGAGTTTGTACTTGCTCCCATAGCAAAAACAATATCATGCAGGTGCAGGTCCTTGTGCATACTTCCTGCTGAACCTATACGGATCAAATTCTTACAGCCATAAAAATGTATCAGCTCATAAGAATAGATTCCAATTGAGGGAATCCCCATTCCTGTCCCTTGCACTGATATTTTGCGTCCTTTATAAGTTCCTGTATACCCAAACATGTTTCTTACTGTATTATACTGCACAGCATCTTCTAAAAAAGTATCAGCAATAAACTTAGCTCTTAAAGGGTCTCCCGGTAAAAGTATTGTTTCTGCTATATCTCCTGGTTTGGCTGCGTTATGTGGTGTTGGCATCTATTTATCCTCCTTAAGTTAAATACAACTTGTCTTTTGTAAGTTATTAATTTTATCATGCGACTTATTCTTTATTAGTATACTATATTTTAAATTATTTAGCATCTTTTACAATACCTCTAAAAAGAATTCCTTTAATCACGCTTCATTTCATTATCTTGTGCATAAAATGTACCAGTTGTAATTTGTTCAATTCTCTTTTGGGTCCTTTTAATCTCCAGAAATGTACTTGGGTAAGCTACGTCAAAGATAGCAACTTCTCCATCCCCTTTAGAAAGGAGTATATCAACTAATTTTCGTCTTTCATCTTCCAGAAAGTAAAGTTTATCTATTAATTGCTGATGTGTTTTTAATTTTTTTTCATACTCTCCGTCATTGCCAGTTTTCTCTGTTCGTACTATAGTTCTTTCATATAGTTTTAGCGCCTTTTCACTTTCTTCAAGGTCTTTCAATAGTGCCTTATAATTGATGAGTAAGCTGTCTAATTGATTCTTTATTTCATTTCTGTTAAAACCTTCTACATTGATATAAGTTTCCTTTTCATAAACATTGCCCACCATTCTCAACGATACCTTTGTTTTGGCTTTGATCGTTCCACCAATAGTTTTTCCATTTTTAGCCTGCACAAAAATAGTTCCTGCTTCTAAGTGGCTGTCTAGAACATAGTATCCGACATCTATTATATCCTTAGCTTTAATCGTACAGCTGTTTGCATACTTCATAAATACACTTCCACCAGCTTCGATAGAAGCTCTTCCTTTGCCTGATACCCCTCCCTTGATGTAGACATTCCCTTCCTTAGAGTGAATTTTATTTATGGCTCCTATTCCTAAGTTACTTAGTATAGATATATCATTAGTAGCTATAACTGAAAAACCATCTTCTACAGTTCCCTCAACTGTTACATACCCATCAAAATCAATATTTCCTGTTCCATAACCCACATTACTATGTATGACTAAATGACTGACAACTCCTATTTTACCGCCTATCATACGTAGTGCCCCATCAAATTTTGCTGACAGCACAATTTTATCTTCTAACTCAGTAGTCTCTACACTCTCTGGGTCAAATCTCAAATATTGATCCTTCCTCTTTTCAGGAAACAATACCAGTCCTTTAATAGTCTTTCCCTTTTTACCTGGTTTTATCAACACTTTTTCACCAAGCCAATCTCCCTTATAGACATATTTAAACAAATTCATGTCATAGTAATTTGTACTGCCATCACTATTAAGTGTCGGCTTTTTTTCCGGCATTTCCAAATAAACTATTTTTGCGTCTTCTCCTGGCTCTACAGGTGTCCCTTTGGCTATAACAATATGTTTTTGGGGCTGTAATTTCTTATCAATTACCTCATGCAAAATACCATGCACAATATGATTATGATTAAGCAGCTTTAATATTTCTTCTTTAATAGCCTCTTTGGTGTCTTCGAAAGTTTGGTGATCTAAGTTAATATAAATTTTGGCTTCTAAATTATCTGGCGAAACATTTAAGGTGAATTTTTCTTTAAGCCTGCCAAACTCGATTTCTCCGCTCACTTTTCCTTCTAATGCTTCCTTTAATGCCATAAATTTTGTTACTGTAATACGAGGGTACTTCTGCATAATGCTGTTAAAAGCTTGCATTGGAAATCCTAATTTGAATACCTGTATAAATAAAATTTCATTTATTACCTTAATAGCAAAATATTCATTTTTAAAAAAGAGCATCACTTTCACCTTCTCTAATACTTTTCAAAACCACCAGCCACTCCGTGAATATCATATAGTGTTTCAATTCTCCTCAATATAATTGAGGCCTATGATTTTCCTATATAAATATGTCCCTATATTCCTATTATATCATAAAGATTATATTTTAATATAGACTAATGGAATATCAGATATCTCTATCATTCTCTGATTGCTACAGTCAAGAAAAAACCTCAGCACTGCTTTAATACAGCGAAGAGGCTTATTTATGTCTTAGGAAAAATGATGCTATCCTATAGGCTAGTACTTATTATGCTTAATTTCTTTAGCAAAATCCTGTGCCTTTCTTAAATCTTCAGCATTTGGCCTGCCTTTATTTAGTCCTCCTAGGTATTTCGTAAAACTATAGTCCATAAACCCCTTACAAGAAAATTCTCCTATAATATCAAATCCTTTTTCTATTAAGCTCCTCTTCATGTCTTTATGCATTGCCTTAACAGGGATTGTCGCTGTCGAGAAGATAAAAGCAGGTTTATGTTCCTCATTTTTTAATTTAGCAATGATATTTAATACACTTTTATGGTGTTTGCCATTGTATATCCCTGATCCAAAACCAATTAGGTCGTACTCAGCAATCATCTCCAATTCAAATTCCTTGGGTTTTATTACCTTTGCATTAAACTCTTTTCCTATAATCTCCGCAATTTTAAGGGTATTCTTGTGATGAACCGAGGCACAAATGATTAATACTCTTTTAGACACTACTCTCCCCCTTACTTTCTATTTTAGAAATCTGCTGACCCCATACTTATTAAATTCTAACATGTTTTTGTACTCAAAACACCATTTTCTCTTCTTAATATAGCCTCAGTTAAAGTACATCCATATTGCGGCTAGAATTGCCACCCCAGCAATTCCCCATGGTATGATAGTCCGAATTGACCTTGGTATCATCTTAATAAGTTTTTGAATGCCCTTTGATCTAATAAGTGCAATAGGTAATATGCCAACAGTTATAATCCAAATACATGTCCATATGACTAAGCCTTTATAATCATTAATGTTCCATGCCTCTTTCATACGTTCTCCGAATATATTCATTCCAAAGAAGCCTGTAACTAAAGAAGGTACAAGAATGAGCGTATTAAGATAAGTTAATGAATTAATAGCTTTATTAGTTTCCTTATCTGCTCTTAGCGAAACATACTGAAAGAGCTGTCCAATTTCTTCTTTAAGTTCTTTTACATCGATATCAATTCTCATTAAATTCTGAGCCATTGTATAAAGTTCAATCCCTTGATCTTCTGCCGTTACTTCTCTGAAATAAATACCGTTGATAAACTGCAGGTAATTTTGATATACCTCTTCAACGGCTTCTATAGGTATATCTTTTGAATGATTAGATATATCCGTCAGCTCATCTTCAAATCTAAGAATTGATGCTTTTTGTGCCAGCACGAGACACATCATCTGATAATAAATAGTTGTCATATGAATAGAAATATTTTGAGTACCAAAGGAATCTCCATCTGTTAAGCATACAAATGAACAATAAGACATGCCATACAAAGTACCATAATCAATCCATCTTTCATAGGTATGTCTCTTAAGAATCTTTTTCATCATCCATATACTTTGGCAGTTCTTCTTCTTTTCCGCAAAAATATACTCATACCATTTGTCATTTTTAATGTAGCTATAGTACTCTTTTCCCTCTGATTTTTCTATTTGCTTTAACTGATCTGCTAGCTCTTTATTAGTATAAAAACAGATGACAAACATCCTGTCATCTATAAGTGGGCTAACAGTGATAATACTTTCTAAATGATTACGATAAGCACTCTTGCCAGTTTTAAAACTTTTCCCAAGTAATCCCATGATGATGTTCGAAATACGGTTGCCTTCTGCTTCGTAGTCACTTGAATAGTTTTCTACATACTGATCCACTTTATCTTCTCCAAGCTTTAAAATATGCTCATTAGCTAAAAAGGTCTCCTTTGTTTTTTGTGTCTGCTGGGCATCATTCTTTTTTTCTATAAACTGCGGGTAAATACGTCTTCCATAATCGTTAATCCTATTAACAGCTTCTATAGATGGTTCTATATAATTCTCAGCAAAAAAGCTCAGGATACCTACTCCTGTATCATATACTTTAAGTTCAATCTTTGTGATATCTAATACATATTCTTTTTCAATGTACTCGTCTGCTGCAGAATCTAAAGCGGATGTATTCTTTAATAGCGTCTTGATAATATACTTTGCATTCTTTGTAATCTTATAATGATAAATATTAACCTTTTTATCGTCCGCATGCGTATATTTATTATCCCCGTAAATAGCATCTCTGACGTTATGATAGTAGTATGTATACTCATTGTAGTCTAAAATGCGATTTTCTTTGTATTTCTCCTGTTCCCACCTTATTTTATCTCTATTTACTTCCTCTTGTGAGCCATCTTTCGTTTTAGTAAATGCTTTGATTTTTTTGTCAAATTTTTGGAGATCTACCTTTTCTCTAAACTTACGATACTTTTTATATTTATGATTTGCAGTGCCGTCCATGTAGTTCCACTTAAAGGCAAACATAAAAATATGCTGACTAAAAGGTTTATCCACTTTTTTCTGCATTATTTCTCATCCTTTCACCATTACTTCATCCTATCTCACTTATTTTCTACTGTCATAAATTATCATATCCTAATTATTTATTCAATATCCTATACAGGCTGAACTGGTATGTAAAATATCAAACTTCAAGCTCATCTGTATTTAAAGATTCCTTCAGTAATGAAAAACAGTGTGGGATTTCCACTATTTGGTTATAACTCTATTTAAATATAGACTAATAAGTTAATGGCATTTTGGGCATGGTTTTCTGACAACAAAAAACCCCAACACTACTTTTATGTGGTGAAGAGGATAGAAAAATAACTGTTTTGTATTTTTAATCTAACCTAAATCTATTAATACATACTTCAAGCTTATCTGACTGCCTGTTACCCTTTTGACTCCGCGGAAGCCATATACTACTCGCTGTAACGCAGCATATAATGTTGCCTTCCGCATGGCTAAACTGCGTCAGCCTTCGAGTCTGGTAAAATTTCAGAGTCCTATAGCTAAAGATCCCTATTTCCTAACTGTCTACGCTTAACCGTGCTCATTACTGAGTAAAGCCCAAGACTCGTTACTGATGGTTCTCTGAACCTTATCAGACAGGATTTTCACCTGTTAAACTACTTGCCCTTTTCTGGGCGCACTTACCCTTTAATAGCACCTGCTATAATACTTTGCTGCACTTGATTACTTAACATAAAGTAAATAATAATAGTTGGAACTGTAGCTATAACCATACCTGCTCCGATTAGTCCCCACTCTGTTGAATATTGTCCTGCAAATGACATAATACCCACAGTTAATGTTTTATAAAGTCCATTGTCAATAAGCGTATTGGCAAATAGTAATTCATTCCACGTTCCTAAGAATGCAAAGATGGAGCTTGTTGCAATAGCTGGTTTAACGATGGGGAGAATAATAGCTACAAAGGTCTTCATAATACCACATCCATCTATATAAGCTGCTTCTTCTATTTCCCTGGGAATAGCCGTATAAAAACTAGACAAAATCATTACACTCATAGGTATTGCAAAGGCAATATATGGAAGAACAAGACCTAAATATCCTCCTTTTAATCCTAAAAAGTCTAACACCTGAAAAAGTGGAAGAAGCGCTGCATGAGTTGGTACCATAATTCCTAGAACAAAAATGCCAAAAACTGCCCCCTTGAGTTTCCACTTCATACGCGTAATACCATATCCAGCCATAGCTGCAAGAAGTCCCGATAAAATAACTGTAACACTTGAGTAAATGACTGAGTTTATAAAGTATCTTGGGATATCACTATCTGTTAATGCTCTTACATAATGCTCCCATCTCCATACTCTTGGAAATCCTAAAATATTTGCACCCGAAATTTCCACATTGTCTTTGAGTGAAAACATAAGTAGCCAGTACAGCGGAAAGAGTTGTGTAAGGGCAATAAGAGATAATATACTTGTTAGTATGCCTTTTTTAACATTAACTTTTTGAGCCTTCATTATATAACCCCTCCTCTATATTGCTGATGCATTATTCTCTGATTTTTTAAAGATGCGATTAACTATAATACTTACGACTATACATTCAATGACAATAAAAAAAGCTTGTGCACTACCATACCCATATAATCCTCTTCTAAATAAGTTATTATACATCAATGTGGCTGGAACCTCACTTGCGCGGTTTGGACCTCCTCCAGTCATAATATAAACTAAGTCAAAAGCACGTAGTGAACCAACAAGTGCAAAAACTGTACATGTTTTAATAACCGGCGCTAAAAGAGGCATTGTAATTTTAGAAGCTACTTGAAAGTTATTAGCCCCATCAATCTGAGCTGCTTCGTAGTAATCTGATGAAATAGATTTAATACCTGCATATAAAATAAGCATATGATAACCGATGTACTGCCAAACACTTGGTACAACAGTTGTAAGAAAAGCAGTGCTTTCATTAGACAGCCATGAGTACTCAAAGTCTTTTGCTCCAAAAAATCTTATCACTACATTTAAAAGCCCATATTGGCTGTTAAAAACTTTCAGCCATAATTGACCAATAACCATGCTGGATATAACGACTGGCACAAAATACACTGTTCTGAAAAACTTTTCCCCTTTAACGCCTTTGGCAAGAATAAGTGCAATCGTTAAAGAGATAGGTAACTGAATAAGTATAGATGCACCTGCTAATATCAATGTATTGAGTAGTGCCTTTATGAAATACTCATCTTTAACAAATAAGTCAATATAATTCTGGAAACCAATAAATATTTTTTCTCCAGCTCCGTCATATTCAAAAAAACTGTATACTCCTGTAACTATAAGCGGTATTATTGCAAAGGCAATAAAGATTAAAAATGCTGGCACTACAAAGAGTGCAATGTACCTTTTGGAACTCAAAACCTTGTCCATAGTTATTCTCCTCTCTAGTGGTTATTATTTTAACAAAGGATTATTACCTAAGAATTGTTTTCTTAAGTAATAACCCTCTTAAATTAATTCATGTGATTTGATTATTTATTGATAGCTTCTTTGTGTGCTTCAATAACTTTTTCTGGATCTCCACTAGATGTAAAGAGTGATTGTACTTGCTCAAGGTGAATACTTGCTGCATTAGGTTCAAGGGCTGTATCCCAAGCTAGTACTGAATTTTGACCTTCGTTAACTAACTTACTAATTTGAACAAATAGTGGATTAAGATTACTCTCATCTACTGGTGTAGTCCATCCTGTAAAGCCTGTTCCTGTTTCGTGTGCACCTTTACCCATTTCTTCATTGATATAGATTGCAAATTTAGCTGCTTCTTCTGCATATTGTGTATTTTTGTTAACATAGAATGACTCAATGAAACCACCCGCATAGTCTGTTGCACTTCCTTTACCATCTATCATAGGAATATTAAGTGCTACAACTTTATCTTGTACAACAGATGCTTTGTCTGCATAAACTTGGTTTGCAAACCAGCTACCCATAAGTCTCATAGCTGCTGTTCCACCAACAAAAGCGGCATCTGCATCTGGGTGAGGTGTTTCAAGTGGATTTTTACCAAAGGCTCCTGCTTTATTTAATTCTACTAATTTTTTAGCTGCTTCAGCATATCCTGGATCATCGAAGTTTGCTTCGCCTTTAAGCATTTTGTTAATATTTTCTGCACCAACTTCTCTTAGTGCAAGTGCTTCGTAAATAAAACCAGCATTCCACCCATCCTTTGCTCCCCCTATCAGCGGTGTAACCCCATCTAATTTTGAAAGCTTTTCTACTGCTTGTAAAAGTTCATCATAAGTAGTTGGCAATTTTGCTCCTGCTTTATCAAAGAGCTCTTGGTTGCAGAATAAAGTCATGTACCATGAAAACATAGGTAATGAGTAGGTTTTGCCATCAAATTCAAACGCTTGTGTAGTTCCTGGTCTAACCTTGGCTCTAACCTCATCTGTTATGTATTCATCTAACGGTAATAATTTATCTGCATCTACAAGTTTTTTTGCTTTTCCAGCGCCCCAATAGTAAAATACATCTATACCTGCAGCCTTACCTGAAAACTCTGTACCGATTTTAGTTTTATAAGCTTCTGAATCTAATGTTTGTGTGTTGAGTGTCACATTTGGATGAGCTTCCATATACTTTGCAGCCGCTGCATCGTAAATTTTTCTAAGTTCATTGGTATCATTAGCCCATTGATGCCATACATTTAAAGTGATTTTCTCTGCTAGGGCACCTGCTTGTTTTTCTGCAGAAGCTTCTTTAGTACTCTCTGGTGCCTTCTCCGTGGTATCTTTTGATGCGCACCCCACGCTTCCAAGTACCATAGTTGTTGCCATTAATACCGCTGCCATCCTTTTTAATGTAAGCTTCATTTTAGTTCCTCCTAAGTTTTATAATAGCTGAGGCTTGTTACTTCCCCTTATTAAGCTCATTATATCCCATATGCTTTTTGGACTACATAGAATATTTTTATTATAAAAGTCAATATTTTTACTATTAGGTTGGGTACTTAAATTCTTTAATGGTTTTACCAGTATATTTTTTAAAACAGACACCAAAGTAATGAGGGTCATTAATGCCTACCTGCTCTGCAACCTCATAGGCTTTCAAATTAGTTGTATTAAAAAGCTCAATACTTTTTTCAATACGCTTTCTTGTGATATATTCAATCACGCTTTCCCCTAACTCTTTTTTAAAAGTTCGGCTTAAGTAGCTGTCATTAACATACAAATAGGCAGCTAGGCTTTTAAGCGTTAGCGTACTGTCTCCTATGCTTTTATCAATGATAGCCTGTGCTTCATCAATAAGTTTACTTACTCTTTTTGTCTTTATGCTATTTAGATATACCATAATCTGTTTCATACACTCTTTCAAAAACTCATTCATTTCATCAAGAGTCTCAAGACTTGTTATTTGATCATAGATGAAGTTTTCTTCCTCAAATACATCTGCAAAATTTTTACCCTTAAGTTCTAATACATGATAAGAAATAGAAATCATATTAGCTACCATAAGATTAATTTGTTTCAGATCTAAGGCGGCTGTCTTTTTAAGAAAAGCCATATAGTTGTCTATGCATTCAAAAGCTTTGTCTTGTAAGTTGTTTTCAATAAAAAAGGAGAATTCTTTAAAATCAATACGAGCGTTATTTAAATTTTGCTTTTTTAATCGTTCAAATTCCTCATAATGAATAAGGCTATCTTTTCCGTAAATGATACTTCCTGCTAAAGCGTTAATGGATTGATTATAACTCTTTGCAATACCATCTATCCCTGTTTCAAGATTTCCAACCCCCATAGTTAGACTAATATTAACACTATCTTTTAAATGTTTTTTAAGCATTACAATATAGTTGTAGAAAACATGTCGAAACTCTTCCTCTTCACATCCTCCTTCATACAATGCAACTACATTTCCTGCATAGTGGATAAATACAGTATGTCTATAGGTTTGAAATGGTTTACTCGAAGTGATATATTGGATTTCTTCTCTATACTTTTGAATGCTTTCCTTACTATATTTTTTATTATCATCAACTTTTATACTCAAGCAAATACATCTTTTAATAAGATAATCTAGTTTATACAACTTTGTTTTTTGCAGTACTTCACTTTCCATTGCTCTGCCTGCGACTAGTCTTTGCAAAAAACTTTCTACCAAAATAGATTCACTGGCATAATAGGCCCGCTTTAGTTCAGATATTTGATGATCCTGGTGTTTCTCTTTATTAATATCATTCTTCAATTTAATAAGAATTTGTGAGATATCTTTCTTACTAATAGGTTTTAAGAGAAAATCACATACACCTATTTTAATCGCTTTTTGGGCATACTCAAATTCTCTATAACCTGTAATCATAACCACCTTGCAGGCCCTATGGTACTCTTTAACCCAAGTAGCAAAAGCTATCCCATCCATAAAAGGCATGTTGATATCTGTTAAAATAATATCTGGCATATATTCTTTTACATAATGCGTGGCGCTCTCTCCTGAATCCGCTTCTGCTACTATCGTAAATCCATGCTCTTCCCATTCGAAGCTTTTGCTAATTAAAATGCGTTCTAGTTTTTCATCATCCACAATCATCACTTTAAGTTTCATCTAAGCTTCCTCCATGACTTTTACTCTAATAGTAATTTCCGTTCCCCATTCCGGCTCACTGATAATAGTAATAGGCTTTTCTATACTATAAAAAAGAGCAATTCTCTGCATAGCACTATAAACACCAAACCCTTTCTTGGCATTATCTGTCCTATAGTCTAGAACCTCTTCTATTTTATCTTCACTCATTCCCATCCCATCATCGGTCACAATAAAGATCACCTCATCATCATCCCTATAACCTTGTATACAAATTGTCCCTTGACCATGCTTATACCTAATACCATGATAAACAGCATTCTCAATAATAGGCTGCAGAATAAGTTTTAGAATTCTAAGTTTCATCACTGCTTGCTCTACATCCATAACTAATTTAATTTTGTTATCATATCTGATATTTAAAATAGCAATATAACTTTCTATACAATCTAATTCTTCTTCTATCGTAATCATATCTCTGCCACTACCTAAGCTGTTTCTGTAAAAGTTACCCAGCTGTTGAACTACCTCATAAGCTCGTTCGTTATCTCCAATAAGATTAAGTGCACTCACTGCATCTAATGTATTATATAAAAAGTGAGGATTAACCTGCGCCTGAATAAGGTCTAATTCATTTTTTCTAATAATTCTTTGCTCTACTTTTATTTCTTCAATAAGTTTTTCAATAGCTGTAACCATTTGATTAAACCCTCTTTTTAATTTCATAATTTCATCATTTGAGTCAGTTGCAAGGGGTATCTTTACAAACTCTCCCTTCTCCACCAAGTGCATATATCCTTCCATACGGTGAAGTGGATTAAAAATAAGTTTTGTAAGATAAATAGCACAGATAAAAATAAAGATAAAATTAATGACAACGACAGGAATATAGAGTGCATTTCTGATTGTATTGGTTAAAATATTAGTTGTAATAGGGGTAATACTGATCATTGCCCAATCACTTAGTGTTGATTCAATTTCGGATATTATAAATTTGCTATGTTTATCTTTTATTACCGAAAATTTTTTATTTCTTTTTGTTTTATCTAATAAATATTGGTCTACTATATCTTGATATCGAGTAGGTCTTACAATATAGTTACTATTCCCATCCACTATAAAAAATTCTGATTGATATTCTTTACCTATTTCAAAAAAGTATCCTTGAAGTTTTTTTTCATCTACATTGATAATAAGCGTTCCTATTTTTTGATAGGTTGATACACTCATAATATTTTGAATGACTGAAATAAACATTTCATTAGTATTTCTTTTTTTAATTACTCCTCCACTATTTGAAACAATCATCCCTTCACCTTTTAGTTCCTCAACTTGTGTATACCACGGGGCTTTAGTCAGATTTTTGATACTGACACTATAATCTCCTGACCTATAGGACTGATAATAATTATTAGATCTATCAAATAAATATACGGATGAAATGTATTCCTCTGAGAGCAACATATTGGTAATACTTTTTGTAATACTAGCCTGCTTTTTAAAATTAATTTCTTTAGTATCTATTGCATTTAAAGATTGCTGCATATTAGGATCAAAAAATATTAAATCAGATAAAGATTGGATTTGGGTAAAAATACTTTTCAAACTTTTATCCATTGCGGCTAGTGTTTGATCAGTACCTTTTTCAATCTCAGCCTGTAAAATATAAGCACTCATAATATTGAACACTAAAAAAGTAAGAATAGAAGATAAAATCAGCACAATACTGTACGCTATAATGATTTTGGTACGTATCTTAAAGGAATATTTAGTTTTAATTTGTTGTTTCATCCCATTCACCTATTCTTTCAAATGATTCTCATAGCTACTCAATATAGCTTTGTACTCATATAACATGTCTATCTATTCAATAATTGCAACTATCTTAGAGATAGCTAGATCTCTTATAGCTTTTGCATCCTCTCCTTTAATTATGTTTCCTTGTACTTTAACTCGCTCTCCATTTTTATACTGCAAGTTCATGGCTATGACTTTGCCATTATCTTTTCCAAACGTATCTCTTCTGTTCTCATTCTTATAGGTTAATTGTATACTTCCAAGTAGAACAGTTTGAACTTCATTATTTTTATCAAAGAAATCTTTGGTTAGAATAGGCTGTAACTGGAAGGTAAGTTTATCTTGCTCGTAACTAAATAACTTATGTCCTACCATCATAATTTTCCACATGTTCAGAAGTTCTACTGTTGTTCCGCTTAACCTTGCAACAAATCCTTTTCCGTGAAGCAGTGGATCAGGATTCACTGAACTCGCTATAAAAGAAGAGTTCTCTAACAGACTTCTACCATAAACTTCAGGGTTCATAAAAGCAGGAAGTGCATGCTTCATATCTTCAAAAAATACTTCATAAAGATTATTTTTGATGAGTTCTAAAAGATATTTAAATGACATATGCATAAAGATTGATTCTCGCTCTAGCCACCCTGGAGTAAACACTCTTGATCTCCCTATTTCAAATCCTATATCATCTATAGGGGCTGAAACTTTATACATCTTTAATTTTTCATCATAGATCTTAGAAGCTTTAATATGTTTATAAAGGGTTTCTTTCTTTTCAAGTGATGATTCAGTTTTTAAATACCTTACTGGACCTTCTAAAAAGTCTGGCAGCAAATGAACTTTAAAGTGTTTAGGACTAACAATTTCTCTGCCTGACCTCTCTTCTATCAGCGTGTACTCATCTACCTCATAATATAAAAAGGTTGGTACAATATCTTCTTTTAGACTTTTTAGCATGTCTATACCACTTTCTATCTTTTGAAGCATGGCATCCACTAATTTACTTAAATCTGATATTTCTAAGCTATACTCATTTTCCTGAATTGTATATTTCGTCTGTTCCCTAAAACTTTCACGCAGCGTACTAATCGCATCCCAATAACAAATATCAGATATTTCTTCTTTAAAAAAGCATTGCAAATTATTTTCTAAGCCTTCAATCATATCTTTAAATTCTATTGGCATATTGATGCTGCTATGTACAACGTCAATATTTTGTTTAATAAAACGAATAAGTCTCTTAAGCTCAAACATCTCTGCAGTGGATGAACCTAAAATCCCAGGCAAACCATTCATTGAATCATTCCAACCAGGTTTTCCTGCTTCCATTTCTATACCAATACCATATGGATCTAATGTCGCAAATTTGATAACAGCCAAACTAATAAGTTTACCCATCAGATTTATCGTGTACACTTCTCCACCAGTTGTTTGTAACCAATCGCCCAGTCCTTTGTCTTCTTTTTTCTTGATACATGTATATTGTCTTACCTTTCCATTCTCTAAAACATACTTTTCACTTCTTGGAAGAACATATTCTGGGCTATTGAAGTACCTATAGTTCTTTTGACCTATTAAAAACTTCTCTCTCTCATCTGGATAAATCTCTAAAAACTGTTCAACCATATCTAGATTATATGTCCAGTGATCAATCCAAAACCCTTCCCCAAAGGTAGCTTGTACTCTGGTTTCACATCTATCAATAATATAACCTATCATCTCATCTATGCTAAAAGACATACTTGTTGCCTGATGTTTTAGAGTGTGACAAAGTGTTCCCACTGTAAACTCATTTTTAAGAAATGTCTCAAAAACAACTTGGTCTTCTTCACTAAAGTTTCGTAGTATCTCTTTTAATGCCTTTTTATCTGAAACAATAAACTTATTACCACTAATAACCAGAGGATTATATCCATCTATTTGTAAAAGATTATAAAATAGCTTCACGTTTTCATCTTTTACTTGTGGATTAAGATAGGTATCTAACCTTCTATTTTGAGAAACGTCCCTAAAATTAGCATTCCCTTGTGAATAGTAGTTTGGCTCTAAAGAAAAGAAATTATATTCTCTCTCAAGATCACCATGCTTTCTTGAATAAATATAATAAGTTTGTTTTGATCCTTGTCCTATTTGGATAGGATAGCCCCCTCTTAGCACGTTATCTACGTAGGTTTGTTTCACATAGGCATCCCAGAGTGGATAAGCTGTTTTTGTTTCTACATGCTTAGTCACTTCATCTACAAGAGCATTTGAAACTTTAAGCTGCTTTTCAAAATACTCCTTAGTACATATTTTGCTGTCTGAAACGTTGATTTGTTCTATACTTTCTGCATAGCCTATATAACTATAGATAGTCACTTGCTCCTGGCTTTTAAGATTCTTGGTTTTAAGACTAAATGCGGCTGGTACTTTGTTGTAACATGTTTTTAGCGTAGCAGCCGTTTTACTCATGTCATTTCCTAAAAAGCATACGGGTTTAGCGTAAGAGGTATCGTAACCAAAAATACTTTGTGGATCTATCATAAGTTCCAGTTTTGTATTATTTTCATCAAAACTTGTGTAGTAATGAACACCTTCTACAGCTTCTACTTTAGTTGTATCCTCACTTGATGCTCTTTGTTTATAGATTGCTGTACCGTGTTTGATAATATCTCCTTGCATCCAGCTTCTTAATAGATTTGCCATACTCTTAAAGGCACCTAATTGCACACCGTAAGGGAATATAGCTGGCATACCATCTAATACCTCTAATGTTCTTTCCCCATCAGCTAGATTTTTTATATCTACTCTTCTAGCTAGTGCCCCAAAATCCTCATTTGGTAGGATATAATATGTCACACCAACCCAAAGTCCAAGGCTATGGTTAGTTTCTTCCAATCTAAGCTCGTTATTCTTCATTTTCATTGCACGCTGAATCTGTGGATCTTCGCACACAGCAAAAGGCTCATAGACTTTGTCTTCATTTATTTTGATAAATGTTCTAAATCCGTTAGTGTAAATATACTTATAAGCTTCACTGGCAGGAAAAAATTCCATTATAGATCCATCTTTATCTCTATTACCAAAAGAACTTATGCCTTGACCTCTATTGACAAAAAAACTCCATATAGGTTTACCATTAACTCCTGCTATCCCTGATAAAAAACTTGCAAAGGGTGATTTTTTATCATAATCTTCTATTACGTAATATCCATCTTGACTAATCATAGTACATTCTCCTCCTTAAAAAGCTATTCCTTGATAGTTATCTATCTAAGAATAGCTTTTATTTATTTTAACTTTATACTTGCTTCCCTAGATAAATGAGCCTTTCTCTTTGCTCTTTTGTTAGATAAGCTTCTGGTGAATTACAAAGTGCTGTGTCCTTATTTTCTACAATAAGAACTAGTGCATCCTCGCTAAGTGTATGGGTATGCCAAGTTCCTTTTTTAACATTATATAGTTTTGAAGGCTCCATAGTTGTAGCTAGAATGTGGTTTGGCTGCTCTTTACTTCCTGCCGTAAATAATATGCAAGAACCCTCTAAAAGAACAAATACTTCATCTGTTTCGTTATGTTTTTGCATCTTTTCTATTGCCGTAGCAACAAGCTCATCACAATATCGAAGCACTGCAACGCGCCATTTGCCGTAGTCAATCATAGGTTTATAGCCTTCACCTTTATACTCTGATATTTCTATATCAGCAGAGTTCATATTGTGTACCTACTTTCCTAAAATAACTTGTATCATTATCTCATCGTCTTTGTAAGCTTGAAGCATCTCTTTTGAAATAACAGCTGCATCACCTTTTAGACTGACTTCGATACTGATGTCATTTATGAGAATTTCTTTTATTTTATATGTTCCATATTCTAAAGCTTGTGGGTTGCTATAAAGTATAGTCATTCTTTTATCTGTAAAAACAGTCTTTACTGTGGTCATATCCTGTTCATTAAATTGTTCTTTAAGCAGTTTAGGTTCTATTTTCAAATGACCTAGATGCCCTTTTACCCCAAACATTTCTGTAAGTACAGTGAGCATAAGCCAACTAGCTGATCCTGTTAAATAGTGGTACATGCCTCTTCCTTTTTCATTAATATACTCTGGGATTCCGGGGTATATCCTGCTTTTTTCAAAATCGCTGCAGTGCTTATAAAGTGTATTTAGCACCTTAAACCCTTCCTTCGCATATCCCCTCGTATAAAGCGCATTTGCATACATAATGGTCATATGACTGAACACTGCTCCATTTTCTTTGTGCCCATACCCAAAGCCAAATAATCTTCCTAAGTTTGTCTTAACTTCTTTAAAATTCGTGTTAAGCCTGTACCCACCTACCATCTCATCATATAGATAAAGATCAGCTGACTTTATAACGGCTTCTATTTGCTCTTTAGTCGCAATCCCCCCCATAATGGTAAATACCTGACTTGTAAGCATCATTCTTACCCCATTTTCATGGTCGCCTTCTACTTGTTTGCCATCATCATCATAATAACCGTTGAACCAATTGTACTGTTCATGATTACTAATCCATTCATTCTGCCTTATTTGTTTTGCAAGCCAATCTGCTTTTTGTATAAGGTTGTCTCTAAGTACATCTGAATCTAACTCAATAGTTTCACCGCTTATATGATGCTTACAGTCTTTTAGATAATTCTCTAAAAACTCTCTTTTTTGAGTCACACTATCATAGCTGCAATGTTCAAAAAATACTCCAAGTTCTCTAGCTACTCTAAAAGACCTATTTCCTTTTTTTTCTTTAAGCTTATCTACTAATTCAGCCAGTTTTATAAGATTTGAGCAGTAAAGTGCTGTAAAAGCAACACTCTCACCTTTCTTCTCTGCCATATCTAAGCCATCATTCCAATCTGCTCCATTTAGTCTGATATTATTATGCTCACCTACATCATAAAAAGCAGTAAGGTGTTGTACTAAAAGGTGCTCAAGAATCGTTCCTTTATAAAGCTTATCGTCCTTTTGGAGTTGATAGTTACCATATTGGCCCGTAAAGTATTCATCCTTCTTTGTTCCTCTACACACCTGCATATCTTTAAAGTATGTCTGCTCTTCAAGTAGGAAGTCTAGATCCCCACTTTGATCAATATATAACTTTGTCGTCAAAAATGGCCATGCGCCATGATCCATCCATACCCTTGTAATATTATTTCTATCTGCTATAAATTCTCCCTGTCCACTCCCTATAATGGTTGCATTGGTTCCATCTATGCGAACACCACCGTAGTTGCCATAAAGCATCTCTTTAACTCCTTTAGGATCCATAATAAGAAGAGCTAACGAATCTTGCCATAAATCCCTCCATCCTCTTCCCCCTCTTCCATAATCATGATGAGGTAAAAAAGAGCATCCATAAATTCTCCTTAGGATTGGCTGAAATGAAACCCATCTCATCCAATTATCAAAGTTACCATCTGCACTTTGAAAAGATAAATTAAGCTTCTTATCCCAGTAGGTTATAGATGATTCTAAATACTTACTGAAACTTTCAGTTGTTAAATATTTAGATGAAAGCTTCTCAAACATAGATCCGCTCTCATCTGCTGCAATAGCTAAAATATACTGCTTACTTTCGTTCGGTTTAAGAACACTCTCCTCGAATCTCAGGGCGCCTATTGCCTCATACGCTTCAAAGTATTCTCCTGCCATGATGTTTGGCTTAAGATTTTTAACTATAGCTCCTGGGTGTTCTAAGTTGCCTCCTTCATCAATAAAATCTTCTGTCAGCGGGAAATAACCGCTAGGGCCTTTGCCATCTTCATCTCGTCCTAAAACCCCATAAGTTATGCGGTTAGGTCTATGGCCTCTTTCATCAAAAGTAAGCGTAGGTTTTACAATAACGCCGTCCTCTGTTGTATAAATTCTATGAAGAAGTGATGTAACATGCCTATGATCTCTTAAGTTATCGGCTGACCGAGCATATAAGGGAACTGCTGCGGTCGGAGTGATTCTAATCTCACTTTTCCCTCTATTTGTGATGGTGATTTTAGTAAGTTCTACTTGCTCTTTTTCAGTAGGCACAAAAGAAATTATCTCTGATTCAAGTCCAAGCTCTTGTGACTTTCGGTTTAACTTATGCCATAGTATACCTGCTGAAAGTACTGTTTCTTCTTTATTCTCCCCGAACATCCCTTCTTGCTGCCTAAGAGAAGATCCAACTGCTGACCAAGCGCCTTTCCCCTCAACATAGACCCAGAAGTTTCTCCCCGATTTTGTATTATGCAGATCCTCTGCACTTACCGGTGTAAGCACAAATGAGTTTTGGCCTGTCTTAGCATCCCCATTTAAAGTTGGTGTCACACTGCTCATCATCCCTGCTTCATTAGCAAGAGGAAAATAAAGATAACTACTCATTTCTGGAGCCTTCAAACAAAAACTGCCCTTATCATCAATAAAAATCCATTGCATGTTACGATTCATCTTTCTACTTCCTTCCCTAGTTAAATTCTACATATCTATTTTCATTATAAAATACCCCCTTCCCGCACTTGTATGATTATTTTTACTACAATAGGCTAATTTTTTTACTATTTTATCTGGGTTTCATCTTATAAATCAGCTTGCTCTTCTCCCTCTTCCCCACCAGACTGTTCGCAAACTACTGCATATAATTATATCTAGTCCGTAGGGAGATTTTAAAGCTTTACAGTTACTCGCTTCCGTATTCCTACTAAGCTTAAAAAACATAAATTACTCATAGTTTTAGGATAGCCTGCCACATGCTTAACTTATAGGAGGGTATTACAAGAATAAGTACTAAAATCAATCTCTTAATCTTTAGACTTTTAGATATAAAAAAAGAACTATCGAGTTATAAAATATATACCAATAGTTCTGATGTTTATCTTTATTTAACGCATGGAATCTGATTAACAAGCTACTTTTTCGCCTATATACGGCTATTAATGATCTTTTTTATTATATTAAACTACCTCTGCAAAGCCTAGCTTGGTGGAGAGGGAATCTATTTTGGCGCGACTCCGGTTGGCTGTAGGCTAAGGTGGAGCGTCAAAATAGATTCCCTCCCCACCTTGCGCCTGTTAGCTAGGTTTTTTATGCCTCAAACTGCATGTTATACAAATAAGCATAAACCCCATCTTTCTCAATAAGATCTTCATGATTCCCTTTCTCTTTAACCCCTTCCTCTGTTAGCACAATGATTTCATCTGCATTTTTTATCGTACTAAGCCTATGGGCAATAACAAGCGTTGTTCGGTTTTTTGCAAGCTCTTCCAAAGATTTCTGAATGAATTTCTCACTCTCATTGTCAAGTGCTGAAGTTGCCTCATCAAGTATAAGAATAGGAGGATTTTTAAGAAATACCCTTGCAATTGCTATTCTTTGCTTCTGTCCTCCTGAGAGTTTCACTCCCCGTTCACCCACATACGTATCATAGCCCTTAGGCAGTGTCATAATAAAATCGTGTATATTGGCTTTCTCTGCCGAAGCTATAATAGCCTCATCAGTGACTTCTGGCCTGCCATAAGCTATATTTTCTTTAATACTTCCTGCAAATAGATATACATCCTGCTGCACAATACCTATTGCATCTCTTAGAGACTTTTGTGTAAGTCCTCTAATATCTTGCCCATCAATTGTAATTTCACCTGCACTTACTTCATAGAACCTTGGAATCAGTGAGCAGAAGGTTGTTTTACCTCCGCCAGATGGTCCAACTAATGCAACTGTTTTACCTGCTCTAATTTTTATATTGATATCTGAAAGAACATCTTTCTTTTCATTATAACTAAAAGAAACGTTATGGAATTCAATGTCCCCTTTGACTGATGCAATTATTTTTGCATCTTCGGCATCTTTTATCTCTGGCTCTGTATTCATAACTTCCAAAAACCTTTCAAAGCCTGTGATCCCCTTTTGAAACTGCTCGGTAAAGTTAACAAGTTTCTCTATTGGGTTTAAAAACGTATTAATATAGAGAATATAAACTGTAAGATCTACCGCACTAAGGGTCTTTTGGCTAATAAATAGTCCTCCTGCAAGAACGACAGATAAGTAAAGAATTCCTTGAAAAAACCCATTTCCGCTAAAAAATTTACCCATAATACGATAGCTTTCACATTTTGTTTCTAAAAATGCCTCGTTACCTGCCTCAAACTTTTTCATTTCTATTTCTTCATTAGCAAAAGATTTGACTACTCGTATGCCGCCTAAAGCATCCTGTGCAATTGCATTAACTGCTGCAATTTTTTCTCTGTTCCTTCTAAAAGTATCCCGCATCTTCTGGTTATAGAAATAAGAAAAATAAAGCATAAGTACAGTAAAGAGAATAAGAATAAGTGTCATTTTTATATTAATGAGTCCTAAAATAACAAATGTCCCGACTATTTTAATGAGAGAAACAAATAAGTCTTCTGGGCCGTGATGAGCAAGCTCTGAAATATCAAATAAATCGTTAACGATGCGCGACATAAGCTTCCCTGTATTCGTCTCATCATAGTAAGAAAAGGATAACTTTTCTAAATGACCAAACAAATCTCTTCTCATATCCGTTTCCATTTTGGCTCCCATTATGTGTCCCCATGAAGTTATAAAATATTGACAATAATATCTTATGATATACATTCCGAATAAAATAAGCCCTATGACTGCTACATACTTCACAATTTCAGCTGTATTAGGCATTATATAAACTTCGTTCATCAGAAAACGTACGAGTAAAGGGAAGACAAGATCTATCCCTGATAGAGTAAATGCGCAAAACATGTCCGTAAAAAACAACCTCTTATAAGGCTTATAATAATGAATAAATCGTTTTACTGTGTAAGTCATTTTTTTACCTGCTTTCTAAATACCTTTAAATGAATAAAGCAAGTCCTTTAAATAAGGACTTGCTGAAATTACTTACCTTTATATTATTATTACTTTTTAAAAATGTCAACTCGATTCCTTATAAATAGTAAACTATACTATTTCGCCTTAAATTTCCAAATTTAGAATTATATATATAAAACTAAGTATATTTAATAAACTTATCTTATTTTTTTAAATTTCTCATCAAAAAACAATGTCACTTCTTGTCTAAATGCATATTATATGGATAGGAGTAGCGCTACTCACTTTATAAATCTTTGAAAGGGGTTTTTTGAAAATGGGTCGTCGTAATGGAAATAATGGAGATGTTTTAGGCGAATTTACAAACGGACGCAGAAATAATTGCAGCAGATGTTTTGAAGAATGTGAAGAGGCTCTTGAATTTGTTGAAGCAGTAAAAGACTTACTAGATGAGTTCTTTGAAGATGATAGACGTGACAGAAAATGCTGTTGCCGTTGTCATCGTTGGGACGACTAAAGTGATTAGCGATTATAAAACTCTAGCGGGTAGGTCTTAGACACCTACCTGCTTTTTTTAGAAAAGACTCTAAGTGCCCTGGTTCTCACCTAAAGTCTTCTTCTTTATTTGCTATTATTGAAGAGAAGTGCTATATTCTTTCCCTTTCTTCATAATGGGTATGGAGGAGTTGGTGGGCAAGCTCGCCAAATGGTTCTCCTAAATATTCTTTATAAAGTTCTAGAATCTCTGCATTCTCATGAGACTTTCTTATCTTTTTGTTTCTGTCTTCTTCATAAATCGCTTCTTGTCGTTTCTTAACAATTTCAACATTTCCATGATGATATGGCTGACCTCCGCCAGCGATACAGCCCCCTGGACAAGCCATAATTTCTATTGCATGATAATCCGACTTGCCATCACGTATATTTTCAAGGAGAATTCGGGCATTTCCAAGGCCATGGGCAATGCCGATCTTGAGTTCATTACCGCCAATATCAACCGTTGCTTCTCTCACCCCATCAAGTCCTCTAAGCTGCTGGAATTCAACATCTTTTAGTTCTTCTCCTGTCATCCATTCATAAGCTGTCCGAAGAGCTGCTTCTATAACGCCGCCTGTTGTTCCAAAGATGACAGATGCTCCTGTCGTCTCTCCAAGCGGATGGTCATATTCACTATCCGGAAGATTTGGAAAATCAAGACCTGCTTCTTTAATCATTTTGCCAAGTTCCCTAGTTGTGACAACAATATCTACATTATTATGCTCATCCTTTGTAAGTTCAGCACGTTTAGCTTCTGCTTTCTTAGCAATACACGGCATGATTGAAACAACTACAATGTTATCGGGATCTATATTATTCTTTTTAGCATAATAGGTTTTAGCAATGGTTCCAAACATGATATGAGGAGATTTACAAGTTGATGGAATTTCCAGTAATTCAGGAAATTGATGTTCTATAAATTTTACCCACGCGGGACAACAACTTGTTAAGATAGGCAGTGTTTTGTTATTTTTTATGCGGTAAATAAGCTCTGCAGCTTCTTCCATAACCGTAAGATCTGCTCCGAAGTCAGTATCAAAAACAGCATCAAACCCCATACGTTTTAAAGCTGTAACCATCTTACCCGTAACAATAGTTCCTGCCTCCATGCCAAATAGCTCCCCAAGAGCAACCCTGATAGCTGGTGCAGTCTGTACAATAACATATTTGTCAGGATCATTAATAGCTTCCCATACCTTATCCATATGATAAACTTCAGTTAGGGCAGCTGTAGGACATACTTGTACGCATTGCCCGCAGTAGGTGCATGAAGACTCTACCATAGGTATATTGTTAAAAGGTCCTACAAAAGCATCAAAACCACGGCCTATTCCTGATAATATACCGCACGTTTGTACCTTGTTACACATTGTTTCACATCTTCTGCAGTAAATACATTTATTGGAGTCTTTTACGATGGCATCACTGGATAAATCTTTGGGATAATCCATTCTTTCGCCTTCCCAACGGATTTCTCTTACATTTAATTCTGCAGCTAATGCCTGAAGCTCACATTCAAGATTTTTAGGACAAGTAAAGCATTCATTCGGATGATTAGATAATAACAGTTCCACTGCCATCCTGCGAGCAGTTATAGCACGAATTGAGTCTGTTCTAACTTCCATACCATCAGAGACCTTTGTTACACATGCTGGTACAAGTGCATTTCTGCCCGGCGCTTCCACCATACATACTCTGCAGGAAGCTGTTTGATTAACCATTTTAAGATCGTGTAAATCTAAATGACACAAAGTAGGAATTTTGACCCCTGCTTCATGAGCCGCCTCTAAAATAGTTATGCCTTCTGGTACCATGAGTTCTTTATCATTAATTATTACTTTAAGCATCTTGTTATCAGACAAAATTTCTGCCTCCCTCTTTTAGGATTTCATCCCAATTTTATTCTTCGGAACATATTTTCCTTCGCCACGCGGATGATCCTCATCTTTTATTAGATTTAAATATTCATTCCAAAAATTTTTCATAGTACTAATGACTGGATTAGGAGCAGTTTGTCCAAGTCCGCATAACGAACCATCTTTGACCATGTAAGCTAATTGCTTGAGTGCATCTAAATCAGCCATTGTTCCTTTTCTGCTTGTAATTTTATTAAGAAGCTCATACATACGTTTTGTTCCGATACGACACGGAGTACATCTTCCACAAGATTCATCCATAGTAAATTCTAAATAAAATTTTGCTATATTTACCATGTTATCAGTCTCATCCATTACAATCATGCCTCCCGAACCCATCATAGAACCAACTTCAAGGAGACTATTGTAATCAATCTGAGTATCAAGATCTTTCTCAGTTAAAACGCCGCCTGAGGGACCTCCGGTCTGTATGGCTTTAAATTTACGTCCGCCTTGTATGCCTCCGCCTATATTATAAATAATCTCACGAAGGGTAACTCCCATAGGAACTTCAACAAGTCCTACATTATTGATCTTACCTGCTAAAGCAAATACTTTTGTGCCTTTACTGTTTTCCGTTCCAATAGAAGAAAACCACTCAGAACCTTTCGTTATAATCACAGGAATATTGGCAAAGGTTTCAACATTGTTAACGCATGTTGGATGCCCCCAATACCCTTCCTGTGCAGGATATGGCGGTTTATAATTAGGCTCACCTCTTTTTCCCTCGCAAGAATTGATAAGAGCCGTTTCTTCTCCGCAGACAAATGCTCCTGCCCCATACTTAATGGTAATATCAAAGCTAAAGTCTGTACCAAAAAGGTTCTTCCCAAGCAGTCCTGCCTCTCTAGCCTGAGTTATAGCTGTGTTAAGCCTTGATATAGCAAGAGGATATTCGGCACGAATATAAATAATACCTTTATCAGCACCAATTGCATAACCGCCAATTGCCATGGCCTCTAAGACACTGTGCGGATCCCCTTCTAATATACTTCTGTCCATGAATGCCCCTGGGTCTCCCTCATCTGCGTTGCATATGATAAATTTAACATCACTTTCCTGTTTTTTTGTAATCTCCCATTTAACTCCTGTAGGGAATCCACCGCCCCCTCGGCCACGAAGCCCAGACGCTTTAATTTCTTCTACTACTTCATCTCTAGTCATTTGTGTTAATGCTTTACCTAGCGCTTCATATCCTCCGGCAGCTATGTATTCATAGATGTCTTCTGGATTAATAAACCCACAATTTCTTAGAGCAACTCTAAGCTGCTTCTTGTAGAACTGAATATCCTCTTGCCTGCTGATTGGCTTATTATCTTCTGGATCCTTGTATAAAAGCCTTTCGACTTTTCTTCCTTTAATAATGTGCTCATCTACTATTTCTTTAGCATCCTTTGCACCAACCCTTACATAAAAAATATTGTCAGGTTCAATTTTTACAATAGGCCCCTGTTCACAAAATCCAAAGCAGCCTGTCTTTACAACACTTACCTCTTTGTCATAGCCACGGGCTTTAATGATAACTTCTAGGTTTTTAGCTACCTTTTCACTATCACTTGCTATACATCCAGTCCCGCCGCACACCAGTACATTCATACGCATTTTTTCCATGATTTTATCAGCCTCCTTCAAGTCCTCTACACTATTTCAAAATCCGTACTAAGAATAAACCTTTTGACCGGCTCCCCGCCTTTAATATGCTTTTCTATTAGTTCATGTACATTTTCTTTCTTTATATTGCCATAGAGTACAGGTTTTTGACCTTTTATATTCACTTGAACAGTCGGCTCCGAATGACAATAACCAACACATCCTACAGTTATTACCTTGACGTCGTCTAGTTTTTCCTCAGCCAGTTCCTCTATAAATGCATTAAAAGTTTCTCTTGCTCCCGATGAAATTCCGCAAGTAGCCATACCTACAAGAATCTCTGTCTGATCTCCTGTTCCTTCAACTTGGCTTCTTAACCTGACTCTGTCTTTATATTCCTCTTTTATTTTCTTAAGTTCTTCTAAAGATTTTATTTGCACACTTTTTCCTCCTTCTCTTTTACTTTTATTCTGTTTTACTTACGATACTGATTAATAATGTCATCAACATCTTCCACCTTAACTCTTCCATATACCTTATCATCTACCATGACAACCGGTGCAAGCCCACATGCGCCTATACACCTTACATCTTTTAAAGTAAAGAGACCGTCTTCTGTTATTTCATTTGATTCAATACCTAAATTTTCTTTTATTCGTTCTATAATCTTATCTGCTCCTCTAACATAACAAGCAGTACCCATACAACAGCTTATAGTATGTTTTCCTCTTGGCTTAGTAGTAAAATAGGAATAAAAACTTACCACACCAAAAACTTCTGCTCCTGGAATACCTAATTTTCTTGCTACGAAAAGCTGTACATCTCTTGGAAGATAGCCAAATATGTTTTGAGCTTTATGAAGTATTTCGATTAAAGCCCCTTTTGTTGTTTCCATACCATCAATAAACTTTCCAAGTTCATCATATTTTTCTTTTGGAAACTCTTCACCCGTTGGTTCTGTTACACTTATAGCTTGTGGTTTTGTCATATTAATCACTTCTTTTCTATTAATAATTTGAGTTTCTAAGTCTTAAATTCAGTTACATTATTACCCAAAACATTTATTTTCATAACTGCTATTTATTTTTTTTACAGCTCTGTGTCATACTCCCTGCATTTCACAAAGCAAGCGTCTTTAAAACAGTTGTCATATTTAAAAGCAGCAGGCCCTTTGGCCTGCTGCTACGAAATGTACTATTTTTAATTTTTTTAATTCTGTTCCCCTCTTCTAGGTTCATTAATAACTCCCTCAACTCTTGTAATACGTGAGTCATCAATTCTTATGAGAAGATGAGGATAGGTTATGGCCTGTGTTACTATCATATTAGGTGCTGGAGGAATCAGTCTGGCTCTAATAAAAGCAGTATTTCTTTGAGTTCGTCTTATATTTCTAATAATGAGTGTATAGCCTCCCGTAGGCTTTCGCCCAGCACTTACAATAACATACATATTTCCTCTGGACTTTCTATAATGAATACCTTCCCTTTGATAATTTCTTTGATACCATCTTGCAAGATCTGGATTTCTTCTTATGGTATCAAATGAAATTTGTGTATACCGAATAGGTCTTTGACCAGGGTATCCCTGTATATTAGGATTACCTTGTATATTACTTTCTTCCTGTGCAAAAACGCTGGTTGACATCATCATTACCATAACTATTAATATAATGATATGCTTTGCTATTTTTTTCATGCTGCACCACCTTTTATTTATTAAGATTTATAGGTAGTGTACCCTATTATATTTATTAAAATATGCAAAGTGCAAAAAATACAGATGGAATATTTATCTATATGAAACAGCCATGTTCCCCATAATACCCCATATTTTCATAAAAGTATCTTTCTTTACTTTTTGATTTTTCTTCCCATTAAAAGGATTATTGATATAGCAATACTTTTTATCATAGCCAACAAGGAGAACTGCATGTTCATCAAATGTTGCCTTAATCTTGTTCCCATTCTTTTCCCACTCTCTATATTCCTTTGGAGCTTTAAACCTAGCAGTTACCCATACAATAACAGGGTTTCCTTGGTCAATACTTTCTAGTAATGTTTCAAATGGCTGTTTGGTTAAATCAACAGATCTTCCAGGTATATACGTCTCCATAAGTTCTATCATGGGTTTAGGGTAAACACCAAATCCATCATTTTTCCCCGTAATATCCCCAACAAAACCATCACTTGGATTGCCCCATTGTTTCATATTCCCTTCTTCATCATGCAGAAGAGGGGTTTTATCTTTTTTTATCTCTTGGGCCAAAGCCATCTTGTCCACTTTAATCCCTGCATGCTGCAGCAGCATGGCTAAACTGGTTATTTCGCAACCATTTTGAAGTTCTGGCATTTGAGAAATAATAGGTACATCAATTAAAACCTTCTTTTTGACTTCTTTCTTAGACTTCTGCTTTGTCTTCTTGAAATTCTCTTTCTTTGCTTTAGGGTTTTGTGCACTCATATTTTGAGACTGTGCTGGATTAGGGTTTTTATCATTTTGACATCCAGTAAATCCTATATCTATAGATAGTAATGCCATTAAAAAAAGCAAAGTTATGCTTTTTTTAATCTGATACTTCAATTCTCTCATGTCTGCGTACCGTTTTCAGCTTCATTGATGCATCCCTCTACTCTTATAACACATGGATCATCCGTTTTAATAAGAAGATGAGGATAAGTTAAAGCCTGTGTAACTCTTCTATTAGTTGATGGGTGATTTACCTTTGCAGTAACATAAACTGCTCCAGCTGAAATATGCCTCATATCATTTAACAAGAGCATATACCCACCGGTTGGCCTTTGTCCCGCACTTATAAGAATGTATGTGTGTCCTCCATGTTCTATGAAATGAATTCCTTTTTTTTGATAATATCTTTGATACCATTTTTCAATGCTGTGATCTCCCTTTATAGTGTTATATGAGATTTGAGTATACTGAACAGGCTTCTGAATAAAATTTACCTGTATTTCAGCATTTTGATTGATAAATACACTTATTGATAATATTGCTGCTATAATAACTAAAACTACCATACTCTTAAATATATTGATCATGTCATATCCCCTTCTTGCTTAATAAATTATAGTATAGTATGTCCCATTATCTTCATTAAAATATAACTAGAACTTTTTATGCGAATAAACGAAAGCACACTCTGAACTCCAAAGTGTGCTTTCGTTTATTCCAATCTCTCCATTATTTTAAAGCAATATCCAATACGTTCAATTTCTTTTCTATCCAGTACAATACCTTCTGGCGGTCTTTCATTCAGCTTAAATACAATCGCTAATTGTCCTATCTGCTGATAAAATTGAATTCTATTTCTTGGGATAGTAATGCCTACTATTTCAGACATAATCTCAGCCGTTGCATCATGACCAATAGCAGAAATAAAGCCATATTCATAAATATATTTTTTAGCTGTTTCGAAATCTATATCCTTAATAGAATAAACGCCATTAGTCGTAGCAATCGTTCCATTAAATAGCGCAATAGGCAGTTTTTTATTTTTTATCATTTTCTCCCTCCCATTTAAATTCATTTTAACTTTTGAATATATTCTCTATCCTCTTTAGTATTACTCTTAAGAAACTGTAATATAATATAGACTATTTCACATACTATACGCGCAACGGCAAGCCCTATTCCAAACACCAATAGGCCATACAAAATACCTAACGGAAGATTATTTACTTCAACAACAGTATACAATTTGAGCTGCCCATTTGTCTGCAGTGCCTTTTCATATGTATTTGATATATAAGTTATGTAACCAGCTCTAAAAGCTCCAATAGCAACAGCTACAGCACTACAAAAGAATAATATTTTACATAAAAATTTAATTTCTATATTTCCAAAATCCAATATCTTAGATTTACGCATCTTCTCACCTACCTCCTCAAGTTATAAAAAGATAATTCTTACTATTCAGTTTATATTATAACACATAAAGTCCTTTTCCATATAATTTAGTTATTGATTTTTTAATTGCCCGCGAATCGCTCAACTTCCATTCTATCTGCATAAGTTTTCATAAGAAAATGCAGAACTCAGCAAGAAAAGATGAAATAAATCTCCAAATATCACATACTCTTTTCACACCCTGGTTATTCTAATGATGTAAATTCACTAATCCTTAGAGGTACTACATGAATAGTATAAATAAACTCAAATTTTTAGTCTCTATTATGCTCATGGTTCCCATTATGTTTTCTTCTACTACTTTAGGTGCTGCTATGGCTCCTGCTTCACCATCTCCTGCCGAGCATAAAGAAATCATTTATGAGTTCATAAGTGAGATAAAAAATGCTCAAGATCAATCTATTACTATTGCCCAGTCTGCTTCTAAAGGCTCTGCTAATAGCAACAACGAGCTCCAGCTGCAAATTTATGCAATTGGCAATGACTTACTTGCACTTAACGAAAGGATTGAAGATTATGCCGATAGTGTCCAAGGCCTAAGCGAGCAGGACAGACAAGTCCGACTTACATTTAATTTTCTCAATCTTGTTAGAAGTAATTTATATACGCTGAGTTCATTAGCACGTGCAGCAACTGATGTACAAAGAATTCAGCTGCTAGATGAATTCTTTCGCACAAGAATAAATGCGTTTAACATCCTTACAATACTGGAGAGTAATCTTGAAAATTATAATACTTAGCTTTTTAAATATATTATCAAAGCCTGCTCTTACTTATTCATTAATAATACGTATTTATTATGAAATCAGCTGCTTTAAATTTATATGCTTTATTAATTAGAGGTGTTACATGAAAAAAATAAATGCACTTAAATCATTAGTACCTATCCTGTTATCAATTGCTGTTTTCCTTACGAGCATCCCATTATATGCATCTGATATTAGTGATGAGATGATTAGTGATGCCCAACATAAACAAGCTATTGAACAATTCCTTACCCAAATAGAAACAATTCAAAGCCAAGTTGCTGATATAGCCCTATCTGCTCTTAAAGACCCCTCTCCTGAAAACAGACAACTTCAATCGCGTATTAATTTGATTAATAATAATATAGAGAGACTTAATAAGATCATTCAAGACTACTTAGCAACCATTCCCGTTGTTAGTGATCGTACCAGACATGTCTTACTTACTTTTAATGTTCTTAATCTTGTTAAAAGCAGTTTATATACTTTGAATTTGCTAATAAATACCACCTCTGATACAGATAGAATTGCCCTATTAGATGATTATTTTAGTTCAAGAGTAGCGGCTCTTGATACACTCGAAATCCTTGAAGAAATTCTCGAAAAATTTAATACTTAACATTTTAAATTGGTATGATTTTTAGTCATCATCCTTGTACTTTGTTTAATAATAAAATGTAATACTATTAGAGACGTATGGTTTCTTATAAATAAAAAATACATCTTATGTTTTATAGAAACCCCTATGCTCTATAACACAAAAGATGTATTTAAGAAAAATAATAAGAGACAATACTATTAAATCTTTTAACTCACTTCTTTTATTAATTTACTCATGTCCTTGATATCTGCCGTTTGACTTTTTATAGCGTTTCTAGCCATTTTTCTAACTTCTGGATTCTTTGTATGTCTTAAAACAACACGAGAAATATTGACAGCTGCATCATGATGAGGAATCATCTGTTTTAAGAACTCTTTATCAACATTACCGGTGGGCTTAACAGACTCCATTGCTAGCTTCATCCTCGTATAAAACTCAATAAATTCAATCATGTATTCCTCTTCTTGTTCTGTATCCAGATTTGGATTTGCTTCCATCTTTTTTATAAGTTCCTTCATCATTGCCACTTCATGGGCATGATCTTTGATTATTTTTTTTGCTATTTGCTTTACCTTTTGATTTTGACCATACTTTAATACGCTTTGTGACATGATGATGTCTGCTTCGTGATGATGGAGCATTTGATAAAGATAGGCAATTGCAGCGTCTCCTGTTTTAGGGGCGCTTTCCATTCCTGTTTTCATCGTTTGCATAAGAGTTTGATATCTTTCTAAATAAGCAGCTTCATTTTTAGAATTGGCTGCCAGTATATTCACACCTAAAAAACACAAGCTGCCTATAATTACACTACCAAGAATGCTTTTTTTACACTTTTTCATAGCATTTCCTCCTCAATAAATTATGTCTTATTATTTGTTTGGAAATGCACTTTTATACTATTTTTGTATCTTATCTATCTGCAGCAAAAGCAGCATAAGTAAGACTGTTGTAAATCTTATCATTATTTACCTTATGTAATACATAGGCTTTAGAAAAATGGTTATCTTAAGAAGATATAAATCATTTAGCAAAAGAGGTGTCTATATGGGATATAATGAGCTATTAGTCCTTATACCAGTTGTCTTTACAATTATCATTATCATTATTGGCATAGCTGATTTCCTTAAGAAAAAAAAGAGTCACTTTATTGAAAATCTAGTATCCTATATCCTCTATATTATTTTTCTAATATCACAATATGTGTTTGGATTTTATGTTAAGCCCTTTATTATCATTCTTGCATTAATTACAATCATCGGTAACAATCTTGTTGGTAAAACTTTGAACTTTTATTATCGTTCTAAGCATTTCGATAGATTTCTCCATGGGTTTGGTGCGTTTTCTTATGCCCTATTCTTTTATGATATATTAGATAAGACTATCAAACCTGTAATTGATTCAAGGCTATATGTATCTATTTTTGTAGCAGCCCTAGGTATTGCATATGGCTGTATCTATGAAATATATGAATTTATTCTTGACTCTGTTAGTCAGTCCAATAACCAACATGGCCTTAAAGATACAAATTTTGATTTATTGTCAAATGTAATCGGTGCAATAATCGCAGGCATTATTTCAAGTAAAATCTTCTGAAAAAGCTGCCTAGACTTTAAAATGATGTATACTTGCCAGTAATTCAGATGCCATGATAGAAAGACCTTGGCTAGATGCTGCTATTTCTTCCATAGAAGTAGAATGTTCTTGAGTCGCTGCAGAGACTGCATGGGTTTGGTTCGCTGTTTCAATACTAATCTTAGCCATTTCACGTACAGATACAGTAATCTTCTGACTTCCACTGGCCACAAGTTGAATTTCTGATGATATTTCTCTGATTTTTTCAGATACTTGGGCGATCAGAGCTGCTATATCTGTAAATGCTGCTCCTGCATTATTTACAACTCCTGTCCCTATTTTAACCTCGCTCGTCCCAGCATTCATAGCAGTAATAGCTTCTTTTGTATCTTCCTGAACTTCTCTAATCAGCTTTGTAATCTGTTTTGATGCATCTTGTGACTGCTCAGCAAGTTTACGAACTTCGTCTGCCACAATAGCAAAACCTCTGCCATTTTCACCAGCCCTTGCAGCCTCAATTGCTGCATTTAAAGCAAGAAGATTCGTTTGATCGGCCATTTCAGAAATTGTTGTTACAATATGATCAATCTCCTTTGATTTTTCACCCAACTTAGAGACAACTACTGCAGAGTTCATAACTGTTTTTTCAATATTTATCATTTGATTGACCGCGGAATTTATGGCCTTTCCTCCATTTAAGGCAGACTCATCTGTCTTATCTGACAAAGAAGCTACTGCATTTGTATTGACTGCGATTTGCTGAATACTCTCTAACATACGATCAACGATTTCAGAGCTTTCATTTATTGCAGTTACCTGTTTTTCTGTTCCAGCAGCCACATCACTTATTGCTATTGCTACTTGGTTATTAACACTTGCTGATTGTTCTGCACTCATCGATAATTCTTCTGATGCAGAGGTTACCGTTTTGGCAGAGCCAGCTACTTGTCTTATAAGATTCCTCATGTTTACTAACATAGTGTTTATCGCTATACCCAGTTGACCAACTTCATCTGTTGAGTTAACTTCTACTTGATTGATGGCTAAATTCCCCTCTGCTACTTGTTTTATTCGCCCCACCATCTCTACAAGTGGATTGGTAATCACTCTAGAAATAATGAGCCCAATAGCCATAGACAAGATTGCTGCAACCGAAGTAATACCTAAAATCATTTTTTTCGCCATATCGCTCCCTGTGATTGCGCTATGGTATTCCTTTTCAGCCTTATTACTCTTATATTCAGCCAACTCATTAAGAGAAGCATTTACTTCCATCATTAGCGGTGATGCATTTTTTGAAAACGCATCATATGCAATATTTCTCTGTCCGCTAGAGGCTAGATCCAATGCCTTTTGATGCTCCGCTCCGTAAGCATCAAGCTTCTTCTTTATGCTTGTTATCTTTTCTAACTCAAAAGAATCAAGATTTGTTTTTTCATATCCCTCAAGAAGCGTACTGATTTCTTGAATCTGTTCGTTTATTTTACTTATTGATTCCTTCTCTGTTTCCTTGTCTTGTTCAGTCAGCATTATTTTGATTGTTAACACTTCAACTAATCGATTATTCGCACGTATTTGGTTTAGCCATTTTACAGGCAATAGGTTTTCCTCATACATGGTTTTCATGTTTGAACTTACTATATTGGTATAATTTAAACCAACTATCCCTATCCCAAGCATGGAAATACTCATAAATATGATAAGGCTAATAATTTTTAGAGCAGTACTGAAATTTTTAAATGTCCGCATAAGGTCCTCCAATTTTTTCTTTACTAATTAATCCATAAATTTAATATAATTAGTCAATGTGTCAGTTGTGTGAACCTTTTATGAACTTTTAATGATAAATGATAAAGCTTTTAAACAAATTCTACTGGCAGGTATCTTTTTGTGTTTTGCAGCATCGTTTCAAATAAAATACGTGCTTTTTCTTCTGAAAGTGTCACTAGAGGATCATTAACAAACACTTTAAAAGCTAATTCTTTATCACCAGTCATTGCTGCTTTTAATAAATCTGCGTGATTGGAAGCATGAGGCGTTATAAGTGAAGCAATACTTTCTGGTAATGCTCCAGCAAATACTGGTCTGATGCTATCACGGCTAAATAAAGCATTTGTTTCTACTACTTCTCCTATTGGAAGGTTTAGAATTTGACCGCTATTAGGGATGTTTACATTACTTATTGTGCGTTCCAAACCAACTAAGGCCTTAATAAGTAATATCCCTTCTTCTCCAGAAGCCTCATTACCAAGGCTTTCTTCACCGTCTGCCAGTCTCTTGGCTCTATCCATACGTTGTTTTAGATCAGATATCCTCCAATCCACTGTCGTAAGACCAAACTTCCAGCTTTTCACCGTATCGGGGTTCTTTAAATAGACAGGAGGTAAAAATTCAACTAAATGTCTGTCCCCAGCGGCTGCAATTAAACCATATTTTCTAAAGAGATCAAATTTTACGCGGTGGGCACATTCAAAAGTGCTGTTTGCCCAATTTTTATCTGGTTCATTAAAGCCTTGTTCATAATACTTATCTACAAACTTTTCGTACATTGGAAATAAGTCCAGCCCTTGAAAAGAGGCTTCATCAAACCATGTAAAGTGATTGATTCCCATTACATTGACATGAATAGCTCTGCGGTCTACTTTTTCAATTCCTAAAAATTCTTCACACATGTGAGCAAGGAGCTTCTGAGTACCAAACACTTCATGGCAGCAGCCGAAAGCTTTGATCTCAGGGAATACTTCATAAAGCGTTCTTACACAAATTGTCATAGGATTTGTGTAATTAATGACCCACGCTTTAGGTGAAAAAGCCTTAATAGCCTCAGCGATTTCTACGAACATTGGGATAGTTCGCAGCGCTCTTACAGCACCTCCAGGCCCAGCAGTGTCTCCAACAGATTGATAGATGCCGTATTTTTCGGGTTCGTGGACATCGGAATACATTTCTGAAAATGTTCCCGGCAAAATAGAAATGACTACAAAATCCGCTCCTGTTAATGCTTCTTTTAATGAGGCCACTGCTTCATAATGCCATTTGCCTGCCGCCTCTTCTCTTTTACTTAAAGCGTTCCCAATGATTTCATTAGTTTTAGCTGCTTTGCTGTCAATATCATAAAGTCTGACTGTACCACTTATTTTTTCCTCAAGGGCTAGGTCTTCCATAAAGGTCCAAGCCCATCCTCTTGAACCTCCTCCAATATATGCAATCGTGATATCAGTCACTTTTTGATTTATATTCTTCATAAAAATTCCTCCATTTCATTTAGCCGTTTTCACTTAGCTCTATTTAATCCCTCAATTGTAAATCGAAATGCAACCCTTACGATTCTAAATTGAGCCTTAATTCTTAAATTTAATATATATGCCAGGTGGTTGCACCTTGGCTTACAAA